>NZ_LT906473.1:2409253-3011567 GCF_900187295.1 Corynebacterium cystitidis | reverse complement strand
CATCTCCCCTTTTAGACCGTTCGGTCTAGCTATAGTTCGTTTAGAACGTGATGGACTGAACGCTAACCGTACTACTTTGTCTATAGCAAAGGGTACGCTACGACCATGACTAAATTAACCACCGCTAGCTGCACTATTGGCGTTGAATCAAAATGGCTGGCCGATAATAGCCTGAATTTTAATCGCCCATAATCTTTACACACAGCGCCCATAACACTACATTCACAGACCAAGCAGTCTATTTAACAGCCGATTAAGAATTAAGGAAGGACCGTGCACATGAGTTTGCGCGTCGCAGTCATCGGAGCAGGACCAGCTGGCATCTACGCTTCCGACCTCCTCATCCGCAACGAAGAACACGACATCTACGTCGACCTCTTCGAGCAAATGCCCGCACCCTTCGGGCTAATCCGCTACGGTGTAGCCCCCGACCACCCACGCATCAAGGGCATTGTGAAGTCCCTGCATAACGTGCTGGACAAACCACACCTGCGACTCCTAGGTAATATCACCATCGGCGATACCGCCACAGGTGCCGATCTCACCATCGACGAACTGCGTGAATACTACGACGCCATCGTCATCTCTACCGGCGCGGTGCGCGACAAGGCACTGACCATCCCTGGCGGTGAGCATTCCATCGGCGCTGGCGAGTTCGTCGGCTTCTACGACGGCAACCCCCGCTTCGAACGCGACTGGGATCTTTCAGCCCGCCAAGTCGCCGTGATCGGTGTGGGCAACGTCGGCCTGGATATTGCACGCATCCTGGCCAAAACGGGCGATGAGCTCTTGGTCACGGAAATACCGGACAACGTGTATGCGTCGTTAAGCACAAACCAAGCAGAGGAAGTCCACCTGTTCGGCAGGCGCGGCCCAGCGCAGGCCAAGTTCACCCCGAAGGAACTCAAGGAGCTAGACCTATCTGACACGATCAACGTGGTGGTCAGCCCCGAAGACATTGAGTACGACGAGCACTCCGTGGCCGCGCGCCGGGCCAACAAGTCTGTGGACCTCAACTGCCAGGTGCTCGAGCAATACGCCCTGCGCGAACCGAAGAACGCCCCACACACCCTGCACATCCACTTCTTTGAAGAACCAACTGAGGTTCTGCTCGCGCAGGACGGAGAAAACGACAAACAGACCATTGTTGGACTGCGCACCGAACGCCAAGAATACGACGGCAACGGCAACGTCGTAGGTACCGGCAAGTACACCGACTGGCCAGCGCAGGCCGTCTACCACGCAATCGGCTACCGCAGCGAACCACTACCCGGCGTACCTTTTGATTACGAGCGCAACGTGATCCCGTCGGAAAGCGGACAAGGCAAAGTCGAAGACGGACTCTACGTGACCGGCTGGATCAAGCGCGGGCCGGTCGGGCTGATCGGCAACACCAAGTCCGACGCGAAGGAAACCACAGATCTGCTTGTCAACGACGCACTGTCCGGACGGCTCACCCCGCGCCAGCACGACGACCCCGATGCCATTATCGCGCTACTGGAGCAGCGCGACATTCCCTACACCACCTGGGAGGGCTGGTACCGGCTCGATGCTGCCGAACGCGCCGCGGGCGAAGGGTGCGAGATCTATGGGCGTGAGCGCAAAAAGATTGTGGAATGGGAAGACATGGTCACCTACGCGCGTGCGGTGCCCGTAGTCAGCTAGGGCCGGTGACGGGTAACAGGAACTCCACGAATAAAAGCTATGCCACGCTAATCTACCCACTGCTGACCGCTCATTCGTTTTGGTTTTATTGCGTCTTGTCCCACAGTTCTGCAGGTGTTAGCCGCACTGCCCTTTCGCTGGCAGGCTCACGTGCTGTCGTGCCGCCAGCCCAGGCACAACCCATCGCACATTCTGACGTAACGGATCAGTGAACCAGAAGCTCTCGCACAAACATCCGCCGCTACCATCTCGAAGGCAGTGTCTTCAAAGACATCTCTGCAACGCCCCCGGATTCGGTGCTTGGCTCTCATTGAAGCACCGGGATCTCTGATCCAACCAACCTAAGGCTGGGGCCCAGCGCGGTGCCCGTAGTCAGGACACACCCGCCGGGCAGGTCAATGCTTTTGTTCCACGGCTATTCGTAGCGCAGCGCCTCAATCGGATTCAGCTTGGCTGCCTTCGCGGCGGGGTAATAGCCGAAGAACAGGCCGATACCCAACGAAAACACCAACGCAATCACAACAGCCGATACCGGCGGCAGCCCGGGTGCTTTCATTGCGGCAGAGCCAGCGTAGCCTAGCAGTCCACCGGCTAGCACTCCGATGACACCGCCAAGCAAACACACCATCATCGCTTCCACGACGAATTGGAGTTTGATGGCTTTGCCCGTTGCGCCGAGCGCTTTCCTGATGCCGATTTCGCGTGTGCGTTCTGTGACCGACACCAGCATAATATTCATCACACCGATACCGCCTACCAGCAAAGCAATGGCCGCAATTCCAGAGATCGCAAGCGAAATATTGTTGATCACTGAATTGACCCGATCGAGTCCACTCGTCACGTCGCTGACTTTGACATGTGCGTAGGTGTCGTCGGCGTAGAAGGAATCGAAGAGGGCCTGTATCTGTGTCCGCACGGTATCTGCTGGTGCATCTGCTTCAGGATCTGCTGGTGCATCTGCTTCAGGGCGGAAGCTGACCCTTTCGAACCCTTCGGGAAGATTTCCCAGGTCTTTCACGAGGGTGTATGGGAGGTAAACCCGTGAAACCGAATCGGTAAAGCTCAGGAATTCATTGCCAGAACTCGCCGAGTAAACGCCCACGACAGTTACCGGGGTGTCGAATGCGGAGGATGAAAGCTGCAGTTCTGACCCTAATGCCCGTTCAGTATCACCACTGAAAAGTTTGTCTACTGCTTCCTCCGAGATGATCGCCACCTGGCTAGCACCGGCCACATCTGTGGCATCAATGCCGCGGCCCGCGACAATGTCAGTACCCGCATAGCTTAGTGAGTTTTCATTCACGCCTTCGATTGAGCTCGAGGAGCTGGCCTCAGTCACACCTGTGGGATCAGTCAGTTCAGCTTCCCGCGGGCCCTGCGCACTCACCGAATATCCTTGCAGGTCCTGCCCAAGCGATTGACCAATCTGGTCAATCATCTCCTCAGTAATCAACGATTCTGGGTGCGATTCTGCATCGAAGTTTGAGAAGTCCGCGTCCTCGTCCTCTTCGCTGCGTAGCGTCACGTTTGCTGGTATGTCACCGGCACCAAAAGATTCAAGCCCTTCCATGGTTTGCGCCCTCAGCGCGTTACCGATTGTCATAATCCCGATCACCGAGGCAATGCCAATGATCACACCGAGCAACGTCAGCAAAGACCGCATGCGATTGGCGCGCAGACTGGTTGCTGCCAGTCGGATTGATTCCATCAAATTCATTTGTGGTGCTCGCTTTCAAACACTCCGTCGCGCATTGTGAGCACGCGGTCTGTTTCGTCGGCTAGTTCCGGATTGTGGGTGATGAGAACAATCGTTGTGCCCTGGGAGTTCAGGGTGTGGAACAGGTCCATCACCATCCGCCCGGTGGCGGTGTCGAGGGCACCGGTTGGTTCGTCGGCAAGTATGAGCGCCGGTTTGTTTGCCATGGCGCGCGCAATAGCCACGCGTTGTTTCTGCCCGCCAGACAGTTGCGCGGGGTCATGGTCCATCCGTTCTTCCATGCCCACTGCGTGCAGCAGTTCGCGCGCACGTTGCGTGCGTTCAGACCGGGGGACACCGGCGTACATCATCGGCATTTCCACATTGCGTAACGACGACATCCTGGGGATCAGGTTGAAATTCTGGAATACAAACCCAATGTTTTGGGAACGCAGTTGCGCCAACTCGTCGTCTTGCGCATCGGCAACGTTTAAATCCCCTAGCATGTAGGTGCCGGTTGTGGGTTGGTCCAGCAAACCCATGATATTCATGAGCGTTGATTTGCCGGAGCCGGACGTACCAACGATGGAAACAAACTCCCCTTCATCGACGTGCATGTCTACGCCGTGCAGCACGGTGAGCTCAGCATCACCACCTTGATTGAACGTTTTGGTAATCCCGTTCATGCTGACAACCCGCATCGGCTACTTCTCCTGCTTCGTCTCATCGATCACGACGGGTTGGCCTTCGAATTCGCGGTACTTCGCTGCTCGGTCCAGCACACGGCCTTCCACATCACCGTTGGTGACAGTGACGTAGAGGTTGTCCCTTGCGCCGAGTTCCACATCACGCTTTTCGACGATTGTTTGGCCGGCGTCGTCGTCGACAAGCACGAGCACGCTGGCGGAGCCGTCTTCGTCGTAAAGTATCGCCTCACGTGGCACTGCCGGAAGCCCGCTTTCTTGTTCCAAGATGACCTGCGCTTTAGCGGAGGAACCAATGCGCAGCTCGTCCACCTCACCGTTGACGGTGATTTCGACCGGGAAGGTCACTTCCGGCTTCGAGGCTGTCCCCTGAGACGGGGCCTGCTGCGAACCGATCGGTGAAATCCGCTCAACCGTACCGGTAAATTCCTTATCACCGGTGGCTGCGGTAGTGAACTTGACCTCTTGGCCGGCGGACACCTTCGGGAGGTCTCCTTCTTTAAGCTGGCCGGAAACGATCAAGCGGGAGTCATTAGCAATAGTTAGAATCGGGCCTGCCGGCGGCGCCCCTACCTCACCAGACACCGACGCGACGATTCCTGCAATGGGGGCGGTAATGGTAGTCGCCTGCTTATCCGCCCACGCCCTGTTGACCGCCTTTTGCAGGTTAGCCAGGTCAGTCTCACCGGCGTTACGGGCAGCGTTCAGCGCAGCTTCCTCGTCGAGGATCCTGCGGTCAATCTCGGTGGTATCAAGCTGAGCCACCACCTGGTACTGCTGCACGCGATCACCCGGTTTCACACTGATCGAGGTGATGGGCGCGGTCACTGTGGTAGTGACCTGCTTGGTATCTGCTGCTTCCACCGTGCCGTTGACAGGCACTGAAGTTGTGATGTCGCGCTGCTCAACTTCGTGCACATCCGCCGCTTCCACCGTGTTGATGGGATCTGACTGTCCGAAGAACGCGTAAGCAGCCACGAGAGCCAACGCCACCACGGCGAGAACGGCGATGATAATTCCCCTCTTGCGCTTCTTCTTCGGCGCGGCTGCGATGGGCTTGAGGGAGGAACCCGAAGAATCACTATCGGACATTGCTGCAATACTCCTTGAAATTAGTGTGAAACGTGAGTGACAAAGAAAATACTAGGGGCGACTCGGAGTGAACCGCGCGAGTAGCGTCGATTAAAGTGAACCGCGCACGGGCTGTCGTGTCAAGCGAAAAAGGTGGCTAAGCAGCCCTTTTCTGACCCCGTGCAGGGTCAGGGATACCCCCGAGAAACACCCTGAGAAACCGGCAAAACAGCTGGTCTGCGCATGGACTGAGAATCAGGGGCAAGAAACTAGAAGCCATAGGTCCACAGTAGATTTCCAGGCCATGGGAGGGTATCAGCCGAGAGAATGTTTTTCGCTCCCGGGTGTCATCCCAAGGGATGAGGGCAGCCTTCGCGGAGTTTCCAGCGCCCCACGCGCAGGCTAGCTACACATAGCCGTGAAGCAGCGTGGCCACCTGCACACGGTTTTCTACCCCAAGTTTGTCCAGGATACGGGCCACGTGTGTCTTCACAGTAGGCAGAGAAAGATATAGACGCCTGGCGATTTGGGGGTTAGTCAGCCCCTCAGCGATAAGCAGTGCCACTTCCCTCTCGCGGACACTCAAGAGGGCAAGCGGGTCCGCCTCGTGCGAACTCGCGGCCCGAGCGTGCTCACCCGATCCTGTTGCCCCCCGCGCCGGCCTCACCACGCGTTCAAGCACGCCGGGGCTGAGCACACTGCGTCCGGCATGAGTAGCTACGATCGCCTCAGCCAGCACATCTGGTGCTGACGACTTCACCAAAAAACCAACCGCACCGGCCGCCAAGGCTGCACGCACCAGGTCATCGGTGTCAAAAGCCGTTAAGACCAGCACCTTAGGCGGGTTAAGCCAACCACGCAGTTCTTCCAACACACCCACCCCGTCGAGCACCGGCATGCGCAGATCCAACAAGATCACATCCGGTTTTTCGCTGGCAATCAGCTCCAGCCCGGCGCGCCCATCGGCTGCCTCGCCCACAACGTCGATACGCTCATCAGCGCCCACAAGCATCCGTAGCCCGGAGCGCAGAAGTTCTTCGTCGTCAATAATGATGGTGCGGATCACGGCACGCTCACTTTCAACGTATGCGGGTGGTCGGTCACTTCCACGGTAGCGCCCAGTAGACGAGCCCGCTCGCGGACCCCTACTAAACCAAGCCCGGCACCACGCGCAGAATCTAACCCCGGCCCCTCCCCTGGCCCGGTCACCGCCGCGTGCGTGGTTTCCGTGACCACGGTGAGCTCTGAGCCGGTAATCGTCACGGTCACGGGAGCACCCGGTGCGTGTTTCCGGGCGTTGGTTAGCCCTTCTGTCAGGGTGCGGTGAAAAAGGTGGTGCACTGTGGTGGGCAGGTCGTGCGGTACTTCTTCTACTGGGGTGGCCAAACGCACGTCCTGCCCAGCGGCACGTGCTTCCTCGATCACCTGGGCAAACGCGGTGGCAGGGTCTTTCTGCCCGTCGGCATCGCGCAGCATGTTCAGCACTTGGCTTAAATCCTCCACAGCTTTGGCGGACTGCTCTTTGATCGTGCCAGCCACCTCGGCACGATTGGGCAGGTCTGGTTGTTGCTCCAGCACTCCGGCATGCACGGCAATCAGGCTGAGCCTGTGCGAGAGCGTGTCGTGCATGTCGCGGGCAATGCGGGCGCGTTCGTCGGCACGCGCGGTTTCGGCTTCGGCGTGCATCAGCCGGGTTGCTTCACGACGCTTCGACCGGTACTGCCCAACCAGCAAGGCTGGTATAGCCGCCAAGGCGATGGCAACTACAGAAACTACATAATCCTCGGCACTGTTAGTCCATTCCGGGTCGATGACCATAGAAAGCGTGAAGGAACCAACTAACGCCACTACTGCCGCTACCGACCAACGCGCACTACCGCGTGAGACCATGCTCACTAGCGCCACAAGTCCAGCCGGTATTGCCAACAAAAAGGCGCTACAGACAACCACAATAAAACCTGCAACCAAGCTTCCCGTTGTTCCTGGGATGGGGTTGTGCACGCGGTACTCGTCGGGGTGGTGTGCAATCGCCTTGGGCAGCAGAATCCACGCAATGATTGACGGAACAATCTCCGCAAACATATAGGGCTGGTACATCTCAATGCCCTCGATCGGACCCTCTTCATGGGTGACAGCGAGAACCTGGTACCACATCACCCAAAGAATCAGACCACTGACGATTACTGCCAGCAAGATCAGCGTGGTTTCTAGCCGCGTCCGGCGCATGCGGGAGTTCACCATACTTTGTAGCTTAAACCCGCAAGCACTTATCGACGTATCATCCGATGGAACGATTATCTGCAGGTTCTCTTCGGTTGCCACATTCTCCTAAAAGCCTCCTCCTCAGCCAAAAGTGACGACCGAAGAGGTCACTTGTCCGGCTGCCCCACCCGGTCTAGGCTAGCTTAAGCCAACTATTTTTCGGCAATTAGACAGCGCACTATGAGTTTGGCTGGTACTGGAGCGGATTGCGGGCGGGTGTTCGTCGTCACGCGCAAGTCGCGGCGCTTTGGCTAATGGCCACGCAGTGCACGTGCAAGCAAGGTTTGGACGTCGATCAGCGCGCGCTCATCACGAATCTCCAAGGCAAGAGTCGGCGTGGTCGACGAAGAAACATAGATGTCAATCTCGCTATCGCGATCCATTGTTCCCGCTGTTTCTACCTCGAAGCGGCTAATGGAACTATAGGGAATGGTCTGGTAAGACCGCTTCTTCCCGCTTAACCCCTGCACATCGATGGCGATGATGCGCCAATCAGTAAACACAACAAGATCCCGGAAGAGCTTAAAAGCATTCAAAACCTCTTCCTGTGGAAGCAGGATACGGTCTTGCCTCAAGCTCTCGACGACTTGTTGTGGGTCTGCGTTGCTGGCATTGCCCATGAGCGAATCAAAAAATCCCATGCCTTCCAGCGTAGTAGGTGCGCTTTTTGACCAAGAAATGCCAAGGCATCAATCCACTCAACATTCCCGGTAGCAGGAGCAAGACGATCGGCAGCAATCAAGTAGCATGCGGTTCCCGGCGGCGCAGCTCGCGGTACACCATATTTTCCAGGTCGTGGCCGTGATCGAAGCTGAGGCTGTCAAACAGCGCGTTACGCAGGCCCGGATCAACAAGATAGTATTTTCCGTTAGTTTTTAGCCAGCGCTTGCCTTTCGTACTGTACTCGCGGCTCCTTCAGCCACCTCCACCTAGTGAAAACGACATTCTTTTGCAGTATACTTTCAGCAAACTCATACAACTTAAGAAAGGTTTTCACCGCTATGAAGAAGAGGCATCTTCATCTCATCGCCACCACCACCGCCCTTTCCCTACTGGGCGGCGTGCTGGTGGCCAGCCCAGTACACGCCGGACCAGATGATGGGAAAACCATCACCACCCAAGGCCATGTGGACGCACCAAAGACCTTCTTCAACTTTGACAGCAACACATTCGAGTTGAAGAACGAATTCCAGGAAAACAACTATCCCCTGGAAGAAACAGCCGTATGGATTGGTAAAGGGTGGAGCGATAAAGGCAACAACCAATACCAGTTCAACGTCACCGATGATGAACTACTGGATTTCTTGGCTGAAGACGGGGAAGTTCTTTATGCCAGCCCTGCCTTTACCAGTGGTGGGCATAACCCAGTGTGGCTAGGTTTTGGTGCTGATGCGAATATCCCCGCCGACGACTTCCGCGACGGCACTATTGCTTTGGACATTCTCGACGTAGAAGGTCCCGGCAAAGTGGAAATGTTCAGCTACACCAACGATGGTGACTGGAAAAACCTGCGTCGCCTCATGTCCTCCAGTGATGAAGGTTTCCGCTCCGCCCGCCTGAATGTGGGCCAACACACCCACAACTGGACCACCTTCACCCAGCCGGGCCGGTATGTGCTCACCTACCAATCGTCGGCACGCGATAAGCAGGGGAACCTGATTTCATCCGGGCCACAGAAACTGGCTATCCAAGTCGGTGGGCTGAAGCCAGTAGACCACCAGACCCCCTCCCTGCAGCAACGTTACGACGATGCCCACCCAGGCGATGCGTCTCAGCAGAACTATTCGCTTAGCATCGCGCCTAAGGCTAACCCGGAGAAAGATGGTGACGAACATCTCTCGACCATCACGTTCGACTCCGGAGACCCTACTGTCAACGGGACGTTGACCCTGCTGAACCACGGCTACTTCCTTACCGATATCGAAGTAGAAAACGGTACCGCCTCCTACGATGAGCTCCTCGCTGCCGGAGAAGCAAGCCTCCAGGCTGTCTTTACCCCTGAGGGTGACAATCCACGCTGGATTTCTCTACCAGTTGCCGTCGCCCGAGGCGCTACTGCTTCCACGACTTCTCAAAATGATGCTTCCACCATCCAGGACAAGCGCCAGATCCCTGGCCATACCCCCTTGAGCCAAGAAGTACACACCCCTAGTGACACCTCGGTAGAAGTAACCATGGTGGCCGATCCGCACGACAGCGACTACACACTTGCAACGCTAAGCTTCGCCGATCCAAAGATCCGAGGCTTTATTGATGGCGGAGTCTACGCCAGCGCGGATGCTTCGGTTGCGGAATATCCACTCCAGATGACCGTCAACAACGGTAAGGCAACGATTCGTTTCCAAGATGGCGGGGACTATGAAGGCTATACACCAAAATTCACCTTCTACCCGCATCCAAATACACGGGTGACTTCAGCAGAAATTATTCCGGGTGAGTGGAACGCCAAGGAGCTTACCTACTCCACCACGCTGGAAGAATCCGCTGATCAGCCATCCCCGGTAGCACCACAGCCCAGTAACCCTGCTCCCCAAGATCCACAGGCACCACAGCCTGACACCCCCAATCAAACTGGGGTCACTCTTCCAGCGGATACGCAGGTAGTCACCACTGGCGAGTACACCATTACTGGCGAGTGGGACGATAACTTCAAGGTGCACACGTACCTCCGCGAAGGAACCGATGGGCCTAATCATGTGCCCGGAACCATAACTCTCGGCGTGCAGGACTCCCAGCTTGTCTCACGGGAATCCAAAGACGAAGCCGCCGCCTTCGATTTCTTGCAGTCTCCTGGCCCAGACTTCTATCTCTTGCCTGAGGATTCCACCACTAGCCCGACGCTAGGTTACACAACCTCCGGGTTTGACTACCACGACTTCACCGACCAAGGCCTAGCCTTGCACGTCACCCCTGTCAGCACCCCAGTTGGTGCGCAATGGGGTGCTTATCATGCCTCGGGGGTTGTGTTGGATTCCACCTCTACCACTGCGATCGAAACCACCGAGCGTAGCGACGATAAACTGAACTGGGTATTCACGCAGCCAGGTATTTACGAGTTTGAGATCCAGTACCGTGCGCACTATGCGGGTGGCAGCTACCCTGAAGAGTTCCCAACGAAGTTTAAGAAAGAAACGCTTCGCTTTGCTGTCAGTGATGCCACAATCGGCGGAGCTGCCTCCAACAATTCATCAGGCTCACAGCCAACTACCCCAAATCACGGCTCTGATACACCACAACCTGGCGACGGGCAGCAACCGTCAGTCCCGCTGGTTACTGGAGATGCTGTTGCTACCAGTGGTGCAGTCAATATCACCGCAAACTATCAAGACGGTGCCTTGACCACAACGCTTGTGAAAGACTCTGAGGAGGTTACCTCCCCTGGTTCACTGGCCATCGGGGTTAACGATGCGTCGCTAACCACGCGCAGTGGCGAATACAACCAGGAAAAGTTCGATTTTATGGGCCCACGTGGTGGCCAGTATTACAACCTGCCACACGATCCCGTGAATAACCTCCCACTGGTGGGGTACAACACGTATAACCTGAACTACAACGACTTTCTCGAGCGTGAAGTGAACTTGGTACTTACTCCAAGGCAGATCCCTGAGGGCGCTAGCTGGGGTGTTCACGAATTCTCGTGGAACACAGGCCAAGTGGTACACGCCAGCTCTGTGACCGAAGATTATTCCATTGGGACTGTGTCCGATTTCTTCACCCGCGACACCCCGTTGGCATGGTCATTCTCGAAGCCTGGCCGCTACGTTTTCGATGTCACCTTCCAGGCAAAAGACCCTGACGGTACACCTGTTGCATCGGAGCCTATGCCGTTGACCTTTGCAGTGGGCAACGCCGCTATCAACGAGTTCCAGGCTAACCCCGGTATTACCCCACCCTCGCACGAACCAACGCCTACGCCAACGCCACAGCCGTCTGCTCCAGGGCCACAAGACCAAGGCGACGATAAGAACACCGCTTCGCTCATCGCCCTTGACCGTGGACACGTTGACATCGCGGTGGAACGTGAAGGTGATAAATTTGTCGCCGTCCTCCTTGATGACACAAACCTGGTGAAGCGGGGACGCCAACGCCAAGACTTGGATACCATCGCTCTGGTGGCTCGTGACAATGCGTTGCAGACCCGAAGCAATCGTTGGGCCAATGAGAAGTTCAACTTTATGGGGCAGGTAGGAGAAAAGTTCTATCTTCTGCCACAGCAGCAAAACCCGCACATCATTTGGCCTGGATATAACACCCAGTCCCTCAATTATGCTGACTACACCGAAGAAGGGGTCAACCTCGTTCTTCGCCCGAAGAACGTGCCGGCTGATGCTTCTTGGGGTGTCTTCCTGACGGATGGATTTGGCGGAAGTGACGTCCTGATTGATTCCACTACAGGTGATCACACCATCAGCACTGATTTCGCCTCCCACACTCACGTGAATTGGGCGTTTTCAGATCCTGGTGTCTACCAGTTCGATTTGACCTATGAGGCAACGCTTATCGACGGCACCACAATCACCTCGGAGCCTGAGACTCTCACGTTTGCGCTCGGTGATAGTGCCATCACCACGGTAACCACGCCTGGTGCATCTCTCGAACCTGGGACAACGGAGCCCGGAAAGGACGATGAGAAGCCAACCCCAACCGATAAGAATGACGTAGATCAACGTCCCCAGCCCACCAACCCATGGCTTGTTCCACTCATTGTGGGCTCCGTTATTGGGATCTCCGCCACATTCCTCGGTATGCTCGCCTCAGGTTTCCTCCTGCAGACCTTTGGTTCCTTTGGAGCACTCTTCGGGTTCTAGTAGCCGGACCCTTTTGACCCTCTCGCCCCTTTCGGCGCGAAGGTGAAGTGCGGTGCGCGTCGTCAAGTTCTCGACGACGGGCACCGCGCCTTCCAATGCCAGACCAGCTATTGGGGCTCATTTCCTTCATCAAGCTCCCATTCACGTTTGACCTTGGTGGAGTAAATAGCCGTGCGACGCGCACCGACAGCTGTGATCAGCCCAAGCAGAATCGGCAACCAGACGCGCGAATAATCAATAGTTGTGGACAACCACTGTGGCATCGGCTGTTCAAAAAGGTCCAACACCATTTCCACAATCTGCGAGGTACCCAGAATCGGGTCGGGTAAAAACGGGATAAGTTTCAAAGCCATCAGCAGTACAAAACCGAGCACAGCTACCTCGAGACCAGTCAACAATGGCCTAACTAGGGCGTAGTTCGGGTTCTTCGCCGCCAGCTTTTGCCAGCGATGTGAAGGCGAATCCTTGGGTGCATCAAACTCGATCCATGAGCGCCCCTCGGTCAACACAACCGAATGCACCTCGTTGGTCAGTTCACGTAACGTCAAATCAACACATTGATCAAAAAGCACATCATCATCCCACTCATCAGGGCCGATGCCGTTGTTGCGCAGAACCAGCGAGTCAGTGAGATCGTACACCCGTGAGACCACGTGGCCGTCGATAAGCAACTCTGCGCCGAGCCCGTCTTGATCAAACTCCTCGTCACTTGTGTCAATAGCTGCAACATTTCCGCTGAGTTGACCGCAAGGCGCAATCTTCACCTCAAGAAGCCCATGGGTGGGATGCCGCAGGGTCCAAGTATTCACACGAAAAATCATACTCAGGCTTGTTCATACGTCGAAGAAGCGCTACGACGACGAGTGCCCCGATTCCACATGACACCATGCACGGGCTCCTCGACAAAATTGCGAGGCTGACGCAGACACCTCTTCCCGGATAGGGGCGCTCTCGCGCACGGTGCCCCCAATTTGAAGGGCACCTGACTTCCCTTTCACCACAGCACGATGGCTGCCACAAAACTCTCCCTGCCGGGACACAGGCATTTCGATACTTTGGTTCAGCCACCCTTTTTGCGAAATTGAGGAATGTTATGACTCTCCGCACCCGTTCCGCTGCCGCTGCTTCCTTGCCGAGGTGTCTTCTCCGAAGGTGTTTACCAGCAGGGGCGGATGCTCATGAATACTGGACAATGGCAATGTCGGGCCGACCGTTTAGGCTGTAGGGGACTGTCAGTAAGAAGGGACCTTCGCATGACCATGACCTTAGGCTGGATCGGTGTTCTGGTATCGATTCCAGTGTGGGCGTTTTTCATCTACCGCGCTGTGCAGATGGTGCGGTTTGTGGCCTCAGGTGGGCCGACGACCATCTCGCGCTTTAACAATTGGGCTAAGCGTTTATGGCGAGTGATCGTGGAGGTCTTCGGGCACACCCATTTCAAGGGAAAGCCACTGGTTAGCATCGCGCACTGGGCTGTGATGGTGGGTTTTTTATTTGGCATTATCGTGTGGTTCGAGGCCTATATTCAAACCTTTAACCCGGCCGGTGGTTGGCCGTTTCTGTCTGATTGGAACGTGTATCACTTCCTTGAGGAAGTGCTGGCGCTTGCAACGATTGTGGGCATCCTGTTCTTAATCGGGGTGCGGCTGAAACTGGGCAACTCGGAGCGCGGATCCCGCTTTTTCAATTCCACTGCCTGGCACGCGTACCTGATCGAGACGATCGTGTTTACCGAGGGCCTGGGTATGCTCTTGGTCAAGGCGGCGAAGATCGCAACATACGGCGGCAACGCCCCGTGGGCTGATTTTGTCAGCGGGCAGATCGCAAAGTTGCTACCTGCCTCACCCGAATTAGTCTCCGTGTTCGCACTGGTCAAGCTGCTTGGCGGGCTCGCATTCGTCCTATTTATCTCACTGAATTTCAACGCAGGTGTGGCGTGGCACCGCTTTACCGCCTTTTTTAGCATCTTCTTCCAGCGCAATCCCGATGGCAGCAAGGCTTTGGGTAAGGTTTCCACACCGGCGCTTGACGACGAAGACGTGGACCTTGATGCCGCTGTTACTCCTAGCTCATGGAAAATGCTGCTGGATACAACCGCATGCACAGAATGTGGGCGCTGCCAGGAACTCTGCCCGGCGTGGAATACCGAGAAGCCACTGAGCCCAAAAAAGTTCATGCTGGACTTAGGCGAATCGGCGCTCAATAATTACGACTCTCACGCTGGCTTGGATGTGTTATCCATGGCGGGCGAGGTGGACCCAGACGTGCTGTGGTCCTGTACCCACTGCGGTGCCTGTGTGGACCAGTGCCCTACCGATATTGAGCACATCGACCACATCACTGACCTGCGCCGGTTCAAAGTGCTTGCAGAAAGTGAATTCCCCTCTGAGTTCACTGGTCTGTTTAAAAATATTGAGACCAAGGGCAACCCCTGGGGCCGCAATAATTCCGAACGCGCCAGCTGGGTTGAGGAGGCCCGCCGCGACGGCCTCGAAGTGCCTGTAGTGGGCGAAGACGTTGACGATTTCTCCGATACCGAATACCTCTTTTGGGTTGGCTGTGCAGGCGCGTACGACGAGCATGGCAAGCGCACCACCCGCGCGGTTGTGGAGTTGCTGGAGACAGCCGGTGTGAAATACGCAGTACTTTCCACCGGCGAGACATGTACCGGTGACCCTGCCCGCCGCGCGGGTAACGAGTACCTGTTCCAGATGCAGGCCACCCAGAACGTCGATACGCTCAACGCCACCTTCGATGGTGTCCCTGCAGGCCACCGGAAAATCATTACCACCTGCCCGCACTGTTTTAATACGATCCGCAACGAATACCCGGATTTTGATGGCCACTTCGACGTGTTCCACCACACTCAGCTACTGAATCGCCTCGTGCGTGACGGCCGGCTGAAGCCTGTGCCACGCACCGCCGAGAACCGCAAGCCGATCACCTATCACGATCCGTGCTTCCTTGGCCGCCACAATAAAGTGTTCGACCCACCGCGTGAACTTTTGGAATCCACCGGTATGGAAGTCTCTGAGATGAAGAAAAACCGCGACGAGGCCTTCTGCTGTGGTGCTGGCGGTGCCCGCATGTTCATGGAGGAAAACATCGGCCAGCGTGTTAACGAGTTCCGCACCGAGCAAGCCCTCGAGACCGGCGCCGAAGAGATCGCCACCGCCTGCCCGTTTTGCACCAACATGTTCGACGGCGGGGTTAAAGCGTTGGGGGCCGCGGCGAACCCGCGCGATGTGTCGACCCTGCTGCGTGACTCAGTGCTTATCGACGGCAAACTGCCCTCTCCGGCCGAGAAGGCATTTGTCAACCCGGCGCGTGCTGAGCTGACGATCACACCGAAACCAAAAGCAAAGCCAAAGCCCGAGGCTCCCGCCGCCCCAGCTGCTCCAGCTGCACCAGCGAAGCCAGTGACTCCTGCCGCACCAACACCACCAGCTCCTGCGGCGCCAGCCGCGCCAACTCCGCCGGCTCCTGCCGCGCCTACTCCCCCAGCTCCTGCCGCGCCAACTCCCCCAGCTCCTGTGGCACCAGCCGCGCCAGCCGCGCCAACTCCGCCGGCTCCTGCCGCGCCAACTCCCCCAGCTCCTGCGGCACCAGCCGCCCCAGCCGCGCCAACTCCGCCAGCTCCTGCGGCACCAACTCCGCCAGCTCCTGCGGCACCAACTCCGCCAAAGCCTCCTGCCGCCCCAGCCGCGCCTCCACCTCCCCCTGAGGAAGAGTCCTAAGAGACGTCCACTCTTAGCTCAGAATCAGCCTGCCGAAGGCGTCTGGGGATTTGGGCAGAGGTGCGCGAGACAGGACTTTCCAGCTTTCACTGCAAGTACTGGCCCCTTATTGGCGGTTCCCTTTATCCTTGAAGCGGTCTAAGGCATTTTGCGCCAATCCCATAGCTTCGCCGGTGAGCTGGTCGAACTGCTGCTTGCGTTCGATGCGGCGTTGGGCAGTTTCGTGAGCATGGGCCGCTCGAATTTCACGCATCCGCTGGCGTTCTAACTGGCGTGGGCTAGGCACGTACCACTTAGACGGCCCTACCTTCATCACGTACAAGAGAATAAACACAGTGGGGATAAGCAGGAGAAATGCCACTCCGGCTCCACTTCCTGTCGCTGCTGTGGTGGTAATCATACCGGCGATGGATCCGACTGATACCAACCCCAGCAGCCCGGCTCGTGTTTTTCGCCCGCGCTGGTGTGTTTCTGCGATCTCATTCGCGCTATACAGTTCCACACCGCTATCTACTCCGGGTTGGTGGGGGATGTCGCGAAACAGAGGAGCAAGCTCGCCACGGTTGTTCGAGTTGCACACCGCATCAATTCTGCTTTCGTATTCCGGAAGTGTGATCCGCCCTTCTGCAAGGGCACGCCCAAGGGCGCTCATAGCATCTGAGCGTTCATCATCAGACAGGCGCATCTGTGGGTTTATTGGGCGATACGGTTGACTCACAGCCTTAAGTATAGATGCGTCTGCCTGAAGGTGTGGATCAGTCGAGCGGTGGGCGGGGTCGATACAGCTTCAGACACAAATGCTCTTTTGGGTTGCCAGTTTCTTAAATTTCTTCGGTAAAAGCGAAAACTGGCGACCGAATGTGCCATAGTTCCGCAGAAAACCACCCCCATGTCAGGATTCCCGCCCATCAGTCGTGTTAGTAGTAAATACCCGCACAACACAGGGAGGCACGGATGCCACGTGAAGATAATCAAAGGGCACGGCGGCTCGTCGATAAGTACGCCGATATGATCCTGCGCCTGGGCGTTTCTTACCTGGGTAACAGGGCCGACGCGGAAGATATCACGCAGGAAACCTTGCTTGCCCTGCTGCATACATCCACGGTTTTCCGCAGCCCCGAGCATGAGAAGGCGTGGGTGTTGCGCACGGCGATTAATCGTTGCAAGGATCAGCTCAAGTCGGCCGCGCACCGCCTGCACGCGGACTCCGACCCTCATGAGCACCCTTCTACCCACACTCACCCTGAGTCTGCGCCGGTAACGGAGGCGGTGCAGCAGCTGCCCGAGGACCAGCGCATCGCCATCCACCTTTTCTACTACGAGGGTTACTCCGCCGCCGAGATCGCGGACTTGACCGATTCCACCCCTGATGCCATTTACCAGCGCCTGCGCCGCGCACGCCGCGCGCTAGCAGCAACTTTGCAAGGAGTTCATTATGCATAAGAACACGCTTTACGACGAGCACTTGTCCACTTCCCTCACCCAGGAACTGAACCAGGTCCACTTTACTGACCAGGAAAAAGACCAGCTGGTAGCACAGCTTGGTGCTGCGTCACCGCGCAGGTCGCGGCTGCGCGGCGGGTCACGTACCACTAAGGGCCTGGTTGCTGCTTTTGTTGCCGCAGGTCTTGTGGTTGGCGGCGGGGCGGCCTATGCCACTGGCACTTTTGCGAGTGTGCAAAATTTTGCCGCTGAGATTTTTGGTGCTGGTGCGGAGCAGTTTGGCACACTTGAGCTGATTGGACAGCCGCTTGGGGCGTCTGCCAGCGATAATGGCGTAACCATCACAGCTGATGCGGTTATTGGTGATGAGCGTAATGTGGCAATCCGCTACACCATTACCAAAGATGATGGCACGCCTTTTAACAACCTGCCGGACGCATTTGATGATGGAATTCTCCCGCTTGGTTTTAAATCGCACCACACTCATTTTCGGCCCGGGTTAAATAGCCAGGCTGGTTCTCTCTACTTTTATGATGAGGACCCTACCGATAACACTATCCAAATGGTGGAACAGTACCGCGTGAGTGGTGGCATTGATCTCAATGCGGCTACGGCCGTGGTGGAATTGCAGGACCTGTGGGTTCCGTTTCCAGATGATGTCCTGATTACTGAAGGCTCGTGGAAGTTGAAGTTTAAACTTGACTATCAGCCTATTTCTGTGCCACTGACTATTAATCAGGCACGCGCACAGTCAGACCCGGAGGTGACCATCACTTCAGCCACACTATCGCCGCTGGGTGTGAGCGTGGACTATACCGACAGCGCCCCCTTTGACCGCTCCAGTTTGCCGGAGTCTGGCCAGTGGCCGGAGGGCTTAACCCTGCCTGGTGGGTTGCCGGAAGCAATCGCCACGCTTTCCGACGGCTCCACCCACGTCCTGGAGCAGCAAGGTCAATCATGCGACCTCGACCAGCAGCCTCATGTCTGTGTAACCTCCCTGCTGTACGGGGAGATCATCGATCCCGAGCAAGTTGAGTCCATCACCATAGGCGACGCAAGGCTGCCCCGTTAGTAAGCGCGATCAGCCCCGACCGCCCCGGTCGGGGCTGTGTTCATTGTTCCCACCGCACATGTGGCACAATAACGCCCATGGTTGATGCGCACACAGAGGACACAGAGCACACAGATACGTCCTTTAAGGACCCCGGCACCCCTGCTCGTCGTCAAGCGCGACGCGTATTCGGCGAAGCGAAAAAGCTCCAAGGCGTGGCCTACGATATCCGTGGCGAAGTCACCGCCGAGGCCGAGCGCATGGAGTTGGACGGGCACACCATCCTGAAGCTGAACACGGGCAACCCGGCGGCTTTTGGCTTTGATGCACCGGATGTGATCATGCGCGATATGATCGCAGCGCTGCCCACCTCCCAGGGCTACTCCACGTCGAAGGGCATCATCCCGGCGCGGCGGGCTGTGGTGACGCGTTATGAGCTGATCGACGATTTCCCCCGCTTCGATGTGGATGACGTGTACCTGGGAAATGGTGTTTCGGAGCTGATCTCCATGGTCACCCAGGCGCTGCTTAATGACGGCGATGAGGTCCTTATCCCGGCGCCGGATTATCCGCTGTGGACGGCGTCGGTGTCCCTGTCTGGTGGCACGCCGGTGCACTACCTCTGTGACGAGGAGGACGGCTGGAACCCGTCGCTGGAGGATATCCGGTCTAAGATCACCCCGCACACCAAGGCGATTGTGGTGATAAACCCCAATAACCCCACGGGTGCTGTGTACTCGCGCGAGGTGCTTGAGGGCATTGCAGACATTGCCCGCGAATTCGACTTGATGATTCTTGCCGACGAGATCTATGACCGTATTCTTTACGACGACGCTGAGCACGTCTCCATGGCTGAGGTCGCACCTGATGTGATCACCGTGACGTTTAACGGGTTGTCCAAGGCGTACCGGGTGGCAGGCTACCGCGCTGGCTGGGCTGTGATTACGGGCCCGAAGCGTTACGCGAAAGGTTTCATTGAGGGCCTAGAGCTGCTAGCCGGAACACGTTTGTGTGCGAATGTACCTGGCCAGCATGCGATCCAGGTGGCGTTGGGTGGACATCAGTCTATCTATGAGCTCACCGGCGCGGGTGGCCGGCTGCTGAAGCAGCGCAATATCGCGGTGGAGAAGCTGCGCGAGATCCCCGGAGTGTCTGTGGTGGAGCCGATGGGTGCGCTGTACTGCTTCCCGCGCCTGGACCCGGAGGTGCATGAGATCCACGATGACCAGAAGCTGGCGCTTGACTTGCTGCGCGCCGAAAAGATCTTGTTGGTGCAGGGCACGGGTTTTAATATGCCAGATCAGCAGCATTTTCGCCTGGTCACGTTGCCGTGGGCGTCCCAGTTGGAAAATGCGATTGAGCGCATGGGTAACTTCCTAGCGAGTTATCACCAATAATGGGACGCCACGCTGTCAAAGAGGAGCGCTCGCCGTTTCGTGTTGGGTTGCTTGCTGGGCTTGCGGCGGCGCTCGTTGGCACGCTCATTGGGTTGGTTCTGTTGTGGCCGCCGTCGACGCCGCCGACTGTTGCCCCTGAGTTTTCTACGACTTTTGCATTGAATCATCCACAGGTCAAGGGCACGATTGAGCTTGTCGACGACCGTCAGTGCAGCTCGCCTTCAACGGGACAAGCCTTTGAGGAATCGCCTGAAATTGTGCGTAATGTGCCGGGCGAGGAGTGCCAGCGGGCGCTGGTACGCATCACTAATGGTGTCAATGAGGGCAAACGCACCGCATTGGTCAGCCACCCGGTGCCGGGTAATCCCACGTTTGAAGAGGGCGCGGAGATCCGGATGGTGGAATCCACGCAGGAAGATGGGTCGAAGCACTATTCGTTCGCGGACTACCAGCGCACCCCGACACTGCTGATGTGGGCTGTAGTCGTTGCGCTGACGGTGGTGGCGTTCGCGTGGTGGCGTGGTGTGCGCGCTTTGCTCGGTTTGGTGGTATCGCTTCTGGTCATCGTCGTTTTCTTGTTGCCTGCTTTGCTGCACGGCGGGGCTGCGGTTCCGCTGGCGGTGATAGCCGGTGCTGCCATCATGTTTATGACGGTGCCCCTCGTGCACGGAATGAATTGGAAGTCCGCCGCAACGCTGGGTGGTACGCTGATCGCTCTGGGGCTGGCGGCGTGGCTGGCGGATCTAGCTATCCGCACCACGAACTTGCGGGGGCTTGGCGACGACGACAACCTCACCATCTTGCTTTACCTGCCCGACGTGTCGATCACGGGCTTGATGTTGTGTGGCTTCATCATTGGCGCGTTGGGCGGGCTTAACGACGTCTCCATTTCCCAGGCCTCCACCGTGAACGAACTCTCACAGGCGGACCCGGATTTGGGTCCTTGGCAGCTGTTTACGTCGGCAATGCGGGTGGGCCAGGACCATATCGCTTCGATGGTGTACACATTGGTTTTGACTTATGTTGGCGCGGCGCTTCCCTTGCTGCTGCTGGTCACGGTGTCTGAGGCGTCTCTGATTCAGGTGCTTACTAACGATATTGTTGCCACCGAGTTGCTGCGCTCTGCTGTGGGCGCTCTGGGGTTAACGTTGGCGGTGCCAATCACCACGCTGATTGCGGCGTGGACTGTGCGCTCCGAGCCAGCTGTGGACAAGCCTGCCAGTGATCGTCGTTAAGTGATCGTCGTTAAGCGATGACTGTGCCGTCGGGGAGTTCCACCTTAATGGTGGAGTCCCCGGTGATATAAAAGCCTACGCCCAGCTCGCGGGCGAGCTGGCGGGCGGTGTCTTCAGCTGCGGCGTCGCTAATGCGCGCCCACACAAAGTCCCGTGCCACAAAGTACTTGGTGCCATCCCAGCCCGGCGTGGGCTGATACTGTGCACGAAGAGCCTCGTACCAGCGGGTCAGCTCGGGAGTTGTGGTCCCAGAATCGTCGTCGAACTCGGCGGCAAGGTCGAACCAGTGGAGAAAGTCCTGGATATCGCCATGGGGGACTTGGTCCAGATCGAAAGCCACATAGGCACGCCCAACACTCATGGTGAGCCATCCTACAGCGAAAAATGGTGCGTGAATGGCTTAGTCACGGAAGTTGAGGTAGTACTTCGATGGGGTGGGGCCGCGCTGGCCCTGGTACTTCGAGCCGAGAGTGCCTGTCCCGTAAGGTGCTTCGGCCGGCGACGACATCTTAAATAGCGCCAACTGGCCTACCTTCATGCCCGGGTAAAGCACGATAGGCAGGTTGGCCACATTGGACAGCTCAAGAGTGATGTACCCACTAAAGCCGGGATCAATAAACCCTGCCGTGGAGTGAGTGAGCAAGCCGAGACGGCCCAGCGAGCTTTTACCCTCTAAGCGGCCAGCCAGATCAGCAGGCAGGCTGAACTTCTCCAGGGTGGCACCCAGAACAAACTCTCCGGGGTGCAGCACAAACGCCTCGTCGTTAGGCACTTCTACTAGCGTGGTGAGATCATCCATCTCCCGCTTTGGGTCAATGTGCGTGTAGCGGGAATTGTTGAACACGCGGAAGTACTTGTCTAACCGCACATCCACGCTGGAAGGTTGGACCAAGGTGGCATCGTACGGTTCGATGCTGAGGCGGCCGGAGTCGATGGCATCGCGGATGTCATGGTCAGAAAGAATCACAGGTTACAGTCTACGACAGGGCCCTGGGGCGCAGGCCCGGGGGCGGTTGATTCGCTCGCTAAGGCGCGGTGTTAAACTGTGTCGGTGTGAACGGCGATCGAGCCGATCATGCCGGCGTAGTTTAGTGGTAGAACATCAGCTTCCCAAGCTGAGAGTGCGGGTTCGATTCCCGTCGCCGGCTCCACGTGACATCGATATCAATAATCACCCTCTTGTGTTAGCGAATGCAGCGCAAGAGGGATCGCTCTGGTGGCAAAGCCCAAAGAAACCGTGGGTCAGCATTGACGGTCAAATTCAGATCCTGACGGAGCGCAAGCTACCCGATTCGCCCTTAGGACTATTTCAGACGAGCTGAATAAAAAACCTATCTTCAAGATTTCAGTCTCACCACTGGCAGGCTTCGTCGAATCACGTACGCAATTGGCCGACTTTATCAGGTTCCAGTTAAGGCCGATCAACAGAACACTCCCTAAACTATCAATAATGTTCACCCTAAACTGACGGCAGAACATCCCCTACAAGGTAAATTGGCTTGTTACAAGGACGGCGGTAATCGTGTATTTGGAACGCGTCGTGGATGAAGTGGTGGAGAAAGCGCTGGAATACTCTGGCGGGGTTTTATTGGAGGGCGTGCGCGCGTGCGGCAAAACTGAAACTGGGCGCAGACACTCAAAATCGGAGGTAGCGTTGGATTCTGGGCTACCCGCGATTGATGCAGCCTTGGCAATCGACCCAGGATTGATCCTTACTGGGGATACACCACGACTGATTGACGAATGGCAGCTGAAACCGAATCTGTGAAATGTGGTTCGCCGAGAGATTGATGCCCGGCAAGAGCGCGGGCAGTTTGTTCTTACGGGGTCTTCGGTACCGGCGGAAGATGCCCGCAGGCATTCCGGTGCACACCGGATTAGCACTATCCGGATGCGTCCGATGGTATCGACCAGTTAGTTCATGGTGGTTGGCCCTCGGACCGTAACTTATCAACAGCCCAAGCCCAGTCTCATCTTCGCGACTACGTGGACGACGTTATTTCCAGTGATGTTGTCCGGCTGGATGGCGAACCGAACCGTGACCCCGACCGAATGCGGGCCGCGATTCGTTCGTTGGCGCGAAATATCGCCACGGAGGTTACCTTTCGCACGATTGCAACGGACATGGGCACTGATAGAACTGTCACGTTCCCCGACTGCTGAACTGACCCCACTCGGCAGATCGCTGCTTCACCATGATCCGAATAATTACTCTCACCCGGACTCTCTTCTCATAATGCGACCTGCGATGGCGGTTTCGTAGAAGTGCGGGACGAGCCCGTTCATGCACCGCAGCACGGTTAATTTTCCAGACCCCCCTGAAGCCCCATCACCAAACCCGTCGCGGGATTAGATACATTAACCTAACTCGATGCTCCAATGCTAAAAATGCTAAATACTATGCCCTAAGATTATTTGGTCCCTCAACCCAGTTCTAGAGTTCACCTGTGAAAAAGTTTTCTTTCCTCATTCTCCCCCTGATCCATATGGTGGTTATGGCGGGGTCCGTCCTCTGTATCCACCGCGTACTCGGCGTGGTTTATGGCGGGGGCCATGATTTTGTTGTGGCGATGATCGCCCCGATCATGGTGCTGTTCCTCGCCGTCTCGTTGTATTGGCGGCGGAACCGGCACAAGTTTGAATTAAGGCCATCCTTGGGATGGTCACTTTTGCTCATTCCCGGTATCCCCGTTGCTCTCCTTGGTTTTGTCGCACTGGCCCGCGGAGGTCAAAGCGCCGGAGCTTTCTTTGCTCTTTTGCTGCTTGCGGTGGGCGTTGGGGTGGTCGAGGAAGTTATTTACCGCGGTGTGGTTGTCGGTGCGATGGCACGCCAGTTCAGCCTGCCTGCAGTTGTGTGGGGTAGTGGAGCGCTATTCGGGCTTGCTCATGCCGTCAATATTTTCGGGGGCCAAGCCCCGAGCCAAACCGTGCAGCAGGTTCTGTCTACTGCCGTTTCCGGGGTAGCTTATGCTGTCTTTTACTTATACGTGCGGCGGCTGTCTCCGCTGATCATGCTTCACGCAACGTGGGATTTCGTTATTCTTTCCCGAACAATCGATGATGGCAGTGCGTGGCACATTCTTCTAACCCTGATTCCCATTCTGGAAATCATTGCCGCAATAGTTATCTGGGTGAAATTTCGGCAGAGGCTAGCACTTTACGACGACCAGTGAGCGAAAATGCTGTTCACCTACGACAACCGGGCGCGTATCCAGTTTGTTGCCAGCTACCCCCAGTAATTTCCACCTACTTCACAGTTTAACAATACGAGCGTACTATTAGTCGGTGGCAGGGATAGCTCCGCCAAGTTTGCACATTGATTCACTTTTAGAAAGACGTGCTATGACTAACCAATCATCAAGGGTTGAGTCGGCCTCGGTGCATGAACCACGCCAACTCGAGCCCTTCCACTTCAGCGAGGAGACCATCGCCAAGTGGTCGCCGTTGCTGGTTAAGCTGACCTGGGCTGCCATCATCATTGGCACCATCGTCGGCATGATCTTCTTCTGGATCGTCGGCGACGTGTTCGGCCAGGACATGGGCACCCTTGTTTGGGTACTGACCATGGGCCTTGTCACCGCGCTGATGTTTCTTCGCCAACTGATGCTGGCAGAAAGGGAGTAATGCGACCATGTTGATGCAAGGCATTACTTACAACACCACTATGGGCCTGATCGTGGGCATCATCATGATCCTGGTGCCTATCTTTATGCAGTCCGCCGCCACCCGCACGGGCCGCTCCGTTTCAGGCTTCGGCTGGGCATTCGTCTTCCTGGGAGCGTTCCTTGGCATTACGGGTATGCATATGACGCTCACGTGGCCGCTGGAGCAGATCGAGGGCGCATTCTGCTGCGCTGTCGATAACGTGACTTTTGGTGAGCCGGCAGCGTTCTACGGCATCCTCACCTTTATCGCTGGCGTGGCCATCATCCGCGCCGAGGAGAAGGCGGATCAGGGCCTACGCGCACTCGATCTTGTGGCTACCCTGCGCCCGATCCTGTACGTGGCTGCGATCGGTGGTCTTGGCTTGATCCTGTTTGGTATCGCTGGTCTGCACTTCGGCCAGTGGCGTCCGCCAGAGATTGAGCCCGTGGCTCGGCTTCTTTCGGGTAGTCTTATCGAGCCGCTGATGGTGTTTTCCATGTATGTGGGCACCGGCGCAGCAGCCATGTTGGCACCGTTTGCGCTTACCAGCAAGAAGGTTAACCGGGTCTTTACCGTGTTGATCTGGTTCTTCGGCATGATGTGGATCGTGCTTGGCCTGACCCTGTTCTACGGCCATGTGGGTTTCTTCCCGTACGCCTACAATCAGCCTGAGCAGTACCCAGACGTGCTCGTGTTCCCCTGGGAGTAACGGCTTTTGCCGTTCACACACCCAAGTTGTCGTACCGCGTTAATCCGCTTATCGACGATCATCCCTCCCTGTTGGCATTACCCGGGGAGGGTGTAAAAACTCTGCCCCCGCGTACTTGCACCTTAGACATTCGGTGAGTAGAGTCACCCAGTAGATAACAAAACGATCACAAATTTAGGATCATTTTACTTTTTGAGTAAAGTCTTAAATTGGTTTGTAGACAAAGCACCGTAAAGAGAGAAGGCTCCATGCTACTAAACACACGGCCTGCCACCGGAGGCAAGCACCGTAAGGTCTCCCCCTCCCGTACCAAGGGTCGCGTCGCATTAGTTGCTGCAGTAGCATCCACGGTGTCGTCGGCGGGCGTTGGGGCCGCGGCAGCAGCCACCCTCTCTAGCCAGCAGGATTCCGAAGCACCAGGAATTACTGACGTTGACCTTGTTAATGACACCGACGCATTACCTGCCAACCAAGCTGGGGAGGCAGAGGCCGCTGCCCCGCAGATCCTCACTATTAATGAGTACAAGCCTGCCCATGACCTCAACGCTCAGTTGGATAAGGCTGTTGACTTCAGCAACCAACGTACCGCTGAAGCCAAGGCGGAGGCTGACCGCATTGCGGCAGAGATCGCGGCCGCCGAGCAGGCTGCGGCAGCGGAAGCAGAGAAGGCTCGCCTTGAGGCTCTTGGCATCACTACCGACTACATCACCGGTGCCGCAGTGGTTAAGCCCGCCCAGGGCGTATTCACCTCCGGTTACGGCCCGCGCTGGGGTACTCTGCACGCCGGTATCGACATTGCGAATGTTGTGGGCACGCCCATCCTCGCGGCAATGGCCGGCACCGTGATCGATTCTGGCCCAGCACAGGGCTACGGCCAGTGGATTCGCATCCGACACGACGACGGCTCCATGACTTTGTATGGACACATGGAAACCCTCAATGTCAGTGTGGGCGAGCGCGTTGTCGCCGGCCAGCAGATTGCGGGCATGGGCAACCGCGGTTTCTCTACCGGCCCCCACCTGCACTTTGAGTACCATCCGACCGGCAACGGCGCGGTGGACCCAGTGCCATGGTTCGCGGCCAACGGCATCACCATCTAGAGAAGCGGAAAACTTTACGCGCCCTGTAAGGTTATTGTTGCAAGGTCACCGCTGCGAGGTCACGGCGTGGGTGGCGCGCACCAACCCGAGGTGAGAAAACGCTTGCGGGTAGTTACCGGCCAGCCGGTCATGTTCCGGCGAGTATTCTTCGGCGAACAAGCCCAAGGGGCTTCCTACAGCCAGCACGCGGTCCATCTTTTCTACCGCATCGTCGAGCCGGCCAGACTTGGCGTACTGTTCGATCAGCCAGAAAGAACACATCACAAACGGGTACTCGGAACCGTCGAGGCCGTCGGAGCCGGTGCCGGTGACGTAGCGGTGGAGGAAGCCGGCGTCGTCGAGAAGTTCCTCCTCGATCCGTTTCACGGTGCTAAGCATTTTCGGGTCGTCGTAGGCAATGAACCCGATCTGGGCGAGCTGGAGCAGTGAGGCGTCGACTTCTGTGTTGTCGTAGCGCTGGGTGAAGTAGCCAAGTTCTGCGTTGTAGCCGCGGGTCATGATTTCGTCGTAAAGCTTGTCGCGGAGTTCACGCCACCGGTCAACAGGCCCGTCGAAGCCGTACTTTTCCACAGCTTTGATAGCGCGATCAAATCCTGCCCACATCATGGCGCGACCGTGGGTGAACATGCCGGGTGTACTGCGCATTTCCCACAGGCCATGGTCGGGGGTGTCAAAGTTGTTTTCCTGAAATTCGAGCAAGGCTTTTTGCAGCCCCCAGGTAAATTCGTCTTCTTCTACACCGGAATCGCGCAGCATTTCCAGGGCGATCATGACTTCACCCACAACGTCGGCCTGAAACTGTTCAGCGGCGCCGTTGCCGATGCGGACGGGGCGGGAGTCTTCATAACCGCTCAGGTGCTCTAATTCAAGTTCGGGGAGATGGCGCTCGCCACGCAGGCCGTACATGATGCGTAGCTGGCTGGTGTCACCGGCAATGGCGCGCAGGAGCCAGTCGCGCCACTCGTCGGCGCGTTGGTTGAAGCCGAACTGGACGAGCACCTCAATGGTGAGTGCAGAATCACGCAGCCACACATACCGGTAGTCCCAATTCCGCTCGCCACCGAATTCTTCTGGCAGTGAGGTGGTGGGTGCTGCGACGATGCCGCCGGTCACGGAGTCTGTTAGCGCCCGCAGCACCAGCAAGGAGCGGCGCACATGGTGGGAGTAGTCACCGCCCACGGTGAAGTCGCTGATCCAGTCGTGCCAAAATTTTGTGGTGGTTTCAATGGCTTGGGAGTAGTCGGGGGTTTCTGGTTTTTCACCGTAGGACTCTGCCCACAGCATGACCCATTGCAGCGATTCACCTTGCGTGAGCTGGAAGTTGTTCACGTGGTGGCCGCGCGCCTCGTCGTGTTCGAGGCGGGGTCCGCGGAAGTAGATCGCATCAGGCCCGGCGACGGCCAACATTTCTTCCACCCCGTCGCCGTCCACGTCTGCGTAGCGGGTAAAGGGCACGGCCTGGCCATAGTTGAAGCGGGCACGTACGGCCACGTTGACTTCGACCTCACCGCTTAAGCATTCGACGCGGCGCATCAGGTCCGCGTTTTGGAAGAAGACCCCGCCGGTTCCTACAGGCATGAAGTCAGTAACCCGAGCGGTGCCTGTGTCAGATTCCCACACGGTTTCCAGGATGAAGGTGTCCTCGCGGTAGCCCCATTCGGTCACTTTTCCGCCGGTTACGGTGATGGTCCAGTGCCCGTTTTCTTCGTTGCCCAACAGCCTGGCAAACATCGCCTGCGAGTCGAACCGGGGCATGCAGAGCCAGTCGACGGAGCCTC
This sequence comes from Corynebacterium cystitidis, assembly GCF_900187295.1. Taxonomy (NCBI): domain Bacteria; kingdom Bacillati; phylum Actinomycetota; class Actinomycetes; order Mycobacteriales; family Corynebacteriaceae; genus Corynebacterium; species Corynebacterium cystitidis. The sequence goes on along the minus strand of NZ_LT906473.1, from coordinate 2,983,266 downwards.
CCCGGCTCACGAGTGCTGCCGTGTTGGTGTCGGACAAAAGTGCGTACTGTTCCAGCGGAGTTGAGGCCATGCCCTCTACTCTATGGAAAATGTGGCTTCTGCGCGCAGGCGATCTCGCCGGCCGCCTCCTGATTCCTGGTATTGCTCTTTACCTCGACCACTATGACCGCGACGATGTCCGCCCTTTGGGCTTAGGCCGCCGCGGGCACCGAGTTGGCCAGGTATTTCGCCCTAGCACCCGCCGGTGCTCGACGGGTTCAACGATGGGTCAATCCCCCTGGAGGAATATCCGGCAGGATCCCACGGCCCGGAAGGCTGGCCAGTGTAGCGCAGGAAACGATGCGCGGTTAGCTGCAGCGCACGATGGGCTGCGGGTCATACACAGTGGTCTGAGTTTCTCGTGAAATCTCCTTGCCGTTGAGGTCGCGGATGATGCGGGTATCACTCGTGGTAAAGCCCGGCGCGCCACCAGACGGGATGCAATCCCCGCCCGACACGGTGCGTGGCTGTGGCTTGGTGTGCGCCCAGCGACCACCGTTGATGGACTCCACTTGCACGGTTTTTACCCCCATGAGGCGCACGGTCACGCTGCCGCCACCGGCGGAGGCTTCGATGCGAACGGGGTGCTTGGAGTCATTGCGGAACACCAGGTCGATGGCGCCGTCATAAATGGTGGCCTCGCGGCCTGCTGGGTAGCGGGAGATGTAGTACGAGTGCGGGGTGTGAGTGATGTCGGTCATGCCCGCGAAGTAGTACGCGTTGTACAAGGTGGTGGCGAACTGTGAGATGCCGCCGCCTACTGCTTCGCCAGCGCGGCCATCAATAATGATGCCACTTTCCACAAAGCCCTGTGCTGCCCCGCGGGGGCCGGTGTGTCCGTTCAACGAGAAGGTCTCGCCTGGGCCCACGACAGCGCCGTTAACCATCTGCGCGGTTAAGGCAATGTTGTGGCCGGATGATGGGGAGTAGCCGGATGTGGTGAACTCGCCGACTACTTCGTCGTAGGTCGCGGACTCTGCCATGGCAGTGGTAAAGGTTGCTGGGGCATCTTCGTAGGTGGCCTCCCAGGTACGCTCCGCATCACCGAGCACGCGCTCAGGGAAGTTGTCCATCGTGGTTTCCCAGTCGATCTGGAGACCGTCGGAGTGCGGGTTGACAGAGCCGTCTGAATTGTAGGAGGCGTTGACCATTTTTACCTCGGTGCCCGCCAGCTGTTCTGCGAAGATTGCCTGGGCGGCTTCGGTGTTCACCTGGGTCTCGATCCGACCGTCCACGTTCGGGAACGTCACGACTTCACCAATGCGTTCCACCGGGATCTCGGCGGTGACATTGTCACGCCCGGCGACGTGCAGTGGGCCGGATGTTGCCTTTGCGGCTGGGCCTTCAGCGGCGGCTGTGAGGACGTCCGAGTTGATCACCGGTTGCACTTCCTGCGCTTCCACCTCCACGCCATTGGGGTTGAGCCAGCCCTGGGTCACACGTTCATGGAGTTCTGCTCGGTCTACCGTTTGCCCCAACACTGGGTTTTGGATCTCTACGTTGCCTGCGTTGATGTGTAGGGCACCGTCGGCTGGTTCGGCGCTGAGTTCGTGTTCTACTCGGTCCAGCTCGGGGTTGAGGGCTGCTTCGTCCACGGTGGGGACAACGTCGACTTCCTGGGTGGTAAAGATGCCCCAGAGCCGGGTGAATGGGTTTTTCGACTCTTTTCCTGCTTGGGCTACCGTGGCTTCCCAGTCAATGTCTAGGCCCGCGTTGGCCGGAATAATCTCGGAGGACAGCCCAGCAGCGCTGACCGTCACTGGTGCGCTGGCTTTATCGCCGAGTTCTCTTGTCAGGGTGCTCACGGCGTCCTCGTGGCTCATGCCACCGATTTCCACGCCTCCTACCGCGGTTCCGCGGGGCACGTTGTCCTTGTTTATCACCAGGTCAGCGACGTAAATGGCCACCAGCACGGCGAAGACGCCGATGATCACACCAGAGGTGATTTTGCCGGCTCGATTTTTCGAAGCAGAAGTACTAGTTGAACTCACAACTACTAGGGTATCCCCCTGACATGCCAAGTTGCTAGCCGGGCGCACTTTCATTTGACATTTATTCTCAACCTACAAGCCCTGTGTCAATGTACTGTTGCTGCACGCGCACGGCCGCCTCGTCGATACGCGACATGGGTATTGCCCCGGTCTCTACGGCATGCACTACCGCCCCGATTGATTCCTCAATCTTTGCTCCTGAGGACCACAGTGCTTGGTCTGCGCCTGCGCCGATGGCGGCCACCACTGCCTCAGCCGTCCCCATGCGCGAGGCGATTGCCTGCATGCCGGACAAGTCATCGGTCACCGCCACCCCGGTAAAGGGCACCCCACCAGGGTAATTACCTGTGCGCAGCAGTTCGTAGGCCGCCGGATTAATTGTGGACGGTGTGTGCCGCCCGTCACCCAACCCCGGCACGATCATGTGCCCCACCATCACGCTGGCCTGCGGGGCCGCCGGGATCGCCTGCGTGTACGGCTTGAGGTCCACCTGCTTCAGCTCGTCTAGGTGCGGGGTTACCGCACTGTCGAGGTGGGTGTCTGCACTGGCTTGGCCGTGGCCCGGAAAGTGCTTAAACGTTGGGGTCACGCCTGCGTCGATGAGCCCATGGGCAAACGCAATGCCATAGTCGGCGGCGATCTGCGGGTCATGGGAGAACGAGCGGTCGCCTACCACGTCAAGCCCGGCGATGTCGACGTCGAGAAGCGGGGCATAATCCACGGTCACACCGTGGGAACGCAGGCGGGTGCCGATGTCGAAGGCCATGGCGCGCACCTCTGCCGGGGTCTGCTGCGCCATGGCGCGCGGCGCCGGGAATTCGCCAAACACGCTGGTGTGGCGTTGCACGCGCCCACCTTCAAAGTCGATGGCCACGGTGAACGGGCGCCCGACGATCTCGCGCAGCGCGTGGATATCGCGCCCTTGTTGGGTGAAGATAGCGGGATCTGCCCAGCTCGGGATAATGAGGCCACCCACGCCCAGGTTCAGCGCGTGTAACGCTGAATCAAAATCGGTGATGCCCACCACCATGAGGCTGGCTGCTTTGGCGTGCAGGTCCTGCGGCACTTGCTCGCGCGGATCCGGCGGCGGGGGTTGTGTTGGGCTGGGTGTAGGCGTTGCGCTGGGCGTCGTCACATGCGCGCTTGACGACGCCACCGGCGCCGAACTACTGGTGCTCTCTACCGGGGGCGGGGTGTCAGAGCTGCAGGAAGCGAGGCCAGCGAGGAGCCAAGCGGTGGCACCAAGCGCTACTTTCGAGCGTTTCTGCACGGCTGACTCCTTTCCTTCGCGGGTTCCCATTGCGGGCCCAGAACTGTTTCACTGACGCTGTTTCACTAACGCACCTAGCCTAGTAGGAGCCTAGTAGGAGCAAGTCTTCTTCATCACATCTCGTAAGAAGAATATCTATGGCGGGGGCTCAACACCTGTTAAGGTATGGTGCATGAGCACTTCTTCCTCCTCTTTACCGCGCCGTACTGCTGGCCCTGTGATTGCTAGCACTGTTGTCGGCATTGCTTTAGGAGTGGTAGGGGTGCTGGGGATTGCAAGTTTCTCGGGACAGTCCACTGTGCCACAGGGCAATGCTGTGCCGGCTGACCAGGCTGTTCTGGGCGGGCCGGAGTACGGTTCCCGCTCGTAGAGCCACGGGGGTGCCGATGGCGCACGTTGTGGGTTGGATTGTTCTGACCCTGCTGGCTTTCCTCCAGGACCCCGGCCGCACCGCCGCTGACACCAAACTTGACCTTTCTCTTGACCCTGCGGGCTTTTTAGCGCGGGCTACCAGTGCTTATACTGACGAGTTCACGCTGGGCCAGATCCAGAATCAGGCCTCCGGTTATCTTTTCCCCCAGGGCCTGTTTTTCGTGCTCACCGAGCCCCTTCCAGACTGGGTGGCACAACGCCTGTGGTGGGCGGTGGTGATGGGGGTGGCATATTCCGGCACGCTCATTCTTGCACGGAGGTTGGGTTTTCAGGGTCGCGTATCGACGATTACCCCTGCCGTGCTCTATGCGTTAAGCCCGCGGGTGCTCACTACCTTGACAGCTATTTCCTCGGAGGCGTGGCCGGTGGCCCTGGTGCCCTGGACTCTCCTCCCTTTCCTTCGTGCCCGAGCTTGCGAGGGCTCCCGTGCCTGCGCCGGCACGATCCCGGTGGCCTTCATGGGCGCGGTCAACGCCACTGCTACTGTGCTGGCGTGTATCCCGGCAGGTCTTTTTTTGGTCTACCGCCGCCAGTGGAAGACGCTGGCGTTGTGGTTGGCTGGGTGTGCTGCGGTGTCCGCGTGGTGGATTGGACCGCTGCTTGTGCTGGGGCGTTATTCGCCGCCGTTTACGGACTATATTGAGTCTTCTGCGACTACCACGTATTGGTTGAACTTCGCCGAGATTCTCCGTGGCACTACCAGCTGGGCACCGTTTGTGGATACGGAGCGTACCGCCGGTTATTTGCTGGTTGCTGAGCCTGTGTTTGTGCTGGCCACCGCCGCTGTCGCCGCCGTGGGTATGGCGGGGCTGGCTGCGCGTTCCATGCCGTGGCGCGGCTACTTGGTTACACTGCTGGCCCTTGGTGTGCTCCTGCTTGGGTTGGGCCAGGGCCCGCTGGGTACGTGGTGGCTGTCGCTTCTCGACGACCCCCTGGCTCCTTTCCGCAACGTACACAAATTGGACCCGCTGGTGCGTCTTCCTCTGGTGCTTGGCGTGGGATATGTGTTGTCCCACGTGCGTTACCTCCGTGTGAAGGGTCCGGCGGTGACTGCTGTGGGGCTGATTGTTTTGGCTGCCACGGCACCAGCATGGTCGGGCCGGCTCGCCCACCAGGGCACGTGGGAGGAGGTGCCCGAGTATTGGTATGAGGCGGCCGCGTTCGTCGATAAGCATGCCCCGAATACGCGCACACTGGTGCTGCCGGCGGCATCGTTTGCCAGGCAGGATTGGGGTTGGACACGCGACGAGCCGATCCAGGCCCTGTCGGACACTCCGTTTGCGGTGCGTGATGCGATCCCGTTGGTGGATCCGGAAGCGATCCGCGGGCTCGACGGCCTGCTTGCCACCATCGAGCAGGATCCGGAGCGTGCCGACGAAGCGCTGCGCTCCTTTGGGATTGGGGCGGTGTTGGTGCGCCACGATTTGGAGGGTTCTGAAACCGACCTTGAGCTGCCCGGCACCCCGAGAAGTTTCGGGGAGATCGACGTGTATTTGGTGGAGCCGAGCCGCGACATGATGGTCTCCTCTGGCGAGCCGGTGCGGGTGGCTGGGGGTGGGGAATCGTTGGCGCTGCTCAACGCGCTTTATGGGTACGCCCCACGCACGCTTGTTGGCACGGACGCGCACATTGTTACTGATACTCCCGCGTTAGCTGTGCGCAACTACGGAACTCTTGACTCGGCCGTGTCAGCTCACCTGCGCGACCTGGAAGAAGGTGACGATATTTACAACCGTGTGCCGGATTATTGGTCGAAGGGCGCACGGGTTGGGGTGGCAGAGACCGGTGGTAGTGCGCGGGCGTCGTCGTCGGCAGCAGACGCGTCCAGTTTTGGCGGGGCGAATGCTTCTCAGTCTTTGACCGCCGCCTTTGATGGCACTACCCGTACTTCGTGGTGGCCACAGCCAGGCGACATCGGCTGGATCGAATCGACAGTGACTGATGGTGAAGTGACCATCACTGCCACCGCAACCACCACGGTGCGCGTGATCAGTGGGGACTATGACCGCGAGATTTCCCTGTCTGGTTACTCGCCGCGTACCGTGCGCGTACCGGGGGACACGGTGCGGGTGGAATTGACCGAACCGGTGGGCATCGCCGAGCTCGACACCGGAGTGCAACGCCTGGTGACCGTGCCGGATACCTCACCGAATGCCCAGGTGTTCATGTTTCAGCGCCTCATGCCTGCCACTTCTACTCTGCAGCGCGGATTCACCACCGGGCAGGCGGACACGTGGCAGCTCAGCGGGCCTGCCACCATCGATGGTGAGGACTATGAAGCCGGCCCCGTAGAGCTTGAGGCCGGATTCCATGTGCTTGAGTCCCGCGAAGAAGTGCTCACCTTGGAGCGTGGGTCCGCAGGGCGCGAAGCGCCTACCGCCGCGTGGGAACCGTTCAACGGCACCGCCAGCACAGTGACTGGGCCCGACGGTTCAGCAGTTCCGCAACGGATCCTTACCAGCCGCAGTTTCAACGAGGGCCTGCGCGCCCACGTCGGTGGCTACGAGTTGTTGCCGCAGCGTATCGACGCCGGAATGACCTCCTTTGTCGTGCCCGCCGGGGTATCAGGTGAGGTGACCTTCAGTTTTGCTGGGCAGCCTGCCTACCGTTTCAGTTTGGTCGCCGGTGGCACTCTTGGCGCATTGACCCTTTTGTGGTGCATCTGGCGCGTCTGGGTAGCTGCCCGTCATCCTCGCAGCGGTGTTATCTCAGCATGCACACCTGATTCCGCCTCGTCATCGCCGTGCCCTCAGGGACATAAGTCTTGGGGGATCGTCCTTCTTCCTCTTGCCACCGCCGTTCTTGTTGGCGGTATTCCCGGCGCGATCGGTGCAGCTGTGGCCGTGATGGTTGCTCGTTGGACTGTGATTCCTCGCTGGGTACTCTCCGGTGGTGCAGTAGCGATGATGGGGCTGTGGTTAGCCCGCGCACCGTGGCCTACTGCTGGCTACGCGGGAGATTCGGTGCCTGTGGCCGTAGCTGGCGCTGTTGCTCTGGTTGCCCTGGTGGCACCTGCGCCCCGGAGCCTAGCACGTGCTGTACCACCTTCGATCCTGGCTTCTCCACAAGCTCATAAGAGATGTAGGACACGGCGATACTGATGGCCACGGTGGCTGCCAGCACAATGAAGAAGTCGAAGAAACCACCGGAAAACATTGGCACGCCAAGCAGCGAAAAAACCACGGACAAAACCGCAACGTGCCAGAGGAAAATGGAATAGGACCAGCGGCCTAAAGCCTGCATCATCGGGCTTGCCAGCACGCCCGGGCCCGAACCAGTAGCTGGCGCCAACGCATAGGGAACCAACACCAACGCGCAGAACACCGTGCCCAACAGCACGCGCACATTGAACTGAGCAGGGCTCGGGTGCTCCAACCCCAGCGGCCCCACCGCCTCAAGTCCTGCGAACCACGCCACCGCTAACGCCACCAGCCAGTACAGCCACCGCGGGCGCAACAGACGCTGCAGGTGTCTCAGCCGCCGGGTGTTCGTCGTTAAGCGCGGCTCTACTTCCGCGCACACCAACCCCACCGCAAACCACGGGACGTACGAAATCGGCCAGATCTGCAAGTTCACACCCCAGGCGTCGATCGAGTCGTGCACGAACGGCAGCCACGGCCACAGCAGGGCCAGGCACGTGCCGACGACCAACGCCACCACACGCCCGCGTCGCCCCAAGGCCATGTACGCCGGAAGTACCAGGTAAAAGGCAACCTCGACGCACAGCGACCACAGCTGGGTCAGCCCCGCGATCAACCCGTCTGGCACATAGATTTGCACCATAAGCAGGTTGGCCACGGCCTGGCCCCAGGACACTCCTGACAGCTGTGGCAGCGCTAATAACACGATGGTCACACAAACGAGGTATGCCGGGGCGATGCGGGCGATACGCTTAGCGTAATACCCCTGCGGCCGCCACCGGCGCGCCAAGAGGAAGGCGGACAGCGCGAAGAAAACGGAAACGAAGTAGTCGAAGCGGGACAACAGGGCCGATTCCGTGCCGGTTTGGAAGGCCACGTGCGTAACGACGATGCCTAAGGCGGCCACTGCCCGCAAGCCTGAGAGCTCTGGAAGGTGGTGGCTCGTAGAATACTTCTCGGCACCTGTCATAATGATTCCCCGATAAGCTTAGTGGAAAGGTCTGGTTGTTCGATGGCGGTTTTTGATCGGGCGCGCAACAAGCGGGGGATCATCCTTGCCGCAAGTGTTGCAGTAGTGGCCATTGTTATTGGCAACTTGGTGCCTCCGATCGCGGTCTTCTTCATGAAACTGCTGCCTCATGGTGCACAGACTAATGTCCGCCTGGTGTCCGAGGAATCAGTGGTGCTGAACTTGCGGCCAGAGTTAGACCCAGAGTTAGACCCGGTGGATAATCCGTCGGTACGCTGCGTGGATCTTGGCGTGCCCGGCTGCACTCATCTGCACGCTCCAGCCGAACTCACCCAGGTGATCACCACGTCGTCGACAGACACGTTCCTTGAAACCAACGTTGATTCGTTGTTACGCCTCAAGATCGGCGGCGAACTGTATGCCAAGGTCGAAGACCACCACCGGTTGAATCGTGACTCAGCGTACCCGGTGCGAGAGCCAGTGGCGGCGAAGCTGTTTACCATTGGGCCGCTGAATACCCGTGTCGAAGTACCTCCCCACACGTTGGAGGGGTTGCGGTACTTCTTCCCATTTGAGACGGAGCGGCGCTCCTACCAGTACGCGGACCCGGTCGTGCGGAACATCGTGCCGCTGGATTATGTCAACCCTACCGAGGTCAATGGGGTACGCACCTACGAGTTCCACACCGACATTCCCGTCACCAACCTCGTCAAAGCGGCGCTGGCGGGCCAGCCAGAGGTGCTGAGCTTGGAGCAACAAGAGGCCTTCGCCGCCCTTGATTCTACGGCGCAGATCCAGGTGGCACTGGGGTTGGACGAGGCCACCATGGAGGGGGTCGCTGCGGTCACCGAGGGCCCGGCGCAGCGGTTTTTCTCCCCCGCAGAAATGGAGCGGTTTGGTTATGCCGAGGGCCAAAAGGTGGCTTTACAGCCATACTATGACGCCGAGCGGACCTTCTTCATTGAACCGAAAACCGGCACCGTGCTCAACCAGAAGGTCGCCGTAAATATCTTCTTGGCCGAGAACAATGTGCAGGCCCAAGAAATCAGCGACGAGGGCTTAAACAACCCGGCCCGTACCGTACTCCGCGCGGATTTTGAGTTTGATGAGGCAACCAGGCAAGCCCAAACCGAGACGGCCACCCCGCAGATAAAACAGATCCGTGTGCTTCAGGTTGTATCCTGGTTGGCAAACGTCACCACCATCTTGGCGCTTGCGGTTCTTGCGTGGTTGATTCTGCGCCGCCGCAAGCACAGTGCAAATATTAGTAAATGACCTCACCGCGTACCACTGCCTTTCTTGCTCGCACCGCTGTAGCTGCGTGGGCAACACTTGTGATTGGCGCAATGACGTGGGCGTTGTTCGCGGGGACCGGCGCGTTTGCCATGCGCGACATGGTGGTGGTGGATCATCCTTTTCTCACCTATGCCTCGCTGGGCCTCGGTAGCTTGCCGGGGCGCAATGTGCCCCAAGATGCAGTCTTGGCTATCGCGGGTCTGGTTCTTCCTGCGACGTGGGTGGTGCGTGTGCTCATGGTTGGGGCGGCCGCTGCCGGCGCGTTTGGCGCTGCTCGGCTTTCTTCGCTTATCGACGCTCCCCCCTCACCGGTCCGCAGCGCAGCAAGAACCCGCAGCGCAGCAAGGACCCGCAGCGCAGCAAGTGCTGCCGCTGCCATCACAATCGCCGTGGCGAACCCTTTCGTTGTGGAACGCCTTCTGCAAGGGCACTGGTCGCTGGTAATAGCGGCGTGGCTGTTGCCGCTGGTGGCGTGGTTGGGGCTTACCCGGCGCACCTGCTGGCTGATCGTCGCGGTGTGGGCATGTTCGTTGACACCTTCTGGTGGGCTTGCCGCGGTGGCGACGGCGCTTGCCACCCACCGCAGGTGGCAGGTGTGGGTGGCCGCGGTGTTGGTGTGCGCACCGTGGGCCGTAACGGGGCTGCTGCAGCCGGGCACGGGGACGTCGTCACGCGCGGCGGTGGAAGTGTTTGCGCCGCGCGCTGAGGAGCATGTGGGCACTGTTGGTGCGCTTATGGGCCTGGGCGGGATCTGGAATGCGGAGGCGGTGCCAGCATCGCGCGAGCAGGGCTTCGCGCTGGCCGGGGTGGCTTTATTCGCCGTCCTGCTTGCCTCTTTCAGGCGCATCCCGCGGCCCCTGGTACTCCTGGCAGCCGCCGGTTTTGCCGTGGCGCTTACCGCCTGGTTAGCACCGGGGGTGCTGGGCTGGGTGGTGGAAACCATTCCGGGTGCAGGGCTGTTTCGTGATAGCCAAAAGTGGCTGATCCTGGCCATACCTGCCTATGTGGCAGCTGCCGGTGCTCTGCCCCGTCTCCTGGCCATCGCTGCCATCGCTCTGACAGTTCTGCAGACCCCGGACGCGCCTTCCGAGCTGGGGGTGCTGCGCCCCATCGCAGTTGAGTTGCCACGTGGTGTCGCAGAGGAAGCCGGTACGGGTTTCGTCGAATTCGTCGGCAGGCCCACGCTCATCGCGCGTGCCGACGGCATCCCCGTGGTCGACCCTGCCACCAAGGCGATGAACGTAATTGAAACAGGTGCGCTCACCGTCGACGGCCAACTCATCGACTCCCCGTCCGGTTCCCCCATTGAACCGAACCTCATCGTCTACCGTGACGGCACCATCGAGCACACCGACGCACCGGCACCGCCCACCCCGTGGCCGGGTCTGATCCTGCTGGGCCTGTGGGCTACTATTCCCCTGCTTGCTTTGGGTTTTGCGAGTTCTCGCCGTGTAACTGCTCAACCAGCTGCGCAAACCGCGCGCCGGTAGTCTCCCACGAGAACGTGCCCGCCCACGTCCGCGCGTTGTCTCCCAGGATGCGGCGGCGCACGGGGTCGTCGATAAGCGCGCGTGTTGCTGCGATAAGCTCGGCGGGCGTATCAACGAGTACCCCTGTCTCACCGTCGCGGATCGAATCGCGCAGACCGCCGGCATCGTGGTAGCCCACCGACGGCACTCCGTGTTGCGCCGCTTCGATCACGGCAAGCCCCCACCCCTCTTTAGCGCTGGGCATGAGGTGTACGGCAGCGCGTGCCAGCAGTGCGTGCTTGTAGTCCTCGGTGACCTGGCCGTGGAAAACAACTTTTTTGCCGGCACCATTAGCAAGCCGCGCTGCGTAGTCGCGCAGTTTGTCCTCCCACCAGCCAGAGCCAATCACATCCAAGACCACCCCGTCCATGGTGGCCACGGTGTCCATGGCGTCTTCAATGTGTTTGTGGGGCACAAGCCGTGACAAGGTGACAAGGTGGATCAGGCCGTCGTCGGCAAGCACCGGCGTACTGTTGGGGACGGGATCCACTCCGTTTTCAATGATGGTGATGTCGGCCGCGCGCACCCCAAGGTCCACCAGGTCGGCTGCGGATGCCTCCGACACCGTCACATACGGCGCGCCCCGGTAGACGCGCGGCGCAAGGCGCGATTCGAGGAACCAGCCCAGCCGGGAGATCACCGGGCCGGCCACGGGCCACTGGTTGCGGTGGCAGTGGTGCGTCAGCAAGATGGTAGGCGCGGTGGTGAACAGGCGCGCGAAGAAGGGGATACCGTTTTGCGTGTCGACGACCACATCCGGCCGGTGCCGCACAATAGCCCAGATTCCCGCCAGGTAGACGGTGTATTTCCCGCCCCGGCGCCGGAACGTGATCCCCCCGCGCCGGGTGGTGTGCGGCGCATCCGTATGGCTTGCGGTGTGGTAGATCACCTCGTGGCCGCGGGCAGCCAAGTATTCGCCGACGCGCTCGAGGTAGCGCTCAGAGCCACCGCCCTGCGGGTGGGTGGTATCACGCCAGCACATCAACAAGATCTTCATTAGGTCTTCGATGCTACCGTGGATCCTTGTGAGTCTTTCGCGTACCCGTCGCTTTGCCACCTTGTCCCGTTCGATGGGGCTGTTGCGGTCTTTCAAGTATGAGCAGCCACGGCCTGATATTTTCTACTCCGGCTTGGCCGTTGATACTGCGTCGCTTATCGACGCGCTGGCCCGCGATGTTGGTGGCACGAGGCTTGCGGGGGCACGAGTCTTGGATGTTGGTGGCGGGCCTGGTTATTTTGCTTCTGAGTTTGCTCGGCGCGGTGCCTGGTATGTGGGTGTGGAACCAGATGCTTCCGAGCTGGCCGCTGCCGGTTTGAGCGGCTTTGGTTCCGTGCGTGCCAACGGTTCCCACTTGCCGTTTCTGGATCACAGTTTTGATATCGCTTACTCATCCAACGTTGTGGAACACACCCCAGATCCGTGGGGGATGTCTGAGGAAATGCTGCGTGTGACAAGGCCCGGTGGCCTGGTGATTATTAGTTACACCGTGTGGTTGGGCCCATTTGGCGGCCATGAAACCGGGCTGTGGGAACACTACGTGGGCGGGGATTTTGCGCGGCACCGCTATGAGAAGAAGCACGGGCACCCACCGAAGAACGTGTTTGGCGAAAGCCTTTTTGCTGTGTCATGCGCGGAGGGGCTGGATTGGGCGCGTGAGACTGAAGCTGCTGGAGGTGGCGAGCTTGTCGCTGCATTTCCACGGTATCACCCGTGGTGGGCGTGGTGGATGGTGCGAATTCCTGTGCTGCGCGAGTTTGCTGTGTCGAACCTTGTTGTTGTACTGCGCGTTCCGTCAGGCGCTGCGGAAGATTGATCAGATTCTGCGGCTGCAGATTCCACGTTGGTTTACCTAACCACCTGCATTGCTGTCGCCAGAGAACCACCGCACCGCTTCAACACAGCTTCATCACAGCACAACTCAGCACAGCACCCCAGCTAGACCTGTGGCCTAGCCGGGGTGCTGTACGTTAATACTCGGCGTTAAGACTGTGCGTTAGTGCCCTATTTGCCTTGTGCCTTCGCGATGCGCTCCTTGAGAGCATTGAACTCATCAAAGACTTCTTGTGGCACGCGGTTGCCCAGGGACTTGATGTACTGCTCGTTATCTTCCACGTTGGCTGCCCACTCGTCTGGGTTGACTGCGAGCGCTTCACGTACATCCTCGATTGGGGTATCAAGCCCTTCAAGGTCGAGGTCTTCTGCGCGGGCAGTGTTGCCTACCAGGGTCTCTTCAGCCCCGACGGTGCCGTCGACACGCTCGGTGACCCACTTGAGAACGCGGGAGTTCTCGCCGAAGCCCGGCCACAGGAAGCGACCGTCTTCGCCGCGGCGGAACCAGTTGACAAGGAAGACCTTCGGCATCCGGTCGCCGCCCTTCTTCCCCATGTCGATCCAGTGCTGGATGTAGTCACCGACGTTGTAGCCGATGAAGGGCAGCATGGCGAATGGGTCGTGGCGCAGCGAGCCAACCTTTGCTTCTGCAGACGCTGCGGTCTGGCCGGAGGACAACGTGGTGCCCACCATGGTGGCGTGCTGCCAGTCACGAGTTTCGGTGACCAGTGGCACGGTATCTGGGCGGCGTCCACCAAACAGGATCGCGTCGATCTTTACACCCTTCCAGTCATCGTACTCAGGTGCTGCGGTTGGGCACTGAGCGATAGGTACGGTGTAGCGGGAGTTGGGGTGTGCTGCCTTTTCGTTGGACTCTGGGGTCCAGTCGTTGCCCTTCCAGTCGATGAGGTGGTCAGGCGCTTCGGTGCCGATATCTTCCCACCACACATCACCATCATCAGTCAGGCCAACGTTGGTGTAGAGGATATTGCCTGGCTCCATGGACTTCATGGCGATCGGGTTGGAATCATAAGAGGTACCAGGCGCAACCCCGAAGAAACCATTTTCTGGGTTGACAGCGTACAAGCCGTCCTCGCGCAGGTGCAGCCACGCAATGTCATCGCCCACAACCTCAGCCTTCCAGCCAGGGATGGTAGGAGTGATCATTGCCAGGTTGGTCTTGCCGCAGGCAGATGGGAACGCGCCGGTGATGTGGTAGACCTTGCCCTCTGGGTTGGTCAGCTTCAGGATGAGCATGTGCTCAGCCATCCAGCCTTCTTCTTGGGCCATCTTGGAGGCGATGCGCAGTGCGTAGCACTTCTTCGCCAGGATCGCGTTGCCGCCGTAGCCGGAGCCGTAGGACCAGATTTCCTTAGTCTCTGGGAAATGCGTGATGTATTTGGTGTCATTGCATGGCCATGGGACGTCTTCCTCGCCTGGCTCCAGAGGTGCGCCGACGGAGTGGAAGCATGGCACGAAGTCGCCGTTGGTGCCGATCTTGTCCAGCGCTTCTTGGCCCATGCGGGTCATGATGCGCATGTTCATCACAACGTAGGCAGAGTCTGTCAGCTGCACACCGAGCTTCGGATCCGGATCATTGATGGGGCCCATGCAGAATGGGACGACATACATGGTGCGGCCCTTCATGGCGCCGGTAAACGCCTCGGTCATTTCCTCCTTCATTGCCTTAGGAGGTGCCCAGTTGTTGGTTGGGCCAGCGTCTTCCTCATTCTCGGTGCAGATGAAGGTACGGGACTCAACGCGGGCAACGTCGGAGGGGTTGGAGCGCGCCAAGAAGCTGTTGGGGCGTTTCTCTTCGTTCAGCCGGGTAAGAGTGCCCTTTTCGACGAGTTCGTTAGCCATGCGGTCCCACTCCTCTTCGGAACCGTCTACGAACACGACGTCGTCAGGCTGGAACATCTCTACAGCATCATTGATCCAGTCGATCAGCTGCTGATTATCGGTAGGCAATTCACCGACAAGGCCTTTGATTGTGTTGGTCATCTAATCTCCTGACACATGTTTCCTAGAAGCGGGGAGGTTACTCTTCCAGATTATCGAACACCGCCCGAACAGGCCGTTTGATTGACGTAACACCTATAGCTGGAGGTGCGCGACTAGTGGAGGAATGGCCCGTCATCCACCTTTTTTAGTGACCTAGAGCACTTTCCCAACCCCAGTGTTCACCCCTTAACAGGGGTGCGTAAACTCGGCAAGCGCCACGTATACCGTCAGGAACCAGATCATTCACCCAACACAATGCCACACCCAGCCCAAATTAGCTACCCCCGATTTTGGGATTTTGGGAAGCGCCATTCCGGTTATTCGCCCCTTTAAGGCACCCAAATAGGGGGTGATGCGCTCGTCGTTACGCGTGGCCCTTCTCGTCGCGGCTGTGCTGCCCTGTTCCCTAGCGGGCTGAAGTTTGGCATTTGCCCACGTCACATGGAAAATAGCAGTGTGACGCATAGTTCTGATTTTTCCAATTCCAAGAGCCAACACACTCCTCGCGACGGCACGGGTGAGCTACCTACAGGCCGTCCCCTGCAAACCGAATTTAATGACGGCCTCGACTACCCTCGTCTGGGTTCAGTGAGTTTCCGCCGCGGCACGCTCACTGACAATCAGGAAGCACTGTTCAACGAATATTGGCCCCGTCTGGGCATGATGCTTGCCGACGAGCAGATCAATATCGACGAGTGGTTCAACCGACCGGATCACCCCACCATCGTGGAAATCGGTTCGGGCACAGGAACCTCAACAGCAGCGATGGCTCCCCTGGAGGCTGACACCAATATCATCGCAGTGGAGCTCTACAAGCCTGGCCTTGCAAAACTGTTAGGTTCAGTGGTGCGCGAAAATATTCATAATATCCGCATGATTCGCGGCGACGGCATTGAGGTGCTCGCCCGCATGTTCCCAGAAGAATCGCTTACAGGTGTGCGTATCTTCTTTCCTGATCCGTGGCCGAAGGCACGCCATAATAAGCGCCGGATCATTCAGTCGGGCCCGCTGAACCTCATCGCGAAGCGCCTGAAGCCAGGTGGTGTGCTGCACGTGGCAACTGATCATGCGGATTATGCACAGTGGATCGATGAGCTGGTGGAAGTGGAGCCACTGCTTGAGTACAAGGGCTGGCCGTGGGACGATTGTCCTATTCTCACCGACCGTCAGGTGATCACGAAGTTCGAGGGCAAAGGCCTGAACAAAGATCATGTGATCAGGGAATTCCTGTGGCAGAAACGAGAGAGCTAAGATGACTGATTTGCACGAAATTACCCATCCGTACACTCCCGGCGCTGCCCCTGGTCCTGACTCTTTGTTGTTGGTCTGGGACGCACCGAACCTCGATATGGGCTTAGGCGCGATCCTCGGTGGCCGGCCTACCGCCGCGTACCGCCCGCGCTTCGATGCCGTGGGCCGTTGGCTGATCGACCGCGCGATCACCCTCAACGAATCCACCGAGGGCCACATTGAGCCCGAGGCCACCGTGTTTACTAATGTCACCCCCGGTGGCGCAGATGTGGTCCGGCCGTGGGTGGAGGCGCTGCGCAACGTGGGTTTCGCTGTGTTTGCGAAGCCGAAGACAGATGAGGAATCTGACGTCGACGCGGACATGATCGCCCATATCCAGCGTCGCCGCGACGAGGGTGTGCTGCAGGGCTTGGTGGTGGCCAGCGCTGACGGCCAGAACTTCATGGAGCTCATTGATGAGCTTGTCGACGAAGGCCTTCCTGTGACTGTCCTGGGATTTCATGAACACGCCTCTTGGGCTGTCGCCTCCGATTCCGTAGACTTCGTAGACTTAGAGGACATCCCGGGTGTTTTCCGCGAGCCGCTGCCGCGCATCAACCTGGATCAGTTGCCAGATGACGGCGCATGGCTGCAGCCATTCCGTCCGCTGACAGCGTTGCTCAACAACACTCGCCAGTAACGGAGGCACATTGTTTTATAGATGGGGCCAGTTCGCTTTCCGGTTTCGCCGGATCATTCCGCTGGTCGTTGTCGTCATCATCCTGGCCATGCACTTCCTGTTTGGAACGAAGCTTGACCAGCGCATGAGCCAGGAGGGCTGGGAGGATCCTGGTGCCGATTCCACGACAGCGGCCGTCATCGAGCAGGAAACGTTTGGCCGCGACAATTCTGGTGATGTGATCCTCGTGGTCGATGCCGGTGAAGGCGCCCGGGTGACCGATCCTGAGATTTTCCACGCAGCCAATAACGCGATTGGGGAGTTGGAGCGCACCTACGACAAGCAGATCTCGCATGTGCAAAGCTATTTCGCCTCCCCCAACCAGCAGCAGATCACTGATGACGGCCGCTACGCCTTTGCAGCCATCGGGTTGGAGGGCGACGGCGAGCAAACGCTGAAGGATTACCGCGTCCTCGAGGAGGCCGCTAAGTCGATCGAGTTGCCGGGAAATGCCACGCTCGAGGTGGCCGGTGCCACCGCAGTTGCTGATGCGCTTGACGACGGCATGGCCGATGACATTGCGCGCGCCGAGCTCCTCGGCGTGGTCGCTGTAGCGATCATTTTGCTGTTCGTGTTTGGGGGTGTGGTGGCAGCTGCGATGCCGCTGATCGTGGGCATCTTGTCGATCATCGGTGGCCTGGCTATCCTTTCTGTGATCGCCTCGTTTTTCCAGGTCAATATCTTCTCTCAGTCTGTGATCACCTTGCTGGGGCTAGGTCTTGCCATCGATTACGGCCTGTTCATGGTCTCCCGTTTCCGAGAAGAGCTTGATCAGCGCTGTGGAGCTGACTCGCGGTCCCGCCGGCTGAGTCAGAGCGAGCTTGCCGACGCCGTGGCCGTCACCACCGCCACCGCCGGCAAAACGGTGTTCTTCTCCGCGTTGATGGTGGGTGTGGCTCTGTCCGGCCTGTTCATGTTTCCGCAGGCGTTTTTGAAGTCGGTGTCTTATGGGGCGATCGCCGCCGTGGTATTAGCCGCTGTGATCTCGGTGACTGTGCTGCCAGCACTGTTTGGCATGCTGGGCCACAATATTGATAAATGGTCGGTGCGCCGCACCTCTCGGACAGCTCGCAAGATCGAAGACACCATCTGGTTCAAGGTCCCGGCGTGGGCGATGCGCAATTCCAGGCAGGTCATCGTCATCGTCGCTGGTGGCCTGATCCTGCTCACCCTTCCGATCGCTGGTATCAAGCTCGGTGGCATCAACGAGGCGTACCTGCCCCCAACCAACCAGGTGCGCCAAACCCAAGACGAGTTCAATGAGCAGTTCCCGCAGTTCCGCACTGACCCAGTCAAACTCGTGGTCACAGGGGCGACGAATGAGCAGCTTGTCGACGTTGTCATGCAAACCCGCGAGGTGGATGGGTTGGCCGCACCGATGTCGCCGTCCACCCAAACCGTCGATGGCACCACAATTCTGTCTGCGGGCCTGGCGGACCGCGACAACGGCAAGTATGTCATTGACCAGCTGCGCGCCATTGACGCACCAGAAGGGGTGAACCTGTACGTCTCCGGTACCCCAGCCATGGAGGTGGAATCCATTGAAGCGCTGACTGAGAAGCTGCCCTGGATGGCCCTGTACATGGTGGCGGCCACCTTCATCCTGATGACATTGCTGTTCGGCTCGGTGATCCTGCCGATCAAGGCCGTGATTATGAACGTGTTGGGCCTAGGCGCCACCATCGGCTTCCTTACGCTTATGTTTGTCAACGGCTTCGGCTCAGAGTTCTTCAACTTCACCCCAGGCCCGCTGATGAGCCCAGTGTTGGTGTTGATCATCGCTATCCTTTACGGCCTGTCCACCGACTACGAGGTGTTCTTAGTTTCACGCATGGTGGAGGCCCGCGATAAGGGAGCTACCACCGACAACGCCATCAAGTACGGCACCGCACACACCGGCGGCATCATAACGGCTGCTGCGCTGATCATGATTGTGGTAGCCGCAGCTTTCGCACTCAGTGAGATCGTGATGATGAAGTACATTTCCTTCGGCATGATTTTCTCACTCGCCCTCGACGCAACCCTAATCCGTTTGCTGCTGGTTCCAGCGGTAATGCACGAACTGCACGATGACAACTGGTGGGCACCGGCCTGGGTGAAAAACATCTACCAGAAGATCGGCGACGGTGACTCCCCCACCGCTGACACGGATTTCCACCAGCGCGAGCAGACCCAGCGCGAGCAGACCCAGCGCGAGCGATCGTCGTTAAGCGCGGAGCCCAAAATGGAGCACGCAAAGCTGGCGGCAACCCACGCGCGCAGCGGAGTCAGCGCCGATGATGATGCTGATCTGATTCCATTTTCTGAGCTGATAAAGCGCATCGAGCGGAACCAGTGAAACCAACACTAAAGTCATGGATCAAGTGGCTCGCGCCGCTGGTGGTGCTCATTGTGGCGCTGGTGGCGTTTCGCGATGAGCTCCCCTTCCTCGGCGAAGCTTTTTACACCCTGCTGGAGGCTAGCCCGCTGCCGCTCGTATTTGCCGTGTTGACCGCTGTTGGCGCGATCGTAGCTATGGCGGAAGTGATGCGGCTACTGATGAACTCCGGCAATGACTTTGATGTGTCGTTGAAGGACACCACCGCAATCACGTTGGCGTCCAACGCGTGGTCCACCTCGCTTCCCGGCGGTCCCGCTTTCTCGGCGTGGCTGACGTACCGTGTGCAGCGCTCCTGGGGCGCGTCGGTGGCTTTGTGCGGCTGGTTTTTCGTGGTCAGCTCGGTGATTTCTACGATGTGGTTGGTGCTCATCGGCATTGGCGCCGTGCTCTTTTTGGGCGCCGAGCTGAACCTGCTCACCTTGCTGGCTACCCTGGCGCTCACGGTTTTGGTGATTTTCGCCGTGTACTGGGCCACCCGCAACCCGGATACGTTGCGCCGTTGGGTGTCGCGCTTGCCGACGAAACTTCGTGGCAGCGCTGTCAAAGTTGTGGACCAACTTGCCACCGTGGAGATGAGCGGACGGGCTTTTGCCGGTGCCTCAGCCTATTCGCTGCTCAATCGGCTGTTGGATGCGATGACCCTGTACTTTGCTGTGTGGGCTGTGGTGGATATTGCCCCCGGGTTTACCGCTGACCAGAACCAAACCACGATCATGGGCGTGGCCTTAGCTTATGTGATGGCCAAGCTGGCCGGCACCGCCCAAATCACTCCGGGCGGTGTGGGCACCGTTGAGGCGCTCACGGCAGGCGCGCTGGTAGCCAGTGGCATGACGCTTGTCGACGCCACCGCCGCCACGTTGATCTACCGCATCATCTCGTTTGCGCTGATCACCCTGATCGGCTGGATCGTGTACCTGGTGCGGTATGCGGGCAAGGGTTATATGTTAGGTCGCGTGAGCCCCGCAGCTGATACAAAGGACGCTGGCGCAAAGGATTAGATGGGGGTTTGATGCGGAGATTTCCTGTTAAAAGCGACTCCTTTTCAGCTCCAAAACGACGTAGCGCGGAATCCTCCGTCGCTGCGCACTTTTCGGTCGACAAATCCGGCGTTGCCCCTAGACGAACACCGGATTTGTCGACCGAATGTTTCCCGACCCCACCAGCACGCAGTTCACTTGGAGGATTCTGCCTGCCCTTGGTGCGGTAGCGTGGTTGTGTTGTGGTGTGGCGGTAGTGGGGGCGTTACCAGCACAATTCTATAACTCATCTAACCCCTCACCAACCACAAAAGCGCCGTTTGAATCAGGTCCGACACTAGATTTCAGGTATTACGCCGACCACTTTCAAGAGAGCTGGAACAGCGCTTGACGGGCACGGCCCTTTCTTTGATAAATCTGTCTTGTGGCATTCACGCGCGCGTTTTGTCGCCTCGGGATATTTATCGATCGGGAACGAAGTTGTGAGCTTTTTACCATCAAGCAATTTATTCTCCTCGCAGCGTTGATCTAGCTTTTTGGAATCAGTCTCAGAGTGGTCACATGCATGCCATAACAACCATGCTTCAAACTTGATATTACTAATTACCAGGTTGATTCCGTTTTCTTCGGCAAGCTCAATTGCGCGCTTAAGCACGCTTGTGGTTTTTCCGCTGGCCACAGTATCCCATTGGTCCACGTCGACTACTGCGAAGCACTCCTCGTATGGCATGCGGTCGCCAGACTTGTCCTCGGCATGTTCTTTCTCATCCTTTGTTTTGTAATCCAAGCACTTCTTTACTACGGCTTCAGGCGAGGACTCCCACGTCCCGATTCCTTTGCCTTTAGGCTTCGGACGTATTACCAAGTTATAGTCGCGATCTGTTGGAAGATTTTGTTGGAGCCGCTCAAAGTATTGAGGTTCTGTAATTTCGCCTTCAGTCACAATGAGGAACCGGCGGCGCCTTTCAGTCCGCCTAGGATTCCTCGTGCGCCCCCGCGGTCCGGACTTTCTAGTTCCGCTGGGCTTTGGTGTACGCGCCATCAGCCAATCGCCTTTTCCTGAATGAGACCGGTAACAATCGACGGCGATACATCTGGAATAGCCCCGTAACGTCCACTGATATAACGCTTCTCATAATTGGCTTCTTCGTGCTTATCAAAATCGTCCAAGCAGTAGTAGACAGATTGACCTTCACTATCTTTTTCAGCAAACCAATAGTTGCGAGGCTGCAGGGCAAGACGACGCCTTTGCTCAAGCAAGTTAGTGTTATGGCTGGTAAGCCACAATTGGGCCCCATTGATATTGATATCTGGATCCGCAAATAGCTTCACCACCATAAACAAAATGTTGTTATGAAGGCTGGAATCAAGCTCGTCAGCAATAACGATTCCACCACGGCGCAAGGCATGAAGAATCACCGGGGCGATAGAAAGCCAGCTCTTAGTGCCTGCAGATTGAGCCGCAAGGTTCAGTCGTTGCTCACCGTCAGACCCTTGGTGGACAAAGATGAAATTGTAGGCAATCTCTTCAATTTGTTCATCTGAATAGCGCGCCGCAACATCGCGGGATTCCTGCTCACTGTCCTGAGCGCTCTCAGCGTCCTCTGCCTGGTTGAGCACACCAAGGATCCTTTTGATGTCATCCAGAATGTCACTGGGGATCCGGGTTTCGTCTAGTTCAACCCGTTTAATGCCTGTATCAGCAGCCAGCATGAGTTGTGAAACGTCGTCAAGCTTGAAATTTCCGTGACGGATCTGTTCGACGAGGTAGTTGATCCGATGGTCTTCAGACCGTGAACCACTAGGCAAGAAACCAATTGAGTGCACCAGCTGCTCTACTACAGGCCCTAAAACATCGACCCGATCCCGCAGTGCAACTGACATTATCAACTCACGGTTAGACACTCCAGAGAAAGACCGCTGAAGAGTACGCGGTATCACCGTGCTGTTCCACGAAACTGCAGACGATTGTTCTTTTATTTCTCGATCAAACACTGTCGACCATTTCACTGCAGGTACACGGCTCAACCACTCGGACTGCACCCCGTCGTAACGCATCTCAAAACCATAGACGTAGCGGATACCCTCAACAACGAAGTCCCACTCGAAAAAACTAGGCTCGCGCCGCGAATCCTTATTCAACCTGAACGGATGATGAGGTAAACGCACCGCGTTATCATGCTCCCGCCACGAGGTAGCCGACTCCCGGATTGCCCTAAGTCCAAAATTCATTGCCTCCAACATATTCGTCTTACCCGAGGCATTGGCGCCCATCAAGATGGATACATGATCAGTCACTGATTCCCAGCGCCCCTCCGGCGCTTTGGCTCGATCAAGAACGGGAGCAAAGCTGACAGTCTGGTGGTCACGAATACTCAAAAAGTTTCCGACGGTAAAGGATAGTAGTTTCACATCAAATATCTTAGTCCTAAATATCGCTTTTCGACGACTTTCGGGCAATTAACCCATTAGAGAAACCCTGTGCCCGAACCATTCTAGGATAATACGCAGGGTGGATTTCTCACATATAACTCCTAAAAGGTCGGCGACTCGTCGATCGGCCGCAGCCAGGCGCTACCTTTCTTGTGGGATATCTATGGTAGTTGTGGCTACTGCAATTAAGGCCTAAACCTGACGCCCCACGTTTTACGCAAACACCACGGTCAGTCACCTAGACAATCAAGGGGCGTGGGGGTTGATCTGGAGGAAGCGTCTCACGAGCAGTCTCCTGAGCAGTCTCCCGAGCATGAGATGCGCGTGCTTAGTTGAGTGCTCCACCGAGTGCTAGGGTTATCGCTGTGAAGAAAACCACTGCTATTGCCCTCGATCTTGTCGCCATTGCTGTGTTTGCCTTGTTGGCCCGCATTGCACACCAATCCGAAGAGATGCCCTTTACTTTCATGGGCTTTCTGTCCACCCTCTGGCCGTTTGTTGTCGGCGTTGTGATGGGATGGATCATCGTGCGCGAAGGCCGCGGCACCCGAGGGGTGTGGGTGTGGCTGATTACCGTGGTGGTGGGGCTAGCGATTTGGGGTGTGCGCAACCAGGCGATCCCCCACTGGTCGTTCGTGATCGTGGCTACCATCATGTCGGCGCTGCTCATGCTCGGCTGGCGCGGTATTGCTGGGGCAGTCGGCCGCAAGCGCGGATAAAACTGGGATTGCACCCATGCCCCTGGTTGTACAGATAACCTGGAGGTATGGAACGTATTTCGGAGGCGATGAAGGCCGTTGAGCGCAGTGGTTTTCTCCCGCCCAACGCACGCCAACACGCCCACCGCGATCAACCCTTGTCTATTGGCTACCAACAAACCAATTCTCAACCAACCACGGTACGCATCATGCTCGAGTTGCTGGACCCGCAGCCAGGCGAAAAAATTCTTGATGTCGGTTCAGGTTCTGGCTGGACTACCGCGTTGTTGGCACACCTGGTGGGGCCAGATGGCCAGGTGGAAGGTGTAGAGATCGTTGAAGAATTAGTAGCTTTTGGCCAAGCCAATGTGCAGGCGCCGAATGCGCGGATTCGGCAAGCTGGCAACGTGCTCGGGGTTCCCGAAGAAGCCCCCTTCGATAAGATCCTTGTTTCTGCTGAGGCGAAACGGATCCCACAGGAATTGGTTGACCAACTCGCCCCCGGCGGGGTGATGGTCCTGCCGGTGGGTAACACGATGATGCGCGTGGTCAAACACAGCGACGGGGAGATCTCAACCAGTCAGCATGGCGGTTTTATCTTCGTGCCACTAATCCATGACTAACACCCCGGCTCGCACTTGCCCCTAGATGGACGAGCCCAGGTTGTGCAGGAACTCTCCCCCACCCATGGCGGTGAGCACCCAGGCCAGGTAATTAACAAGTTCAAATGCAAGATCAACAACGCTGCTCAACATTCTATCCTTTCACTTAAGACGATCCTTAGAAAGAGTACACCCATGCGTTAAAGCGGGGAAATCGTGTGCTTCTTCGGTAGATCAATTTCATCTTTGGTGTGTAGCTGGCGTAGTGCTCGTCGTAAAGCAACACGCGTTTCCGAAGGCTGAATCATGTGGTCAATGTAGCCACGCTCGGCGGCAACATACGGCGAGGTCATGTTCTCGTCGTAGAAATCCATGAACACTTTCTTCATGTAGGCGCGCTGGGCCTCATCCTCGATGGCCGCGAGCTGCTTGCCTTGGATCATCACCACGGCAGCGGCCGAACCCATCACGGCGATTTGCGCGGTAGGCCACGCCAGGTTGATATCGCCCGAGAGGTTCTTCGAGCCCATCACCGCGTACGCTCCACCGTAAGCCTTGCGCACGATCAGCGTGACTTTCGGCACGGTCGCCTCCACCAGGGCGAACGCAAGCTTCGCGCCGCGGTGGATCAGGCCCACCTTTTCTTGTTCCACACCAGGCAGGTAGCCGGGCGTATCGACGACAAATACCAGCGGAATGTTGTACGCATCGCAGGTGCGAATGAAGCGGGCGCCTTTATCGGCGGCGTCGGCGTCAATGCAGCCGGCGAAGTGCATCGGGTTGTTCGCAAGAAATCCCACAGTGTGGCCATCAATGCGGCCAAACGCGCAGATCAAGTTGGGTGCGTAGTTCTCTTGGATCTCTAGCAGGTCACCATCGTCGGTCAGCTTCGGTAGGAGCTCCTGCATGTCGTAGCCCGCGTTGGTGTCATCGGGCATGAAGGTATCCAGCTCTGAATCATCCAGGTCCTCGTCGTCTGGCGCCCACACCACGGGTGTCTCGTCGAAGGTAGAGGTAGGAAGATAGCTGAGCAGGTCGCGGACGTAATCGAAGGTATCCTCCTCGGTGGGCAATACGGCCTGGATGTTGCCGTTGAGCTCCTGCTGCCGCGCGCCACCCAGTTCGGCAGACGTGATTTCCTCGCCGGTGACCTCCTTGATCACGGCGGGGCCGGTCACATACATTTCCGCCTGATCTTCCACGGCCACCACAAAGTCGGTGGTCACGGGCGCGTACACAGCACCGCCTGCTGATTTGCCGAGCATGATGGAAATCTGTGGGGCACGCCCGGACTGCGGCAGCTGACGCCGCGCGATCTCGGAGTACATCGCCAGCGAAGTCACCGCGTCTTGAATACGGGCACCACCGGAGTCTTGGATGCCGATGATGGGGCAGCTGATCTTGATGGCAAACTCCATTACCTCAACCACCTTGCGGCCAAATGTCACGCCCACCGAACCGCCGTACACGGTCTTGTCATGGGCGTAGATGGCCACGGGGCGGCCGTCGATACGCCCATAACCTGTGACTACACCGTCGGAATAGACTGCATCTTTGTCCCCCGGGGTGCGTCCGAGCGCGCCGATTTCCACAAATGAGCCTTCGTCGAGCAGGGCGTTAATACGCTGGCGCGGGGTGGAGCGGCCTTCCTCGTCACGCTTTTTCCGGGCGCGTTCGGAGCCGGGGTCCTGTGCCTTGTCCAACCGGGCGCGCAGGTCGGCGAGTTTCTGCTCGGTGGTTTTTGCCGTGGTGGTGTCGTTTATGGTCACTACTTCAACCTTTCAATCCACTCATTTATGTGCTTGCCGACGATCCCAATTACCGGCTCATCCGGCATCGCCAGGTGGTCGCCGGGGCACTGGACGATGGTGAGATCATCCACGATCTTTCCCCAGTTGCCGTCCTCGGCTATATCGGCGTAGCGCGGCTCCAAAGTGATCGCACCGTCGTGCATGCGCTCCGAGCGGAATAGCAGCACAGGCACATCGACGTCAGCCCAACGCTGGAAATCGATCTTGCCCAGGATCTGGTTATCCACAAAGCTTGCGCGTTGGTGCTCCAACACGCCGGCGGCGAGGCCGTGTTCGGAGGCGTCGGTGGTGGCCAGGAGGTGCTCCAGCATCCCCATCAGGGCTTCCTCGCCGGCGGTTTCAAGCAGGTCAAACGGCACTTCGAATTCGAGGCCGTAGGTGTCCTTCGCGAAGTCCGCGTAGCGCTGCCAGCGGGCCTTGGTTTCTTCCATGGTGTCTGGGATGGGTTCGCGTGGCTGCGTGGTATCCAACAGCGCGATGAATTCGATTTTGGGGCAGTCTTCACGTTGCCGTAGCTGACTGGCCACCTCGAAAGCGAGCGCACCACCAAAGGACCAACCACCGAGGACAATCTTGCGGCCACCAGCGTATTTCACAATGTCATCAACGTAGGCCGCCGCACGCTCGTCCAGCGCCCCTTCGAGGCGTTCCACACCGAATAGCGCTGCGCTTTCGGTGAGGCGGCGCGACAGCGGCTCATACACCACGGTTGTTGCGCCTGCTGGGTGGAACATGAATACGGCGGTGTCAGCAACGTCGGGGTCGCGGAAGACGCGGATATTGCCCTCAACCTCGGTCTCGAGGCCTTCACGCACCATGTTCGCCAGCGGTTCCAAAGTCTCAGCGCCCCGCACGTCATCGGCGGTGATTTCGGTGCCGGAGCGTTCGGTGAGGTGGGCTGCGATGTTGGCGGCTTGTTCGTCGTCGATCTCTGGCAGTTCGCTGGTTACGCCGGCTGCGGCTGCACCGGTGTATTTGGCCCAGGCGCCGAAGACCATGCGTTCCGACGCGTCACGTGGCGCCACTCCCACGCCAGCGCTCACGCCTTCCCCCGGAGACCGAACTTGTGAGGTCTCCACTTGTGAGGTCTCACTTTCCCCCGGAGACCGAACTTGTGAGGTCTCCACTTGTGAGGTCTCCACTTGTGAGGACACCATGTGGATCACGTCGGCCACGGAGGCGTCGCGGAGTGCTTGGACGTTGAGTGGTGGGATTTGGAAGTCATTTTCTACGCGGTTTTTGATCCGCATGCCCATCAGTGAGTCGAGGCCTAAGTCGATCAGGGGCAATTCGAGGGGGAGATCGTCAACGTCGTAGCCCATGGATTCACTGACGATGGCACGCAGACGTTCTTCTACTGTTTCACCGGAGTTGGGGTCCCAGCGGATTTGTTCGATGTTTTCGTCGCCGCCCACGGCGGCAAATTCACTGGTGGGGGTGATTTCGGCAACGCCTGGCACGGTCTGCGGAGAGTCCAACGCAAGTGTCGTCGCAAAGCCCTCTGCAACAACCGAGTCCGCGGCGAATACTTTGATGCTCACGCCACCCAGGGTGGATTCCACCAACGTGGTCACATCACCGGTGGCGGGCAGCGTGCCACGCTCTTCGGTGGCAACGACGTGCGAGCCCGGCGCGACAACTTCGGCGGCTGCTTCGATGAGTTGGTGTGGGCTAAATACTTGGTCTGCTTGTGCCCCGAAGGCGGTTTTGCCGTCGGGCAGGGCTACGCGTACACCGGGCAGTCCCGCGCTGGGGCCACCAGAGCTGGGGCGCGCCTTGGTCCAGTGCTTAACCTTCTTGAACTGGGTAAACGGGGCGGGGATCACATCGCCTGCGCCGTAGATTTTGTTCCAGTCCACGTCCTGGCCGTGCACATAAAGCTTGGCGGCAAGATCGATAAGTGATTCCACCTCGTCTTCCTTGCGTTTCATGGTGTACAGCAGCTGCGCGTCGGGCTTGCCTGCGGCGAAGGCTGTATTCATCATGCCCATGATGGCCACGGGGTTTGGGCAGACCTCCACCAGGGTGGTGTGGCCAGCCTCGAATGCTTTCTCGATGGCGTCTTGGAAGTAGACCGGCTGGCGGGTCATGGTAAGGAAGTACTGATCATCATGCACCACCTCGCCCGGCTGAAACACATGGCCGCGTTCCACGGAGCTAAACAGCGGTATCTGCAGCGGTGTTGCTTTGACCCCTGCGATCTCGAAGCCGAGTTCTCCCATGATCGGGTCCAGTGCCGAGGTGTGTCCGGCACCACGCACCCGCATCTTGCGCGCGAACTTACCTTCTTGCTCGAGTGCTGCCACGAGGTAGTCCACGGCGGCCACGGGCCCGCCAACGGTGGTCATGCCGGGGCCTGCATAGACGGCTGGTTCGATGCCGACGGCGTCTTCATGCTTTTCGACGAATTCTGCCAGCGCCTCACGTGTGAGTTCCACAACGGCCATCGCACCTTCTTGTGGGGTGTCGGCCGTCATTTCTTCGCCTTCTCCCATGAGGCGGGCGCGGTGGCACGCAATCCGCATGGCATCGGCGTCGCTGATACCGCCGGCTGTGTAGGCTGCGGCGATCTCGCCCATGCTCATGCCTGCTACGGCAGCAGGTTTAATGCCTAGTTCTGCTAGCAAGTCGGTGACGGCGATTTGGATGGCGGTGATGGTTACTTGTGCGGTGTTGGTGTCGTAGGTTTGCTCGTCGTCACGCACGATGTCCAGCATGGACCAGCCGGCTTCACAATCGACGTGCTTGTCCAGTTCCTCCATGCGCTGCCGGAAAAACGGTGAGACCTCAACGAGCTTTTTCACCATCTTGCGGTGCTGCGAGCCGAAACCCGAGTACACAAACACGGGCCCCGCAGTCGAGGGGCTGTCGGCGACGGCGATTCCAACGGACACTTTACCGTCGGCGACCTGACGCAAGCGCTTAACAGCCTCGCTGACGGATTTCGCCTGCACCACTGCGCGTGAGCGGCCATGGTTGCGCCCTGCCAGGGAACGGGCGACGGGGACTAAGTCCTCGTCCGCGCGGCCTTCAAGGAAGTCTGCCAGTGCTGCCGCGGCCGCTTTACGACGAGACGGCAGCAGCCCAGATACTGGGAGAGGAGCGACGTCGCAGGCTCCGTCGCTGAATGGAAGGACTCGCTCACCGCCCGCGACGTCGCTGTAATCGGAAGGATCAAAGTCTGTGACCACGATGTGGGCGTTGGTACCTCCGAAGCCGAAGCCGGACACACCAGCGATGCGGCGGCCAGAGTACTTGGGCCATTCGCGGGCGTCTTCTACTACCTCGAGGCGCTGCGCGTCGAAGTCGATATAGCGGTTGGGGGCGGTGAAGTTCGCGCTTGGCGGAATAATGTCGTGGTTCAGCGCCTCGATCACTTTGATCAGTGCCACAGCACCCGCTGCGGACTCGGAGTGGCCGATATTAGACTTCGCGGAGCCCAGCAGCGTGGGGTGTTTCATCTCTCGGCCGGTACCCAATACTTCGCCTAACGCGGTGGTCTCAATGGGGTCGCCCAGGATGGTGCCGGTGCCGTGCGCTTCGACATAATCCACCGTTGTCGGGTCCACGTCTGCATCGGCGTAAGCCCGTCGCAGCACATCTACTTGTGCTTCCGGGTTGGGTGCGGTCAGCCCGTTCGAGTGGCCGTCAGAGTTGGTGGCTGTACCCTTGATCACGCCGAGGATGGTGTCGCCGTCGGCAAGCGCGTCCTCAACGCGTTTCAGGATGAGAACGCCTGCTGCGTCCGCGCGGACAAATCCGTCGGCGTCGTCGGAAAACGCGTGGATAGCGCCGGTGGGGCTGATCACGCCGAGCTCGCCGAATGCCGTGGAGACGAACGGGTTGGACATGATGTTGACGCCGCCAGCTACGGCAACGTCGGCTTCACCATCACGCAGCGCACGGACGGCGTGATGCACCGCCACCAGCGACGAGGAGCATGCGGTGTCCACGCTGACGGAGGGGCCGCGGAAGTCGAAGGCATAAGACACGCGGTTCGGGATGATAGCGCTGGAAGTGCCGGTCAGCGCGTAGGGGTGCGCCTCAGCGGGGTCGGAGGTCACCAGCATGCCGTAGTCAAAGTTCGACGAACCCAAAAACACGCCGACGGATTCGCCGCGCAACTGGTTGGCGGGAAGATGCGCGTCTTCTAACGCCTGCCACGTCAATTCGAGTGCGATGCGCTGCTGTGGGTCCATGTTTTCGGCTTCGACGGGGCTGAGCCCAAAGAATTCGTTATCGAAGCTGGCGATGTCATCGAAGTACCCACCGGTGGTGTTTTGTTCTGCAATTTTCTTGCCCATCACCGGGTCAGCACTGTATTCAGCCCAGCGACCGGTAGGCAAAGGCCCGGTTGCCGTGCGGCCTTCCACCAGCATGGACCAGAACTCATCAACGGTGTCTGCCTGCGGAAAGCGCCCAGCGCGGCCGATGATGGCAATGTCGCGGGCCTGCGGGGACTCGGCGGTGGTGCGTGCGTACTCGCGCACGATAGCGCGCGGTTGATCGTGGTCACGCCCATTGATCAGGTAGTCGGCCAACGCTGCGATGGTGGGGTGCTCGTAGGCGATCGTGGGATCGAGTTGGCGCCCGAGCAGGTTTTCCAATTCTCCAGACAGGACTACCGCGTCACGCGAGGCGAGACCGAAGGACTCGAGTGGTTTATTCACGTCGAGTTCTGCCACGGGCACGCTCGTCGCCTGCGATACCCAGTTGAGCATCCAATCGGCAAGTTCCTGTTCAGTCATGTGGCGCTTCCCTTTCCTTCCGCGACTGTTAATTACGGAAACTAAGAATCTATCGCCTCATTGTCTCACTTCATTACATGAGACCCACCACCTGTGCCGTGTTTACCGTGTTTACCGTGTTTACCGTGGATTTGCCTCGAGGTACCTCTTTTGGTTCACCCGGCGTGCAATCTTGCCCGAGGATGAGCGAGCGATCTCGCCCGGCGCGAAGAAACGCACCTCTTCCGGCGCAATACCATGAATGTTGGTCACAGCTTCGCGGATCGCCTCCTCCGCAGCAGCATCGCCGTCGGCAGAGGCGTCGTCGGCACGCTCCACGAACAGGACAAGCTTTTCAACGTCATCTCCTGGCACAGCAAAAGCCGCCACAGAATCGGGCCGTACATGCTCGGATGCCTCGGCCACCGTGGCCTCAATGTCTTGCGGGTAGTGGTTGCGGCCGGCGATCACCACAAGGTCTTTCAGGCGGCCGGTGATGTAGAGATGGCCATCGAGCAGCACGCCTAAGTCACCGGTGGCCATCCAGCCGTTGTCCGGTGCACCTTCCACACGCGAACCTTCCGTTAAGCGTGCGCCAAGCGTGTTCTTGAAAGTCTCTGTGGTTTCTTCGTCACGGCCCAGGTAGCCCACGGCCATGTTCTCTCCGTGCGCCCACAGCTCGCCGACAACACCGTCTGCCACTTCCGCGCGTGTCTCTGGGTCAACAATGGTGAAGTAGAGGTTGGATACGGGCTGACCATTCGAGGCGAACGGCACGCCGTCTGCACTTTCAACGGCCTTACCGTTGGCCAGCTCGTCGCGGTCGAAGCGGGTAAACACCGGGCGCTGCTCCGTCTGTGGAGTGGCCAACAGCAGGGACGCCTCCGCCAAACCGTAGGATGGGCGCAACGTCTTGCGGTCTAGGCCATACTCCCCAAAGACGCCGGCAAACGCTTCCACCGCAGACTCCATCACGGGCTCAGACCCAATGATGATGCCGTCGACCCGCGAAAGGTCAAGCTTCTCACCCTCAGCCGGCTTGCCGTAACGGGCAGCCAATTCCAGCGCAAAGTTAGGAACCACTGTGTAAATGGATTTGTCTTCGTCATCATCGCGCTTGTTCAGCTGGTCGATCCAACGCTTTGGCTGCTGCACAAAGTCGCGCGGCCCCATCAGCTCAAATTCCAGGCCCATGATGGTGACAAACAAGGTCAAGATGATGCCCATGTCATGGTGCAGTGGCAGCCAGGTGGACAAGCGCAGCGGCATTTGCAGTTTCGCGCCTGCGTAAATCTGCAGCACGTTTGTCAAGATTGAGCGGTTGGTCAGCTCCACACCCGCCGGGTTGCGGGTTGAGCCCGAGGTGTACTGCAAAAATGCGGTGGTGTCGATAGGCATTTCGGTTTGCATCATCGCAGCCATCTGGCCCTCCGGGGTTGCCGACGGGTTGAGGTAGGACTGCGCTAGGGAATCCGGGAGCGTATCGACGGCTACAACACGCGGGCGTTCCCGCGACGGCAACTCCGAAAAGTATTCGCGCACTGTGGTTGCAGAGGTGGTATTAGTCAGCACGGTCTTCACACCGGCGTCGTCGAGGACGGACTTCAGGTGGTCGCCGTGGCCGGGTTCCTCTGGGTCATAGAGCGGAACCGGTACTTGTCCTGCGTAGAGCGCGCCGACGAAGCCGAAAATGTATTCAGGCGAGTTCCCGGCCAGGATGGCAACGCGGTCTCCCATTTTGCCCACCTGCTGCAGGCGGGCTGCTACGGCTTTGATGCGGGTGTTGATCTCGGTGCGGTTGAAATCGACGGGGGTGCCTGAGCGGGACTCGGAGTAATCCCAGTAGCGCAGGCAGTGGCGCTCACCTCCGCCGAGCTGAAGGTCACCCATGTACATCATTTCGGCCATTCCGGCCAGGGTGAGCTGCGGGGCGAGAGTGATCGAGCCGTCTTCGTCATAAAACTTCGCGATCAGCTTGGAAAGATCCATGGGATTCCTTAATTTCTAGTCCAGGTGCTCCGTGGCGACAGGCCACGTCTACTATTTATCTTGGTTTCGTGCCCCAAATGTTACATGGCAGGCAGTTGTCCGACTGCGTGACGTGTCCAGTCGATGACCCACTGGTTGGCCGTGGTACCTGGGATCACCCCGGAATTTGAGGCATACTGCGCGTGCAACCCATTCGCCGCGATCAGTTCTTCAGCCCGGCCAAGCGCGTTGACCACATCAAATGGTGCGTCACACACCGAGTCGTTCGGTGAGCAGATTTGGTAGGCGCGGTCGTGCAGCTCGCCGAACCCGCCGACACGGGCTCCGCGCATGCTCGCGCCAGGCACGATCGGCTGGACTAGGCGCTCGACTGGTTCCAGCGCAATCTCTGCCCCCACGCCGCCTAGCTCTACTCCGGGGTTGACACCCACACCGTTTTCGCGGCGCCCATCGGCGATCATGATGGCACCCAAGACTTTGTCCGGGGCCACAGGCCCATTACCTTGGCCAATCTCGGTAGCGACGTCACCGACAATGACAGCGCCTTGAGAGAATCCGGCCAGGATGAATTTCGTTCCGGGGCAGGTATTGTTGATGAACTCCAGTTCGCCGTTGAGCTTGGCGGTTCCCTCGTTGCGGGAATCGTCGTAGCTCATCTCGTTCGGCGACTGAATGTTTTTAAACTGCGCGGTGTACGGCAGCGTCCAGACCCGCACGTGGTTGATGTCGTACTCCGCCTGCAGTGGCTGTGTTATCGACAGCATGAAGCTGTGAGGATTGGCTTGTGGATTGAAGGGATCATCGCTTGCCGACGATTCCCACGTCCCCGGCGCAGAAATAAATTCTACCGCCGGGCACCAGTCCGGTTGGGCCGGCTCCGCTTGCGGGGTTTGTATCGGGCCGGGATCTGCCGGCGGTTGATCCTTCGTGGAAAAGAATTGGTAAGCGCCCAGCCCAATGACGGCGAGGACGATCACCACGGCGGCGACTGTGACGGGTTTACGCATAGCGCGCGTTCTCCTTTAGCAAAGGTTGGCGTGCGCGGCGTCGTCGAGAAGCGTCGATACTTCC
This sequence comes from Corynebacterium cystitidis, assembly GCF_900187295.1. Lineage (NCBI taxonomy): Bacteria > Bacillati > Actinomycetota > Actinomycetes > Mycobacteriales > Corynebacteriaceae > Corynebacterium > Corynebacterium cystitidis. The sequence goes on along the minus strand of NZ_LT906473.1, from coordinate 2,950,107 downwards.
TGATGGTCAAGGTCGGTGCGGCCTTGCTCGATGAGCTGACCTGCCACCGCGTCACGGGTGATGGTGTCTCCCCTGCAGATGGTGCGGGCAGTACCAATCAATTGGGCTTCAACATCGGCAACGTTAACGTTTGATTCTGCGATTTCGTCGAGAAAACCCTGTTCTTCAGGTGCGTACTGCGGCTCCTGCTTAGGAATTTCGCCGATCTCGCGGGCTCCGATATCTTCCGGCTGGTCAGGCCGAGGCGCTACCGGTGTGGTGGTTGTGTCTTCTGTTGTGGTTTCCGTCGCGGACGTGGTCACCGTCGCAGGTGCCGGGCTGAGCGATGAGGTGACGTCCTCGCTTTCGACCGTGGCTCCACCACACGCCGCCAGGCTCAAGGCTGCGGCGAGGGTCATTGCGATCAGTGTGAGTCGACGCACCAGCTACTTCCTCTCCTCCCGAACAACACCGTTGATCTGGAAGATGCGGCCATTCTGGAAGTCAATGGTCAGGCCACCAGTTGGGATCTCCTCAAGGTCCGTTGTGGGGTAGCCCAGAGGGCCCTGCTCCCAGCCAGACTTGCCCCACTGGTCGAAGATGTCGCCGTAGTAAATGACGTGAGCACCCGTTTCAGGCGACCAGTAGATATTGCCCTTCTCAAACTGCTGGAAGGCGCCACCACGGATCGCGATCTCGTTCGAGGTTGGGAAGCCCAGGTCAGACCGAGCAGTGTTCATCTCGCCATACTTCGCAGCAATGGCGCCGTGGACTAGGTTGTGGGAGCCATCAGGGTTCCGGGTGAGGAAGCCACCCTGGAACGGTTGGACGTAGCCTTTACCAATCTTGACTGCCTCACCGGTTGGGTAACCAAGGTGGCCACGCTCGTAGTTATTCTGGCCCCAGGCACCAAACATATCGCCTGGGATAGCCCATGCGCCGGTTTCGTGGGTCCAGTAAATCGAACCGTTTTCGAAGTGGACGTAGCGGCCCTTACCGTCTGGTGTTGCGGTCTCACCGGTCTTCGGGAATCCCAGCCAGCCAGCAGGACCGTTCAGCTCGTTGTACTTGGCTAGGATGGCGCCGAACAGTGGCTGCGCGCCGGTCTTCGGCGACCAGAACGCGGTGCCGGAGCGGAAGTCTTGAGCCTTGCCGTCACCGTCAGCCACGTCGTACTCGTTGTTCACGCAGGAACCAATGATGCCGGACGCGGTTGCCTCTGCGATCGCGCCGATCGGCTCACACTGCGCACCACGGTCTTCCGTCGGGATTTCCAGCGCATTCGCGATATGTGGCCATGCCTCGGCCATCTCGAACTGCCAGTACTCCCAGGAGTGCACGCCGGACGGGCGGTACTTCACAATAGGCTGGACATCTGCCTTTTTGGCGTAGTCGACGAAGGTTGCGGTAGTCATGCGCGATAGCACCTCAAGGCCCACACCCGCTGGGTTGGCCGCACCCTTAGCCACAGAATCGGGCTGACCGAAGTCATCCTTACCGTTGCCTGCAGAGACGTAGACAACCTTGTCCTTCAAAGCCTCTACGCCCAGCTTCGGGTCGTGGTCGATCCAGTCCTGCGAGTACAGCGGGCCCCACATCTTAGTGGAGTTGTAGCCACCGGCATCCTGTTGTGCTGCGGTGATCGCCTCAGGCATGCCCCTGGAGGTGGTATCCAGGTAGCCCGAGAAAGAACCAACGAAGTCGAAGAGGTACGGGTTGCGTTCCGCCAGGTTCATCGCGGCGGTTCCCCCCATGGACAGTCCGACGACGGCGCGCTTCTGGTTGGAGCGGAACTCATTATCCAAGATGGGAACCAGTTCCTTAGTGAGGAAGGTTTCCCACTTGTAGTGCTTGCCTTTGTCTGGCTGGCGCCAGTCAGCGTAGAAAGAGGACTCACCGCCCACAGGCAGGATCACGTTGACGTTTTTATCAGCGTAGAACTGCTCAATATTGGTTTCGATGGTCCAGCCGGATTCGTCGTCACGCGCGCGCAGACCGTCGAGCGCCCATACTTCTGGGAACTTCGCGCCAGGGTTGGAATGCCAATCGCGGGCCAGCAAGATCTGGACTTGGATGAGCTCATCAGGCATCGCTGCGGACTGCACCCACACCGCGACGCGGCGATTGGTCAGCCACTCGATGCGGTCAACCTCTACACCTTCAGGCAGGCCAGCGATCTCTGGCTTGTACTCAGTGTCGATAGGGGTGCGCTGTGGCGGATCCGATGGGCGGATGCCGTCAGACAGCCCGGAGGAGCCGATAGTGGAGCTCATATCGGGCAAGTTTTGCGCATGTGCGGGCGCAATTGACAGGCCAAGTGCCAGAACGGTGGGGATCGACACTGCCTGAGCAGCACGAGCCCAACGCGGGGAACGGTGTACAGAAGAGCGCATAAGAATTGTCCTCGAAAGTGTTGATGGTGCACAGAGGGCCACCGGCGGTCCACGAATCAACGCGTCCCGGGGGTTCCCCTCCCCCGGGCGTGCGTTTGTCGGATGGTCCCACAGTGCCTGTGGCCGTGTTTAGTTTTCTATCTGAGTTGTCGGTGTAGCGACTGCGAATGTTACACAATCGCAATAGCCTCAAGTTTAAGTTCAACTTGAGGCTTTGTGAAGCGACACACCGAAATGGGTGAGCTCTGAACTGCTTCTTACCAAGCGTTCATCACATCGAGCACGCGTGGCTTCGTGTGCTCCAGCTGGTAACCAAACTGGTTCCAGTTATGAATCCCATTTGGCGGGTAGTCCTGAGCCACGTTGATCCCCTGAGCTTGCGCTTTCACTGCCCACATCCGGGTGGACAGATTGGCAATCCATTCCAAGGCCACGCCCGAGGCAATGTGCTGTGGCAAGATTCCTTGGTCCGCAATACCTGGGATACCGGAACCTGCAGAGACGTACACGTCCGTGCCGCCCAGGCCATCCATGTTGTGGAAGGGATCATTTTCAAATCGGCGTGGCGAGATCATCGAGCCGTACATCGCATTGAGGTTGAATCCACCTGCATCCAGCAGCGCCAAGCGCAACAAGGTTTGCGCACCAGGCAGCGTGGTGGTGAGGTAGCCCGAGTAGGACAGGACCTGACGGAACTGGTTCGGGTGCTTCGCAGCCAAGTTCATCGCCGCGGTACCACCCATAGACAGGCCAGCGATCGAGTTATTGTTTGGTGCTACACCAAAGTGATGCTGCAAGTAGCCTGGCAGCTCTTGAGTGAGGAAGGTCTCCCACTTGTACCGGACTGGGTTGTTGAAGTCGTAGGTGGCCGGCGCGTTCCAGTCAGCATAGAAAGATGCGGTACCACCGACGGGCATCACCAACGTGATATTGGAATCCTTGTAGGTCTGTGCCGCATTCACATCATGCAGCCACGCATTGGTATGCTCGGTCGCCCGCAAGCCGTCCAGCAGGTAGAAACCTGCGTTTCCACCGCGTGCTGCCGGCTGAATCTGCACGGTGATGTTACGGCCGTTCGCTGGCGACCACACATCGCAGCGCTGCACCCAGAAACCAACACCGTCCCATTCACAGTGCCCGGTTGCGTCGGGACGCAGCCAGTCGCGCGGGCCAGCTTCGGCCGTGCCGGTTCCAACGACCATCAGTACCGCAGCGGTAGCGACTGCGGTGATGAGCGCCACTAGCCGGCGCCGAACCATAGTGAGAGTGGACATTGTTCTCCTCATGCATGAAACGTACAGATAATTCTGAGAAGCTTTAAGGTAAAGCGTTATATGCACGTTACCAATTCGTTGCCTAGCGGTCCAACCAGGCTATTTGTTGACCCGTCAAGCCTGGATCCTCTCCATTCTCAATTTTCACAAGCGTTTCTTTGTCCAGGTATTTTGCTGGGTCGTCGTCAAGCTCAAGAGTTCTGCCCCCGGTTAAAGAAAATTTCACATTCTCCCAAAATCGGGCCCAACTCATCGGCTTGCGCGACGACGCCAACAGTTCCGCGATCTCCGGTGTACGCAACGCAGCGCGCGCCTGGCGGGCCACCTCATCGTCGATCCAGTCCGGCAACTCACTGAGATCGGTCGCGGTATCCGCCACCTGCCATTCAAGCGGCAGGTATTTATCGTGGCCTACACGGGCATCGGGATCGCGTGGCATGCGCGCCGCCAAAGGTGTAGAAAGCCCCATGGTATCGAGCACGCGCACGTCAAGTTCTGAGTTCATACTGGTCATGCCCAGGTTGAGCAGATACAGCGTGGTGGGGTGTGCCTGCAGGTCTGTCTCGTGCTCGGTACGTGGCAGCGTCAACCACGAATACAGTTCCGGCTCGCGCTGCACAATGATGTGGGTCAGCTGGGCAGCGTCCTCCTCTTCGGCCTGGCTGAGCTTCTTCTCCCAGTCCGGGCCGAGTACCTTCACAGACAGAAAATCCTCCGCATAGCGTGGCGGGTGGCCGGGCTGGGAACGGGTAGCATTCGACCAAAATTCGCGCTCATCGACGATATTCAGCTCTTCGTTTTCGTAGACCTCCCAGTCAACCGGGTTTGCGCGCACGACGACCACGGCAGCCCACACCACTACAGCTGCTACAGCAGCACCGGTGACCTTGTTCAATGGCACCACCATGGCGGGCAGCAGCAGCGCAAACAAGGGCAGCAGCCACATTCTGCCGTGCATGAAATCACCGCCCACCTTCAACACATACACAATGTGTGCGAAGGCAACACCTGCGACAAGAAGAAGGATGGTGCGGCGGCGATTGCTCACATCGCGGGCTAACCAGGCCAGCAGTGCAATAACCACAATCAGTGGGAGATACAACGCGTACGGTGCGAGCAGATCCCACGCGTAGCCGAACCCGGTGCCCCACTGCGAATCACTGGCGGATTTAGCCACCGCCGTATGCGGGGTGAGCAGGCCGTAGTAGCCCATCCGAAAAATTTGGTAGGCAGCGGGAACCGGTAGCGCTACGGCGAGGATGCCGAGCCGCTGCTTCCAGTTCTGTGCAGCAAACAACAAAACGATTCCGGTCACGCCACCATAGAGCGCCAGTTCCGGGCGCACCAGCCAGCTCAGCCCGCACCACAGCGCTAACCAGTAACCAACAGGAGGTAAAAAACGACGCCCCGCCGGGTGCGCCCACCACACAAGCAGCGCCCACCACGTGGCCAGCCATGCTAGAGAAAGCCCCCACTCGAGCCCTGAGGTGGCAAAGTCTCGTGCCGGCGGAAGCGCGAAATAAACAAAGATACCCAGGGGTGCAACCACCCCACCCCAATATTTGGCGGCAGCCACTACGGCAACCACAGCTGCAATCGTCGTTAAGCCCAATGCCAACCACATGGCGATGTCTTCGAGCCTGGCAGGCGTAACCCACGCGACGGCCGCGATCAAGTACTGCCACACAGTGGACGTGTTGGCTTCAACGCGTTCGCCCGCGTTGAATACAGGGCCGTTGCCAGCCACAATGTTGCGCACGGTGCGCAAAACGATGAGGCCGTCATCGGACATCCACCGGCGCGTCCAGCCCCCATACAATGCCAAAACACCCGCAATGATTGCGGACCCAATCAGCGAAATGCGGGCGTTTTTTTCCATGCGCTAGATGCTACATTACGCGATACCGGGGATCACATAGACTGCCATCACAATGCAGGCCAGCCAGGCAATCGCGAGAATCTGCAGGACACGGTCCTGCAACGCGATCTCGTCTGGGGCGCCACCATGTCCACGGTCAACATCGGCGGCATAACGCAGAATCGCGATCACGAAGGGCACCAAAGAGATTTGATACCAGATAGAACCTGACCCCTCGGTGACGTTAGACAGCTCGAACGCCCACAGAGAGTAACTCATCACCACTGCTGTGGCCGAAAGAGTCCACACAAACCGCAGGTAGGTCGGGGTGTAGCCCTCGAGCGCTTTGCGGATCTTCGCGCCGGTGCGCTCCGACAGCAGCAGCTCCGCGTAGCGCTTACCGGAGGCCATAAACAAAGACCCAAAGGCAGCGACCAGCAGGAACCACTGCGACAGCTCGATGCCGGCAGCAACGCCACCAGCCATCGCGCGCAACATAAAGCCCGAGGACACCAGTGCGATATCGATCACCGGGATGTGCTTCCACCCGAAGCAGTAGCCCAGCTGCAAAGCGATGTAGACACCCACGACGATTGCCAGCGCCAGCCCGTCCGTTGCCAGGAACGACACGCCGATAGCGGCGAGGATCAGCACCACCGCCATCCCGTAGGCCAGGTTGATCGGCAGCATGCCGGAGGCGATCGGGCGGAACCGCTTCGTGGGGTGCTCGCGATCAGAGTCCACATCGCGCGCGTCATTGATCAGGTAGATCGCGGACGCCGCCAAGCAAAACGCCACAAAAGCAATGGCCACATCTATGAGCGTGCGCGCGGTGAACGCCTCAAGGCCGGCGGCCAGTGGTGCGGCGACCACGAGGACGTTTTTCATCCACTGCTTGGGGCGCAGCGCCTTGATCATCGCATCCGGCAGGTTCTTGGGAGCTGTACGGGTGACGTTCACATCCACGCCCGAGGTGTGCGGTTCTGGCTTCAGAAACGGTTCAGGATGCTGTCTTTGATGATCGCTCACGCAGTCTTCCTTTCAATCTCGATCGCGGCCTTCGCACACACCGCGCCCAACGCGGCACCGGCGACGGTGTCTGTGGGGTAGTGCACGCCTAAGACCATACGGGAGATCATGATCACGGGAATGCCAAGGTAAGGGATCTTCGACCCGGTAATGTCCGCCAAACTCACCATCGCCGCGGTGGTCGATGTGGAGTGTGACGAGGGAAACGACAACTTCGACGGAGTGGATACCCCAATCTTAATGCGCGGATCATGCGGGCGGGTGCGCCGCACAATGCGCTTGAGTACCACCGATGCCGCGTGTGACGTAAACGCTCCCGCACCGAGCGCCAGCCACTTGCGCCGTTGACGCTTATCGACGACGATGGCGGCTCCTGCGCCAGATAACGCCAGCCAACCCAGGGAGTGCTCACCGATCACACTCAGCGCACGGGCTGCTGGTTTCACACCAGGACGATCGTATAGGGCGTCTTGGATTGCTACGAGTACGTCAGACTCACGCTTGCTCATCAAAAATCTTCTTCCAGTTTTCGCGGGCGACCAGGTCCGGCTTCGCTGCACGGTACTGCTGCTTCAGGTCGTCCCAGTTAGTTTTGACTTCACCGAGTAGTGCCCGGGTCTGCTTCAGCAGGTCTTCAGCCAGCTCCTTGTCACGCTTGCGGAATGCTACACCGGTACCACCAGCGGTAGAAACTGTAGCTGAGTCAACGCGCGACAAAGTGAACCAACGTGCTTCCTCCGCCGTGAGATTGAGCTGTGGTGCATCCCAGTTGCTGCGGTCTTCCTTGGAGCGCAGGTGCTTGATGGTTTTCAGCAACCACGGAATTTTCTTCACCTTGCCCAGCCGACCGCCAACGTTTTTCGTCGGCACGCCCGGCGCACCGGTGGGCGCTGGGAGTTCAGCGGCGGATTCGATAACTTTGGCGTCATCGTACTGCTGGCGGATCTCCTGGATGCGGGGCAGGGAAGATTCGAGGATGTCGAAAAGTTGGGCTGGGCCGGCCAGGACGTCCTTCAAGGCCTCGATCTGGATGGCCATGGTGGAGTACTCCATGCACATCATATGCTTCATGGAGGACTTGAAGATGGAACGCTCAATGCCGGTGAATCCGCCCTCGTGATACATCGCGGCCACAATCAGGCGATTACGCAGGTGGAAGTAGGCCTGCCAGTCGATAGCATCATCCTTATCGGCCCACGCCATGTGCCAGATTGCGGCACCGGGCCACGTGACCGTCGGAAAGCCCGCGGCCTTGGCGCGCAGGGCGTATTCAGTATCATCCCACTTAATGAACAGTGGCAGCGGCAGGCCGAGCTGCTCAGCAACCACGCGCGGGAAGAGGTTCATCCACCAGCCGTTGTAGTCCACGTCGATGCGGCGGTGCAGCGCACGGGAGTCTTTAAACTTCGGGTCGCTCTGCTGCTGGTCAGTACCGATGAAACCGAGTGGGTACGCGGCAAAGTCGTGGTCATAAACGGCGTGCGGGGCTGCCCCCCACATGAAGTCATGCCCATTGACTGCTTCCCCGGTGGTGCGCAGCTGAGAACGATCTTGCAGGTTGAGCATCTGGCCACCGACTAAGATTGGGCTTTTCGCATAGCGGGCCGCCTGGACCGCGCGCAGGATAGAGTCCGGTTCGATAGCGATGTCATCGTCCATGTAGAGGATATAAGGAGCCTCCGTCGCCTCGTACATGATGCGCGAGTACCCGCCTGAACCACCCAGGTTGCCCTGCGGGTAGATGGTCAGGCGATCGCCGAGGGCCTCTTTGGCTTCTTTGAAGTCGGGCTCGTCGGCGGGATGTTGATCACCTTGGTCCGGCATGATCACGTGTGTGATGGCCTCGAGCACCTTCGGGTCTTCTGCCAGTGCATGCAAGGCGTTGACGGCGTCGCGGGGGCGGTTGAACGTGGGAATGCCCACAGCCACTTCCTTGGCGAAGGGGCCAACAGTGCTGCCGTCGGGCATGGTCTGCGCCTGTGGTGCGATGCCTGCGCACCATGCCGCATTATCGACGACCACGTCGGTTTCTGCGGTGATGTCGAACCAGAGCCAGCCACCATCCTCGAAGTTCTTCAACGGCAGAGGGATTTCAACGCGGTTGTTGTCTCCAGCAACACTTTCATTAGTCACCGAGATGCGGGTGCCGTCTTCCTTGGAGCGATAGACCGAAACGGTTGCGGAACCAGTGATCTCCATTGTCAGGATGACCTCGTCGAGCTGGGACCAGCGGCGCCAGTAGGAGGCTGGGAAGGCGTTGAAGTAGGTCTGGAAGGAGACCTCGGCACCTGCCGGGATGTGTACTTGGTGGCGGTCGGGCCACTTTAGTCGCTGTTTATTCTGCTCGGCTTCAACAAGGTAAAGCATGCGCACATCGTGCGGCTCACCCTTGCGTGGCAGGAGCACGCGCTGGAGAACATCCACGGCTTTCACGATTCTCACTTTCGGTGTTGGGGCACTCTGTATCCCTCAAGATTAGTAGTTGATGCCTGCGAGACAGAATGTTGGCACGCGTTAGGTCGCGGGTTTCGTTGCTCAGCGCGTTAAAAAGGCAGAAAACCCCAGCCCAAAAGCCAGGGTTTTCGCGGATTATCCTCTGTTTACGCTACGCAGGCAGCGTCGCACTTTCGGCGGCAATGTCGTGCTTCTGCAAGGTTGCGGAGAGCTTCTCGGTCAAGGCATCAATGACGTCGCGGACCTGCTCTACAGTCATACCGTCGGTGTCTGGGACGTCGATGGTGCTTGCATTGCGCCCAGCCCGGTCGTGGGCTTCATCAGCACCAAGGTAAATTACCAGGTCTGGGGTGCGCATGGTGCGGTGTTCACGCTCGTCGACGGGGGCGTTCAGGCCCCGCTCGTCCATGACCCACTCCACCTTTTCATCGGTTGAGTTTTCGGGGTGGGTGGGGGCGACGGTAGCGGTGACGCGACGCCCTGTGAGGTCGCGAGCCAATGCGGCTGCCGCACGTGCCATTGCCCGGTTCGAACGGTTGGCAAACTCAATGTGCAGGGCCGGTGCCGCGTACAGTGTCAGCTCGTTGTATGCGTCGCGTTCCGCAAGTACAGGAACGAAGTCCTGGACGATGGCGCGCTCGCTGTGCTCCTCCAGGGCTGCGTCTAGCACCTGGTCAATAGCTTCGGTGTCGATTGAGTAGGCGAAGCGAGAGTAGAGGTCTTTACGGATGTTGTTGATAACGGTCATGGCATCCTCCTTTCATTGAGTATTCTGGTTGCCATGTGTTTCTGGTGTGAAATTGAATGTGTACGACTTTGTGCCGCTAGTTACGGTGCAGGCTGGCTGCCATCGTGTCCCATGAGTTGAGGCCGTGGTCTGCTTGCTTAGATGCGGTGTCTCCGGCCAGGAGATTGACGAATGTTTTAATTCCCATCTAGTTCACTTCCTTCCCGCTTTCCGTTAACCGGCCGTTCATTTGTTAACCTGACGTTAACTTTAACGAGATAGTGGGGACTTGTCAAGTATTGACCAGCGGAAACACTGCAATACGCACGAAAAAAGACCCTCACCTGCATAGATGAGGGCCTTTTGATGCGATCTTTCAGTTAACCTTGCGTTAACTTTAGCGTTAACTTCTCGCCTTGATCCCCTTAGGGCTCCAAGTCCGCGACGAGCTCACGTACCTTAAGCTCGATCTGATCAGCCACGGCACGTGCGTCCTCCAGGGTGCGCGGATGGTCCACATCCCAGCTTTCGTAACGTTTGCCGGGCAGGTCCGGCAGCTCGTCGATACCAAGCAGGATCACCACGTCTGCCCGATGCGCCGTGCGTGCAACGTCATCACGCTGATATAGCTCGTCCGCAGAAATGCCGCGCTCCTCAAGCACCTGCACCACCATCGGATCGACCGGTTTGCGCCCCTGCACAGCCGCGGTGCGGGCATAAACTTCGTCGCCGGCAATGTGACGCAGGTAAGCGTAGGCCAGCTGAGCGCGAGCAGCAGTATTTTTTGAGGCGAACAGCACTTCCGGGCGCTTCGTACCTAACTTGAATAGCGCAGCACGGGCATCGCGCTCAACCATGATTGGCACAAACTCATCCAGGGCCGCATCAGAATGTGCAGCGATAGTTTCATCGACCACGCGGTCAATTTCACGCGCCTCAACGGATCCACCGAAGCGACGATGGAGATCCTCACGGATGATCCGGAAGCGATCAGTCACAGTGGCAGTCATGTCGGTTGCCTTTCATCATTGGGAAACTCATCGTTTCCTCTTTGTTAACCTACCGTTAACTTTACGCAGGTGTACACCCCTTATGCAAGTACCGCTTGTCGACGAGCGCCTGAGCCAAGCAGAGGGTGTCGTCGCAACGCGAGCTACAGTTTCACCGATTAGAGCACACGTTCTACACTGCTAGCCCTACCGAATCGGTTATTGCACCCCGGTGTGTTTTGTGAGTTTTTTCATAACCTATTTCGCCAGTGTGTTCGATATGCAAAAATGGAGCCAAGACATCACAACGGGGACTACAACAGGGGGTGTAGCGAGCAATGACTCCTACCACAAACTCACCGACCGCTTTCTATTCCATCTGCGCCAAAACTCCGCTAGCGGAGCAAGCAGCAGCACTTCGACATCTAGAACTCGATTTTTGGCGCGACCTTTATATTCAGGCGTTGCCTGAGATCCACACGTGCGACTGGTCCGCCTACGCCGCGACGCTCACCGCAGATCTTGGCTACACCGAGCACATGATCACCAACAACTTGCTGGCCATTGAAACGCTCAATCACCTTCCACTGTTCAGCGAGCTTATCGACAAGCTCGGACATGTCAGCATCCATCTCCTCCGCGGGATCAGCCAGACACTATCCTGCAAAACATTCTGGGACGATGAAAGCAAACAAGAGGCTGTCGATGCGTTCCTCACCAAATACCTCACACCCACGAAACCCAACCAGGCGATGCCCGGCACCAGGCAAGTCATCAACCGCTTGAAGGATCTACTTCGCCAACTCAACGAAGACTTAGACGAAGACGATAATGACGACGCAGACCAGGAGCGTGACGACGAAAATACCTTCAACCCGCGCTTTAGCATCGACGAGAATGACGACGGCTCGTTTATTGTCTCCACCACCTGGGATGCACCCACAACCTGCAAAATAGAAGCAGTGATCCGTGCCCATGCGAAGAAACATGGGCTGTCTATCTCCGCAGCCCACGCCGATATCCTACTCAACGGGACAGATGTATCCGTCACCCTAAACATCTATGCAGCAAGTGATATTGCAGACTCCCCCGCCTGGACCTCCACCGTGGGGTTCTTCGGCCCCCGCGACAGCCGGACCATAAAGGACGAAGCAACCACCACCCGTGACATCAGCACCGCGGGCACTGAAAAAACCAACTCCTATACTGTGACCGACCGGATCAAGGCACACCTCGAAGGTCGCGATGGAACCTGCCGCTGGCCAGGATGCAACAAACCCGCAGTGCGAACAGACAAAGACCACTGCGTGAACTTCGACGACGGTGGCCCAACAACCGCAGCCAACATGATCTGCCTCTGCCGCTACCACCACAACCGCAAAACTGACGGCTCGGTCAGCTACATTCTGGATCCTTTTACCGGCGACGTGTACTGGCTATTCAACGACGGCACCTACCGCGTCGACGAAGCCGAAGGGCCGCTTTCACCCAAGGGGGCACGTTGGACCCAAACGCTCGCCCAGAAAGCGAAACTGCGTCGCAACAAACCAGGCCCAAAGAAAAAGCCGAAGATGCCCGCAGCACCGAAACCTGCCGCATGGGGTGAAGCTACTTCCAGCGTTGAACTCAATCCGGAAGCACCACCGTTCTAATGTCCGCGCGGATGGAAAGCTGCAGATGTTGCTGACGCTACTGTATTAGGTTTCGACTCCACCCGAGCTAATTCAAGTGCCACACTTTCTCGAATTAGAGGGCACCTACCCTGGCGGCGATTTATCCGGCACTGTAGCGGGAGGAGCTATTTCGATTGACACCAACGGAGACCTGCTTCGAACCGAGGCTAACGGGCGCGTCGTTCACTTCTTGGGTCTGTTCCCGCTCTATGAACAAGAACTACGCGCGGCCCTCAATGACAATCCCCACACGATCCTCGATGCGCTCTATGACGCCGGTATTTCCGAAGGCGCTCACCCAGGCCGACCTTCAGTGGTCTAGGGGCGTGTCTCGTCGTCGGCCGGTGCAAGCTCCCAAAAATCCAAGTTGGCCAGCGACAAGTTAGCCACGATCCCCTCTAGCTGCTCGGGTAGCACACGAAACGGTTCCAGGCTGATGCCATCCGCCATTAGCGCAGCAGCATCCGCAGGATCAGTAGTGGTGTTGTAAACCACGAGGAAGGTGTGATCGCGCATCGTCCGGGCATCGGCAACAAGAAATTCAAAGTCGTTACCGTCTAGCCGTTCAAGCTGCTGCGGTGTCAGCCCCTCCAGCGACGGGTTGTCGACGGGCGTGACCTCAGCTCCGAGGCTCTCAAAATCCTCGCCATCGTAGGCTTTGGTCGCGACGACAAGGCAGGATTGCCACGCGGCGTCGTCGGAATAGTCGGTGCGAAACAGATAGAGGGACATGTCGGCGAGCTCAGGAAGCTTCATGGCCGGTACTTTACTTGACGACGAGTACCTGCTGCCCCCAACGCTCAATCCCAGTGGTCTTCTCAAAACTTCTCGTTACCGATTACTAAGGCAATGGACAGGCTTAAAGGTTATGTCGGTTTCATGCCACGTCAGAATTCCACCAGCATCGAGCGGGGGCGTTTGTCCGGTGCGCAACTGTATTCATGATCACTGTTGCGCACGCCTTAACGCTGGTGCTACCAGCACTGGCCGCTCCCGCAGCACACGCAAATATCGTGTATATTCGGCCAAATACCACTCCACGGACCTCCCTGGTGGTGTGCTACCCCATGGGAAATGGTGGGACTTCGCAGGCTCATCAGGTACGTCCGGCACTGTTGTTGTCCAAATTGCACCTGGGTTTGTGGGTCAGCCGACATGGTGCTGAACACCACAAGGCACAGGTTGACCACTTGATTAGGGTCTCGGATGAGCGGATTGTCGCCGAACTAGACCGGGCTTACCCTCATGCCATTGATGAAATCGCCCGCGATTACGGCTTGCTGGGCACAGGCCGGAATGGGTTCTGGGGGAATGTCACCACCAGAGCCTATGATGCGGCCCGGTTCGTGTCTTTGATCCGTCATGATCCCTCGGCGCCACCCGTGATTCAGGGCATGAAGGATGCCGCCTGGGTAGCCGCCGATGGCACGACCCAAAACTACGGGACCGCCACTTTAGATACCGCTCAGGGAACGAAGTTCGGCTGGTCTGACGACAAAACTAGCGCAATGGCCACGGTTACGCTTGGCCCCGGCTGGGTCGCAGCATCCATGACTTACGGCGATGCGCCCGCCAGAACTCACGATGTTCAGCCCGGGATGCGCGTCGAACGGCTATCCATTCCCGCAGAACCCGGCGCGACTGCTCCTCCTGCGTCACCCAGACAGGCACCGACCCAATGATGAGTTCAGTTGGCCCCGTAGAAGTTCCAGCCGTGCCAGCGCACGACCTCTTACCGCCGAACACCCCAGCCCAGGTAGTCAACCTCGTGCCTAAAGATTTGCTGGTGCCGAAGCTCCAAAGCGCGGACTACACGAAGCCGCCTGAGCCCCATTGCTCACCCACCCGGGCATAATGGTCCTTATGGCTACCTTCACTGACGCGATCCAGCAGCTGCGCGCCCTCCCTTCAAAAGCGGAACAGGGGTTGGCTTTTGAAAAGTTGATGGTCAACTATTTCAAAACGGATCCGACGCTGGCCAGTGAATATTCTGAGGTTTATCGCTGGGCGGATTGGCCTTATAGCGGTGGCAAGGCGGACACGGGTATTGATCTGGTGGCCAAACGTGCCGATGACGGTGCCTGGACTGCCGTGCAGTGTAAGTTTTACCAGCCCACTACCTATCTTCAGAAAGGCCAGCTGGATTCTTTCTTCGAGGCATCGGGGCGTTCTTTCCGCACAGAGAACGGCACGGAGCAGTTCGCTAACCGTCTGATTATTTCCACTACTGATAAGTGGTCCTCCAATGCAGAGTCCATGTTGGAGAACCAGCTGATCACCACCAACCGTATTGGCATCGGCAACATAGCGGAGTCCCCCATTAACTGGGATATTGCCTACCCGGGCAACGAGATTTCGGTGAATCTGACCCTCCGCGAGACCTATGAGCCTCGCCCACACCAGGAAACTGCGATCGAAAAGACGCTCAAAGGCTTCGAGACCCATGATCGCGGCAAATTGATCATGGCCTGTGGCACGGGCAAAACCTTCACGGCGCTGCGTTTGGCGGAGCGTTTTGCGCAGCAGACTCACGGGAAGGCGCGGGTGCTGTTTTTGGTGCCGTCGATAAGCCTTCTGTCGCAAACGCTGAAAGAGTGGACCGCACAAGCCCGACTTGACCTGCGTTGTTATGCGGTGTGTTCGGATACGAAGGTGGGGCGTAAGGCGGAGGATATTGCTTCGTATGATCTGGAGGTACCGGTCTCGACTGACGGGGCGGATATTGCGCAGCGCCTGTCCACACGTAAGCGGGCGGCGGGGTTGACGGTGGTGTTTTCTACCTACCAGTCGCTGGGTGCGATTCACGATGCACAACAGCACGGCCTAGACGATTTTGACCTGGTTATTTGCGATGAGGCCCACCGCACTACCGGCGCGACACTGGCCGGTGAGGATCCGTCGAACTTCTCGCGCATCCACGACAACTCTTATATCAGGGCGAATAAGCGCCTGTATATGACCGCTACGCCGAGGCTTTTCGACGACACCGTGAAAGACAAAGCCACCGAACTCTCCGCAGAGATCTATTCCATGGATGACGAGGCTGTGTATGGCCCAGAATTTCATCGTCTCGGGTTCGGTGAGGCAGTGGAGAAGGGCCTTCTCACCGATTACAAGGTGTTGGTGATGACTGTTGATGAGACGGTTGCTGCTGATGCGTTGGTGAAATTTAACTCTGCGGGTGGTTCGGAAATCACGTTAAGCACAGGTTCGGCGATGATTGGTGTGTGGAATGCGCTAGCCAAACGCTCTGGTAAGGCGCAGGGCACCCGGAATGGGTTTGAGCATGATGCTGAACCGATGAAACGCACCGTAGCTTTCGCCAGGGATATTAAGACCTCTAAGGCGATCACCGAGTCTTTCCCGCTGCTGGTCAATTCTCATCGTGAGGTGCTGCAGGAGAAAGCGGCGCTCAATGATGTGCAGGATCTCAACCTGGACCTTGAGGTGCAGGCCCAGCATGTTGATGGCAGCATGAACGCCCTGGAGCGCAACACAAAGTTGACGTGGTTGGAGTCGGATATTCCAGACAATGAGTCGCGGATTCTGACCAATGCGCGCTGCTTGTCGGAGGGTGTGGACGTGCCAGCGCTTGATGCTGTCGTGTTCTTCAACCCCCGCAACTCGATGGTGGATGTGGTGCAGTCCGTGGGCCGCGTCATGCGCAAGGCCGAGGGTAAGGATTACGGCTACATTATTCTGCCTGTTGCGGTGCCGCCCGGCGCGTCGCCTTCCGAGGTGCTCAACGATAATCAGCGTTTCAAGGTGGTGTGGCAGATCCTTAATGCGCTGCGCGCTCATGATGATCGTTTCAACGCCAAGGTCAACTCCCTGGCGCTCAATGAGACGAAGCCGGGCGATGGCGACCTGCAGATCGAGCATACGCACCTCACCGATCCTGTCGCTGGCGAGGATGATGACTCTGGAACCGACGGTGATGACTCGCAGGCTAAAACGATCGCTCTGTTCTCTCTGGAGCAGTGGCAGGAGGCGATCTATACCAAGCTGGTGGACAAAGTCGGCACCCGTACCTATTGGGAGGACTGGGCCGACGATGTTGCGAAAATCCATGACGCGCAGGTCACACGCATCGAGAGTCTGCTGGAGGGCGCCGATCCTGCTTTGCGCGAGGAGTTCACCGCTTTCGTCGACGGCCTGCGTGGCAATCTCAATGATTCGATCACCGAGGCCGAGGCGATCAGTATGCTCTCCCAGCACTTGATTACTGCCCCGGTGTTCAACGCCTTGTTTGCGGAGCATGATTTTGCTGCCCACAACCCGGTCTCGCAGGTGATGCAGCGGATGATCGATGCGCTGCACGATACAGACTTGGATTCGGAAACCGATTCTTTGGATAAGTTTTACGAGTCTGTGCGCGTGCGCGCATCTGAGGTCACGAGTGCCTCCGGTAAGCAGCAGGTGATCCGCGAGCTGTATGAGCGTTTCTTCCAGAAGGCCTTTAAGAAACAATCCGAGGCGTTGGGCATTGTTTACACCCCGGTGGAGATTGTGGATTTTATTCTCCGCGCCGCCAATGATGCACTGGTCAAGCACTTTGATAGGGAGCTTAGCGACGAAGGCGTCCACATCCTCGACCCCTTCACCGGCACCGGCACCTTCAATGTCCGGCTCCTGCAGTCCGGCCTAATCAAACCAGAAGACCTGGCCCGCAAGTACGCCAGCGAGCTGCACGCCACCGAGATTATGCTGCTGGCGTATTACGTGGCGGCGGTGAACATCGAGACGACGTACAACGCGCTGATCGCTGATGCTGCCAAACGTGATGATCTGCCAGAGCCCGAGTATGTCCCCTTTGACGGTATAGCACTGGCCGATACCTTCCAGATTCATGAAGAGGACGACGCCCCGGATTTTGAGATTTTCCGGGATAACAACGAACGCATTGAGCGCCAGAAGAACGCCCCGATCCACGTGATTGTTGGCAACCCGCCTTATTCATCTGGACAAACAAGTGCCAACGACAACAACGCCAACCTAAAATATCCAACCTTGGACCAGCGTATTTCCGAAACTTACGCGGCACGGTCGACCGCGACCCTAAAGAACTCTCTCTATGATTCTTACCTGCGCGCCTTCCGCTGGGCTACCGACCGAATCGGGGATCGCGGTGTTGTTGCTTTCGTTTCAAATGGCGGGTGGATCGACGCTAATACTGGCGATGGTATTCGCCTCTCGCTTGCCGACGAGTTCTCCCACCTCTATGTCTTCAACCTACGAGATAACCAACGCACGGCGGGTGAGCAATCACGTAAAGAAGGTGGGAAAGTTTTCGGTGCTGGTTCACGTGCAACTATCGCGATCCTCATCGCGGTGAAGAGGAGCGATCCGGCTTCTGACGGGTGCCAGATTTCCTATCACGATATAGGCGATTATCTGAGAACCGAAGAAAAGCTAGCGATCATTGATTCGGCATCGTTGGAATCCTTACCCTGGTGCATTATTAAGCCTAATAAGCACGGTGACTGGCTCAACCAACGCTCAGAACACTTCGAGACGTGGCCCATACTCGGCGAAAAGAAAAAGACTTCGAAAACAAAGTATTTTGGTTTGTACACTAATGGTATAGGTACAGGTAGAGACGCCTGGGTCCACAATTTCGACACACAAACAGTGAGCGAATCAATCGCCCTTCTAATCTCTACTTTTAATCTGGCTGTTGAAGCAATCGAAAAGACATCGCTTTCACCCAGAAATGAAAAAGAAGTCATGGCTTTCCTTGCCCAAACCCCGTCTCTCGCGGATTCTAAAAAAATTAAGTGGACCCGAGGTCTAAGGACTGTGGCATCCAACCAACGCCACATCACCCCCCTGGAGGTAGGAATTCATGTCACACTGTACCGGCCATTTTCAAAGACAAATACAGCTCTCCATCCCGACCTGATCGAAACGCCTGGCTTGACGAAGGCTGTTTATCCAACCCCGAAACACGACAATATTGGGTTTGTTGTCATGGCACCTCGCAAAGCGGCATCGTTTGCCACCCTAGCAACCGATCTATTGCCTGATTTGTCATTCTTCACCTACACCGGCCAGTTCTTCCCACGGTGGACGTGGGAGGCGCTGGAAACGCCCGAGGGAATGCTGGATTTGGGGGCGGGGAACGGAGCGTCGACAAGCGAGAAAGGTAAAGAGGGGGAGGTTCTTGGCGGGTATCGGCGAGTCGATAACATCACCGACGAAATCCTGGAGATCTACCGTGCTGCCCTAGGCAGAGACGTGACGAAGGATGACATTTTCTACTATGTGTACGGCAAACTGCACGACCCGGCGTACCGGGAAACGTATGCAGCGGACCTGAAGAAAATGCTTCCGCATATTGAGACGCCGGGAACGCGCGAGGAGTTCGACAAGTTCGCTACCGCTGGGTGTGAACTTACGGGCCTGCACGTCGGCTACGAGGAAGTGGAGCCGTGGCCACTGGATGTACAGGTCAAAGGTGATTCTGAGGACCGAGAAACGTGGCGGGTGACGAAGCTAAAATGGGCGAAGAAGAAAGACCCCGAGACCGGCAAGAACGTCAACGACGTGACGAAGATGATCTACAACAAGCAGGTGACTATTGCGGGCATTCCTGAAGAAGCCGATGAGTACATGCTGGGATCGCGGTCGGCGCTCGCGTGGATCATTGACCGCTACCAAGTTAAGAAGGACGAAGCCTCCGGGATTGTCAACGACCCAAACGACTGGGCCGACGGAGTGGGCCACCCGCGATACATTGTGGACCTGATCGGGAAGGTCACGCGTGTGGCCGTGGAGACCGTGCGGATCGTGGAGGGGTTGCGAGCAAAGTAAAACCCCCGAAGGAACATGCGGTGTACCGCGTGAACGCTTACCCGGGGCGACTGCATGAGCAAAGCTAACGGAAGGTCACTGGCTGCGCAGCTAACTGGTTGCCTGCAAGCTAGAAGCGACGTACGAAAGTCACGTCACGACCGGTACCGCTATCCACCTCGGCGGAAGTCCAAGGCCGGTCCTAGTTTTGTAGGCGAACTGGCGCAGGCCTGGGAAGTCCTATCTCTTCCCCAGTCAAGTCTTAGTCCCGAATGGCGTTCATCAGCTGGTCAAGCGTCGCGCCGTTAATTTTCGCGTCACTCCAGATTCCTCACCCACGGGACTACAGAAACGAAGTGTCGACAATTCGCATCCGCCGGGCGTCAATTCTCCCAACAGTCTGTGTCTCAGGGTGTCGAGTTAGCACGCCATAGATATCTAATTTTCCGGCCCAATAATTATGCACAGCAATATCCAAATCTTCATCCGGTGGCTCAGAGCGTGACTGAGCGCTGTAAGATTATAACTATGTGAAACGTGGTGGTCCAGTTCAACCATATGGTGCTCTGCCGTAATTACCCTCCTAATTTCGTTTAATTGGGGACTGCGCGTTCATGTAAAGGGAATCGTTTTTTCGTAAGATTCTCATGAGCTAGATCTGGACGACCGTAGTTAATGAGGAGTAATTTGCGCGACCGGAGGCATATCCCGTGAGGACTAGAGCAGGCTATATTGACCGAAGTAGGCTGAAGAACTGGGCCGATTCTCGTCATTCAGAGTCTGAACTCCCGCGTCTGGTTCGTCGTCTCATCCTCGAAACGACACCGGGGTTAGTCCAGCTAGGTATGCCCGCAGGCGATGGAGTGGCGGCCGGGGATTGGGACGGTGTTGTTCGGGCAACCGAAGCGACGACTTGGGTTCCAGGTGGTTTGTCGGTATGGGAGCTGTCGGTTAATTCCAACCCCAACAGGAAAGCCGATGAGGACTATTCTAAGCGAATAGACACTCCAGACGGCACACCGACCGCTGAATGCACCTATATCGAAGTGATCCTGCGCCCTTGGACGGCAAGGGAAAAGTGGGCTACAAATAAGCGAAACGATCAGGTCTGGAAAGACGTCAAGGCTTACGGGCTTGATGATATCGAGACCTGGCTTGAGTCCGCCCCAATTACATGGGCGTGGCTGTCGGAAGAACTGGGGCTTTCTCCATACGGGCTTCGCACCGGTCTGACTTGGTGGCGAAATTGGGCAGCGCAAACGAATCCAAAATTAATACCGGAAGTTGTGCTCGCCGGTCGAACTGACATTGCGAAAAAACTTGAAACCCAGCTTGGTTCTTCCGGTTCCGTTACTACGATTGCTGGCGCATCGCCGGAAGAAGTGTGCGCCTTCATCGCTGCTATCGCCGTCAGCCTGGATAACCAGGGCAGCAGCCAGATGCTCGCACGGCTCGCATTCGTCGACGACATATCTACATGGAGGCAGTTGACAACCTCGTCCCAACCGCTCGTCTTGGTCCCTCGCAGGTCCGAGTTGGCAAACGAGATCCCCACCGGTACTGTGCATAACTTCTGTGTGCCGGTTTTCTCTAACGAAGGTGCCGACATCACACTTCCAGCGTTGGATTCTGCTGAGGCAGCAGTCGCGCTGACTAGCGCCGGAGTCACAGATAAAGATAGGGCCGACAAACTCGGTAGGCTCGCACGGCGAAGCTTGACCGCCATGCGGCGATGCTTGGCGGTAAAGCCCGTCCTACATCGACCGAACTGGGCTGATAGTCCGTCCCGAAACGTCCGATCAATCCTGTTGGCTGGCTCCTGGAGAGACAATACAGAAGAGGATCGTTCGATCCTTGAGGAGCTCACAGGAACCGACTACGAGTCGTTTAGAGAGGCGATCACAGAAGGAGCCGGCAATCCTACCGACCCTCTGGTAATCCGCACAGGCGAAACTTGGCATCTTGTCTCACCGGTGGATGCTTGGATGCTGTTGGTGCGGAAGCTGACTCACGAGGATCTAAAGCGGTTCGAGAACATCGTTGAGATGGTGCTCAAAGAGCACGATCCGGCCCTCGAGCTACCGCGGGACCAGCGGTGGAGAGCATCGATTGATGGCAAAACCCGTCGCTACTCCGGAAACCTCCGCCGTGGCCTCGCTCAGTCGCTTGCCCTCTTGGGAATATACGGCGAAAATGTCGTCTGTTCGGGTGGAGCATCAGGGGCAGACTTCGCAAACTATATGGTTCGGAAGCTACTCGAATGGGCGTCGATAGATGACACCGGAGAAGCGTGGCAATCACTAGCTGACATCTTGCCCCTCCTCGCTGAGGCTGGGCCGGACAACTTCCTCGATGCGGTCAGCGCAGCAACAGCGGGCGATGCTCCCCTATTGGCCACTATGTTCCAGGACAACGCCGACAAATCGGGAATCTTCTCGGGCGGAACTCCTCACAGCAACCTGCTGTGGGCGCTCGAGTGCGTGTCCTGGTCCTCTGATCATTTCGCGCGTGCGGTCTACCTCCTGGCACAGCTTGACGAGATCGATCCGGGTGGTCGGATTGCCAACCGTCCTGCGGCCTCTTTGGCTGCGATATTCCGCCCCTGGCATCCAGATAGCTCTGTCGATTCTGATCGTCGACTTTTTGTCCTCGACGAGTTGCGCCGAAGACACCCTGGCGTCGCCTGGAAGTTGGAGTGCAGCATGCTTCCTAAGCGGCACGAGACACATTTCCCGATTAACACACCCGCGTTCCGAACTTGGAAGCCAGACAAACTATCTGTGACATACGGCGAATTCTGGAAGATGACGACCGCAGCGGTAGAGCGTTGCATTGAAGATGCTAGTGAGGATGCGCAGCGCTGGTCAACGATCCTTTCTCACACGGCAGAGTTGCCACCAGCAGACCGGGCGCGAGTGGTGGATGCTCTCGATTCGATGGCCGATCAACCGCAGCTTGCGGCTGACTTTCGAGACACGGTGTGGCGAGCACTTGTGGCTATTATTGACCAGCATCGCGAATTTCCGGATGCTTCGTGGGTGCTTCCCGACGAGGAGCTCGGCAAGCTCGAGGCGTTAGCAGCGCGCTACCAGCCAAGGTCAGCGTATGTCCGACTGGTCGGACTCTTTCAATCAGGGAACCCGTATGGCCGTGCTAACCGGCGAGAGGACTACGAAACCTTTAAGCGCGAACTCGAACGTCAACGCATCGAAGCCATAAAAGAGATCGAAGCCGAGGGGGGATTCGATGCCATCACGAGACTTGCACAAGACGGGACGGTGCATAGGTCTGTTGGTTTTGCTCTGGCCGACGTCGGCTCGTCACATGACGACGAATTACTTAGTTGGCTAGCATCTGACGACCAGGATCTCGCCAGCACCGCGATGTCGTACTTCTCAGCCCGTTACGCCTTAGATGGTTTCGAGCTCATCACAGACTTCCTCAAACGGGACGACCTCACGGTTGATCAACGTGCTCGACTCCTGCTTGTCGCTCGCGACAACCTGCCGGAGGCGTGGGCTTTGGCTGCTGCGGACCCGGACCTTGAGGCCAGGTACTGGATGACATTCCAGACAATCGGTTTGGGGCAAAACATTGACAAGGTCGACGAGATTGCTGATCACTTGATCCGGGTTGGCCGCCACGCCGACGTTGTGCATCTCATGAGCATGTACACCCACGACGAGGCCGGTTCGCACCCCTGGCTAGCGGAACTCATTGTGCGAGCACTGGACGGGTTCCTGGCAGATCAAGCTCAATCGGCTGCTGCCCGTGATCTATCGTCCTATGACTTCCAACAGCTCTTCGCCTACCTCGAAGCTATGCGCGAGCACCTTGAGCCTGGCTATCTTGCTCGACTCCAATGGTCATACCTGCCAGCCCTCGGTTATGATGCGAGAGTCCCAGCGCTATCCGAAAGTTTAGCTGATGACCCTGAAAAATTCGTCGAGCTCGTGTGCACTGTTTACCGTGCCCGGACGAGCGGGGAAGACGAAGAAAGTACCGAGCAGTCTAGTGACGAAGAACAACCTGACGCTTCCCTAGTAAGCAATGCGTACCACCTGCTCAATACATGGGACACACCACCCGGCCTCGTTGATGGCGTCATGAATGCCGAGGTACTTCGAGCTTGGCTTGATCACGCTAGAGAGCTCCTGGACGAACGAGGCCGGACCGAGGTCGGCCTGCGGCAGATCGGTCAGGTTCTCGGCCACACCCCACCAGACGCCGACGGCACCTGGCCGGGAAACGTCGTCCGAAATCTCATTGAAGAAGTGCAGCTTGATCACATTGAATCCGGCTTGTACCTCTATATCCTTAATAGTCGTGGAGCTACTAGTCGCGGCTTGGAAGACGGCGGCGATCAGGAGCTCACGCTTGCTGCGGACTATCGAGCCAAAGCCAGTGCATTCGCCGACATTGCTCCTCGAGTGGCTAGTTTGTTTAGGAAAATCGCTATCTCGTACGAAAACGAAGCACGACGGCATGATGAAGGCGCAGAACGCTTCCGGCGCGGACTTCACTGAGCGGCATAAATCGTTTCA
Organism: Corynebacterium cystitidis; assembly: GCF_900187295.1. Lineage (NCBI taxonomy): Bacteria > Bacillati > Actinomycetota > Actinomycetes > Mycobacteriales > Corynebacteriaceae > Corynebacterium > Corynebacterium cystitidis. The sequence continues at coordinate 2,926,395 of NZ_LT906473.1, read as the reverse complement.
CTCTGCCAGGTAGGGATCACCGACCCACCTCCTTCGCTGATTCGCTTCGAGCATAGCCTCACCCTTGGACATAGGAACGGTGCGGATCGAGTAGAATTTGCGAGAAAAGGAGACACGCTTGCACGCCGCCTAGCCATCGAGAAAAGACTACCCTCATGAACCCGCTCTTTGCTATAGGGCTAACCGGGCTCCTCGGTGCCGCCGCCACCTTCACCGTCCTTGTACTCGTCGGTGTAGCCAACCCTTGGCCAGCGACAATCCTAGTGGGCGCGATAGTCATTCTTCTGGGCTACTGGCAGTTCCGAAAGTTCAAGAAGGATTCCCACGATGTGCGTCGGGACTCAACTAATTAGACTCTTCTTACTTCAACGAAAAGCATTCCCTCCCGATTAAATCGAGCTTGAAACGCAGCCTATGCCCTGCGATTGAGCCGCATCAGTTATTTTCACCCGATTGATCTTTGAAGGAGACGAAGTTTCATTTGTCAAGATCACCTGTTAAGAGCGTGAATTTTGAGGGGGTGTGGTGATGGCCAGATCGCGCGGAACGGTGTCAGATTAGTTATCAATGCCCTTTTGGATCAGTCACTGGTAGCGCTCATCGCGCAGTGCCGCAACCTCCGCGGCAGCGCTGTGAACACAGTGGCCGAATCACCCTCGAACACGTAGCGCATCCGCCCCACAAACCCAGACGCAGTAGCTTTACTGCCGATCCGCAGCACCATATTGTGCCCATCAATGTCACTGACCCCACCTGACGTGAGGCATGTGGAAGCCAATCGTGGTCACGCCCCTGCACCCACAGGCCAGGCCCGCAGAACACGCTGCTCAAGCGTTTATTCAGCAAACGGATCAGGTTGTGCAGATCTACACGCGAAGTGGATACATCGTTTTCGTGGAAGGTGGTTGGCGAGCGGAAATTAACCATCACCGCATGCTGTGGCTCCATCTTCCGTCAGATGACCCAGTTTTTCGGGACACCCCACCTCCCCAAGCCTGAGCCAAACAACAGCCCAAGCATCACCCCTAAGCACCACCGCCCTAGTGCCCGCGCTCCTGGTTAATCGGCTCGCCGTCTTCAAAGTACGGTCGCAGGTGATTATCAAACAAGCTCAACGCCGCACCGATCGCCATGTGCATATCCAAATACTGGTAGGTGCCCAGCCGCCCGCCGAACAGTACCTTGTTCTGGGCGGATTCGGTAGCAGCCAATCGTCGATAAGCGACAAGCTTTTCCCGGTCTTCCGGGGTATTGATTGGGTAGTACACCTCATCATCGCCCTCGGCAAAGCGGGAATACTCCTTCACAATCACCGTCTTGTCGTTTGGGTAATCACGCTCCGGATGGAAGTGACGGAACTCGTGGATGCGGGTGTACGGCACATCAGCATCGTTGTAATTCATCACCGAGGTGCCCTGGAAATCACCGGTGTCGCGCAGCACCTCCATCTCAAAGTCCAGGGTGCGCCACCCAAGATGGCCCTCGGCATAATCAAAGTAGCGGTCCAGCGCGCCAGTGTAGACCACTGGCGCATCCGGCGAGTCTGCCCGCAGCTGGTCGCGTACCTCAAACCAGTCCGCGTTCAGCTGCACATCAATCAGATCCGACGCCACCATGTTCTCCAGCCACTTCGTGTAGCCGTCAACAGGCAGGCCCTCATACTTGTCGTTGAAATAACGGTTATTAAAGGTATAACGCACCGGAAGGCGCGAAATGATTGAGGCCGGCAACTCCGTCGGATCAGTCTGCCACTGCTTGGCGGTGTAGTGCTTCACAAAAGCCTCATACAAAGGCTTGCCAATCAGCGCGATGCCACGCTCCTCCAAGTTCTCAGCGTCGGCTGGGTCCATCCCCTCTGTCTGGTCCTTAATCAGCTGGCGCGCCTCATCCGGCGAATAGTACTTGCCAAAGAACTGGCTGATCAGGCCCAAGCCCATCGGAAATGGGTAGGCCGAACCATCGTGCATCGCAAACACGCGGTGCTGATAGTCCGTAAACGAGGTGAAGCGGTTCACATATTCCCACACGCGATCGTTCGACGTGTGGAACAGGTGCGCACCGTACTTGTGCACCTCAATGCCTGTTTCAGGCTCGGCCTCGGAGTATGCGTTTCCGCCCAAATGGTTTCGCTTTTCGACGACAAGCACACGCTTGCCCAACTCGCTTGCAGCCTGCTCCGCCACTGTGAGCCCAAAGAAACCAGATCCAACAACAATGAGGTCATAAGTCATGCCTTAAAGGCTAGCGAACCGGGGCCGGTTTCACCGAGCTGACACGGTTCCAATGGGTGAAGGGAATGGCTGGTGGAGCGAACCCGGAACAAAAACTCTTGCAACACTTGCCACAACACTACCAATTGTCACATTTATCACCTAGAATGCATGGTGGTCTATTGCAATAACACCAGCAACAATTTTCTCAGGAGCTTTACCGTGATCCAAAGACGCCGACTTTCCCAGTCCACGTCAACGTCCAACCCAGTATTGGTCGTTCTCGTCACCGCAGCGCTAGCGATCACCGCAGCGTTCGGCGGGAACTATGTGATGAAAACACAGTCGCTTGGCGGTGCCAATGTCGAAGTGATGAACCAGACGCAGCCGCTCGCGCAGGGCACATCCGTCGTTGTTGAGGATCCCGCCGTGCCAAGCCAAGGCGAAAGCCCAGAGGCCCAGCGCACCGTCAAAGAGTTCACTAATGACACTCCTTTTTCCATGTTCGCGCTGACCTGGGAAGGCGAAACCGACACCGCTGCTTTCGTGCGCGCTGAACGAGAAGACGGTTCTTGGTCCGAATGGTACGAATTGGACCACATGTATGAGGTGGAAGGCGCAGGCAGAAACGGCACCGAGCTGATTTTTATTGAGCCCACTACGCGCGTGCAGGTCAACATGTCCAACGTGGACATGACAGCGGGTGGAGCCAATTCTTTGCCCACCAACCACGGCGATATTCAGCCCGTTGCTGATGTTGTTGATGTTGCTGATGTTGCTGAATCAACCGGGCTAGCAAACCACGTCACTGACTTTGACATCGTGATGATTGATGGTGGAACCGGCACAGCACAAAACATTGCCCCTGCAAGCTACGAGGGAATGCCCACGGTAATCACCCGCGCAGGCTGGGGCGCACGCACCGATTTGCAGCGCAACCCCACCATTGTCTCGCCAGTCAAAACTGTCACGGTGCACCACACAGCAGGCTCGAATAACTACTCTGAAGCCCAGGCTCCGGGCATTGTGCGAGGTATCCAGGCCTACCACGGCGCAACCCTGGGCTGGGGCGACGTGGGCTACAACGCGCTGGTAGATAAGTACGGCAATATTTATGAAGGCCGCTATGGTGGCCTTGACCGTGATGTCATGGGGGCCCACGTCGGCGGATTCAACCACAATACCTGGGGTGTGTCGGTGCTGGGCAACTACATGAACGCCTACCCCACCCAAGACACCATCAACGCGCTCGGCGAGCTGGCGGGCTGGCGCCTTGCCCAGGAAGGCCAGGACCCCACCGGCAGCTCGTGGCTGGGCATGTCCGGCTCCTTCCCCGGATCCAAGTACTCCAACGGCCAGGGCGCAATGTTCCCCAATATTAACGCGCACCGCGACTTCCACTACAACGATTGCCCCGGCACCCACCTGTATAACCAGATGGGCACCATCCGCACTATCGCGAAGAAAAAGTTCGACTCTCTATCAAAGGATCCACTGGCAGATAAGGACTACGAGTCTGACATGACCTTGGGTGAGCTGTCCGCAGCTCTCGGTTCCTCTGGCGACAAGGAGTCCAATGATAATGCCACTACCCAGACCACTCGCACCGCTGACGGCACCACAACCACGGTGCACAACGCCAACACCGCCAATACCGCCAACCCCGCGAATAATGGCACCAGCTCCATCGGCGGCCTGCTCAATGGCGAGTCCGAGGCGATTGCGGCAACCGTCGGCACGCTCGCCGCGGTCATCCTGACTGTCGCCCTGGCAAACAACGCGCTAGCGGGCGAAACAACTTCGATCGCAGGGATCGAAATGTTGCCAGGGCTCACCCTAGATAAGATCACCCCATACATTGGTGCCGTCTTGCAGGTCGCCGGCAAAGACGAGTTGTCCAGCCTTTGGTCCTCCCTCGAACCATTGCTGGGCACCGCGAACGGCACAGCTACTGGTGCGGGTGGCGCAAAATACGCCTTCTACAACGACGGCATTGGGGTGTTCAACCCTGAGCAGGGTGAAGTCCACGCGCTGATCGGTAAGATCGCCGACGCATGGCTCCAGCAGGGCCTCGACTTAGGCCCACTGGGCTTGCCGGTCAGCGACCAGTACGCAGCTAACAACGGAGATGTGCGCGTGGACTTCCAGGGTGGGTCCATCCTGTACAGCGCCGAGAAGAACACCATCGACATCAACGTGAACTAGAAAGTTGGCTCGGGCCAATCCCCGGATTCCGCCACAGAAGGGGAGACGCTCTTTTCGGTCGACAAATCCGCTGTTGTCTCTGGGCAACGCAGCATTTGTCGGCCGAAAAGTGCGCTACGGCACGCGGCTCCCCGACTAATCGCGCAGCTGCCCCATCCGACAACTCTCCGATTAACCAAGACCCGGCAGTGTTGCTTGGTGCTAGCACCGGTGGTTTTTCGCCACCATCGTCTTAATATCCAAACTCCAATTCCTACTCGTAACCACGAAATTCTCTACAATAGTGAATCCGTCGTACTAAATTGAGCCAACTCGTGGCGAGTTAGTTCCCCACCCCGCCGCAGGTGCTCTTTTCGGCTGACAAATCGGGCATTTCTTCCTGACAACGAACACCGTGTTTATCGACCTGTCGGTGATATTGTACTGAAAGCGTTATGGAATTGTTTTGTTAAGGCGGGCATACTCTTGGGCGCACTCTGGGCATGGTTCTAGACCATCAGTGTCTCGATGACTGACCACGTAAGTGCCACACAATGCGCGCTTCGCTTCGCCGGTTTGTGCGGAATCCTCAATGTCTACCTTATGCAGGTAATGTGCGTGTGGATCCTCGGCAAGCAGACGAACCTCTTTTTTGTCGATGGAATCAGAAAGCTCTCTCGCCTGATTGCGCCAGAAGCCTTCTTCTTCACAGCAGTAAAAGAGCGAATTCGGCAGGGCATCCCAACGATAAAGGGGTGGATAGATCGCGTTAAGCACGAAAACCTGCAGCTGCCACCCTAACTTCGAACTGGACCATCGAGGTTGTAGTTTGAAGCGGATTGAGATTTCGTCGAGAGGGGATGTCTCATCCACTTCGATTCTAAAAGTAAGGACTTCACGTTCATAAGACGGAACTTTGGGATATTCCCCATCCGGTAAACGCACTGCTTGCGGCGACGGGTGCCCATCTAAAGCCGATAGAAGTCCTGCAAGAACCAAGCGTTGAATGTCCAGCTTCCAATCAAGATAGACAGCATTCGCCTTCTCAGCTAGAAGAAGCTTCCGATCTGTATCGTTTGGAAGAATAACTGCCGCAGTTTCTGGTGATTGGTGGTCACGCTCGATGCGTTTGTAGAAATCGTCGTAATCCCTATGCCCGCCTTTGGCTAATCCCACCGAAATGACCCAAGCAGTTCCAGATTCGTCTTTCCACACTCCACCTCGCCATTGTGAGGACTTAATTTCAAAAAGTGTGTATTGGGTCGCTGACTTAATGGTGCCTTCATGCCGATCTTGCCCCGGTTCACCGGTAAAACACTCGGCGGCTTTGATGAGGATCGGGTGATCGAGTTCAGATAGCCCGTAAAACAGAGCAGGGTCTTCTTCGCAGCGATCGGCAAGATAAGTGAAACGCGTCTCACCCAGATCCTCTCGCAAAAGTCTTAGGGTAGGGCGGGCGCGTTTCATACTCACTTGACCTAGATTACATCAGATCCATGAGTTCGTTGAGGGCCGCGTTCTCATTCTTGCTGTGGTTACTTCGGGCCTCAGCAAACAGCTTGCGAGCCGTTTCACGTTCCGCCATGAATTGAGTGATCGCGCTGTGTGGAATTCGTTTATGACTGCCCACCATCGCACAATCAAGGTCCCCCTCGCGGATCAGCTTGTTGACAAAGCTGCGACTAACACCAAGCAAGTCTGCGGCCTCGGTCGTTGAAAGAGGCTTAGCTGGCACAGTGTAAAGAACATCGCCGTCGGCAGCATTGCTGAGGAAAGTGAGCACCTCTTTGACCTTGGGGAGCTCAGCAATCTGGGACAGTTTACTCAGTTCTCCGCGTTCAGCTTCGCCAAGATGTGCTGCACTCAGGGTGGTATTCATGGAAAATCCTCGAGTAAAAGTGGATCAGATAAGTGTTTTAAATGACTTAACTGATTTAAGTGTACAGAAATCTGACTGTACTCGTTCTGTGGAAGTAACTCAAGACCGACAGCGCATACAGGAGGGAATTCTCACCCTGCCCGAGATGAGTAACAGGCGCGCCACTGTAGGAAAATTTAAGCAAATCGTAGCTTAGGCTGCCCTAAGATGGTGACTATGACCTTCATCAACATTACTGCTCTCAGTGCCCCTGCCGGAATGGAAAAAGAAATCGAGCAACGCTTCGCGGCCCGTCAGCGTGCCGTCGACAAGTCCCCCGGCTTCCAGGAATTTGAACTTCTGCGCCCCGTCTTCGGTGAAGAGCGCTACTTCGTTGTCACCAAATGGGACTCCCAACAAGACTACGAAGCCTGGGTAAGCAAACGCGATAAACGTGCCCACGAGGGTGACGAACAACGAGGCATGTCCGTTGAACTCTTCGGCTTCGAAGTAATCCAACACGAAGAGAAATAGCTCTGAGAAGTAGCTCACGCGCCTAACATGACCCTCCTCGTTTAGGGGCCGGTCTGTGATAGGGATGGCGTTTTCGCCGTCTAAGCGTCGATAAGCGTACGGCCCAACTGAGCGCACGACGGCGCCACATTCCAGGCCGGACTTATCGAGATAAAGGCAGACAGTACCGCTTAGGCTTTCCGCATAAATCCGGAAATCACGAACGACAAGATTCTCAAATATGAGTCCCATCGTGTTGAGATCCTCAATCAAATCTCGCGGACCAAAACCCAAGGCCGCCACCGCAATAGAAGGAACTGTAGAGCGTTTTAGCGTCACCATAATCCCGGACGTGAAAAATGCTGTTCTCTCGCATGTAAGGGTTACAGCCTGTGACCATCAACCTCGTGCACGATAAAACACGATCTCTTCGAGGCCTGCCTGAGCCCATGCTGTATGTGCTTCGCCTGGTAACGGTATTGCATAGTTGAGGCGCTAACTGCCACTGGCCGATAAGCCTCGGAACCTTCCAAAAGAAGTGTTGGGCCTTTTTCTGCACCACCTAGGGCCCTCAATCAACACCGCACTCTTTGTTTCGAGGCGAAAGGAAAGCTCCGAGTCTAACAGACGTGGAAGATACTTCGCGGACACTTTCTACCAGCGTGTTCCAGTGTTTGGCACGTTTTAATTCCAGTGTTTGGAACCCTGTATACGATATTGTGACTGCGGAACTACCTCGCCCCTCGCTGGGCATAACCTTAGTATGATGGCGGGAAGCCAGTGCACACCTCGAACAGGAATGGAAAGGCTTTAGATATGTCCGATGGCATCTTGACCCGTACTTTCCGGCCTCCATTTTTTGTGCCGGACTCCCTCGACGATCTTAAAGGGCCTGCTACAGGAACATTGGAGATCCCGCATTCGATTATCTGGGCTCGCCAAGAAAACGAAGTGGTCAATCTGTCGGATGAGGTACATGTGCGGGGTGTCTATCGAGAAATCTTGGGTTCTGCACGGCCAGATGATGTTGTGAGCCTGGTGAACAAGGAGCTGCTAGTTCGGCTGTGGCCGGTCACTTTCGATCGGCTTATTACCAGGTCATGGGAAGAAAAATTTCCGGAACTGAGATCCTAACGATGGCCTTGACCGAAGAGGAGTTTCAACAACGGGTCGCTGAGCTAGCGCTTCACGCCTCAGCTGCCGACAACTTCCTTTTGGCCGGCGGAAAAGCTTTACAAGCACACGGACTTAGCGGCCGCCCAACCCAAGATATTGATCTCTTCACCAACCAACATGACCTTGAGAAATTTGAACTCGCAACAGATGCGGTCGTTTCGTCCTTGCGCCACGAGGGTTACAACGTAGTAGAAAATTTACGCAATCCAGGTTTCGCCCGGCTGGAAGCAGTCGATGAAGGAACCGGCATGAAAGTTGAAATAGACCTCGGTATTGACTGGCGGAGCGACAGTGACGGCGTCTTACTGCCTATCGGGGGTGTTCTGTCCAAGGACGACGTCGTCGCCTCAAAAACCCTCGCGCTCTTCGGGCGCGCGTATGCCCGAGATCTGATTGACTTCGACAGCATTCTACGTTCCGGTCTTTATGATCTTCCTGGCCTCTTCGTTCTTGCCCAAGAACACGATCCAGGTTTTGATCCCCGCTATTTCGCTGACGCGTTGAAAGCTGCATCCCGACATGGTTACCGTGAGGTCATGCGCTATGGACTCTCGCTGGAGCAGTGGCAGACTATTACCGACCGCATGGTCAAAATTGCTGACGATATCATGCGTGAGCTCTAAAGTTTTGTTGGCTGGAGGGCACCCGGGCAGCAGGTTATTGCTCCAGTTCCGCGTCATGGACCACAATCGCAATGTGCACCCGGTTACTTACAGCGAGTTTGTCGAGGATTCGAGTGATGGTCGCTTTCACAGATGCGGCTGAGAAGTACAGGTGATCAGCGATCTCCTGGTTTGTTAGACCGGCGGACACCAGCTGAGCGACTTGAAGTTCACGCTCACTCAGTCCCGCCAGTTGGGCGCGGGCAACGTCACGGCGCGTATTTCCTGACTGGACAGTAGCTGCATGAACAACTTTCTCGACGACACTCGGAGACAATGATCTTCCGCCGGTGGCAACGTTTTCTATCGCAGTGATCATGTTCTGCGGCGGGGTGTCTTTAAGTAGAAACCCCGAAGCACCAGCTTGAAGTGCACGAAGTACCATCTCGTCTGCGTCGAAGGTAGTGAGGACGATGACTTTCGGCGGGTTCTCGCGCCCGAGGATTCTTTTGGTTGCCTCGACCCCGTCAACCCTTTCCATCCTGATGTCCATGAGAACAACATCGGGTTTGCACTTATCCACTAAATCGACGGCCTGATCCCCGTCAGAACCTTCGCCAACAATCTCAAAATTGCGCGACAAAATGTATCTGAGCCCGGCGACAACCAGCGGGTCATCGTCGATAATTAATAACTTCACCACGGCATCCACGCTTTCACCTGGAATTCCTCGTCGACAATACCGACTGTAAAAACGCCCTGGGCTCCTTCGACCCGCTCTCGTAAGCCGATGAGGCCGTGCTGCGTGCCCGGTGGGCGCTCGTTAACATCATTCGCCACCGGGTTAGACACGAAAACTCTAAGCCCCTCATTGTGTTCATCAACCAGTACAGAAACGGCCGCGTTACGAGTGGAGCCTGGAGTTTTGTTGAATCTGCTCTGTGATCTACTGCCGGAAGGCAGGTAGATCCTAATGGCCCATCGATCGCTGGAGGGGTCTTAATCCTTTGTGGTTGGTTACTGTGCGCGATTATCGTCATTTTTGTGACCAACCGCAGGAAGGTTGGCTGATGATACGCGCCTACGTGGTCAGGATTTTCTCAGTACAGACTGTCCAACGTGCGTTGCTAGCAGCCGTCCTGTGGGTTGTTGCCGCTTTTGCTCTGCAGTTTCTCCGATTCCAAGTCAACGACTCCGGGGTCACTTCCCTGTCAGTGACTGCGGGTGCTTCACTAGCCAGTTTTAGCAGTGTGATTGTTGCCTTCGCGCTGTGCCAGATGGAAATATCGTCAAGGGAGATAAAACTTGTCGCTCTCTTGTCGGGTAGCAACTTGAGAGCGGGGTTATTGACCTGCCTCCATATGCTCCTAGCCGGTGTTGCGGTAGTGAGCTTTCTGACAGCAGTGTTTATTTTGCTGCAACTTACAATCAACACCCCACCTGCAGAAACGGTGAACGCAGCGCTCTACATGCTCTTGTCGAGCCTCGTACTGTTCCTTATTGCCTGCGCCCTGACATGGCTTACGGATAATCTGCTCACTGCAGCGGCTATATTCTTGCTTGCTCCGCTCTTAGCATTCCCGGCGATTAGTCGTGTCTATCCCCCGGCCAGATTCTACTTTTCTTTCGATCCACTACGCCAGCTGATCAGCGGCGAAAATCAGCTCTTGAGCGCCGGGACGGTTCTGTCGTGGGTGGTGCTTGCAGCAGGGGTCAGCGTGTGGCGAGCAGTCGCACTGGTCAGGAAATAATTGCTGGAGACGTCGCCAAGCTTGACGACGGCATCGTCACCGTCCCGCTCTCTGCACTGACGGTGTACAACCGCGCTGTTGGTCAAGGGCTTAGGGGCCGAAGGTTGTAATGGGTATGACCTTGACTCCGTCTGGACGGGGATAGGCGTAAGGGCCGACGGCGGTGACGACTGCGAGAAAAGCGGGTGGTCGCATACGTGCTGTATCGATATGGGCGGCGAGTGTTTTCAAGCTTTCTGCGCCCTGCTCGATAGCTGTGTCGCCACCGATTTTTACTTCAATCAAGCCGTAAGATCCATCACGCAGGTGAACGACGGCATCACATTCCAACCCAGACTTGTCCCGATAATGGTAGACAGCGCCATCTAAAAGTTCCGCGTAAACCCGAAGATCACGAACGACAAGATTCTCAAATATTAAACCCATCGTGTTGAGATCGAAGATCAAATCGCGTGGACCGAGGCGTAGTGCTGCGACAGCAATGGAAGGATCAACAAAGAATCGTGTATCAGCTGTTCGTATTGCAGTCTTAGACCTGACATTGGGGTTCCACGCCGGTACGTCTTCAATGACGAATATCTTCTTCAAAGCGTCAATGTAGTTGTAGAGCGTTTTCGCATCAAAAGTGTCGTCTTTATCCCCTAAGACATCCAATCGTATGGTCTCCAGTGAGGCGGACGTAGCGCAATGTCGGCCGTAAGAACGGAGTAAACGTTCTGCCTTATCAGCATCCCTCTTTACAGAATCAACCCGGCGAATATCGTTTGAGACGACAGCATCCACGTAATCCCGAGCATGAAAAAGCGCAGCTTTGCGATCCTTCGTTGTTACCGCCTGTGGCCATCCACCACGAGCGAGCAGGTAGGCGATCTCCTCAAGATCGGCCTGAGCGGTTGCTGCGGGAGAGTCCCCATCGAAAAGTTTCCGCAAAGACACATGGCCAGTAGAGTCGCCTGATTCAAAGAGACTCATCGGACGCATTCGCATTCTCGTGATGCGTCCTGTACCCGTGTGTGTAGCGCTATCGAGTTCTACGGGCATCGCAGACCCGGTCAGAATGAACTGTCCAGGCTCTCCTCTTCGATCCACTTCGTAGCGAACCGTATTCCACAACGTCGGCGCCACCTGCCATTCGTCGATGAGCCTTGGAGTCTCACCTTCGAGTAGAAGCGTTGGAGCAGTCTCTGCCATTTGTCTGTATTGAGCCGCCATTTCAGGCTGATCCATTGACAAGACACTAGTTGCTGCGGCGCGGGCTGTCGTCGTTTTGCCACACCACTTTGGGCCCTCAATCAACACCGCGCCTTTTGCCTTGAGACGGAAAGCGAGATCGTCATCTGCTAGCCGTGGAAGATACTTCATGAAGGCCATCCTACCAGTGAATTACAGTGTTTGGCGCGTTTCAATTCCAGTGTTTGGCAAATTTCTGTTCCAGTATTTGGCGTGATTTCATTCCAGTGTTTGGCGCGTGGCAAGATCAGTTACCAAGACCAGGAAATGAGTGGTGGGAATGGCGCTGCATGTAATAACAGGTTCCAACCGTGGTGGGCGCAGTATACCCCCATTGATTAGCATGGCGGCCAGGGAAAATCTCGATAAGGAGTTAGGGGGTTAGCTGCGTGTCGGATGGCATCTTGACTCGCACTTTCCGGGCCCCAGCAAACCCTAAGCCCTGAGGAGCGACAGTGGGATAACGGCGACACCGTCAGGGCGTCGATAAGCGTATCGACCCGTGTAGAGCACCACTGCCTCAACGAGGTCTTCGCCGAGCTGGTCGCGGAGCCAGGTCAGGTGGCGGACATCTTCATCGCGGATGCGACCGGCCAGCTTCATCTCGAAGGCGAGCACAGCGCCGTCGCGAGATTCGAGCACAAGATCAATCTCGCGCTCACCACCCTTGGTCCGCACATGACTGGCCTTCAACCCGTGAGCGGAGCCGGCGACCCTCGCGCTATGCACCGCGAAAGACTCAAAGAACTGACCGAAGCGACTCGCGTTCTGAGAAGTATTCAGCTGGCGGGGACGGATGCCCGCGAAATATAAGGACAGAGCAACGTCGGCAAGATAATGTTTCGGTGCGACCGTCTGGCGAGGAATGAGGTGGAACAGAGAATCCCATGCTGGCAGCGGGTCCACCATCCAAATCTCCGACAACTTCTCCCGATACACAGCGGTTGTCCGTTTACTCGGCGCATTGCCATCACCCGCAGTCGCCCGCGCCAACAACTGGGTATAACTCGCGTCCGTGCCAGTCGCGCGGGCATAAGCACGCAGCCACGACAACAGTCCCTGACGGTTGCGAACCGTATAGCCCTGCGCCGGAAGCTCACGATCAACAATGCGCTGAACGTAGCCAGACAGAAAATCACTCTGGGCGTGAGAGGGAAGTGCTGACGCGGCAGGAAGGCCCGTCGTAGCTAATTCCCTGATGTAATCATCCAGGGTAAAAGTAGCCTCGGCCTCGATTTGTGTCTCGCCAGTGAGTAGATCACCCAAGGAGATTGCGTCCTCTTCTGGTGTTGTCTCACACAAACCGAAAGGACGTAACCGAGCGGTCATGATTCTGCCCGCACCAGTGTGGGTGGTGACCCCTGGCGCAGGTGTGGCCGAACCTGTCAAGAAAATACTGCCGGGTGGGGCACCAGCATCGACTGTGCGGCGAACAATATCCCACGACTCAGGAAGAAGCTGCCATTCGTCGATCAAAATCGGGTTCTGTTCCGTTTTGGAAAGCAGATCGGTGGCGAGGAAACGGTCCCGATCATCCGCGGAGTCCATACGAAAAACTTCGCCCACGCGGCGCAGAGCGGTCTCAGTCTTTCCGACTGCTTTAGGTCCCTCGATAGCAATAGCCGTGAAATACTGGGCAAGGTAGTCAAGCCTCTGGTCGAGAGCGCGAACACGATATGACAAACTCACTAAAGTACCTGATCACGGGGCCTACTGCGCGTTTGGTCGGGAACCTACTGCACGTTTGGTCGGGCACTTCGTGACCCACCGGTCGGGTAGTTACTGCACTTTTGGTCGGATCTGTGTCGTGTGCAACTGGGGCAGGAGGTGAGATCGTCGATAAGCACGGGGGAGTAACCGTCTCCGCACCGCCCCAAAAAAAGGAGCGCAGCTGCTTGCTATATTTGGTGGGTGCGGATTTAGGACTCTGAGCACGATCGGAAGGCCGTGGCAGTAAGCGTTGTAGAGGATTCACATGGGTGATCGCCAATCCGAAACCGAATCGAGGCCCGTAATCGAGCAATTAATGGGTCGGTTTAATAGTGCTGATAGGCGCAGAATTTTGGGCCACATAGTAGCGAGTTATCTGCGATATATTCATCCTGGCGATGTCCCACCCGATCTGGTCAGCGCGTTAAAGGGCGATGATCTCGATGCGATTAGCCGTCAAGCTGTGGCCAGGATGGAAGAACGCGATGACCTGCTCCTGGATGCCTATGAACGCGAGGAAAATAACAGCAGTGTTGCCTATTTATCCGACGTTTATTCACTAGCCACAGCCGCAGCCACTATTGCACACAAAGAACCGAAGGAAATGCACCTTCTTACCTTCATGGATGGAATAGCTGCGTTTACAACTGATCCCCAGGTTGATATTCAAAAAGCAATAGACCAGTGGTTCGGCAAAGAATGAATATTGCTCTGCCGGACGCATCTAGTCCCACTTGAGTGTGCACTTGGAGGAATCCGATGACGCGTTTTAGCCTCACTATTATCCATCCTTACCCTGACTATCCCCTTTTCCATGTTCTAGGGGACCGGAAGGTGGATCGCAACCTAGCGTGGAATGGTGGTACCGCTGCTGCTGAAGGGGCTGCGTGCATCGCGCTTGCGAGCCAGGAGAAAACTGAGGCAGTAATCGAAATATCCGACGAACCCCGAGCTTTAGCGGACAGTTTCTTACGCCACACCATCGCGATTAGCGATAGTAGTATTCAAATTGCCGGTCATGTGGAATCAAAAGAAGCTAGGGATCCAGATAATCCGGGGCTGATCGGCGATCTTGGCTGGTCAAATAAAGCAACCTTGCAGTTCCGGTCGCCGGAAGGCTTTGCCCTTAGCGACGACAGACTGATCTTACCGACAAGCATCGAGCTGCTCATCACCCCGCCTTTCTCCTAAGACGTGGCATGGGCGATCAGGGTAGCCGAATGTATCCATACTTTTGTTTCCCTGCCTCCCCCAACACACAGTCACTAAAGTGGTCCATGGTTTGTGGCCACAACCCGAAAGGATCTCGCCATGCGTATCAAAACGGCTGTTGCCTCCATCGCTGCGGCTTTTCTAGCGACCGTTTCCTTGCCCGCTACCCAAGCCGACGCCAGCAGCATCCCAGGAGAAGCCCTGGATGGTGCCTCCGTGCTCAGCGGCCATCTCAATGCCTCCGCACCAGAAGGCACCGTGGTCAGTCAGGGCGACGTAATCTACGCTCTCCACGGAATAGGCATCGACAATAGTTGCACTCTCGGCTTCATTGAACGTGAACACCACACCGCCTACACCGCCGGCCATTGTGGCATTGCTGGTGAACCAGTGTTTAACCAGAACAAAGAAGTGATCGGCTTTGTTGAAGCGTCCAATTTCTTCACCCAATTTGTTAATTTCTTACCCCAGTTTGCTGGCATCGGTGACGTCGCCCGCATCCGCCTTCTCGACCACGTTGTCGCTGGTCCCAACGATCTAACCGGTGATACTTACGTTCCCGTTAGTGAAGTCCGCGCAGGCGAACCGATCTGCCTGTGGGGTGCTAGCTCCCGGGAAACCCACTGCGGAACCATTAATCATGTGCGCGGCACTTCTTTGCTTGTCGACGCCCCAGGAACTGTCAGCGGTGATTCCGGTGGCCCAGCCTGGATCCCCGGCCGTGGCTTCGTGGCTGTCCTCTCTGGCTGGGAAGAAACCCCGCAATACGGTAGACACGACAAATTGGCTTCACCTGACGGGCTTTAGTCATCACTACGACCGCAAGCTATAAGTCGTGTTGCGATCGCCCTGGCTGCCTTCCATGTGCACAACGTTGGCGTCGACAAGCGAATTTAGAGCGTAACGGACCTTGCTGGCGCTTAAGCCGGAAAGCCGAACGAGATCGCCGAAACTGATGGGTTGACTGTGTTTGGACACCGCCGCCTTCTCCCTCGATGATCCGGCTGCCGTCGGCAGTGCGCAGATGACGGACCAGCGCATACAGTCGCTGGTTAACTTCCCGACGGGTTAAGTCCGCACCCTTCAGCGCTTCGACAGTAAGCCCTTTCAATCCTCCAGGACTGCTGATGATCAAGGCATCGGGTGTGAGCCTAATATCGATAGCCTGGCCCACCCCCAAGGTGAAAGGCCCGAGATCGCGGTGAACCAAGGCATTGGCCACCGCTTCACGCACAGCTCCCAGGGGGATTTCATATTCATCTCGCATTTCGCCTTCCGACGACATCCGCTGCGTACGACTCAGGTGAGTGTGCGCCCACGCCATGACGCTGTGCAACAGATCTGGGACCGGCCCCTCAAAGCGCTCTAGATCACGAGTCCGGTTGCCGTGCGTATTTTCTGGCAGGCGTTCCGCGACAGTCACAGCCAAAGCGGGGTTAGGCCCTTGCGGATAATAGCCCAGCGCGTAATTACCAGCCAAAGTTAACTCGCCACTGCCGCTGACAACCTGCATGAGGCGAAGGAGAGTATCGTCATCGGTAACCAGGGCTAAACGGGGAGATGCTTCGCGGGCCCTGGACAATAAATCCACAGAAAGCTGCTGGTCAAGGTCATCTATTGTCGAACCTGGAATAGGCTGCACATCATAATGGACTGCCTCTTGCGCGTGAAGTTTAGCAACATCCGCAAGACCCCGAAGTGCGAAATCATCGCGTTCATCAACCCCGAGGATAATCAGTCCACCGGAAGCATATTCGCAAAAGCGCTCAGCGTACGGGGAAGATCCTCTGGGACACCTCCCTGCGCACTCTTTAACTCGACGGTGGCACAGTCGCCTCCGCGACGCCGCAGAGTGGCAATAAGAGCCACAAGCTGCGCTTCATTCGTAATCTCCACAGCCACAGTGCAACTCACACTGCCACTCTTGGACTCATACTGTGAAAAAGTCACACTGTGACTCACACTCTGACTCGCACTGTGTGAGTGTGGGGGCGTTGGCGACGGGGCGGGCCTTCGTCGTCAAGCGGGCAAGCTAGCTCTATGCCTGGGCTTCATACCAGGCGACAACGATTTGGGTACGGTCCTGGTGAGAATCTTCTGTACACATTGTCAGCTCGGACCACAATCACAGCACCTTAAGGTGTACGTGATCATGTACACTCCGAGGTGAGGAGGTCAAGATGAAAACCATATCTTTTACAGAATCACGCAATAACTACGCAGCTGTTATGGATTCCGTTATTGATGATCGGGAACCTGTCGTTATTACGCGTACCGGACGTGATCCAGTTGTCATGATCGCTCTAGATGATTACAACTCTCTGCAAGAAACTGCGTATCTTATGCGCTCGCCGGAAAACAGCAAACGCTTACGTGAATCCATCGCGGAGCTTGAAGCTGGCGGTGGTGTTGTCCACGAGCTGCTCGACGAAGAGGCATAGATTCCTTAACATGAATATTTCCTGGTCCACACACGCCTGGGAAGACTATGTGTGGTGGCAGCAGCATGACCGTAAAATGTTGAAGCGAATCAACCAGTTGATCCGCGATATTATCCGCAACGGCACTAGAGGCATCGGAAAACCGGAGCCTCTAAAGCATGATTTCAGTGGCTATTGGTCTCGACGCATCAATGAAGAGCACCGGTTGATCTATTCGATCCAGGATTCGACGATATTCATCGCCGGGTGTCGGTATCACTACTGATCCCACCGGGACTCCTAATCCCTGCGAAGCGACAGTCGGTAATTCCTGGTTAAGGACTTTACTGCCCGTTTGATCGGATTCCTTCCGATGCCCGCTCACGCAGTCCTACCCAGGTATGACGTTTTGCGGGCAGCCCAGCATTAGTCTGTGGGGGTGCCTTCTTTTTCTTCGCGGTGTGTCCTGGATCTGGTGGCAGCAACAATCGCTGCGAGTACCTGCCTTATCGGCGCCTCCACGGTGGCACGCCCCTTCCCATATGTGCTGGCTGCGCTCATTTTCGTAGCAGTCTTGGCGCGCCGACGCTGGCCGCTGGCCACTGTTGTGGCGCTGCTGGCCGCGTTAACCGCCGCAGCTTTTGAACCCATGCTTACGCCTGGTGTGATCGTGGCAGCTTGTGTTGCCTCCTACATCATTTTCCGCGATCTCACCGGCACAGCGCGCCTGCTCACGGCCATCGCCCTCTACGCTGGGGTGTTCCTGGCGGTGACGCTGGTCGTTGGCGATATTTCGCGCGAGCCGTGGCAGCAACGCTTGCTGTATGTGGCGTGGGGGCTGACCTTCCTGACTGTTTTTGCCATGCTGGGGCTGCTGCGCCAGCGCGAGGAACACAGCAGGACCCGCGAAGTTGAGCTGTCGTTGGCTCGCCAGCGCGAACAATTTGAGTTGCAGCAAGCCCAGCAACGCACGCTGATCGCCCACGAAATTCACGATATTGTCACCCACTCACTCACCGCGGTTGTCGCCCAGGCTGACGGCGCGCTCTACCACCCCGAGCCCGCCGCTCAGCAGCAAGCGCTACGCACAATCAGCACGGTCGCACGCAATTCCCTGCGCGAAATGCGTGGTGTTGTCGAGGTCCTACGCGAGGGCGATTCCGCCTCAGCACAACCACGAGCCAGCCACACGGACATTCCTTCTTTGCTTTTCGACGCCGATGCACTCACCACCATCGGCAATCCCCCAAATGATCTGCGTGACTCTACGTCTCTGACGCTCTACCGGATTGCCCAGGAAGCCATCACTAATGCGCGCACCCACGGCACCGGACCAATCGAGGTCACTGTGCGGTGGTCACCAACAGAAGTGTGCCTGGAAGTAAGTAACCGGGTTACCGGCTCCAGCGAGCCTGGTACCGGGCTGGGGATAGCGGGAATGCGCAGGCGTGCGCAGTTGCTTGGGGGCAGCCTGGATGTCGTCGACAAGCACAATCGGTGGTACGTGACTGCGAGGCTGCCGTTGAAGGAGGAGCCGTGATCACACTCGGATTAGTGGATGATCAGCCCTTATTTGTGGAGGGCATCAACATGATTGTGTCCTCGCAGCCGGACATGCAGGTGCGCTGGATGGCGCACAATGGGGCGGAAGCGATCGAGAAAGCTGCCGCGCAGCCGGTGGACATTGTGCTTATCGACGTGCAAATGCCGCTTCTCGACGGGATCAGCGCCACCGCTGAGCTTGTCGCTGCCCACCCGGATACCTCAGTAGTTATCTTGACCACTTTCGACGACCAAGACTACGTGATAAACGGACTCGCAGCTGGTGCCAGCGGTTTCTTACTCAAAGACACCGAACCGGAGACCTTGTTACGCTCGGTCCGCACCGTTCATCAAGGTGAGGCGATCATCTCCCCGCGTGCCACCACCCGATTGGTCTCGCGGCTGCGCACCCAATCGCCGGTGAGCGCGCCGGGAGCAGACGATGTGAAAATCCTGGAGCGGCTGACCGAACGCGAGAAAGAAATCCTCATCGCCATCGCCCAGGGCTGGTCCAACACCGAGATCAGCCAACGCATGTTCATCACCATGGCCACCGTGAAAACCCACGTCGGGCGCATCCTGGCCAAGACCGGATCACGTGACCGCGTCCACGCCGTGATCTTCGCCTACCGCACCGGCCTGGTTGATCCTCATACCCAGGGCTGACACACAAGTTCATGCCACAGCCCGATGTTTTGCCCGGCCGGGAAAAACATGATGGAAGACATGGCAACAGTTATTGAAACTCACGGGCTGACGAAGGCCTACGGTAAGGCGGTAGTCGTCGACAAGCTCGACCTAAGCATCGAACCAGGACGCGTCCACGGGCTGCTCGGACCCAACGGCTCCGGCAAAAGCACCACCATGAAAATGCTGCTGGGCTTGATCACACCAACCCATGGCGCTATACGCCTCTTCGGGCAAGAGCTGACCGCCAACTCACGGCCTGAGCTTGTGCAGCATGTCGGTGCGCTTATTGAGCAGCCCTCCGGCTACCAGCACCTCACCGGCGCGGAAAACATGCGTATCGTTGCCCGTCTTGTGCATGCCGACGAGGCCAATGTGCGTGAGGCCATCGCGCTAGTGCGGATGGAAAAACAGATGAACAAGCTGGTTAAAAACTATTCGCTGGGGATGAAACAGCGCCTCGGTATCGCCATGGCGCTGGTACGCAACCCCCAGTTGCTCATCCTGGATGAGCCGACCAACGGGCTTGACCCCGCCGGAATCGAAGAAATCCGGGAACTCATCATCTCCCTGGCACGCGACCAGGGGCGCACGGTATTGGTGTCCAGCCACTTGCTGTCTGAAATTGAGAAGATGGCCACAGAGCTAACCATCATTAACCATGGCCGCCTCGTTTTCTCCGGCGGGCTGGACGAACTCTATGAAACCAGCCAGCCAACCCTGCGCATCGACACACCCCAAGCCCAGCGGGCAGTGAAGCTTTTGCCTCACTTCCAGGTGACTACTGCTCGCGGAAGCTTGCGTATCGACGGGTTGAGCAATGATCAGGCTGCTGAGGTCTGCGTCCAGCTGGTTCACGCAGGCGTACCCATCTATCAGATGGTGCGCGAGCGACACAGCCTGGAAGACATCTTCATCGCACTCACCGGAAAACAGGAGGCGTTAGCATGAGGACACTTCTGATTGAATACGCCAAACTGAAGCGCTCCCGGATACTTGTTTTAACCCTGGGGTTGAGCGCGGTGATTGTCATGATGAGTTCCATGGGCTTTGGCCGGGACGACCAGGTTGCAAGTTTTGTTGCTGAACCAGAGCAGATGTGGGCAGGCCACCTCGTCGGATACATCGTCATCTACGCGCTGATCACCCCGCTACAACTAGCAATCATCGCATCCCGCCTGGCGGATCTGGAACACCTTGCTCATGGGTGGCGGCTTAATGCAATCGTCGGCACGCCTCCAGGGGACCTGTTGGGTATCAAATTCTTCGTCTTAGGCTCGCTGACTTTGCTTGCCAAGGTAGTCGAGGCGACGCTGCTGGTTGCTATACCCGTGTTGGTTGGTGCGCCCCCGCCACCGAATCTGGCGACCATCGCTGTGACCTGCCTTGCGCTGTATGGAACCGCATTGGCCATCGGGGCAGTGTTCATCAGCTGCGCCACACTCGTGGAATCCCAACTTGTTGTTCTCGGACTGGGAGTAGTCGGCGGGATGCTCGCCAACGCTGCGATGCTCTCTCCGGTGTGGGTGGCTGCCATTAACCCATTCGGCTACTTCGCCATGGTCACCCCTTACACCTTCGCTGAGGGCGGTGTCGTCCCGGTAACCCCCAACTGGTTGGCCTGGGGCTGCTACCTGGGCTTAGCGCTAGGGTTCATGGCCGTGCTCAGCCGCCGGATCAACAGGAAGGAAATCTAATGCTCGCTAATGAATTGCTGAAATTCCGTCGCTCCCATTTCGGGATTATCCTACTCCTTATCCCTGGTCTTTCCATTCTTCTTGCTTCCATCAACTATCAGATGAATCTTGGGGTACTGACTCCGGGCTGGGAGAGCTTTCTCGGGCAGACCACCCTGTTTTACGGCATGCTGTTCATGAATGTGGGTATTGCTATCCTGGCGGCCACCACTTGGCGCAGAGAGCACAAAGACAACAATCTAGCTTTCCTGCTCACCAGTCCGCGCAATAGCGGCAGCATCGTCGTGGCTAAAGCTGGGGCATTAACAGTGCTGGTAACAGCGATGCAGATGGTCTTCTTCGTGCTTGCCCTTGCGGTCGGGTTCTTGCTTAATGTACCGGGCCATCCGCCACTGAATGTAGCCATGATTCTTCTGCTGGCTATTATTCCTGGTGCGGCCGTCGCCGTGTGGCAATCCTGGCTGTCCATGATGACCAAGAACTTCACCCTGCCCATCGTGGTGGCTGCTGGGGTGTCGATGGCAGGGGCGGTACTATTGGCGGCTGATATCAAGATCTTTGACTACCTCTTGCCTCCGGTACTGGTCTCACGCGTGATGTTCGCTGCTGGTTACGCAACCACCGGTGAGAGTACTGACCCCGTGGTGCTTGTCGGTTATCTCGTGGCGTCAGGTGTGCTCGCAGTGGTTGGGTTGTTGGCGAGTGCCTGGTGGCTGCGGCGCGCGGATCGGTAGGATGAACCGCCCGGAGTTCCCGGCTGCGCGCAGCAATGGCCGACGTAAGGGGCGAGCTAGGCTACTTC
Source organism: Corynebacterium cystitidis (assembly GCF_900187295.1). NCBI lineage: Bacteria > Bacillati > Actinomycetota > Actinomycetes > Mycobacteriales > Corynebacteriaceae > Corynebacterium > Corynebacterium cystitidis. Next base: position 2,904,801 of record NZ_LT906473.1, on the reverse strand, counting down.
CATTGGGACGATGGAATCGAGATCGGAGGCTGCAGCTCGCGCTGATTCAAGCTCGTAATCTTTCTGCATATTCATCCAGAACTCTGGGCTATTGCCGAAGAAACGTGCCAGACGCAATGCGGTATCTGCTGAGATACCTCGCTTACCTAGAACGATCTCGTTGATCCTGCGAGGTGGCACATTAATTGCTCGAGCAAGCGCATTCTGGGAGAGTCCTAGTGGCTCCAAGAAATCCTCTTGAAGAAATTCGCCGGGGTGAAAAATCATCCGATTATTAGTCATCGTCATCACACTCCTAGTGGTAGTCAACAATTTCTACATTTCTGGCTGCGCCGTCTATCCAGGTGAAGCACACTCGCCATTGATGGTTTATTCGGATACTGTGTTGGCCTTTCCGGTCACCGGTAAGTTTTTCAAGCCTGTTTCCGGGAGGGATTCTCAAGTCGTCCAACGAGGTGGCAAAATCCAACATCTTGAGTTGTTTTACGGCCTTGCGCAGGATCTCCGAAGGGATTTTGGCTGATCGGTGGTTGAGCCAGAGATCTTCCGTGTGTTTATCTCTGAAAGATTCGATCACGAAGACAACTATAACGCGTGCCGTTATAGCGTGCAATGGTTTGATGCAACGCGAAGGGCAGCACCCCCAATAGCGCGAGGTTGATCTTGAGGAGGGCAGCCCCTGCAGTTCCACCAGGCCGTCGAAAAGCGAAGCCTTAAACAGCGGGGACCTGCCACAACGTCGATACCGGCAACAGATACACCGAGCTTTTATCCACAGCGATTCGGTGCGGGCTCTCGCCAAGGTAAAACACCACCCCGGCGATCACACGCTCACCATGCTGGGCCATCATCTTCTCAATATTCTTCCACGAGCGATGATCAACATCGCGCGCGCTTTTCACTTCAACGAGGATCAAGCGGCCTCAGTCAATTCCACGACCATGTCTACCTCATCGTCTCGTTGACGATAATGAAAAATCTAGAAACGGCACTTTCAGACACCCCGACCGAACGCGCAACCTTCGCATTCACCAGCTCAGACTGGCCCCACGAAGCCAACAATCTCAATAAAGTGTGGACGTGCGAAGCGAACTCACTGCGTGTGACCAACTCCGCCACGTCATGGGTGGCAATCCTCTCCACGTACGACAAAAACCAATGTTCAATAGAGCGTTGTGAATCGCGCTTCAGCGGCTCCGGATAACCCCCTCTCAGAACAGTTTCACGGACCTCATCCGCGTGAAGCGGGGCGAGGTCAGTCAGACCCGGTGCACCGGAAACGATCCACGCCACCCAATCCTCGGGTATTGTCCGCTGAATAATTTCACCCTGGCTAAAAGGAAACACCCTCAACGACTCTGCTCTCCCCACCAAAGAATCAGACACGCCTGGTGACCGCAATAAGTCAGAAGATCCTGTAATTGCCTACCGTCCAGATCGGCGAGGGTGTCAATCGCGGACTTGAACGCCAAAGCAAGCTCAGGAACACGCTGGGCTTCATCAATAACCAAAGTCTTCTGCGGGGCCTGTTCGACGAAACCACGCGGATCTGTCAGCGCGGCTTCCCTCGTTGCGGCATCGCCCAAACTAGTAAAAACTGCCTCGTTCCCATCAAACACCTGACGCAGAAGTGTCGTTTTCCCCACTTGCCGCGCACCCTGCACCACCAGAAGTGGGGCAAATCTCAGCACATCTCGTGCTTCCGCGACACCATAGCGCGGCACCTCAGAATCAATTTTTCGCGTAGGCGCAATACTACCTGTTCAACACGCTAGCTCGAAGATTTGCCAGGGGTTAGCTCGAAGATTTGCCAGAACCTCCCGCGCTAGAACCAATGCACCAGCGCCAGCAGCCTCACTCCATCAACTCGCGTGCGATATCTTTCCGATTGGCGTTGGTGAAGTTCAGCAAGTCAATATCGAGGTGGTCGCTTGTCGTGTTATCGGTGGCGATGTTTCCGTACGCGCGGAGTTTAACAACTTCCAGCGCGAACCCGGGCCGTTCTATCACCCACTCATAGTGCACAGGCCCAGTTGATGAAGCTTGTCGACGCCCCTTACCACGCCACCGATTTACCTCTAACGCCTTGTTTGTTACTCGCACGTGGGTCGTGGCAGGCGCTTTCCCCCAGAAGCGGGGGAGCATCCACACGGCCATGACGAAAAAGGCGATGACAGGTCCGGGCCGGTGTGCCCAACCAGCAAAACCAGCAGCGAAGGCTACACACAGCAGTAGTACGAGGGCTGTACTGAGGATGCGGAGAATGAGGGGGCGTACTGCCCGGTCGACCCATTCCACTCCCCCGTCAATTCGGGTTACCTCGGGGTGCATGAAACCCAGCCAAGGCACGGGCCGGTTCACGGATCGGTAAATGTGTTTGATGCCGACCCACAGCACCATAGTGATAACGAGCACGACAAAAAATAACTTCCAACCAGGGAAGGTACCCGCGATTGCTCCGTGCATAATGGCTAGGCAGACCGCAACAATAGCCGCCTCGGCAATGGACCACAGCGCGTTCTGAGTCCTCATAATTTCTCCTTGCCTGTGTAGCCGTAGTCGGGGAGATTGTCAGCCTCGCCGTAGTAGCCCCCTTCCAACGCGTCTTCTACCCATTCGTCGATTCCTTGTACTCCCGAAAGGTGGGCACGCCAGTTACATAAATGATTTTCACACTGATCCCCCGATGGATTTGACACCTACCAGGTTATAGCCGATCTAGGAACAGGGCAACAGGAGAATGAAGTGTGCTGTGTCAGCGCCGATAAGTCCTTCATCGATCTGACCTTCACGGGCGCCGCTGATGACGTAGCGTTTGTAGTTTCAGAGTGAGAGAATTCCCATTCAGCCTCATTACAAACTCTATGACCAGCTGATTTGTAATGAGAAATCCTCATTGCAAACGCTCATTGAGAAAATGAGTGACACTTTCGAAGTGGGAGTGAGAGTCATACTCTGGTAGTCAGGCTATATGTGGTCCGACGTGACCCCTGGCCACCATTCATTTTGGCATAGCCCTGCGTGATGAGGGGGTCAAGGGCGTATCGGACTTGACCAACAGACAGCCCGGTGTATTCGGATAACTGGTGAACCGTGGAATCACCCAAACTGGACAAGGCTTCGAAGAGCGCCGGCACATTGACCCCCAAGGAAGAGAGGTCCTGGATGGAAGGGTGGTCGCCTGTTGCCCCATCGGCCAGCGCAACGATGTCGTCGACAAGCGAGACCACCCCGAGGGATTCCAGCTTGTCCACCATGGCCACGCAAGCATTCTGACTCATGGGCACATACCGCAGTCCAAGGCGGCCGATCGACATAGGTCCGCTAGTGCGCAACGTCACCAGTAGGTCTTCTTCGGTAGGGGTCAGCGAGTCAGAGAGTGACGAAAGCCAGGCCTCGTCCTCTTCGCTAAAACGTGAACCGCGGGGAAAGATGACTTTGAATTCAACGCCGGTATCGATAAACCGCGGCTCAGGCAAACGCGCCTCGCGGGTAACAGTCAAGATCTCTTGGATCCCGCCCCCTTCACCCTCGATGACACGTTGGCCGTCGGGCATGCGCAGGTACCGAGCAATTTCATAGAGCCGCTTATTTACCGGAGCTTTCGTCAGAGACGAGCTTAGGAGTTGATCCCTCGTCACCCCGCGAAGTCCGCCCGGGTTCGACACCACCAGAGACCGCTCAGTGACCCGAATCTCCACCTTCTTGCCCACCTCGAGTGACGGACCCAGATCCCTGTGCACCAAAGCATTAGCTAGTACTTCACGAATTGCGGAGGGAGGGAACTCGGGCGTGTCGACGAGGTGGCCGTGATCGTTATATCTACTGGTAATAGTCGTATTCTGCTGCACCCAGGCCATCCCTGCTTCGAGCATGGCAGGCAAGGGGCCTTCCAACTCGACAAGGTTCTGGTTTCTTCCTTTTCTCCCATCACGGGTGAGCCGAACCGCAGCTGTTGCACCAAGAGCAGGATCAAAAGCCTGTGGAAGATATCCCAACGCATAGAGGCCTCCCAAGCGAAGGTTTCCGTTCGTGTCGCACACGTTGGTCATTTGCAACAACTGTTGGTGATCCGAAATGTTCGCAAGGCGGGATCGTGACGAACGGATCGTTTTTAAGTATTCCTCCAGGGCTGACTGGTCAAGAAGTTCGATGCCAGTGCTGGGGAGTGGGGCAAAGTCGTAGTCAACCCGCTCAGGCTCGTTCAGGGCCGAAATACTCAGCATCCGCAGATCATTGGAATTCATGACATAATCGCCATCTGCTTGCCTCAGATAAGCATTCTTCTGATAGCGGGCAGGCTTCTCCTGTGGCAGGAGAGGCATAACATCGATAGCAACGACAGCTTTGCCGTCGACAGCGAGGTGCGAAATGTGCAACTGTGGTGCCGGATCCACCGAGTTGCGATTTACATTGACAACGGATTTCTCCATCTGTGAAGGATCGTCAACACCAGTAACAACGAAGCCTAAGGATTCACTAACCCCGAGAAGGATGGACCCAGTCTGAGGCATATTGGCGAAAGCGCATAGAGTTTCACCAATATCCGCAGGAATACCTCCCTTGGCCGTTTTGCACTCAACGAGTGTGGTGTCATCACCGAATGCGCGCAGCTGTGCCAGAGTCTCAGAGAGCCTGAAAGAATCCCACGTCATGCTCACAGCATAGCATCATTACAAACTCTATGACCAGCTGATTTGTAATGAGCAACCCTCATTGCAAACGCTCATTGAGAAAATGAGTGACACTTTCGAAGTGAGAGTCGAACTTTCACCAGGCCCTCCCAGCACGCCCCGCGCTAAAACCACTTCTCCAACACCAAAGCCACGCCGAAATCGTCATTGCTGGTGGTCACCATGTCGGCCGCGTCCTGCACACTCGGCGCGGCGTTGGCCATGGCCACACCCGTACCGGCCCAGGCAAGCATCTCAATATCGTTGGGCATGTCCCCAAAGGCAGCCACGTCCTGCTGGTCCACCCCGTGCATCGCTGCGAGCGTCGATACGCCCGTGGCCTTATTTACACCCGGCGCGGCGATCTCCAAAAGCCCGTCATCCATGGAATAGGTCACATGTGCCGTCTCCGGATCCACGTGTGGTACCAGCACATCAAACATCTCCGCCGAGGTCATGTCCACGTTGCGCATGATCAGTTTGACCGCGGGCTCGGCTGCCAGCTCGTGTACCGGTGCAACCCCGTGGCCCTCGGTCCACAAATCGGTGGTGTAGCCGGGGCTGGTCAGGAACGATTCTTCCTCACTGTCGAACGCGGATTGGCCCACACGTTCCACGCCGAAGGCAACGTCGTCGCCGAACACGTCAGTCGCCGCTGCCATTACAGTAGATAGGGTTTCCGGGTCGAGGCTGTGCGCTGACAGGATCTTGTCGTCCGCAGGGTCATACAGCACCGCACCGTTCGAACACACGCACACCGGGCGGATCGGCAGCTGATCAATCACGGGGAAAATCCAGCGATGCGGCCTCCCTGTGGCCAGCGCTACCTCGGTTCCCGCGTGCACGGCGCGCATCACAGCGTCACGGAGGCGGGGGCTGACTCGATCGTGTGAGTCTAAAAAGGTCCCGTCAATATCACTAACGATCAGCCGCGGTGTCATTATTTTCTCCTCTTTTTCTTTTCCGCTTTAAGTTTAGCGTCAATCTCGCGGGCCTCTTCCAAGGTGGGGGCAGACCCACCCATGGATGCAGGCAGCCAGTCGGCACCGTCTCCGAAGGGGCCGAAGCGTTCGTTGTATTCGGCGCGTGATTCGTCGAGAAGCTCTTGCATCGACGCTTTGAGCTTATCGACGACCGCGTCGGGCTCCCCGGAGGTGTCGATCGGGGCGCCCACTCGAATAATCACGGGGAAGCCGTTACGCCCCAACTCTTTTTTGCGGCCCTTAGTCCACAACCGTTGGCTACCCCATATGACCATGGGAATCAAAGGAGCATCGGCGTGCTGGGCGATGCGTGCCGCACCATTTTTGAAATCTGCCAGTTCGAAGGACCGCGAAATCGTCGACTCGGGGAAAATGCCCAGCAGCTGGCCCTTCTTGATGCGCTGGACAGCTTCATCAACGCTTGATCGGCCGTTGGAGCGGTCCACTGGGATGTGCTGCATGGCGCGCATGGCGTGGCCCACCACGGGCTTGTCAAAGATTTCCTTCTTCGCCATGAAGCGCACCAGCCGCTTCCCGCGGAGGTAACCGGGCACTCCGCCGAAAATGAAGTCGTAGTAGCCTGTGTGATTCATGGCGAACAGTCCGCCACCGGCCGTCGGCACGTGCTCAACACCATACACCGTGACCTCCACTTTTTGGAAGCGCAGCAGTGCTCTTAGGCGGCCGATCACCCACTGGTAGAAGGTTTCCTGCGACTCCACCGGGTGGTCGGGGACTGTGTCAAGCGTGGCGGGTACCAGAAATTGGCCATCGACTGTGCGTAAATCCATCTTATTTAACCGCAGTGATCACGTCTTTACCCAGCAGTGGGCGCAAAGCCTCAGGCACGACCACAGAGCCGTCCGCCTGCTGATTATTTTCCAAGATAGCCACCAGCCAGCGCGTTGTAGCCAGGGTGCCGTTGAGCGTTGCGACGATCTGGGTCTTGCCCTCTTTATCGCGGTAGCGGGTATTAAGCCTGCGGCCCTGGAACGTTGTGCAGTTCGAGGTTGACGTCAGCTCACGGTAGGTGTTCTGGGTGGGCACCCACGCCTCGGTATCAAACTTGCGGGCAGCGGACGCACCTAAGTCGCCACCAGCCACATCGATCACACGGTAGGGCACTTCCACTGCGGCGAGCATGTCTTTTTCCAATTGCAGCAGTTTCTGGTGCATCTCTTCTGCATCTTCAGGCTTGCAGTAAACAAACATCTCCAACTTGTCGAACTGGTGCACGCGGATAATGCCACGGGTGTCTTTGCCATAGGAGCCTGCCTCGCGGCGGAAGCAGGAAGACCAGCCGGCGTACAGGATGGGGCCGTCGGACAGATCAATAATTTCGTCTTGGTGGTAGCCGGCAAGGGCCACCTCAGAGGTGCCCACCAAGTACAGGTCATCGCGCTCAAGGTAGTAGATCTCATCCGAGTGATCACCTAAAAATCCGGTGCCCTGCATGATCTCTGGGCGCACCAGAACCGGCGGGATCATCAGCTGAAAACCAGCCTCACGCGCCTTGGCGGCTGCCAGCTGCATGATCGCCAGCTGCATCCACGCCCCATCACCGGTGAGGTAATAGAAGCGGGCACCTCCTACCTTGGTGCCCCGGGCCATATCAATCATGCCTAAGGACTCACCCAACTCCAGGTGATCTTTCGGCTCAAAGTCGAACTCGGGGATCTCGCCGATGTGCTCCAGCACAACAAAGTCTTCTTCGCCGCCGGCGGGAGCGCCCTCGACAACGTTGGAGATTGTGTACTGCAGCTCCACCACACGCTCTTCGGCGGCCTTCTGCTCATCTTGGGCCTCTTTCACCTTGGCCTTGAGCTCATTGGAGCCCTCCAGCAGCGCTGGACGGTCCTCAGGAGCTGCCTGCCCGATCTTCTTGCCAAACGCTTTTTGCTCACCACGCAGGGTATCGGCCTTGGCGATGGCAGCACGGCGGGCTTCATCAGCAGCCAGGAGGTCGTCGACAAGCGATGGGTCCTCCCCGCGGTTCTTCTGGGATTCACGAACGCGGTCTGGATTCTCACGGAGCATTTTCAGATCAATCACAGTATTTAACCCTACCGACAACGGACAGCGTTTTCCGCGCGCCCCCCACCAACGTTATCTACCTGTCATACAAACGCTTGAGGTGGTCATAACCAGCGGAGTACGATGGTAGGTATGGATCGCGCAAGCACTGAACTACCACACCAGGCCATCACCAGTGGCCCCGTTCCTAAGCATGCCCAACTCCGCGCAATCCTCGAGGAACTATGCACTAACCAGCTTGGTCCCGGCGACCTACTGCCGGGCGAACGCGTCCTAGAAGAAACGTATGGGGTCTCGCGCATTACGGTACGTCGCGCGATTGGTGACCTCGTCGCCGCAGGTACGTTGCGCCGAGTGCGGGGAAAGGGCACCTTCGTCTCCCCGAACCCCCTGGTGAGCAAAATGCAGCTCGCCTCTTTTTCCGACGAGATGCGGGCCCAAAAAGTACAGGCTTCGTCCAAAATCCTACTCTCCGCCCGCGCACCGGCACCACAGGAGGTAACCACCTTCTTCAACACCGACAGCACCCGCGAGCATATCCACCTGCGCCGCCTCCGCCTTGGCGACGGCGAACCCTACGCCATCGATGACGCCTGGTACAACGGCGAACTCACACCCGACCTGCTAGAAAACGACGTCTACAATTCCGTCTACACACTGCTGGAAGAAAACTACGGCCTGCCCGTCACTGAGGCAGACCAGACAGTCACCGCGGTGGCCGCCGACGACCAATCAGCCACCCTGCTCGATGTTTTGCCAGGCAGTCCCCTGTTACACATTGTGCGCTTCGCGCGTTCCGACGAACACCCCGTGGAGCTGTGTTCCTCGGTGTACCGCACTGATCGGTATCGCCTCAATACTCGCGTGGAGCTCGCGCTTGAGTAGGGTTGAATCATGGCTACTTCTTCCATTTGGCGTTCACGGGCCGGCATCTCAGGCCTGCTTTTTGCCATACTCGTCGGCGTCGTCGGCGCAGGATCTTACGCAACGGTCGCAGACCGCAACGGTGCGCAGGCTCAGAACCACACCGACGGAAGCCAAAACAGTAGTAGCAAGGCGAACGCCGGCAACGGTGCTGACAGCACCACGACGCCAGGACTCATCGCGCCGTTCACCACTGCGAACCAGGGCGCGTGCCTGACCTGGGAAGTAGACGCGAACGGCAAAGTCACAAACTTTGAGCAGACCAGCTGCGACGGCGCCCACCGTTTTGAGGTCTCCGTGCGCGAAGATCTTGCCACCTACCCCACCAGCGAGTTCGGCGCCGATGCAAAGATGCCCAGCCAGACGCGCCAGGCCCAGCTGCGCGAAGAGCTGTGCCACACTCCCACCATCCGCTACCTCGATGGTCGTTTCGACCCGTTAGGTAAGTACTCGATCGCCCCCATTTTGCCCCCGGCGGAAGCCTGGGAACGTGGCGACCGCACCATGCTGTGCGGCCTGCAAGTCACCGATGAAAAAGGCAAGCCCCAGCTCACTGAAGGCCGTGCTGCCGAACAAGATCAGGCACGGGTGGCAGAACCAGGGCAATGTTTGAAGGTGGACAGCTCGAATGTGCTCCACATCGTCGATTGCGCTGAGGACCATCAGCTGGAGGCCACTCACATCGAGAACCTCACCCCTGTCTTCCCTGATCGCACCCCCGCCTCGGAAGAGCAAGACGAGCACTTAAAAAATGTGTGCACGCAGGCCGCCATGGACTACCTGGGCGGCGAGGAGCAACTTTACCAGTCCACACTCCAGCCCTACTGGGGCACTCTGCCTGCAGCCAGCTGGGATGGCGGTTCTCGATCAGTAAACTGCAGCCTGGTCCACGCCAACGAGGAGGGGGGATTCTCCACCCTGAAGGGCACAGCTACTAACGGGCGCGACGGCTTCACCATCGATGGCGAACCACCGGCAGAGCAGCCACCACGCGACCCAATCAAATCGCCTCCTCCTGCTGAAAGGCCAGCGCCGTGACCCCAGTCAGCGACGAGTTTTTTGAATCACTCATCGACGACGCCCTCGACGAACTGCCCGACGCGTTCGCCGAGCGCATGCGCAACGTCGTCGTACTAGCCAGGCTCCGCCACGAGGACAATCCGAATCTGCTGGGGCTTTTCGAAGGGGTGCCGCTACCCGAGAGACTGTCCAACCACGCCGGTTTCTTGCCTGACACAATATTCATCTACAAAGAGCCCCTCGAACGAATCTCTGGCGACGTGGACGAACTGCGCCACCAAGTCCGCGTAACCGTACTGCATGAGGTGGGCCACTACTTCGGGCTTGAAGAAGATGACCTGCACCGCCTCGGCTACGGCTAGGACTATGGCTAGGCGCGACTAGCTGTGGTCGCCCCAGCGCACCAGCTCCCACTGGCCGAAGGTAGCTGTGGGGTGAAGCACCACAAAGCGACAATTGGGCAGCGGATTGTGCACAGCGAATTGCGGGTCAATACCAGCGGCACGCACCGCGAACATGCGGATTGCTGCGCCGTGCGAGACCACCACCGCCGAGCCGTGGCCCCCGCGCAGCGCCTCGGCAACGCCACCACGGTAACGATCCAAGAACTGGTGCGCGTCTTCGCCACCGGGAATCGCCACATCAGAATCTCCACCAAACCAGGAGTGGACAGTGCCGTGGTAGGCCTCGTGCGCTTCTGGAGTGTTCAACATTTCGTGGTCGCCTGCGGTGATCTCTTGCAGACCGGCAACGGCGGGGATGTCGTCGAAATGCGACCCAAAGGCCAGCTGGCCGGTCTGCCGGGCACGTAGCGCCTCAGAGGTGACTACCAGCTCTGGGTTGTAAAGGTCCATCAGCTCCGGGCCCACCTCGCGTGCCTGCTGCTGCCCGAGCTCCGTCAGGGGCGCGCCTGGCAGTGCGGTATCGAGCGCACGGCCCACATTCGATGTAGTTTGCCCGTGGCGCAACAGGATCAGCATTTAGTGTCCTTCCCGGGCCTTCCTGACCCAATCAGCAGCTTCTTCAAGGCGGGCCTGGTCGTCGATAAGCGAACCCTCACGCGCCTCACCGGACGCGGCTGGCCAAGACCCTAAAAAGGTCAGCGTGTTGGCACGCAGCCACAGGTTCCGCAGTGCCTCTGCTAGTGGCGCATCGTCAATATGTCCCACCAAGTCGACATAGAAATTATATGTCCTAGCCTCCTTTCTTGTTGGGCGAGACTCAATGCGCGACATATTCACCCCGCGGTACGCGAACTCCTGCAAAGCGCCCACCAGCGTGCCGGGCTCATTGGGAAGGTCGAAAACAACGAAAGAGCGATCATTGCCGGTGCGCGCAGTTGGCTTGTCAACGCGGCCAACCACAATAAAACGAGTGTGTGCCGTGGCCAGATCCGCAATTCCTTCAGCATGCACCTCCAACCCGAACAGGTTCGCCGCGCGCAGCGGTGCCGCCGCCACATCCGCCTTCCCCTCCGCCACCGCCTGGGCCGCCACCGCGTTCGAGGTCGCACCCGTATAGGTCACGTGCGGCATGTTGTTCTTCACCCAGTCGCGCACCTGACGCTGCGCCACAGGGTGTGTGGAGAACACCTGCGCCTCCTTCAAGGTGGTGCCAGGACGCGTCATGATGGCGAAACTGATAGGCAGCTCCAACTCATGGAAAATCTGCACGCCCGGCGCCTCAATCAGAGCATCGGTGGTTGAAGTCACCGCACCATCAACCGAGTTCTCGATGGCCACCACAGCCCAGTCGGCAGCGTCGGCACGCACCGCGCTTAGTGCAGCCGACGGCGAATCCACCGGCAAAAGTTCAATCTCTCCGGAGCCAAATGCTCCACGTTCCTGGAACTTCCACAGCGCCTCTTCAGTAAACGTGCCAGCGGGGCCAAGGAAAGCAACAGTAGTCATGCGCTCCAGCCTACAGTGCACCTACAGTGGTGCAGGTGAAGCGCATTTCCATCGAGATCCTTTTGGTTCTCACCATCACCTTTGGCATGAGCGGGCTGCGGTCGGTGCTCCGGCTGATCGGCGCGCTCGCCGCCCCAGAGGCACTCAATGACCAACAAGTGGTGCTCAATGATTCCGCCAGCCAGATGGCATGGCTTGATGTTGGGCTGCAGCTGGCCAGCGCCGCCACCCTTTTCGCGTGGGGCGGATTGGCACTGTTCCTGCTGGGCACCGGGCTGCCACGCCCACGCTTGGGCGACGTCGGGTGGGCATGCGTGCTGACCGCGGTGATCGGTATTCCTGGCTTAGGCCTGTACGTTGCAGCATTACAGCTGGGTTTGAGCAAAGAGGTAGTGCCCACCACCGACGGCGTGGAGATCCCTCTGCTTCTGGTGTGGAGTGCCGCCAACGCCTTCGGCGAAGAAGTCGTGGTTGTGATGTGGCTGATCAGCAGGCTGAAACAACTGCGGTGGCCGGCGTGGGCCGCTATCGGCGCCTCCAGCCTACTGCGCGGCTCCTACCACCTCTACCAGGGCGTTTCGGCCGGCTTTGGCAATATCGTCATGGGTGTGGTGTACGGCTACTTTTATCACCGCACTGGGCGCGTTTGGCCACTGATCATCGCACACTTCCTCATCGACGCCGTGGCGTTTGTCGGATATCTACTGCTTGATCTCAGCTGGCTAGGGTTGTAGCGCGGATTAGCGCTACGATAATTACCATGTCTAGGGACTTCCGCTCATCCGATGCCCGCGACAACGACAACTACGTCCTTGGTCGCGACGGACAACCGCTGGTCGACCGCTACGGTCGGCCCGTGCGCCGCCGCCCGCGCCCGCAGGAACCCCGGCAGCAGGAACCCCGGCAGCAGCAGCTGCCACCTGAACGTCCCCGGCAGCAGCTGCCACCTGAACGCCCCCGGCAGCAACCACGCCAAGAGTACGCGCCGCGCCACGCACCGTATGAACCACGCCGCCACGCATCTACTCATCATGATGTCCCCTTGCAGGTCTCGGAGCGGCCAAGTCGGTCGTCGTCACGCGTGCCCCGCCGCCGTCGCCGCCGACCACGGAGGGGTTGCTTCTCTGGGTGCAGCTCTCTGCTGGCTATCGTGCTTGTGCTCGCTGTTGTGGTGGGCCTGTGGGCGGACGCCCGCCTGACGCGTGTCGACGCCTTCCCCGACCAACCCGTTGGCAATACTTCCGGAACAAACTGGCTGCTGGTGGGTTCTGACTCACGCCAAGGTTTAAGCGAGGAAGACATAGCGCGCCTCGGCACCGGTGGTGAAGTGGGCCCGAGCCGCACCGACACCATCATGGTGCTACACATTCCCACCGTGGGCGAGGCCACGTTGGTGAGTATCCCTCGGGACTCTCTGGTGACCATCCCCGGCTACGGCGAAGACAAGATCAACGCCGCTTTTGCCTACGGCGGGCCGAAACTCCTGTCCACCACCGTGGAGCAAGAAACCGGCCTGCGGATCGACCACTACATGGAAATCGGCATGGGTGGACTTGCAGGCATCGTCGACGCCATCGGCGGGGTAGAAATCTGTGTAGAGGAGCCGATCTTTGATCCACTGGCCGCGCTGGATGTGCAGCCCGGCTGCCAAAACTTAGACGGCGCCACCGCGCTAGGTTATGTGCGCACCCGCGCCACCGCCCAAGGGGATATCGATCGCGTCGCGCGACAACGCCAGTTCTTCGGGGCGCTCGTCGGCAAGCTCACGTCACCTGTGACATTCCTCAACCCGATCCGCATGACCTCACTGCTCTTCAGCGGCACCGGCATGCTCATCGTCGGTGAAGGCGACCACCTCTGGCACCTAGGGCGCATGGCGCTGGCCATGGCGGGCGGGGTGCGCGCTGAGACCGTCCCGGTCGGTGGCTTCATGGACACGTCCGTGGGCAACGTGGTGCTCTGGGACGAATACGCCGCCGAGGAGCTGTTCAACTCGATGCGCTAAAGCGCTGAAGAAAACGCTCACCATGAGTGTTTTAAGCAGGTTTTAGCAGATAGTACTGCAGTGTATGAATTTAACCCTTAAGAATAAAATGGACCCCGAGTGCCAGCAGCAATCGTCGGGGCCCGAACCGCTGTGCCGTAACCGGCAGGGCAGTTCCACAACCTTGACTATAAAAGATGCAAGGAATCACCCCCAAAGCCTACCCCGTCTAGGAACATGACTGCTGACGCCAACCTTGCCAGGTTTCTTTACGGTAAACAAACTTAACCCCGCGAAACCGCTCCTTCCAGAAAGCTGCAAGCTTAGGCAACCACGTAGGTGGTGACCAAGTAGCGGTTGATATCGGAACGGTTGATGATACCCACGACACTTCCGTGATCGTTGACCACGGGCGCCTTCTTCAGATGCTTCTCGGCGAGAACTGTCGAGATCTGCCCAAGATCATCGTGCACATTTACAGTGATCACGTTCGGGGTGGCAATCGTCGATACGCGAGCCTCCAAAACCCGCGCAACGTCGGTTTCAAACTCCTCCGAATCATTGTGAACTAACAGTGCATATGGTGTGGTGAACGCGGGGACGGAATCTCCGATTGCGTTGAGCACATCGCCGTCAGAAACGAATCCTGCCAGGCGACCGTCCTCGATAAGTGGCACACCAGAAATTCGCTTATCGACGAAAAGGTGCAACGCTTGACGGATCGTGTCATTGGGGTGCAGGTGGTAAATATCTCTCTTCATCAGCGTGGACACCAGAGTATCTGCAACCTCGTCCGCCGAATCGTCGACGGTCGGGGAAGCAACAGTCGCACGAGTCCCAGTCCACCCCAGCACGGTAGCGATGACAGCCATAACGAACAGTACAATGCCCACCCACAGCATGCCATTGTTCGCAGCCTCATCAGTGCCACCTCCAGAAGCGATCACCGCGCCATAAATGCCAGTAGACAACGCAACACCGATACAACCCGCGATCTGGAACGAGGTGGAGAAAATAGTCACGCCATGCGGATTGAGTTCACGTGGCAAGGTCGAAAGGGCGAAGGACTGGACAGGACCGATCGTCATTGCAGAGCCGACAATCGCCGGCATGTAAAGCACAGTAATCAGCCATAACGTGCTGCCGCCCATTGCCCAGGCGGTAGCTACAGAGAATACCGCCATGAGCGCCATACCGACCGGTAGGAGATGCTTCGCACCTTGCTTGTCATAAATCTGTCCAGCGACCGGGCCGAAGACGACAGCCAAAAGGATCGCCGGGAACAGCACGAGCGACGCCTGCAAACCTGTAGTGCCGTGGACCGACTGCAGGTGGGTAGGCACTAGGATGTTCATCGCAAAGACGATGATTAGCGCCACAATATTGATCAGTACGCCGGCGGTGAACGGGTAAATACGCAGTGGGGCGAGGTTAATCAACGGATCATCCAGATTGTTCTGGCGCTTGACAAACAGCCACAGAGCCATCAGCCCCACAACGAACGCGATGGTCGCCACAAGCTTGGCCGGGCCGAAGATCGTCGAGATTCCGTACAATAGGCCAATCAGGGCGATGGCCACCAGGATCACCGATGTCATGTCCAGGCGAGCCCGCGCATTCTCGGAAATGTTGTACACCGTGAACAAGCCAATGATGAATACCACCACTGCCAGGCCCGTAAAGGACCAGCACAGAGCGCGCCAGTGCGCGAATTCAAGAATCACCCCAGACACCAAGATGGCCACCGAAGGGCCGAGGGTGGTCATCGCCCCCATGATGCCCATGAAGGTGCCCAGCTTCGGACGCGGTGCCACTGTTAAGGCGATCATCATGCCAATCGGCACCAGCAGGCCCGTACCGATGGACTGGAAAATGCGACCGACCAGCATCACCCCAAAATTTGGCGCCAAGGCAGTAATAATGCCACCGATGATCAGCGTTGATGTGGTAGCCAGGAACAGTGGCTTAGTGCCAAAGCTCCGCATGAAGAACCCAGCTGTCGGTGTCATCACCGCCGCGCCCAGCATGTAGGCGGTGGCAAGCCACTGGATGGTAGAAACGTCAACTCCGAAGTCGGCCATCATTGGGGTGAAGCCGACGTTCAGGAAAGTCTCGTTAAACGTTGCAATAAATGCTGCCAACGCGGCGGCGATCATGATGGTCAAGGACTGTTTTTGGGCTGGTTGTGCCATGAAGCCTCTCTTACAGGAAAACGTACGGGGAATTAGGCTTCGGTGGCGTGATCAGATTTAAGCCCCGCGTCCACAGCGCGATACGCGCGGGCGACGGGGCGACATGTCTCGTGTTCCAGGCCGACATCACATTGAACAGGAAAGGTGCGCCTTTTTCTAATTGAAAAGGCGCACCTCGGCAAAAAGTTTTACCCTGCCGGAATACCCCGGCAGGCGGGCTGTTAGATGGTCACCTGGCGGGATTTGATGTTGTCCAACTGCTTCCGCTCGTCAGCGTTGAGCTGGGCATCGTTGTCGTACTCAGCGTCGATCGCCTTGTCCAAAGCTGCTAGGGCATCATCATAAGAGTTGGCGTCCACGGTTGGGTCCAAGTCGAATACCGGGACCACCAGGCCGTGGGTGCGGAACGCGCCAGCAAACTTGGTGCCCTCACCCAGGTTAAGCCCGTCGCGGGCGGCGATACGCGCCAGCGCGTTGAGCATCTGATTTTCATTATCTTCGGTGCGTACCCAACGAATATGAGCCTTCCCTCCACCTGGATTCACCCACCAAATGGAGCCGGGTAGATCTTTGGCCACCTGGGTCGACGGGATGATTGCCTCATTCGCCCGCTGCAGCGCTTGCTGAATCTCCAGTGGAGCACCAGAAGCGTTAGCAAACCACCAGTTGAAATCGTTATGTTCGGTGATCTCCAGCACCGCGTCCGCTGCGATTAAGTCCATGATCGCCGGCTGCGTGCCGTCGGCCACGGTGGACTCCAAAGAATCGCCAGCATTGGCCTCAAGAACCCAGCTCAGGGCGTAAGCCAGGTCCCGGCCCGGGTTGTGGGAGCGCTTCTGGGCTTGGAGCGCAACGAAACGGTCGCCGCCCTCGTCATCGGAACGCACCATCGCAGCACCTGCACCAGGCAAAACAGTGGCGATATTAACAGGGGTGCCCTTCACCTCCACCTTTGCCACGGCAGAAGGAACAAACTCCTGCAGGGCTACCAGGTCAGCTTCAGCCGCCAGACCCTTGTAGGGGCGTGGGTCCTTCTGCAACGCCTCGCGCTCAGCTGCACGGGCGGCCAGCTTCGCCTGGCGGCGGCTCATACCCTCAGGCAGCTGTTCTTTCTTCTTACGGTTCTTTTTGGCCATGCTGCCTAATCTACCGCACAGTGTTTAGCGCACTGTCTCCAGCGCCAACTCTGGCAGGTTCGTTGCCATCACCTCCACCCCCATATCCCGGCACCACAGCATGTCGGCGGGATCATCCACAGTCCAGATATAGGTCGGCCTACCGCGCAGACCCACAAGCTTCCGCTGCTCTTTGGCCTGCGTAATCGACGGGCCCAAACCCTTCGGGTTACACACGAACAACTGGGTCAGCCGGAAAATCTTGTCGCGCGGGTCCACCAAATAGTAGCTGTCCAACTCCGGCAATAGCCTAGTGAAGCGTCGGATAGCGCCATGGGCAAAAGAAATCAACGAAATACGAGGATCTTCATGCAGACCGGCATAGCGCAAACGCAGGGCTACCTGTTCCTCAATCTCACCGAGGAACCGGGTGGGGTGCTTCGTCTCCACGAACAGTTCCTTACCCGGGTAGTCTTGCAGCATCTCGAGCAGCTCGTCGAAAAGCATCATCTGCTGCGGCGCCTCCGGGGTGCCAATGTTCAGCCGGCGCAGCTCCGCAAAATCCATCTCAGCCACAAAGCCAGTGCCGTTAGACGTGCGGTCCACGTCCTTGTCGTGCTGGACAACCACCTTGCCGTCGCGCGTCAACCGCACATCACACTCAATGCCCGCGATGGGCAGCTTCAACGCCTCCTCGAAAGCGATCGGCGACAACTCCGGGTACTTACCGGAATAGCCGCGGTGGGCAACAATCTTCATGCCTTTCGCCTGTGTCACAGGGCATTCTCCCAACTAGAAATACGGCGCAGCAGCTGGCGGTTCTTGCGCTGCGAGTGGCCAAGCCTTTCGGAAGCCCTCTCCAGAATGCGGATCGCATCGGTAATGTGCGGGCCCTTATTTAACATCACGCATTCGCTGCGCAGCGCGTACATCACGTCGGTCATCTCCGCCCGCGATGGCAGCCCGTCCTTCGCCATCTTTTCCAAGATCTGGGTAGCCATAATCACCGGCACGTGGGCAGCTTCTGCCATCTGGGAAATCAGACGCGGTACCTCCACCATGCGCTCAAAGCCCAGCTCCACCGCCAAGTCACCACGTGCGATCATGATGCCTAGATTCGGGTGACGCATGCCTTCTAAAAGCACGCTGGCCAGCATTTGGTAGGCCGGGATCGTCTCAATTTTCAGCACAATGCCCAGGTTGCGGATGCGTTCAGCCAACGCATCGTGGCCAGTTTCCGCAGCCTCCCGCGCGAAACGCTCCAACGTTTCCAGCACATCAGCCACATCTTCCGGGGTGCGGATGAAAGACACCGCCGCGATCTCCGCGTTGTGCGCCACGAATTCGAACGCCTCTAGGTCTTCCTCCGTCAGGCTGGGCAGCGGAATGTCCGTATCCGGCAGGTTGATTCCCTTATACGCGCGCAGGTTTGTGCCGTTTTCCTTGGCCCGGGTAATGCGCAGGACAGCTTCGCAGTGGCCTGCGTTGTCACGCTTATCGACGACCTCTGCCGCGATCGCGCCGTCGTCGAAAAGCACCTCGTGTCCCACCTCGAGTGCTTTCACTGCCTCTGGCGCGGTACAACCGATAGTAGATGGCTGGCCTTCTACGATCTGAGCAGGTTCCTGGGAGGTTGTGAGGATCAGGGTGTCGCCTGGGTACAGGCGGATCTTTTGCTCGACGGCAGGCACTCCCCAGACGCGGGTGCGCTCCCAGTTATGCTGCAACAACGTCGAGGCAGCGATATAGGCATTCTTGTTTCCCTGCGCAATAACCACACCGTCTTCGCGCACCTCTCGGACGGTGAAACGACGCTTGGAGCCACGGGAATCGCGCATGGTGATCACTGAGCCAATCTTCAGGTTGCTAAGCCACCACCCTTCAACCTGCAGGCTCACACCCGGACGACCCGCGGTCTCTGGGGCCACCGGCACCGGATCACCGTGCTCAGATAAGAACAAAGTAGCGGGGTGAATAACCTGGCCTGCGCTATCACGGGTGACGCGCGCACGGATCACGGCAGGGCCAGGCTCAATGTCCCCGGTCCGCACCTTCGGGCCCGCCAGGTCCATAGACACACGGATCTCGCGGCCGACAACTTCCGCGGCGGCGTGCACATTATCAATCATTGCGCGCCACATATCTTGATCACCGTGGGCACAGTTGATCCGCGCCAACTCCATCCCGGCTTCTGCAAATTCACGCACCATCTCCGGATCTGCGGCGGCTTCTTCCGGCAATGTCACCATGATGCGGGAATGAGTGTCCTCACTAGTCGGCCCGAACAGGGCATCGGAGTGTTCCTCCAGGATGTCGTCGGAACGGGCAAACGCACCCGCCAGTGCCTCGGCAGGATAGGTCAACGCGCGGCCCGAGTACGCGTCGAGCACGTTATGCGCTGCCTGCAGGCGTGCCATGACGGCCGGCTCAGTCGTCGTTAAGCGTGTTGCGCCTAACGACGACAGCTCGGCCTGTAAAGTGCGCACGTCGTGGGCGCGCAAGGTGGTGTAGTGCACGAGATTTGTCGCACCGTGCTGATGCGTCTTAGCAACCCGGCCAATAGCCCCTTGCTGCGCCTCCGCTTCCCGCTGCAGATCTTCAATGATGCTGTCGAGCTGGGGGATTAATTCGTTGACAAATTTTTCCATGAAGGTGGCGCTCCTTTAAGAGTGTGAACACCACCTATTGTGCCCTGCAAATCACGAATCTGCAGGGTTAGAAGTTCGCGTCCTTAATCTCACGCAACGTATCCACCGAATGCTTAAACAGCTCGCGTTCATGCTCATTCAGGTCGAGCTCCACTACGCGGCGTACACCATTGCCGTCGATGATCGCGGTGGTACCAATGTAGATATCCTTCTCACCGTACTCGCCGTCAAGCATGACCGATACTGGAAGGGCCACACCTTGGTTCTGCACAATCGCGCGCGTAATGCGTGCCAGGCCCATGCCGATGCCGTAAGAGGTGGAACCCTTCGCATCAATGATGGTGTAGGCCGCATCGCGGGTCTCCTCGAAGATCTTCTCAATCTTCTCCGCGTAACCCGGCTCCTCCTCCACCTGGCGACGCAGTTGAATACCGCCGACGGTCGCGGTAGACACAACGGGCAGCTCAGTATCGCCATGCTCGCCAATAATGTAGGCGTGCACCGACATCGGAGACACGTCCTTCATCTCACCGAGCATGAAGCGGTAGCGTGCGGAGTCCAGGATGGTGCCCGAGCCAATCACGCGTTCAGTGGGGAGGCCGGAGTACTTCCACACACCGTAGGTCAGGATGTCCACCGGGTTAGAGGCAACGAGGAAGATACCGCCGAAGTCATTGGCCATGACCTCCTCCACGATAGACTTCATGATCTTCAGGTTGCCTTCAACCAGCTCAAGGCGGGTCTCGCCGGGGCGCTGGCCACGGCCGGCGCAGATGACTACCAGGGACGCGTCTTCACAGTCAGCGTAGGTGCCGGCGGTGACTTTGGTTGCCGATGGTGCCCACACCACGCCGTGGTTGAGGTCCATCACATTGCCTTCGGTTTTCTTCTCGTCGATGTCGATGATGGCCAAGTGGTCAACGGTGCCCTGGTTGACCAGTGCGTATGCGTAGGCAACGCCCACGTCGCCTGCGCCAATCAGTACTACTTTGTTGCCAACAAGCTTCTTCATATGAGGTGTCGACTTTCTCCGGCCCATGGCCGGATTGATCTGATTAATGCTGTACACCTCCCATTATGGACTAAGTCGGGCCATCTGGCAGCACGAATAAATGTCTGATCGGACACATGTGGGAACAGATGGGCACCTGTGGCTACCGGGAAACTGTGATTATTTTTGAATCGAGAACCAAAGCCAGCACTTCGCAGAATCTTCTGCCACAATGGGCCCCATGAGCATGACTTCGCGGATCGCCACACGCGTCGCCCGCGGAGCGTTGACAGTAGCCCAGTTCGGAATCGAACTCTATCTCGACCTCACACCAGGACTGCGAATGCGCGGAACACGCAGGCTGCCAGAAAATATGGGCTCAGGAATCCTCGGGGCAGAAGCCGCAACATGGTGGGCTATCTCCCCGTCTCTCCTGCCACGAAAATGGTGGGTCATTGCAGCCAATGTGGCTATCAGCCAAGGTTTCGGCCATGCCGTGGCCACTGGTTTCCGTTTCCTTTCCCGCCGGGTGCGCCGCCGCCTTGGCCGTGGCCCCACCATCGCATCGCTGAAAAAGATCAACGCTGCGATGCACACCGCCATGGGCATGACCACCCTGGTTGTGGCCCTGCGCGCACCGCAGCGCCACCGCACACAGGTCAGCCTGGCCTGGCCGACGACCCGGCTGACTGTGCGCAGCGCCATAGCTGGAACAGTGCTAGGCACCCTGGGCTACGGGGCGCTTTTGCTCACCGGTGAAGCCATCCAAAACTCAGTTGACCGTACAAACCACGAACTGCGCCGCTTCCTCCCACCTGTGGTGAGCTGGCCGGTGGCGCTGATCGCCGTGGCACTGGCGGGATTTTATGCGGTGGACACAATGGTGCTGCGGCGCTGGCTCTCACGCGCCTACAAACGCGCCCAAGAACTAAATCTGCAGGTCATGTCTGGATCTGCACGCCCAACTGAAGCTCAGCGCTCTGGTTCACGCGCCTCGCTGGAACGTTGGGGCAACCTGGGCCGCCAGGGCCGGGCCGTAGTGGCCGCAGGCCCGCGTGCACGTGATATCACACTAGTAATGGGTGGTGAGGCGACCGAGCCGATCCGCATTTATATCGGTTTGAATGAAGACCGCTCCCCTGAGGAACAAGCCGAACTGCTTTTAGCAGAAATGGACCGCACCGGCGCTTTCAACCGCCGCGCCATCGTGATGATGACCTCAGCGGGCACCGGCTGGCTCAATGACTTCATCACCAGCCCTTTCGAGTTCCTCCACCACGGCGATTGCGCAGTAGTATCCATGCAGTATTCCTTCATGCCGTCTGCCGTGTCCTATATCGCGGATAGAACCACGCCGGTGTCGTCGTCACGCGTGCTCATTTCCGCCCTCTGCGAACGCCTTACGCTTATCGACGAGCACATCCGCCCCAAATTCTATCTAGCAGGTGAATCACTTGGGGCTTATGGCATCGCGGATTCCTTCGACAGTGTCGAAGACATGCTGGCCTCCATCGACGGCGCTATCTTCACCGGCGCGCCGGGTTTTACTGCGATGCATGGGCAGCTGACTAAACACCGCGACAAGGGCAGTATTGAGCGCCTGCCGGTGATTGACGGCGGCAAACATATTCGCTTTACCGCCACCGAGAACCATTTAAACCATGACTATGCAGGCCAGGACTACGCCAGTCAGTGGGAATTTCCCCGGGTGGTTTTCGCCCAACATGCTTCTGATCCGGTGGTGTGGTGGGATTGGTCGCTGCTGTGGAGCCAACCAGACTGGCTGCGCGAAGTTGGCTCCCGGGGTGTGCCTGCACCAAAGGCTCAGGAGCTTGATGTGTTTGAGGGCCTGCGCTGGGTGCCCTTCATTACTGGGTGGCAAGTCGGGCTTGACCAGGTAAATTCCCTGGATTTCCAGCCTGGACACGGGCATGTGTACCGCGATGAAATCATCTCCTACTGGTGTGCGGTACTCGATGTGGAAATCACCCCCACCCAGTTTCGGCGCATCGCCCGCTGGGTCCGCCACGATATGAAACGTGTGCGTGATGAAAATGTGGTTATTCCAGAAAAACTCCGTCGAAAGTTAAACTAGGGCCCTGGTACACACTGCGTTGGTGTTAGCGCCGGAGTGCTTCTTCAAGTGACGTCGTAGGGCGCCCGATCAACTGCTCCAGGTCTGTACTTGCCGATTCCATATCACCCCGCGCAATCTGCTCGTCCAACGTCGCTAAGATCTCCGCTTCGACTTCTGGCACACCAAACTCCAATAATTGGGAGCGATACTCAGCAACCGAGGCGTTCTGATACGTCACAGGTTTCCCCAAGATCCAGCCAATTCTTTCCGCAATCTCCCCGTACGTCAAGCCCGGTTGGCCAGCAAGCTCATAGACTTTGCCGGAATGTCCCTCCTCAGAGACCACGACGACGGCAGCCTCTGCGTAGTTCTTTCGGGCCGCGCCCGAGATCACGGCGTTACCAGCCACCCCAAACATGGCACCGGTGTGCTGGGCAATCTCCACGTTGGCCGCATAGTTTTCCCAGTATGAACCGTTGCGCAGCATTACCCAGTCCAGACCGGAATCACGCAAATACCGTTCCGCCTCCCGTAACAGCAATATTCATATCCGCCACCCTAGAGGGAGAGATTAAATTGTGCAGGCCACCCCCGTGGAGTGGTGCGGACAGTACCCATTGGGCACCTTGTGCAGGTACTGCTGGTGCTCATCTTCTGCTAAGTAGTAAGGAACACCGACCTGCACTTCTGTGGTGATAGCACCGAAGCCTTCGTCGTTAAGCGCGGCCTGGTATTGGTTGATCCAGTCGCGGATCTGCTGTGCCTCTTCCTCCGTATCGGTATAGAAAGCGGAGCGGTACTGCGTACCCACATCATTGCCCTGCTGGTTGCGCTGGGTGGGGTCGTGGGCCTCCATGGCCATGCGGACCAGCTCTTTAAGGCTGATGCGTACCGGGTCGTAAACCACCTCGACTACTTCGGTGTGGTTGGTCATGCCGGAGCAGACTTCGCGGTAGGTAGGGTTCGGGGTCTGTCCACCAGCATAACCGACGGATGTGCCCTCGACGCCGTCGGTTTGCCAATACATTCTTTCTACACCCCAGAAACAGCCAATGCCGACGATGAGGCGTTTTTGGCCTTCGCGCCAGGGGCCGGTGATGGGTGTGCCCAACACAACATGTGGCTGGGGCTGGGCGAGAACGGGCTGGTCACGGCCGGGAAGTGCGCGTTCTGGCTCTATGAGTTCGGGAGTGGGGCGCAGGAAGGGGAACATATTCGGGTCAACACTTAGGTGGGATTGTTTATTCCAGATCCACAATCACACTTAGGTAACACCAAAGGGTGGTGGCGAAATTTTCAAACTTGCCTATCATGGGTAGCACGCCCACTCAAGGGACGCGTAATACACCCTTGGGGAAAAAGGGCTATCAATCGACGAAAGGTTTTAGCATGGCTGTATATGAACTACCAGAGCTCGACTACGCGTACGACGCACTTGAGCCACACATTTCCGCAGAGATCATGGAGCTGCACCACTCCAAGCACCACGCAACCTACGTTGCTGGCGCAAACGCTGCCCTTGAAGCACTCGAGGAGGAGCGCAACGGCGAGGCAAACGCAGACAAGATCCGCGCCCTGTCCAAGAACCTCGCATTCAACCTGGGTGGACACACCAACCACTCCGTGTTCTGGAAGAACCTCTCCCCTAACGGCGGTGGCGAGCCAACCGGTAAGCTCGCTGACGCAATCAACAAGGACTTTGGCTCCTTCGAGAAGTTTAAGGCTCACTTCTCTGCAGCAGCTACTGGCCTGCAGGGTTCCGGCTGGGCTGTTCTTGGCTACGATCACATCGCCGGCAAGCTGATCATTCAGCAACTGACCGACCAGCAGGGCAATATCTCCGTTAACTTCACGCCACTGCTTATGCTGGACATGTGGGAGCATGCCTTCTACTTGCAGTACAAGAACGTGAAGGCTGACTACGTCAAGGCCGTTTGGAACGTTTTCAACTGGGATGACGTTGCAGAGCGTTACGCAGCTGCCAAGAAGTAAACAACCACTTCTTCGCTTAACCCCTGAACCCCTTGCCGAGTTCGGGGGTTTTGCCTTGTGCGGACACTATTCAGTTTTCCCGAAGCACATTCTTCAATGCGTTGAACTCCACAATATATGGAGACTTGAGAAAGCGCAAGTTTTTTAATAGGAAAAGAAAACCGCCGCCCGGTTCACCCTGCTACCACGTCAAGGTGAACCAGACGGCGGTTCCTACCTGTGGCCCGGCACTGGAGGATGCCGAGACCTTACCCATCTGGATCACGCGATTTGAAAATCAGCGCTGACCCAAAGCATAGTAGGTTAGGCAATCCTAAGTCAATGGTTTTTCGAAACAATTTTGTGCCTTAATTCCCCAAGCCCGCCTAGCAGCAATTTTGCTCTTCCCCCCCCCTCATCACCCACGTCTTGACCCTCACACAGCGTCATAGTTCACACTTGGCTCATACTGATTTCAGAAGTCGCCCGCGCCGCCGGCTGCTCCGTGCGCGCCATCCGCCACATGCATGCAGGCGTACCCTTGTCTGAAATCAACGCCCCGGATGCCCTCGAACGCGCCTTAACACTGTTCGGTGATTCACCCTGGGTAGGGCATGAATTGGACAGTTTGAATCTGCTGCCCCAGAAGTAAGCACTTCATGCACCTTCGGTTGTCAGTTTTGTAGAATTCCGCGACGAAATAGAAAACTGCCAACCGAACGTGCCGCAGCAGCTAATCAGCACCAGAAGAATCACGCGATGCGTCGTAAAGCGTTGTGGCGCACCAACCACGAATGCCAACGCCACGGCGGGCCCCACACCCGCCGCGGCGAAGTCCCCTCCAGCACCGCAATAACATCCTCCACCATGTCCAGGCAGCGCTCCATCTCCTCATCGATGCACTTCGCGGTGAACTGGAGCACGATATGGCCCTCAAGTACTGCATAATTGAACTTCCACGCCTCGCGGACATAAGCGGCCTGGCCTTCCGCCGTGGAAAGATCGCGGTGGTAGGTGTACGCGCCAATTTCAATCAGCAAGCGCTTAAACCTCTTGCTCTGGAAGTCCCACAGATAGGGGCCCAGCATGACATTCTGTTCAAACTCAAGCCCGCGGCGTTTCAAACCCCGAAAAAACCGCCTCTCCAGCCTGCTATCAGAACCAATAGACAAGGTAGAAACATACGACCGCAGAACTGCAGGAACCGCCCCCATCCACGACAAATGCTGCTCCAAACGGCGTTTACCATCTTTCTTGGCGTAGGCATCTTCGAGAAAGTCACTGAGGGTATGGGCAGCTATGTCATCGTGGGCATCCCACGCTGCCACGATAGGTGGAACCACCCGCACCAGGCCCTGGCGTGAGACCATATGATTGCGATGAGCAGTCACCCAAAACTTGTCAGTCTTCCTGGGCTTACTCTGCCGCGGTGCCCGGAACTGCAGCGGAAAAGTGAAAGGGAGCTTGCAGTAAAACTGATACGCCGTGGTTCCAGACAAAACCCATTGTGGGTGAATCTGCAACAGTGCCGCAGCCCATTGCTGAGGACTTAGCTCCCCGAGCGCGTAATGGCCACGCTCAAGCTTGGTGATCTCCCCGCTGAGGACTTTCTTGCGGAATTCGCGCACCCCAATTCCCAATTCCGCGCATAGCTGCTGACGTGAATAAACTCGCGGCGTGCTTTCCTGGTCGCCACCATGTGGTTGATAACTCATATTCCCCCCGAAACATGAACTAGTGTGAGCTACAGAGTAAACCATCGTGGCTCCACTGTCGCGCCAAGGGCACGTTCGGTTGTCAGATTTGTGGATTTTTAAGGAAATATTGGAATCTGACAACCGAAGGGAACATCTGAGGCAAGACAACAAACACAACCACAAGCTAGCCGCTCGACGAAGGACACCATGAAGAAGGGAACCACAGCGTACCGGCGCGCAACAGTGGCGATGCTTGCTGTAGGTTTAGCCATCTTCAACACGCTCTATGCCACCCAAGCACTGCTGCCCACGCTAGTTACCAACATGGGCATCACCCCTACCGAGGCCGCTTGGACCATCTCCGCAGCCACAGGTGCACTCGCCCTCTGCGTGGTACCCGCCTCGATCCTGTCAGAACGATTTGGCCGCGGGCGGGTACTTATAATTTCCGCACTGGCAGCCACTGCCCTCGGTCTACTCCTGCCCCTTGCACAAGATGCTTCCCAGCTCATCGCGCTTCGAGCCGTCCAGGGGGCACTCGTGGCCGGAACACCGGCGGTGGCCATGGCCTGGCTCTCCGAAGAAATACATGCCGACGACCTGCCCGGCACGATGGGCATCTACATCGCAGGCAACACCATAGGTGGGCTGACCGGCCGCCTCATCCCGGCAGGACTGCTTGAGTTCACCACCTGGCGTTGGGCACTGTTTGGTAGCGGTCTCGTGGCGCTGCTGTTCGCCATCACCATGGCCTTGCTGCTGCCCCGTCAACGCAACTTCACACCGAAGCAGATCAGCCTGCTCGGCGAGCTCCGCGCCATGGTGGGGCACCTGCGCAACCCGCTGCTGGTCACAATGTTTCTCACAGCTTTCCTAGGCATGGGCACGTTTGTGTCGCTCTACAACTTCTTCGGGTTCCGCATGGTGAATTTCTTTGGGCTTGCGCCCTCGCTGGTGGGCCTCGTGTTTGTCATGTATCTGTCTGGCACAGTTTCTAGCGCGCAGGCAGGCAACCTGATTAAACGCTTCGGCCGCCCGGCGGTGATCACAGCCAGCGCCGCCCTTATGCTTCTGGGTGCTCTCGCGTGTATCTCCAATCATCTCTGGGTCTCTATTGGTGGCCTCTTCGTCTTCACTGCGAGCTTCTTCGCCATGCACTCAACCGCGTCGGGGTGGGTGGGAGCCACGGCCACAACCAATCGCGCTGAGGCTTCCAGCATGTACACCTTCTCCTATTATGCGGGGTCGTCGCTGGTCGGAGCGGCCACAGGTGTGGTGTTTGAGCGGGTGAGTTGGGCAGGGTTCGTCGGCACGCTCGCGGGAATTCTGATTGTGCTGCTGCTCGTTCTGGTTCTCGTGTCAGTACGGGCGCAGCGTAGCTAGAACTCGTGGACACGCGGCAGGCCCGGCGCGCCGGCATCCAGGAAGTCGCGCACGGCACGGGTGGCACGGCAATCGTCTTCGTTGTAGCGCAGCAACACCTCGCGGGCGGACTGATCGCCGAGGCGGGCGCGGCGTCGTAAAGCGATCGATGCTTCACCGTCGATGTTATCCTCCCAGTCGTAGCCTGCCACCGGTGCCACCACTTTCAGCCCCAGCCCGTCCACGCCGACGAGGTCGCGGCGGACATGGGCGAACACGTCAACCCACTCATCGGAGGCGATAAACGCATTAACTTCCGCTAGCTCTACCGTGTCAAAGCGGCGCGCTGAGGCTCGCAACCAGTGGTTTTCGCCGCCCGCCGCATAGCAGTAGGCACAAAACGTCAAGCCTGCTTCGTGCGCTTGACGACGAACACCCATCAGCCACTGCCAAAACTGAGTGAAATTGTGGGATTCCGCAGCTCCCCCTACCTCCTCCCAGGTGACAAAGCTGTGGTAGGTGTCGCCGTCGTAGGCCCCCCAGAGGTAGGCGCCTTGGTCGAGGTAGGCCTCCATGTCTATATCAATTTCTACATCGGCGCGTGGCACCTCAGGCGAATCGGTGCGCGCCAGTACTGGGATATTTTCGCGCCAGGCGTGCGCAATTGCCGAAGGTTCACCCAAGCCTGCGGTGATGGCACCGGCAACTGTGTGAATACCGCGCTCACGGAACGGGGCCGCGCGCTGGCCAGGAAAGACTAGGGAGATTTCGTCGGCGGCGCGCAACTTTGGCTCGCAGAGCTGCCAGAACCGGCAGGTGGCGCACTGTTTTAAGCGGATCGGGGCCGTGGGTGTGGGTTGCGCTAAGGCTTCACGCACCGCCTTAATATAGGGTGCAACGGGAGCGAAATACGCCAGGCTGCGATCTTGGCCGACCACTCCTGCCAACGGGTCAGCCACACCAAGTTGTGCTAGCAGCAGTGCTGCTAGGGCGATGCGGTAGCCGTCGACAGTGTGGTGGCGTTGCTGCGCCTGTACCGTGATCAAAGAACCTAATCCCAGCCGGGTGGTGCTTACCGCCTGCATGGTGGATGTCTCTGAAGGTCGTGCCACCCGATGGTTGGAGACCATCACCGGTTGATATGTGTTGGCAGAGGTACGCACTAGTACGTCGATGTGCACGGTGACTAGGTGGTCGTCGATACGCCCCGATAAGCGCGCGTTAGTGATGAGGTGGGCGCGCTTGCGCAGTGCCTCGCGGGTGGCGGGCTCTGGATCTTCGGAATCCCGCGCGAGATCGACGCGGGTAAAGGTCCGCCGCCCGTCCCCCAGCGCCGGTTTGGTAGGCAGTGCTGCGTAGACGACGTCGCGGGCAGCGTGCATGCGTTCGGCGCGAGCCTGACCAGAATCTGTTGGGCCGATTTCTGGGTGGTCGAGGCGCTGGCGCAGGCGGTACCGGCACCCCACGAGGTCAGAAGCGCGCACGCCCTGGGTCTCGGGGGTGCCGAGGGCGCGCTGCGAGGAATTTTTCTTGTGCTGTGTCACGTCGGGCACTAAGCCTAATCGCAATTCGCAGGTAAGGTTGAATCAGAAAAAGTGAGCGAAAAATTCTGACAATTCTCAAGGAGCAACTACATGGGCCTGTTCGAGACTATCCGGAAGTCCCGCGCCAAGACGAAGGCGGAGGTCGCTGCCGCCAAGAAGCGTGCCAAGCAGGAAGCCAAGGAGGAGGCCAAGCTGCAGTTCAAGCGTGAGAAGCTGCTGGACAAGGCGGAGCGTCGCCTCATGAAGGAAGAGAAGAAGGCTCTGAAGAATAAGCGCAAGCACGAGCGCAAGCGTGCGCAGCAGGAGCTGGAGAAGATCCGTGAAGGCAAGTTCAACCGTAAAAATGTTGGCCGCTACGTTGGGGCTTTGCGCCTAGCCATCCCTGTTGTACTCCCACTGGTTTACCGCGGGATTACGGCTCTGCGCGATCGTGGGCTGCAAAAGAAGGCGAACCAGGTGGGTGTGACGACGGATCAGCTGGCCCAGTACTCGGGCCATGGTGCGGAACTCAAGGCTCGCGTGGAGGGTATCCGCAACACTGTTGATACCACCTCCTCTTTGCCATCAGGCTTTCAACAGGATGTGAACGACCGCCTTGACGAGCTGAACAGTGCGTTGGACAATGCTGAGTACATGGTTCCAGAGCAACGGCGCCGCGCCCATGCCGCCGTCGCTGGTGATATTGAGAGCGTGCAGGCGCAAGTGCAGGCCAAGATTCGTGGCTAGAGCATCTCACCCGAAGCCATCGCGGGCGGTTTTCTGTGCTTAACGACGCAGCCTAAAGCCGAGCGCTGCCTAAAGCACGCCCTGCTCGCGCGCCGAAGCGACAGCGGACGTACGGGAGCGCACCCCCAACTTGTCATAGATGTGCACTAGGTGAGACTTCACCGTCGCCTCAGACAACATCAGCTCCTGACCGATCTCGCGGTTCGACGCGCCACCTGCAACTAATTGCAGAACCTCTAACTCGCGCGGAGTAAGAGAAGAGCGCGGCGCCTTGTCACGCATCTCCAACCGCTCCTGAACTATCGGGCTCATCGCTTGATCGCCTCGTGCAGCTGAACGCACCGCCGCCTGTAGCTGCTCCGGCGGGGCATCCTTCAACAAGTACCCCACCGCGCCAGCCTCGATCGCGCCGAGAATATCTGCGTCGGTGTCGTAGTTGGTGACCACCAACACCTTCGGCGGATTATCCATCGTGGCGCGGATTTCTGCTGTCGCCTCAGCACCGGTGGTCACACGGGTACCCTCCACACCGGCACCGAAGCGCAGGTCCATCAGAATCACATCGATACCGCCAGCCTGGGCGGTAGCAATGGCACCTTCAGCGGTGGCTACTTCACCAACGACCATGATGTCGTCAGCTTCTTCGAGCACGGCACGAAGACCAAGCCGCACGATTTCATGGTCGTCGGCAAGCAAAACACGGATCATTTATCTTCCTCCATCTTTCGGTTGATCCTACCTGGTTCCGTGTTAATAGTTGTTATCGGGAGGGCTACCGAGAGCGCAGTGGGACCACCCGGGGCCGATTCCACCACCAATTCCCCACCAAGTTCCTCAGCTCTGCGGTGCATCGCCGCAAGACCAACGTGCCCCAACCCGGCCGGCTGGCTTTGTACCTTGTCCGCATCAAAACCTTTGCCGTTATCCACCACATCAAGGCGGACCTCATTGGTACCGAATGTGAGCGTGATGCGCGCTCGGGAGGCACCGGAATGTTTCACCACATTCCCGGTAGCGCCCTGCGCGATCCGCAGTAAACCCGCCTCCACCCGCATCGGTAGCTCCACTTCCTCACCGTGGGACTCCACCGTGATATCAACATCGCCAGTTGTGCTGAAACTGTCCGCAACACGCTGCAACGCCTCGATCAAGGAGTGATCATTCAAACTCGCCGGGGCTAAAGCAGCGATCATCGCGCGTGTCTCCGCTAGGTTGTCGGCAGCGGACTTTCGGGCGGTTTCCATGCGCATGAGTGGCGCCGCCAACTCCTCGTCGGAAAGCGCCGTATTTTTCAGGTCGCGCTCGGCGGCATGCAGCAGCATCTGGATGCTGGATAAGCCTTGGGCCACTGTGTCATGAATCTCGTGTGCTAAGCGCTGCCGTTCCTGCGCCACGCCAGCGGCTCGCTCGGTGTCAGCTAATTGCTGCCGGGTGCTCACCAGCTCCTCAATCAGGGCTTCGCGTTCCGCGCTAATGCGTGAAATCGTGCGGAACGAGTAATGGATGGCAAAGACAACACCCGCTGAGACCGCTGGGCCCATCACACCCCCCAGCGTCAGCCCGTGCGGGACCTGCACGAGGATAGACACCGCTAAAGCGAATATCACCGAGGTGACGCCACGCCAATCATCCATCACCCGCAGGTACATGAAAAACAGGATGAACACCCAGTACATTGCCACCGGTGAGACAAATAGTTCGACGATCCATACGCCTGTCATGCCAAAGAGCCACAGAATCTGTGCCCATTCCGGCCATCGGCGCCGGTAGTGCGCGCCGTAGAAATACATGAAGCCGAAGACGAATGTCATCACCAGGTGGATCGCGGCCCGGTCCAGGGGATATCCCACCGCGGCGAGCACAGCCACCAAAAGCAGCGTGACGGTGAGTGCATGGATCCCCGTGTCGAAAGCCCTGCGGTTGGACGAGTCGATAGCTGACCGTTCAATAGTTACTAAGGTGGAGCTCATGACTGTGAGCCTACCTAGCCTGAACCGTACCCTTTTGATTGCCTGCGTTAGTTTCGCCACGTTAACTGGCTGTTCTTCGCTTAACGACGAGACCCCTCCCGCAGCCACGCCCGCAACGTCGACAAGCGCGTCCCAGACCCCACCAGAAATGGCACGTAACGACGCCGCACTTCCTGCTGACACCGCAATTGAGCCTGCCGGTGACCGCACCTCATGGGAGAACTGCCCTTACCTTGATGATGAATGGGTGGCGCAGACTAATGGGCAGAAGGTGACTGGTGTCGCGCTCGATCCGCGGTTCGAGATTCCGGCGTGCGTGTACTGGTCGTACCCAGAGGAGCCACAACTGACTGTGCTGGTGCGCCACATGCCCACTGAGCAGGATGCTATCGCGGTAGTTGATCACTACGCGCCGGTGGATGTGACTAATCCCGCCGAACTGCCCGGCGGATGGATGGGTGGCCGGGCAGGCCAAGGAGTGGTTCCTGAACAGCCTGGTGCCGTGTTCGCCGTGTCCAAGGATGACTATGCCGTGGTAGTGACCACGAACCAGGACCAATCCGTCAAAGCGGAGACGGTGGCCCAGGAAGTGATCAGCAACCTAGGCCTCTAAGGCCACTAGACCTTACGCACTGTTTTTATACTGCCACGTCCGTATATGGCATGAGTGTGGAGACCCACGGGAAGACGACATCCATCAGCAGCCAAAAAACTCCTGCCAGGATGATAAGCGTGATCAGTAGCTTCACCGGCCACGGTCCGGGCAGCGCACGCCAGAATGCCTGATACATGGTGGTTATCCCCTCTCTACCGTTCTATACCGTTCTATACCGTCTCGTCGAAAGCAGCAGGCCGGCCCGCTGATTTATCCATCGCGTCGGTCTGCATTGCGTGCACGATCATGCGCTCCGCGTTTGAAAACTGGGGGTGACAGGTAGTGAACGTGATCACGGACTCTAGGGACTGCCCCACCTCACCATCAGAATGAACACCGGGCACGGGCTCCAGCACGGAAACGTTCCCAGGCAGGGTGATGTGGCGGCCCTCAACGTGCGCGTAATCGCCGTGGGCCACCCGCTGCACCTGCTCCGGCACCAGACAGCCCGATGCCTCAGCCTCGCGTGAGGCAGGGTCATCGCTAAGTGGCAGTACCCGGTAGGTCAACCACTGGGTAGCGGTTTCTACCACGATCGCGTCGCAGACCTCTAACTGGCCTAAATCATTAAACGGCGCGCCTTTTCCCACACGGTGGCCAGCAACTGCGAAGTTACCGGCCTCGCCCGGCATCTGCGTGTCCTCATAGTGACCCGGGCCAGCATAGAGGGCCTCGTCGCTAGTTCCTTCAATGATGGCAAAAGCGTAATCTGACCCGAACGCAGGGATATACATCTGGGCAAATGCTTCACCCAGCTCCGGGGTGTGGTGTACCCGCGGGTTGGTGCGCTGTTGCTGCCAACGCTGATCCAGGTTGGCGGCGGCGTCGTCTTGCAACTTGCCGGCCTCGACATTGGTCCAGAATGCCTCGTAAAAAGCGAAGAGCAACAGTACCACACCCAAGGTCACCAGCAACTCGCCTGTCACCTGGGTTGGAGTCGTGCGGTGGGGGCGTGCGTCGGTACGAGTAGAACTCATGGCTTAACATTAACTCACGGGCCAGACACGTCCCCCCGTCCCCCGCCATTATCCCTGCCACCAAGGAGGCGCACACTAATCATGCTTGAGGCTTTTGTCTTCCCTGTCTCCGCGATCATGAGCCTGTGGCATTGGTTGATGGCGGACGTGTTCTCCCTCGACAACTCCACGGCATGGGTGATTTCCATCATCTTGCTGGTGGTCACAGTGCGCAGCTTGATCGCGCCTTTTACCTGGTCCCTCTATAAATCTGGCCGAATGAGCATGCTGATGCGCCCCGAAAAGGCAGAGATCAATGCGAAGTATGCGGAACAAACCTCCGCAGAGGCGATCGAGGCCGAAAAGAAAGAGACCGCGGCCCTGCATAAGAAATACGGCTTCCACCCGTTGGCAGGCTGCGTGCCACCCTTGATTCAGATCCCCGCAATTCTTGGTCTGTACCGGCTGCTGCTGTGGCTTTCGCGCCCGAACTTGGAGCACTCCAACACCATCGGTTTGCTCGACGCCGAAGATATCGCCTCGTTCCGCAGCGCCGAATTCTTCGGAGCCCCGCTACCCGCATTCTTCACCATGCCGGACGAGGCTCTCGCAGCACTTGGTACGACATCTGACGAGGTGCGCAGCGTGATCATTCCGCTGCTCATCTTGGCGATCATCTTCACCACATCCAACCTGTGGATCAGCGTGGCACGTGGCTACACCGTTCTCGTGTGGAGTTCCAGAGTCTCGCGTGGGATGATGAAGATGTCCGTTGTCCTGGCCAGTATCATGCCGTTTTTCATCCTCCTGCTTGGTCTTTCCGGTGCCCTGCCCGTGGCGCTGCTGATGTACTGGGTGGGCAACAACCTGTGGACAGCCACCCAAACGGTTCTCTTCTGGGTTCTGCTAGTGCGCCGTTACCCGCTCGATGACGTACACCGTGAGTTCAACGACAACCAACGCGCCACCGTCAAACAAGAGCTCGCCGACAAGAAATCAGTCAAGCGCGATCGGCGTGCCCGCAAACGTCGGGCGTTGCGTCATCCGTCCACCATCGGGCAGGTACGCCGGGAGCTTGCCGACGAAAAACAGGCGGCTCGCCAAGCGAAGAAGGACGACAAGGAGCGTCGAAAAGCGTTAAGGCAGCAACGCTCGCGCGCGCAACTGGAGGCGCGGAAGCGACAAAAGCTTGCAGAGCGAGAGAAGCGGCAGGAGCAAAAAGTGGAAGAGACCTAGATGGAGTAGTCCGCCGGCGGGGCGCTCAACATCTGTTTTGCCAGGTCGCGTCCAGTCTCAATCGGTGCGGTAGAGCGCACAAACCGCGCACCGGAAAGACCGCCGTCGAGGAAGATCAACAGTTGGTCAGCTTGAGTGCCAGACGGGTATCCGTTCTTCTTTGTCAGCAGGTCTGTCATCGTTTGGTGCATCCACCGGCGGTTATCCAGACAGGCCTGCACGATACCTTCTTCCGAATCCGTTTCCGGTCGCGGGTATTCGGTGGCCGCGTTGAGAAAGTGAGAGCCGCGGAAATCCTTGCCAGGTTCTTCCTCAATAGCGATGTCGAAGAACGCGAGGATTTTATCGTCTGTCTCTTTCATGTTCGCTGTCCGCTCGTTCCACTTCTCGCGGTACTTGCGATCGAGGTTCTGGATATACGCGATGACCAGGTTGTCCTTGGAACCGAACAGGGAGTACAGCGATGCTTTGGCCACGTCAGCTTCGCGCAGGATGCGGTCGATGCCGATGACTCGAATGCCTTCTGTGGAGAAAAGGTGGGTGGCGGATTCGAGGAGTCGCTGCCTCGGGCTGGGGCGGTTACGGCGCTTCGCTGCAGACTTGCTCATGGGTGTCCTTTCTCCGACTAGACCTCACCCATCAATATAGACAAACCGGTTGGTTCATTCCAATGGGTGAACCAGATCAAGTGACTATGCTGCACATTTTTCGGGCTTCAATAGTTTAGAGCGGCAAGGAAAAGTGGCCCCGAGAAATTCGCATTCTTCGGGGCCACTGTCTACTTGTGTTTAGTTATTACTTTTTTGCACCGTTCTTGGTGAACAGGTTGATGATCCACAGCAAGATCACCGCACCCAAAGTTGCCACAATCAGGCTCCAGACCCAGTTCGCGTTCGGATCAGAACCAAATTGGCGAACGATAAAGCCACCGATAACAGCACCGACGATACCAACAACGATGTTAGCTACCATGCCCATTTGTGCGTTACGGCCCATAATCATAGAAGCGATCCACCCTGCAAGGCCACCGATGATGAGCCAAAAGATAATAGTCCACATAATAATTTTTCCTTTTCGTAATTGAACCACGCCGTCCAGCCTGGGGCTGATCTGCACGCGGTGTTGTCATAACCTATTCCATTATGCCGATGAATTCTCCGTCGTTTGATAACAAATCTACAACTTTTCATAAATCTTAATTTATGCGCAGTTCATCTGGGTGTTTTGAAGCAAAAAATC
Source organism: Corynebacterium cystitidis (assembly GCF_900187295.1). Taxonomy (NCBI): domain Bacteria; kingdom Bacillati; phylum Actinomycetota; class Actinomycetes; order Mycobacteriales; family Corynebacteriaceae; genus Corynebacterium; species Corynebacterium cystitidis. The sequence continues at coordinate 2,868,894 of NZ_LT906473.1, read as the reverse complement.
TCGCCTCCTCACAGAGGGGGCGAGACTCAGGCTGAAGGAATTAATTCTCTGGGCGGACAACCATCATCGGGCATGGCGCCGATTGCAGCAGCGCGCGTGAGGTCGAACCAAGGAGCATCCCCTTGAAACCGCCACGACCGTGAGAACCGGTCACCAACTGCTGCGCACCCTCAGCCTGCTCAACCAGCGTGCGAACCGGACGGTCACGAGAAATAATCTTTTTCACTTGCACGTCTGGGTACTTTTCGGTTAGCGGGGCAAGGCGCTCGGTGAGCATCTCGGTCTGCTCACGCTCCACCAGCTCCCACTGCTCTTGCGCAGCAGCAAGCCCCGCCATGGATGCCTGGACCTGCATATCCATCCAGGTATGCACAGCCAGCAATTCCGCAGCACGGGCATCCGCCTCAGCGAACGCAACTTCGGTTGCACGCTGGGAGACATCAGAGCCATCCACGCCAACGACAACTGGGCCATACTTGGTGGTCTCGTCAACAAGGTTATCCTCGCGCACCACAACAACCGGGCATTCTGCGTGGGAGACAACAGCTGCGGACACGGAACCAAGAACCATGCCGGACAGTCCACCGAGACCACGGGAACCCATCACGATCATGGTGACGTCCTTGGACATCTCGAGGAGCATGTCAATCGGGGACCCCTCGGCGATCGTGTGGCCGATCTTAATGTCCGGCGCTACCTCGTGTGCGATATCGCGAGCTGCCTCAATTTTTTCGAGAGTCTCACGCTGTAGGTCGTCGAAAAGCTCCTGTGGTGGGACCATGCCCTCCGCGTACAGGAACTGGGGCATGGTGTAGCTCGACGCGAGACGAAGCGGGATTCCGCGTTTCATCGCAGTGTTCGCCGCCCAGCGAACGGCGTTTTTGGAGGCGTCGGAGCCATCAACAGCTACAACGACAATATCTTCCTGGGTCATCACGATCGCCCTTTCATGTGGCTGGTTTGTTGTACATCTCCAGTGTACAACGTCATGACCCCCAAGTCAGCTGGTTAGTACCAGTTATGCCGGGATCTCAACTGGGGTCGCGGCCTCCGCGTTTGACGGGTAAAAAACGTCGTAAAGCGCCGTGAAAACCTTGAGGAGGATCGCGCCGATACCGTCGGAGGAGAATGCAACTGCGGACTCAATGATTGCGTCAAGATTCATGCCGAATAAGTTAGTACACACGATGAGTAGAAAAAAGACTCGGGCGTTAGGTCCGCTACCCCCACGCGACGGCCTAGGCGCCTCCCGCGTCCGCGTGCCGACGAACACATCCGTCACTGCTGTGACATTTGTGACTGAAGTGATAAATTCTCAGCGTTATCGGCATCCAGAGGACGATGAAGAAGCGATTCTTAAGCGCTTCGCGGAAGGCGAAGTAGTGTTAAGAAACGGCACAGCGCTTACCCCCGAAAGTATATTGACAGAGGGAACAGACGTTTTCTTCTACCGCCGCCCGGCACCTGAGCGCCCCGTCCCTTATGAGATTGAAACCGTCTTTGAAGACGATGACATCCTCGTTGTAAACAAACCACCGTTTCTGGCCACGATGCCGCGTGCAGCTCACATCACTGAGACCGCGACAGTACGTCTGCGACGCGCGACGGGAAACGAGGAGCTCACACCCGCTCACCGTCTTGACCGTATGACCAGTGGGTTATTGCTGTTTACCAAACGCCGGGAGCTCCGCGGACCGTATCAGGAGCTGTTTGCGCGTCGTGAAGTCCATAAACTCTACGAAGCCATCGCTGAGTTCCGACAGTTTGACACACCCGCCCTTTGGGAGCACCACATCCACAAGGAGCATGGGATAAATGAGGCTCAGATCATAAGCGGAACACCCAATTCAGTGACTCATCTTCTCAGCGTTGAGAAAGTAGATACTGCTCGGTTTTCCGACTACAATGTGGAGACTCCGCTGGCTCGTTATACCCTCGAACCCGTCACAGGGAAGACACATCAGCTTCGCATCCAGATGAAGGTTGCTGGCGTGCCAATTCTAGGCGATCCCATTTACCATACTCGCGCCCCTTACCGGGCCATAAGCTTTCTGAAACCGATGCTTCTCCGGTCAATTGAGTTGTCATTTACAGATCCACTTTCTGGCATGGCCAGGAGGTTTAAAACAACAAGATTCTAGCTCTTCTAAGTCTAAGATTGTGCGTTAAGGGCGTTAAGGGGCGACCAGAACTCAACGAAATTGGCTACCTTTCCTCACAGTTGAATTCAGAATCTTTCTCTCTACTCTCCCGATCGTTGTTTATGTAGTTATATTTAGAGCCAAAACAACGGGGGTGAGAATTTATTGGACGTGGAAACTTTTCCACCTTCGCGGTATCGTATGACGTGGAAAGCGCCCGTGAGGAACCTCAAAGGCCATGAGCGGTCACATTAGCTGCCCGCCGATTCGACTGGACATGGCAAAATCATAGGCGCCTCCTTTCTCTACTCACCTTTCGAAAGGATTTGGTTATGCACATGAAGAGCATCGCCCGTCGCCGCGGTACAACTATCGCAGCGGCCGCTCTCTCAGTGGCACTTGTCGCGCCCATGGTCCAGCCGGTCGTCACACCGCAAACTCTGGCGAAAGCGCAAGCGATCACTAACAACAAACCCGCTGATGCGAATTGGACCGCTCCAGCAGGAACCATTGATGCTGATGGCATCAAGAACGGCTACGTCCAAAATGCAAGTGCCCTAGACACTTCAAAGCATATTATTTCCGGCGCAGTCGGAATTATGGAGACCACTGCACCCGGGTCTCTTTACGGGAAAGGGGGGCTCAACGGAGTCACAGTGCTCATGCAGTGGCGAGACAAGGACGGTTCAATCTCACCGGTGTACGCAGCCCAGTCGCAAGGACACGGTACGCAACGTTTCGGTACCGGTTCCTTTGTGTTTGACCTGCGCGAACCATGGGTCGATGTCAATGGCAAAGAGCACCTATTCGACTCCACCGGCACGGGCTCAGACCAACAGGCCTACCGCCTGTGGGTGGCAGACTCGGATATGGTTAACCCTGAAACCGGCAACCGTCTCCACTGCACCCGTCAGGTCAGCGGCCTGGTTCCTGGTTCATGGACCGGTGTTGCACCGGGATCTGGCCACTACCCTGCGGATGCCTCAGGGGCTACCCAGGTAGCGGGCCGTAATATCGCCTACACTGGTGTTTTTCTAACTGAGCAGGCCCCACCTGCGGCTAAGAAGTCATACATGGCGGCTCCCGAAATTACTCTTGATGAACAGGGGCCGATCTCTAACCCTGCGGTAACGTTGCGTGAGAAAAATACAGTGTCTGGCCGTGTATGGCTTGAATCCACTCAAGGTGACCGCGTCGTTGGTCCAGTGGGAGAGAATCGCTACGATAAGCATCTGAAAGATTACAACGTTTATCTCTCCATCCTGACTGAAGACGCTCGGATCAAGGCACAGGAAATTGAGGAGCAGTATCCTGAAAACGAGCGTGCCGGTAAAACCAAGGAGATGCTCGAAAACGAGCGTGCCAATGGCAGGGAGCCGATCGAGAAGACTTTCGCAGCAAAGACTGACGAAGATGGTCGTTATTCCATCCGTACCGATGGCTTGTTCAACAATGACTCTTACTTCTACATGTGGGTAGAAAACGAAGAGGGCGAAGTTGTCAGCGGCTATTCCGCTAATCCCACCCCTGTATTCCAGCGTTGGACGGAAAACAGAGGCGAAAACCCTGGCATTATAACCGGCTACAACCCATCTCCAGCCAATCTGTACAACAGGAACTTTGCGGTAATTCCTTACACGGTTATCCAGTTGGACATTACCAACTATGATTCGTATGAGAACCCTGCACCGCTGGACGCTGTTGCAGAACTCGAGGTCACGGGTGCCCTTCCGCCATTTGAAGGAAATAAGATCATCTGGCGTAATGAGACCACCGATAAAATCGTCAAGGAGTGCGATGTTACCACGCTTGCCGACGCCAATGCGTGCACCTTCGACACCACCACCGATGACAAGCGGGAACCGGGAACGGTATACTCCGCGACGCTTCATTCTGGTCTCGGCGACTTCCTAGCTTCGGACACTTTCACCATTGTTGACGCGATGAACCTCAACAATGAGCCATCCTACGATCCAGCTACCACCAGCCCTGGTGCGGAAGTTGAAGTCCCGCAAAAGGTTTCTGACCTTCCGGATGGAACCAAGTTTGAGCCCCAAGCACCAAAGAATGATGCTGGCGAGCCTCAGAACGGTTGGACCGTAGCGGAAACTCCGTCTACCGAAGATAACCCTGGCTCTCTTACTGTCACTCCACCAGCGGACACTCAACCAGGCGATTACACCATCCCTGTGCTGGTTACCTACCCGGATGGTTCAAAGGAAACCATCGATGCAAAGGTCACTGTTACTCCTAAGCAGGCTGACCAATTTGCGCCATCCTACGAGAACAAGCTCATCGTACCGGGCACACCTGCAGAATCCGCCCCGAAGTTTAAGAACGACAAAGGCGAGGATGTCACTGTTCCTGAAGGCGCGAAATTTGAAATCCCTGGTGATTATCAAGCGCCGCAAGGCTATGACGTTAAGATTGATCCAGACACCGGCGTTGTCACTGTAACCGCACCGGAGAAACTGGACAAGGACACCGCCGAAGAGCTTAAAGTCCCAGTCAAGGTCACCTATAAGGATGGCTCGGTAGATGATGCTATCGCCCCATTCCAGCTTGACACCGACGGTGATGGAACACCGGACGTGACCGATGAGGATGACGATAACGACGGCTACACAGATATCGTTGAGAACGAGGCCGGAACTAACCCGAAGGATCCAAGCGATAAACCTTCACTAGCTGGCCAGCACGACCCAGTCGGCCAGGACATCAACACCAACGTTGGCGTAGTCCCGAACTCCGACAAGGGCATCCAAAACCTTGGAGAGCTACCAAAGGGAACCACGACCAAATGGGAAACTGAACCAAAGGTCGACGAACCAGGCACCGTCCCGGCAACCATCGTGGTGACCTACCCAGACGGCTCCAAGGACACCGTCAACATCAAAGTCAAAGTCACCGACCCATCAACCGATGCGGACAAGCACGACCCAGTCGGCCAGGACATCAACACCAACGTTGGCGTAGTCCCGAACTCCGACAAGGGCATCCAAAACCTTGGAGAGCTACCAGAAGGCACTACCACTGAGTGGGAGACTGAGCCGAAGGTTGAGGAGCCGGGTACTGTGCCAGCCACCATCGTGGTGACCTACCCAGACGGCTCCAAGGACACCGTCAACATCAAAGTCAAAGTCACCGACCCATCAACCGATGCGGACAAGCACGACCCAGTCGGCCAGGACATCAACACCAACGTTGGCGTAGTCCCGAACTCCGACAAGGGCATTCAAAACCTTGGAGAGCTACCAAAGGGAACCACGACCAAATGGGAAACTGAACCAAAGGTCGACGAACCAGGCACCGTCCCGGCAACCATCGTGGTGACCTACCCAGACGGCTCCAAGGACACCGTCAACATCAAAGTCAAAGTCACCGACCCATCAACCGATGCGGACAAGCACGACCCAGTCGGCCAGGACATCAACACCAACGTTGGCGTAGTCCCGAACTCCGACAAGGGCATTCAAAACCTTGGAGAGCTACCAGAAGGCACTACCACTGAGTGGGAGACTGAGCCGAAGGTCGACGAACCAGGCACCGTCCCGGCAACCATCGTCGTGACCTACCCAGACGGCTCCAAGGACACCGTCAAGGTCAAGGTCAACGTCACCGACCCATCAACCGATGCGTCCAAGTTCGAACCGGAGTACCGCCCTACGGATGTTCCTGTTGGAGAATCTCGTCCTTCCAACAATCCATTCGAAGGGACCGACGCTCCTGTAGCGAATGTAACCTTGGGCGATACCTCCAAGGCGACTAACTGGACCTTCACGCCTGATACCACCTCTGGGGTCATCACGGCGCAGGCTCCTACACTTGAACAGCTGGCAGCCCAATACAATGGTCTGTTCCCGTCAGGTTCCCCACAGACAATCGTTGGGGTTGGTTCGGCGCTAACCAACGTTATCAAGCCTGCTGTACCAGTTGTGATTACATACCAAGATGGGTCGCAAGATGCGGCAACTGCGGTGTTTAACCTCCTAGGCAAAGACGGCAAGTCTATCCTTGATCCGAACGGCGACTTCGATGGTGATGGCTCCACGAACGGTGAAGAAATCACTGGTGGTTCTAATCCGTTCGATCCAAATTCTACGCCTTCCAAGGATGCTCCGGATTGGAATAATGGCACCGTAAAGCCAGGCGGAACAGTGAACCTGCCAAATGTTGGCGGGAAAGTCCAAGAAGGCACCACCGTTACTGTCGAAGGGCCAGGTAAGGGCAAGCTAAACCCGAATGGTTCAATCACCGTGGAAGCAAACAAGGATGCTAAGCCTGGTGACAAGATTAAGGTGACTGTCAAGGACAAGGATGGCAAGGCGATCGACGAGGTCGCAGTCACTGTTGAGGCACCATCAGATCACGGGTCTTCCGATATCGATACGGGCAGGTGTGTTGCTACCGCTCTTGGGTTCGGTTTGCCGCTGTTGGCGCTGGTCCCGATCGGACTAGCATCCCAGTTGAGCATTCCTGGCCTGTCCCCACTGGTTGGACAGGTGAATGCAAGGATTCAGGAAATTAACACCCAGCTGCAGGCGCAGGTTGGTGTTTTGGATCCCAAGCTGGCTGCTTTTGTCGCTGACATTAACGCTGCACTCGGAAGCGTTGCTCCTCAAGCAGGTAAGATCGCTTCCGGTATAGCAATCGTTGCCGCAGGTCTCCTGGTTGGCTCCGTGATTTACGATGCTTGTTCTCCAGAGGATTCCTCCACATCTTCTTCAGTGCTAGGTTCCTCAGGTAATAAAGCAACATCGTCACAGGACGACAAGTAGTAGAGCTAAGGCAATGCTTTCGGAGCTTCTCTGAGCTAGGCTAGCCTCACTGCAGTATCAAAAGACCCTGTCACATTGAACGTTATCAGTGTTCAATGCGACAGGGTTTCTGCTTGAAAAAATACTTCTTGATCGTTTAGCAGCTCTTGCGTTTTTAGAGTGCATGGACATTTGCGACGATACCGCCAGAGTGGATGAGACGGAGCACAAATGCAGTGAACCCAAGGTTTTTAAAACCAGGGAGATCCCGCGAAAGTGATCTAGCCCGAGTTTTTGATGGTGGTTGAAAGTATCGGAGTGTGAACATAGGAAGGGTGCTTCTACCTGCCAGAATCTTGTTAATAACGACCAAAACAAGAGTAAGGAAAGATGGACCTACACGATGAAGACTACCGCAGTTACTGTTGAGCAACTCACCAAGAAGAATGTGTGCTCCCATACCGGTACCATGATGCCAGCGTTGGTAGCCATCAAAGCTGGTATCGCCAACGATATCGATCAGGCGTTTCCCGGTTTAACACAGCGACGGACACATACCCCGGTTCGAGTCGTGGCAGCACTCGCGACCACCCTGGCGTTCGGGGGAGACGACTTAAGCGATATTGTATCGGTCTGGGTTTGTGAGAGGGCATGATAAAGCCTAAGGAGGATTTATCATAGCTACCAGTGCCTACGACCAAGAAACCCGGGACCGGGCTGTAAGAAGGTACTTCACCGCGTTGGAGAAAGGTGCCTGATCCAAGGCCGCAGCCCTGCGTGATGTTGCAGGTAAAACAGGGATCAAGGAAACCACTCTGCGTAACTGGGCACGCAAAGCCGAGAGTGCCAATCAAGCGGCAGTAGAGCTTAGTGATGCTGAGAAAGATGCGGAATTAGAGAAGCTACGGCGCGAAAATAAGCAGCTGAAAGACGCCAACGAGATCTTGAAGTTAGCGTTGTTTGCGGCTTAGGTTGGAAAGTGTATTTCTGGGGGTTGGAAAGGGGCAGGGCGTGTGGCGTGGGGCGGGGGTGTTTTTCTAGTAGTTGACGGGTGCCTCGGTGTGTAAGGGGTACCCGCGTTACTAGAAAGGAGTCCGTTGCAATGGTGACGGATTATCGGGCGATTATGCTCGCAGTGTTGCGTGGGCATAGTTATGCCACGATTCAGCAGAGTTATCAGTGCTCATCGAAAACTGTGCGGTTGGCTAAGGCGGTTGTGCATGACCATGGCTTGACTGAGGTAGATATCTACGGTCTAGATCGTCAGCAGTTGGCGGAATTGTTTCCTGACCGGCGCTACGATCGCGACGAGTCGTATGCCGATATTGATATCGAGGCGTTGATTCGACGCAAGCGGATTTTCGGGGCGAAGAATCCTGGCAGGAAGTTCAAGGTCAAGGTTGAACACGAACGTTACCAGCGGGAGTGTGTGGCACAGGGGCTCAAGCCTTACTCGTATAAGCAATTTGCCGCGCGGGTTGCAGATTTCATTGATGACAAGAAATTGTCGTGGCCGATGACTCATGATCCGGGTCATAAGATGTTTGTAGACTGGTCAGGCGATAAAATGTGGGTTGGACAGCCAGGCGATAGTGATGCATTTCAGGTGTCGGTGTTTGTTGCGACGTTGCCGCACTCTGGGATGGTGTTCGCCAAGTGCTACGCCGATGAACGCACCGCTAACTGGATTGCAGCTCATGTTGGCCTGTGATGGTGTCAGATGGTTTGTGTGTGGGATACCGATCCTGCATGAGGAGATGAACCACAATGACGACTATGACGCGACGTGATCCAGAGGATAAAGCTCGGATTGATGCTATTGAGGAGAAACTGCTTGCCAATCCTGAGGTAGCTAAAATCATCAAGGAGCTTGCAACCTCTACTACGGATGCCAATGAACTGGTCAGGGGCATGCTGCAAGCCTCGCTATCGGCAGCATTGCAGGCGGAAATGGATGTCCACCTCGGCTATCAGTCTGGTGACAGGGCAGCCAAAAACGCTGCTCGGGCTGATAACCACCGCAATGGCAGCTATCCAAAGACCGTGGATTCTAACTATGGGCCTGTCACCATTGATGTGCCCCGTGATCGGCAGGGGACGTTTGTTCCGACGATGGTGCCTAAAGGAGTACGTCGCCTGACCGATGTCGATGACATGATCGTTAGTTTGTATGCCGGTGGGATGACCATCCGTGATATCCAACACCACCTAGCCACAGCCTTGAAGATCGATGTGTCGCATGAGACGATCTCTGCGGTTACTGATGCAGTGCTCGACGAAGTACTGCAGTGGCAAAGCCGCCAGCTAGATGAGTTCTACCCCGTGGTGTTCCTCGATGCACTGCGTATCAAAGTCCGTGATGGTGGGCGAGTGGTCAACAAGTCTGCTTATCTGGCTATCGGGGTGGATATGGACGGTATTAAGCACATCCTGGGTATTTGGATTGCCAAAGAAGAAGGAGCCTCGTTCTGGGCACAGGTCTGTTCCCACCTGGCTAACCGGGGTGTTAAAGACGTTTTCATCGTGTGCTGTGATGGGTTGAAAGGCCTGCCAGAAGCAGTCGAAGCGACCTGGCCGAACTCGATGGTTCAAACCTGTATCGTCCACCTGATCAGGGCAGCCAACCGGTGGGTTGCGTACGGGGACCGTAAAGCAGTATCAGCGGCTTTAAAGCAGATCTACACCGCTGCTGATGAGGACCAGGCAGCGCAAGCGTTAGAACACTTTGCTGCAACTGAGCTGGGGCAGAAATATCCGCAATCAGTGAAAGTGTGGCGCGATGCGTGGGATCGGTTTATACCGTTTCTACAGTTCCCGCCAGCAGCGAGGAAGGTGATCTACACGACGAATTCGATTGAATCGTTTAACAATCAACTACGTAAAGCCACCCGTAATAGGGTGCAGTTCACTAACGATGAATCCGCAGTCAAGACGCTGTGGTTGATGATCTGCAATATCGAAGATCGCCGTGCCGCCAAACGAGCCAAAGAAGGCAAAAAGGTTGCTGCCACAGCCGGACGCCTCATAGAAGGTGCACGCGTGGCAGGGTGGAAACAAGCCATCAACCAAATGTCCGTAGCCTACCCCGACCGCTTCCAAAACTACCTATAAAATCAACCCCACACACAAACAACTTGACACCCTCATGCCTGTGACTACTTCGGTGGGGTACCTGCGTTGTTTATCCCGGATAATGCATCAACAGCATCGTTTCGTCCGCGTAAAGACGATCCTGCTCGGGATATCTGTACCCCTTATCGACAGTTCGGTGATTACTATGGTGCTGGTATTTTGCCGACCAAGCCAGGTAAGCCCACCCATAAAGGGCATGTGGAAAAACATGTGGACATCATCCAGGATTGGTTGGGGCAGTACTTGGCGCCCTATGTCTTTGACACTCTTGATGACCTCAACGCCGCTGTGGCTGAGCAGGTCGACTGGATTAATCATCACAAGACGCCCTATCGCGGGGTTGATGGGCTGACTCGTTACCAGGAGTTTTGTGACTATGAGCAGCAGGCGTTGAAACCGCTGCCTGCTTTTGCTTATGAGTCGGTTCAGTGGCGGTGGGCAACACCACGGCCAAATTGTCATTTCCAAGTCGACAAACGTTTCTATTCCATCCCGTCAGTCTGGGTTGGCAGTCGGCTGCGTATTGGGCTGGGGCAAGACAGCGTTAAAGTCTATGACCCTGATGGTGTGGAGTTGATCTATGTGCATCAACGTAGCTACAAACGCCCTGGTAGTTACACCAGCATCGAGGAGCATCAGCCTGATAGCGCCATGACAGACGGAAAACTGTGGACACGCAGTCGCTACGAAACATGGTCACGCAATATTGGTCCCGCAACCTACAAAGCGATCACTGTGATGATTGAACGGGAACAATTCCCTACCCAAGCGTTTTTAAGCTGTGAAAACACCCTTCATTTGGCATCACGATATTCACGACAACAGCTCGAAGATGCCTGCGCCTTTGTCATAGGCAGCAAACAATTCATCAGCTACTCCAGCATCAAACGCGCGATCAGCGCTACGAGCAGACAGTCGAATCGCCCATCCACATCATCATCACCCAACGCCCCTCGCTCTGAAGTAATACCGACGGTGACCTCATTCGATCAGGCCGCACTCAGAGGATTTGATTCCTTCAACATCCCCACCCCAACCCGAAAGGACAGCAAATAAATGAACCAACCCACCTATAGTCCACAGATCATGGACGATGACGAAATGATGCGCTTGTTCAAGAAGTTTCACATCGTCACCGCTGGTACCCGAGCACTGGAGCTGATTAACGACCCAGTCTACGACGACATGACCTTCCGCGACATCCTCGTTGAAATGCTGCGTGCCCAAGAAGCAGGCTATATCCAGCGAACCAGCCAAAAACGGCTCAAAGCCGCCCGCCTCGTCAACCCAATGGCCACCATGGCTAACTTGACTGCAACCCCACCGAAAGACATCAGCCCACAACGGCTAGCACGACTGAAAGCAACAGAATGGATCACCGGGCCTGAACCGAAAAACCTGGTCATCATCGGACCGACAGGCAGCGGTAAAAGCTTTCTCGTCCAAGCCATCGCCCATAACGCGTGTATGCGCCTACTGACCGTACGCTATTGGCGCTTGGCCGAGCTTGCTGGAGAAATCGATCAACTCAACCAGGATGTATCAGCCACGAACGAACTGGTCAAGGAGATAACCAAGTACCACCTTGTCATCTTTGATGATTTCTTCACCACGGAAATCTCACCACACGCAACCCGCGTGCTCTTTGAAATCATGGAAGCACGCGACCTTCCAAGCAACCGCTATTGTCTCACAGCTCGGTGCCGCAGACTGGGGCAAAATGATGCCCAACAAAGTCACCGCAGAATCCCTCATCAACCGGATTCTGCACCCATCAATGACCGTGGTACTCAACAGCGAAGAAAATCTACGCCAAACCCACCAACCACGAAAAGACCTATAGTCTTCCACACGTCCCCGCGCAACTCAACGTGCGGGGACTACCCCCAGACCCACACTTTCCAAACCCCAGAATCACGCTTTCCAATCAACAGAAAAACACTTTCCAACAACCGCTGCGCACAAGCGTCAGCTTTTTTCGCCGAGGCTTCAGTGTGAGCGCAAGTTGAAGTGATCGTGGAATTCCTCCACCATCACTCGGCACTTGTAGTCCACCCGGGCGGATGAGACAGGTGCTTCAAGAGCATGAATACAGCATTTCTCCTGCCACGTATTACCGCTACCAGCAGCGTGGATTCGGCCCCACACAGGCAGAACTAGAGGATGCGTATGCTGCCCATCGCCTGTACAAGCTGTGGGTAGACAACAAGCGTGTCTACGGCAAGCTCAAACTCTGGGAAGAAGCCAAACGTCAAGGCTGGATCATCGGCCGTGACCAGGTCCGTCGTCTGATGAACATTCTTGGCATCACAGGAGTCTCAAGGCGTAAGACAATACGCACCACCATCAGTAATCCTGCTGCCGAAAGGATTGCTGACCGCATCAAACGCGCGTGGAAAGAAGCGACACATCCAGATCAGTGGTGGGTCGCTGACTTTACCTATATGCCCACCGCGTGTAGTTTCTCGTATGTCGCCTTTGTTGAGGACGTCTACACCCGCGAATTGTTGGCGTTTGTGGTCGATGATCGCCCCGACCGCTGGCTTGTAATCCGGGCACTCAAGCAGGCTGTAGCTCACCGTCGGCGCCAGGATCCGACCTTTGATACCGCTGGGGTGATCCACCACTGAAGATGCTGGTTCCCAGTACACCAGCAACGACCTAAAAGACCTGCTCGAAGACTACGAGATGAAAGGATCTATCGGAACTGTGGGAGAAGACTGAAGACAACGGGCTGATGGAATCAGCCACCGGACTGTACAAAACTGAAGTTATCGATTTTGGCAACACCCGGTGGCTTAATAGCCGCCACGTCGAGGACGTGACCGCCGAGTGGTTCCATTGGTACAATCACCGGCGGTTGCATTCCTCGATCGGCTATCTACCGCCCGTCGAGTACTACGACAACTACAACAACCTACACGCAGCCCCCATGGCCGTCTAACCCGCCACTCTCAAAAACCCAGGCCGATTCAACTGCTTGTTAGAAGATCGCAGCCACACCGAAAGCGTCCTAACGAAAGTATGAATTCGTTTGCAAAAGGTATCGCCACCCGCAAAATGAATGACCTGGTAGCAATCCTAAGATGAATAAAACACCCGGTGTGCGCCTGCCCTCTTTTGGTGAGGGTTGGCACACTCCGGGTGCTTTGTAATTTATTGCTATATCTAGTTTTTAGGTCGGCGGTGTCTTACTCTCCCACATCCTCCCGGATGCAGTACCATCAGCGCGGGCGGGCTTAGCTTCCGGGTTCGGAATGGGACCGGGCGTTTCCCCACCGCTATCTACCACCGACACACCATAAAGGGCATCCCACACCAGTACTCCCCACCCAAACAGTAAAGGAGGATAGTGTATATGTGTCGATCAGGATCACCTCAACACAGTGACCAGTAGACCAATATTGACTTATAAATGACTCACACACATGTATGTGTGCTGTGTCAGACACTGCATAGTAGACGCAAGCACCACAATGATGCTTTTTGTGTTTCGCTTCAACCACCCAACAACACTCTATGTCATATCCCTGGGTGTTTGAGTGTTTTTCTTATCGGTATATTAGTACCAGTCACCTCCAGTAGTTACCTACCTTCCAGGTCTGGCCTATCAACCCCATCATCTCTAGGGAACCTCAACAGAAACCTCATCTTAAAACAGGCTTCCCGCTTAGATGCTTTCAGCGGTTATCCCTCCCGTACGTAGCCAACCAGCCATGCTCCTGGCGGAACAACTGGCACACCAGAGGTACGTCCGTCCCGGTCCTCTCGTACTAGGGACAGCCTTCTTCAAGTTTCAACGCGCGCGGCGGATAGAGACCGAACTGTCTCACGACGTTCTGAACCCAGCTCGCGTGCCGCTTTAATGGGCGAACAGCCCAACCCTTGGGACCTACTCCAGCCCCAGGATGCGACGAGCCGACATCGAGGTGCCAAACCATCCCGTCGATATGAACTCTTGGGGAAGATCAGCCTGTTATCCCCGGGGTACCTTTTATCCGTTGAGCGACACCACATCCACAAGTAGGTGCCGGATCACTAGTCCCGACTTTCGTCCCTGCTCGAGAAGTCCCTCTCACAGTCAAGCTCCCTTGTGCACTTACACTCACCACCTGATTACCAACCAAGCTGAGGAAACCTTTGGGCGCCTCCGTTACTCTTTAGGAGGCAACCGCCCCAGTTAAACTACCCACCAGGCACTGTCCCCAACCCAGATCATGGGCCAAGGTTAGACATCCAATACGACCAGAGTGGTATTTCAACAACGACTCCACAACCACTAGCGTGACTGCATCAACGTCTCCCACCTATCCTACACAAACCGCATCGAACACCAATACCAAGCTATAGTGAAGGTCCCGGGGTCTTTTCGTCCTGCCGCGCGAAACGAGCATCTTTACTCGTACTGCAATTTCACCGGGCCTGTGGTTGAGACAGCAGGGAAGTCGTTACGCCATTCGTGCAGGTCGGAACTTACCCGACAAGGAATTTCGCTACCTTAGGATGGTTATAGTTACCACCGCCGTTTACTGGGGCTTAAATTCTCCGCTTCGGCAAACAAATGCCTAACGGGTCCTCTTAACCTTCCAGCACCGGGCAGGCGTCAGTCCGTATACATCAACTTAACCGTCTTCGCACAGACCTATGTTTTTGATAAACAGTCGCTTCCCTCTATTCTCTGCGACCACAACCAGCAACCACCACGCACAGCAGCAGCACCAGCCATGGTCCCCCTTCTCCCGAAGTTACGGGGGCAATTTGCCGAATTCCTTAACCACAGTTCACCCGACCGCCTCAGTATTCTCTACCTGACCACCTGTGTCGGTTTCGGGTACGGGCCGTACACACACATCGCTAGAGGCTTTTCTCGACAGCACAGGATCACCACCATCACCCCACAACAGGGCTACGCATCACGCCTCACACAAAAAAGGGACCGCATTTCACAAATCCCCGTGCCACACGCTTACACCACCATCCAACAGATGGCGCGGCTACCTCACTGTGTTACCCCATCACTGAACTACTACAGATCAGGCCCCACGCACGCACACACAACCATCATCAAAAAACAACAGCCACATGATTATGGGTGGTTAGTATCACTGCCTCGCCCTTGGTCGCACATATACGGGTACGGGAATATCAACCCGTTCACCATCGACTACGCCTGTCGGCCTCGCCTTAGGACCCGACTCACCCTGGGAAGACGAACTTAACCCAGGAACCCTTAGTCATCCAGCGGTAAGGATTCTCACCTCACACTCGTTACTCATGCCTGCATTCTCACTCGCACACAGTCCACAACCCCTCACGGAACCGCTTCACACCATGCACGACGCTCCCCTACCCAAACACACACAAAAAATGCGTGCCTGCCGCGGCTTCGGCGGTGTACTTAAGCCCCACTACATTATCGGCGCAGAACCACTCGACCAGTGAGCTATTACGCACTCTTTCAAGGATGGCTGCTTCTAAGCCAACCTCCTGGCTGTCATCGCGACCCCACATCCTTTTCCACTTAGCACACCCTTAGGGGCCTTAACCGGCGATCTGGGCTGTTTCCCTCTCGACTATGAAGCTTATCCCCCACAGTCTCACTGCCATGCAACACTTCACCAGCATTCGGAGTTTGGCTGACATTGCTAAGATAATAGTCCCGCTCAACCAACCAGTAGCTCTACCTCCGGCAAGCTCACACAACGCTGCACCTAAATGCATTTCGGGGAGAACCAGCTATCACGGAGTTTGATTAGCCTTTCACCCCTACCCACAACTCATCCCCTCAGTTTTCAACCTAAGTGGGTTCGCGCCTCCACAACCTCTTACAGCTGCTTCACACTGGCCATGGGTAGATCACCCCGCTTCGGGTCCAAGACATGCCACTACACACACAATTAGTATTCGCTTTCGCTACGACTACCCCACACGGGTTAACCTCGCGACATGCCGCTGACTCGCAGGCTCATTCTTCAAAAGGCACGCCATCACACACAACATGCTCTGACGGATTGACAACACACAGTTTCAGGAACTCTTTCACTCCCCTCCCGGGGTACTTTTCACCATTCCCTCACGGTACTATCCACTATCGGTCACACTAAGTATTCAGGCTTACCGGGTGGTCCCGGCAGATTCACAACAGATTCCACGAGCCCGCTGCTACTCGGGACAACAACACACGCACGCAACCACAGCTTCACGTACAGGACTCTCACCTTCTCCGGTCGACCATCCCAGGCCAGTTCCACTACCACAATCACACACGCGCCGAAATGGCAGTTCCGACAAGTCGCATCCCACAACCCCGCACACGCAACCCCTGCCAGGTAT
The DNA here is from genome assembly GCF_900187295.1 of Corynebacterium cystitidis. Classification (NCBI taxonomy): domain Bacteria; kingdom Bacillati; phylum Actinomycetota; class Actinomycetes; order Mycobacteriales; family Corynebacteriaceae; genus Corynebacterium; species Corynebacterium cystitidis. Next base: position 2,852,531 of record NZ_LT906473.1, on the reverse strand, counting down.
CACACGCATACAGTTTAGCCATCATCCACGTTCGCTCGCCACTACTAGCAGAATCATTATTATTTTCTCTTCCTACGGGTACTAAGATGTTTCACTTCCCCGCGTCACCCCCACACAGACTATCAATTCATCTGCGGGTAGCACCACACAACTGGCACCAGGTTACCCCATTCGGACATCCTCGGATCAACGCTTAGTTGGCAACTCCCCGAGGCATAACGCAGCCTCACACGTCCTTCATCGGCTTAGCATGCCAAGGCATCCACTATGTGCCTACAACAAAAAACACAACACACAAAACACAAAAAGAATAAAGATACTCGCGTCCACTATACAGTTCTCACACAACACACCCACCACAACAACCAACCCCAACACAAAGGATCAGCCACCACAGCAAGCCACGAAACAACACACGTTGCCCCAGACACCCAACAGCATGCCAACACACCCCACAACAACAGTCATGGCAAATCGTTCATATGCACAGCATCCACCCCAGGCACCAAGCAGAACACACAATCCCGCCGGCATGCATCCACCCGGATTCACACAGTGGCAGCACCACACACGGGCACTCAACCACCAACAGTCACCAACCAGTGACCAAAAAACACAAAACTCCATAGAAAGGAGGTGATCCAGCCGCACCTTCCGGTACGGCTACCTTGTTACGACTTCGTCCCAATCGCCGATCCCACCTTCGACAGCTCCCTCACAAAGATAGGCCACTGGCTTCGGGTGTTACCAACTTTCATGACGTGACGGGCGGTGTGTACAAGGCCCGGGAACGTATTCACCGCAGCAATGCTGATCTGCGATTACTAGCGACTCCGACTTCATGGGGTCGAGTTGCAGACCCCAATCCGAACTACGACCGGCTTTACACGATTAGCTCCACCTCACGATATCGCCACGCGCTGTACCGACCATTGTAGCATGTGTGAAGCCCTGGACATAAGGGGCATGATGATTTGACGTCATCCCCACCTTCCTCCGAGTTAACCCCGGCAGTCTCTCATGAGTCCCCAACCAAATGCTGGCAACATAAGACAAGGGTTGCGCTCGTTGCGGGACTTAACCCAACATCTCACGACACGAGCTGACGACAACCATGCACCACCTGTACACCAGCCACAAAAGGGAAACCATGTCTCCATGGCAATCCAGTGTATGTCAAGCCCAGGTAAGGTTCTTCGCGTTGCATCGAATTAATCCACATGCTCCGCCGCTTGTGCGGGCCCCCGTCAATTCCTTTGAGTTTTAGCCTTGCGGCCGTACTCCCCAGGCGGGGCGCTTAATGCGTTAGCTACGGCACAAAACCCGTGGAAGGATCTCACACCTAGCGCCCACCGTTTACAGCATGGACTACCAGGGTATCTAATCCTGTTCGCTACCCATGCTTTCGCTCCTCAGCGTCAGTCACTGCCCAGTAACCTGCCTTCGCCATCGGTGTTCCTCCTGATATCTGCGCATTTCACCGCTACACCAGGAATTCCAGTTACCCCTACAGCACTCAAGTTATGCCCGTATCGCCTGCACTCCCGAAGTTAAGCCCCGGACTTCCACAGACGACGCGACAAACCACCTACGAGCCCTTTACGCCCAGTAATTCCGGACAACGCTCGCACCCTACGTATTACCGCGGCTGCTGGCACGTAGTTAGCCGGTGCTTCTTCTCTAGGTACCGTCACACACGCTTCGTCCCTAGCGAAAGGAGTTTACAACCCGAAGGCCTTCATCCCCCACGCGGCGTCGCTGCATCAGGCTTCCGCCCATTGTGCAAAATTCCCCACTGCTGCCTCCCGTAGGAGTCTGGGCCGTATCTCAGTCCCAATGTGGCCGTACACCCTCTCAGGCCGGCTACCCATCACCGCCTTGGTAGGCCATTACCCCACCAACAAACTAATAGGCCGCAAGCTCATCCCATACCAGCACAAAACCTTTCCACACACCCACAAAAGATACGTGAATATCCGGTATTAGACCCAGTTTCCCAAGCTTATCCCGAAGTACAGGGCAGATCACCCACGTGTTACTCACCCGTTCGCCACTCGAGCACCCTAGCAAGCTAGAGCCTTTCCGTTCGACTTGCATGTGTTAAGCACGCCGCCAGCGTTCATCCTGAGCCAGGATCAAACTCTCCACAAAAACAATTCCAAAAGAAATCATCGAAATCATTCAGGCCGTGAAAAGCCCAACCCAACCAAAAACAAACAACCAGCAAAAAACCACTCGTTGTCCACAAAAAAAGAATTACAAAAAACACACCAACCCCCAACCCAACAAAGGGCACAAAAAAGGGGGTCAGCACAAAAAATAAACAAACCACAAAACGGTTCATCTACCAATCGAATGCACATCAACATGCACACTTGCTTCCTGCACCGAAAAAACAAACCACCACAAACCTACGGACAATCCATGGCGACCGGCACACACCCACGCAATTCGCTACGCTCATCACGACACACAAGAACAAACCCACACGCCACAACAAACAACAAACCACGCAAGCACCACAAGGCACACACCAACACACAAACAAAAAGTACATTGGCACACTATCGAGTTCTCACACAACACACGCACACCCAACAACCACGTTAACCACACGTTAACCCAGCATCAGGCAGCCCGTCCCACACTAGTAACCAACCCAACACAAGTCAAATCAGCCACACAACATGAAACAAAAAATTAACATCAACGATAATTTCCCTCACCACCAACACACTTCACACGAAGCAGGGCGCTGTCGGTCACGCTGACACCAACAAACCTACACACACCCCACCACAAACACCAAACCACCAGGCCACACCACAAAACCACAACCAACAATCTCACAACCAATCGTCGTCAAGCGATGCTCCCCTACGCTTAGGCCGAAGGCTGTCGCTAACGATAGCTACGTGCAAACCACACACGATGATCAACCCCAACGCTGCAAGCACGAAGTATGAAGGCCACGACAGCCCAACGGTCTGTTCGATTGGGTGCGGGGTGATTTCAAGTGCAAAAGGAATCACCATCACGTAGCTCAGAAAGTTTGCGGCGGTGGCCCAGCCCACACTGTGGATTGTCACGGGGATCATCGTTCCAGTCCCGGCGAGCAGCAGGAACACCAGCAAAAACTCCCAAGATGCGGGGCTGATCAAACCGGCCAGCACCACTACGAGCACAAAGGTTGACAACGTGGCAGTAAGAATATGCGTCGACCAACGCTTGCGCGGCAAACCCAATGCCAACCAATTGTGCAGCGCCGGTGAGCCAGTGCCACCCAGCGCCGCACACCCAATGATGCACGCGCCAAGCACACCAATTAGAAGTGGTTCGGCCCACACAGCCTCTGTGTGTAGGGGCAGGAATCGCAGGGAGGCCCCAAGCACAAGTCCCATGGGGATGGCGGCACTGAGCATCGGAACCCAGATCATGCGCGAGGCTGGCGGGCCGAACGGAACAGTCCACCGAATCCGCCAGGACGTAGACACGCGTTCACGGGTCGGGTTGGCCCGGCGCACATCGTTGACAAAGAGGGCCAGGATCAGAGCAAATGTTGCCGCGCCGAGCCAGTTCCGATGCCCCAACAGGATGATGATCGCCGGCAGGATCAGGGCCCAGGAGTGCGATCGCAGCGCGTTACGACGAGCACGTGCGCTATTCACACCAAACGCGCGATGAGCGTGGGACTTATTATCAAAACTCCTGGCCATGGACAGATACAACACCACTGCACTGACCAGCGTTACCGTCGAACTATCGGCCCGGTTGGCTATCCACTGGATCACTAGAAGCAGTCCAATGACCACGACGGCCACTGTTGGCAGGAACGAATTCGATGGCGTCCACCAATGATCGTCCTGATACGTGGGCTTATTCATCACGAGCTTATTCATCATGACTCCTCCAGGAGGGCAACGATCACGTCGTCGAGCTCCGCAATCTGTGTGCGAACCGATGGTGCCAAGCCGAAAGCGATTTCGCGGGGCACAAGGGCACGAGTAGTACCCGATTCTTTGCGCCGGGCTAACATTCCCGGCAGTTCAGGGAGGTTGGGGGCGGTGGCGATCACGTACCCGTCTGCAAGGTTATCTACCTGGTAGTGCTGGTCGATCGCGCCAGTACGGCCCAGGATGGCGAAACTATCCAGCACCTTCGATGATTCCTCAATGTGGTGGGTGGCTAGCAAGAATGTGCGGTCTCCAGTAGCTGCGGCCTCCAGCAGGTGGTGGTAGAACACCTGACGGTTATGCACATCAAGGCCCACGTAGGGTTCGTCGAGAAGCGTCAGTTCTGACCCCGCGGCCAGGCCGATCACGATGCCGATCATGGAGCGCTCGCCGCGCGAGAGATCTTTATACTGGGTGCTCAGGCGGTTGCTAAAGCCGAACTCTGTCAGCAGAGTGTTGGCGTAGGCGCGGCCCCACCGCGGGTAGCGCGACCCGGCGGCAGAAAGCAGATCGCTGATGGTCCAAAAGCCGGGGTAGGGCACGTCAATACCAGCGTAGACAACACGGTCCATCACGCTGGCGCGGTCAAACGGTGTCTCACCAAAGACGGTGAGCTCGCCACTTGAGGGTTTGATCTGGCCAGCAATCAGCCCAAGGAGTGTGGACTTGCCCACACCGTTGCGTCCGAGCAGACCGTGGATCCCACCGTGGGGGATTTTCAGGTCCAGCCCACGCAGCACGCTGTTGTCGCCAAAGTGTTTTGCCAGGTTATGCGCGTGAATGATCATGGTGCGTTAACTCCTAGTTTGTTTGGTTTGTTTGGTTTATTCCTCGATAGTCACCTGCGGACGTTTGCAAAGAGGTACGTTCCGTCAGCGTGCGCCAGAACTGGAACGCGGCTACCACAAACAACACTGCGGCGAAGATCAGGGCAAACCAGAAGAAGGTGCGCGGTGAGTTCCCATCGGCGATCATTCCGCGCAGCAAAGTCCACGCCACAATGGACGTGAAGAAGACAATAGCGCTTGACGACGCCCCACTCGCCACGCTGGCCAGCGCGATAGCGACTGTCACGGGAATGGTCGCCCAGGTAAACCCGCTGATCCGCGCGAAATCAACACCCGCTGGGACGGCTCCCGCCAAGGAGAGTATGCCCAGCACCACCACCGCTGTGGCGGCGAAGAGCATCGCGCCCACCAGGGATGCCACAACAATGTTGCACACCCAATCTCTGCGACTGCGCCCAAAGGCTTTCCAAGCCCCCGCCGCCTGAGCCAGCATGTATGCAAACCAAAACCAGAAAACAAACACGACGACGGAGTTCAACGTTGTGCTCAGCCACTCCCATGGAGCAATCCCGGAAACCAGTTGGGCGGCCACGTTGAACAGGCCGAAAACCACTGAACCGGTAAGCACCCTGCGCCACAGCGTGACCCACCCGAAACCACCGGATCTTGCAAGCGTCACGCCAGCTGCATCAGCTCCGGGAAAACTCCGCTCAGCCTGCGGATCCACCACCAACACTGCGAAGACACCGGTAACCACCGCGGACGCCACACCGATCAGTGCCGAGTTGGGCGGAAACCACCACAGGACGAGCACACTGACCAGCGCTACTACAGGAACAACGCTTAACGCCGCATGGGCGTACGCACGCTTGCGGCCCATTCCGAAGGCTCGATACATCCCAGTGTCCGGCAGCAAGGAATTCGAAACAGAAAACACCACTAGAAATGGCGCGAATATCGCCAACAGCAACGATTGGACAAAAGAGGCGCTGAGCAAGAAAAAGATCGAAAAACACTGGAGAAAACGCAGGCTCAAGGATCCGACACTTCCTTGCCTGAACTGCAGCTTCCACAGCTGCCACGACGATGCTAAGTACGTCATTTAACTCGCCTCCAGCATGGCATCAATGATCTGGTCAAGGTCGGCGTTTTCCAGGCGGGCACCAGGGAGGTTGGCGGCTTCCGCCCGGGGAATCAGGGCGCGGTCTAGCTCAGGGGATCGTCGTAAAGCAAGCGCCCCAGGGACCTCGTCCAAGTCGGGCGCGGACGCCAAGACGTATTCATCGGCGATGTCAGCTACGTGCACATGCCGGGCGACCTTCCCGTCACGGCCCAGGATGATGAAAGAATCGAGTACCTTCGCCGACTCGTGGATGTGATGCGTGGCCATCATGAAGGTGCGGCCAGAGTTGCTCATCTCGAGTAAGTGCTGGTAGAACACGCGCCTATTGTGAGTGTCCAGGCCCACATAGGGTTCGTCGAGAAGCGTCAAAGGTGCGCCCGAGGCCAAGCCGACGATGATTCCCATCATGGCTTTCTGCCCGCGCGACAGCGCCGAATACTTAGTATCCAGCATGCCTTCTAGCGCGAAATCGCCCACGAGGCGGTTGGCGCCCTGCTCATCCCACCGCGGGTAGCGTAGGGCGGCTGCCTGCAGAATTGCTTGGCCGCTCCAGGCTGCCGGATAAGGCGTATCGACGCCTGCCAGCACCACCTCATCCATCAGGTCGGCATTATCGAAAGGGGCGTACCCCATAACCTCGGCTGTGCCACCGTCGGCCTTGATCTGGCCGGCCAGGATGCCCAACAGTGTGGATTTGCCCACACCGTTGCGCCCCAGCAGACCGTGGATCCCACCTTGTTCCAGGTGGAACGTCACACCGGTCAAAACATCTTTGTTCTTATAGCTTTTCGTCAGGTCGGTCGTGGTGATCATCGGTACATTCCTCGACTTTCTGCAACTCGATCGATCAGGTCATAGAGGGTCTCGCGGGTGTATCCCAGCCGGACGGCTTCGTCGACAAGCGGTGCTAAATATTGGGCTGCAAAGTCCAGTTTTCGCTTATCGACGATCACCTCTCGGGCATGCTCTGTGACAAACATTCCAAGGCCACGCCGTTTTTCCAGCACGCCTTCGTCGACAAGCAAATTCAGTCCCTTGCGCGCGGTGGCCGGATTAATGTCATGAAAAGCGGCCAACGCATTGGTCGATGGGGCTTGCTGGCCGGGATGCAGGTTTCCATCGACAATCGAATCCTCGATCAGCGTGGCAATCTGCCGGAACAGCGGCTCGGCGGTGTTGTCCACTTTCAACACCTCCACTCAGTTAGTTGGTTAGTTAGTGGTGTAACTAACTATATAAGCCGTGGAACTAAAGATCAAGGTTAACCGTTGAGTAGAGTAAAGATTTCTTCCAATCTGGCTGCATTTGGCCTCACTTTGTCGACGCAGACACCCTGTGTCAGGCAGACTGGAGGGCGTAAACGAATATTTAGAACGAAAAGATACGGAATTTAGGAGCCATGCTTGAACGCACAATTGTCTTTGTGGACACGTCTTACCTGCTCGCAAGCTTTTACAACTCATGGGAAACAGGAGCGCGATCACAACTAGAACTTGATTTACCCGAGGTGGTCAACAACCTGGACCAAATGATCACCCACCAACTACACCAACCCATCCACCGCCAATACTGGTACGACGGCATCCCCGAATCCGGTCCCCACCGCTACCAGCGCGCCCTGCGCACCTGCGACGGTGTACAACTGCGCACCGGCCAGCTGATTGAATGGGGCGAGCGACGCACCCAGAAGGGTGTGGATACCCGTCTAGTCACCGATATCGTGGTCAACGCGATGCGCAGGCAGTTCACCGACTTCGTCTTAGTCTCCGGTGATGCCGACATGATCCCAGGCGTAGAAGAAGCCACCAACAATGGGGTCCGCGTCCATCTGTACGGATTTGGGTGGGATTCCATGAGCTCGGCACTACGTCACGTGTGCGACTCGGTGACCATTCTGGATCCGCGCGAGGACTTCGCCGACGCTATGCAGCTGCAGGTCCTCGAGGGACCTCTGCCACCAACCATCCGTGAACGCCCCATCGACGATGCCGAGCCTATCGGCCAAGTCCAGGGCATGACCGAGATCCCGGCACCAGCAGACAACTCGGTTGCCCCAGCGCCTGCTTCTTCAGAATCTACTCCTTCTGAATCTGTTTCTTCTGAGACCAGGAGCAGCCCAACTGAAGGGACAACAGCTGCAGGGATTGAAGCGAAGCCACCTGTTGAAGCCGGCGACATACCCGCGACGGAACCAGCGGTGACCAGCGAGGACGATGAACCGTCTGAGGTTGAAGCTGAGCTGGCGAAGCAGCCAACGCCCGGCCCAACTCCGGGCGACCTATCGGAAGGAAGGAAACCTACACCGAAGCCGTCGATGATGGCGCCGCGCCGCAAACTCCGATCCCGCTACGTGCCACTACCCGAAGAGGTGTGGACGTCCGCCGGGTTCCAAACCCCATTTGACGTGGGGCAACAGTATGCGACGTGGTGGTATGACAACGCAGCCTCCGGCGAACAACGCGACAAAGCCCACACCCTTTCCGGTGGTGGCCTTCCGCCAGAGATCGACAGGCCACTCTTGCAATTCGCCTGCGAAACATTGCACGAATATACCCTCAGTGAATCCCAGCGCGTGAACCTGCGCGACGGTTTCCACTCCGGTATTCGTGGCGTGCTGATCAACATGCGACGCGGGGAATAAGTTTTTCTCGACAGCACACAACGGCCTCCCTGCCCTGGGCAAGGAGGCTGTTTTATCGTGGGGTGACGGAAAACCAGATTACTTGGTGCCGTCAGTATCCGTTGCAGGATCCGTTGTGGTACCAGAAGTCAGCTCTCCAGCGCTTTTCATTGACGCACGAATCTCATCAAGCTTCGCGGCTGCCTTCATGTCGGTTCCGGTCGCAGTGATCTCCGCTATCCGGTCATTCACCGTATTACCCATCAGCTCTTGCTGCCCCAACGCATCCGCGTAACGACGCTCAATCTTGTCGCGCACACCATCAAGGGTAGGAACTGAATCATCAGAGTTGAACTGGCCAATCGTATCCATCGCCTCAACAGTTTTCTCCTGCATTTCGGCCTGATCAGCCTGCGCCATCAGCTTATCCACCTCGGCCAACTGCCCCTGCAGCCGTGCCTCAGACTCCTTCTGCTGCTGCTCCGCCTGCGCCGCTGCCTGTTCTGCCGCCGCATATAGCTGCTTAGTGTTTTCCAGCTCCTGCTCTATAGACACTAGCTGTGAAGCAAAAACTTCAGCGGAGTTATTGAACTGCGCAGCCTTTTCAGTGTCGCCTGCGGCTGCAGCCTCATCCGCAGCCTGCAAAGCAGTGCGAGTCTTTTGTTGGTGGTCCGCCTGAGACTTCTGGAGGCGATCCAGCTGCATTTCCAGCTGCTTTTTATTTCCGATGACACTCGCTGCCTGCTGGGCAATCTGTTGATGCTGCTCTTTCGCGGCGTTGACAGCCTGCTGAATCTGCACCTTTGGATCAGCGTTCTCGTCGATCTTCTGATCGAAAGATGCCATCAAGTACTTCCAGCCCTTGCTCAACGGGTTCTTAGCCATGAGCGTTCATCACTCCTACTAATTTAAGGTTCACAGTTAATGGCATTCAGTTTACGGTTTTCCACCCATTCTCGCCGTAAACCGCAGCCCCCACATGATCGTCGCTAAGCAACCACACCCGATGAAGACACCGGACATGCCAAAATCCACCCCCTAAGCGGGGGTGGATTATGCAGAAAGATGCGGGCATTACTGCTGCCGATTCTGCTCCTCCACTTGGCGGCGGACGTCATCCATGTCAAGGGCCTTAACCTGGCCGATGAGATCATCGAACGCCTTTGGCGGCAGCGCGCCGGCCTCGCGATAAACGAGGATGCCGTCGCGAAACGCCATCAAAGTTGGGATGGCCTGAACCTGAAGAGCTGCGGCAAGCTGCTGGTTTTCCTCTGTATCCACTTTCGCGAAGGTGACGTCGGGATGCGCCTCCGAGGCCTTCTCAAAAGTTGGCGCGAACTGCTTGCATGGCCCGCACCAGTCAGCCCACGGGTCGACGAAGACTATGCCGTCCTGAGTCACGGTCTGCTCGAAGTTTTCTTCGTTTAAATCAATCGTTGCCATTTTGTCTCCCTAATTTTGTAGTCTTTACTTATAGGCCCCAACGATACCTGGAGCCAAGATATTCCCGCACCGTTAATTTTCAAGGAGTGATCGCAGTGACCAAAAATTACAGTGTGGAAGGGCTTGAAACATCCGCAGATGCAGAAAAGCTTGAGGCCGAGATCGCCCAGATCCCCGGATTTCAAGGAGTGGACATCGAGGTGGAAACCGGCCATATAACAGTGGACGGGCATGCGATCTCCGACGAACACGTCCGCGACGCCGTTGAAGCCGCAGGGTTTTCACTTCTCGAGGAATAACGCCGTGAACCTCACGTACACTATGTGACATGTCCACTACCGTAGCGGGAGTAGAAATCATCACCGCCCGTGAGGTTCCTCTCGGCGGGCCACGCGCCATGACCGTGTACCGCACCCGCACACCGGGCTTCAGACCGTGTCCTGGCTTTTCGCGGGCAACATCACACACCACGATTCCGGTGACAATCACGCAGTTGTTCTGCCCGGCGAGGTCAATCTCATGACAGCCGGTGCCGGCATTTGCCACTCTGAGGTGTCCACTCAGTCCACCACCGTGCTGCATGGCGTGCAGCTGTGGACCGTTCTGCCGGACTCGGCCCGCCACGGCCAGCGCCACTTCGACCACTACGCCCCCGAGTTTGTCGAACTCGACGGCGCCCGCGCGCTAGTTTTCATGGGTTCACTATTTGGGCAGACCTCGCCGATCCCTACCTTTACTCCGCTGGTCGGCGCAGAAATCAGGCTTCAGCCCGGCGCGACGGTACACATCGATGTGGATCCAACCTTTGAACACGGGTTGCTTGTCGACGAGGGCCCCGTAGAGCTGGAAGGTGTGACAGTCAATCGTCGTGAGCTTGCTTACACAGGTGTTGGTGAAACACAGCTGACGCTGCACAATCCAGGTGACGCGTCGGCACGCGTAATTTTCATCGGCGGCGAACCGTTTGCCGAAGATATTGTGATGTGGTGGAACTTCATCGGCCGCACCCATGACGAGGTGGCCCAGTACCGTCGTGAGTGGGAGGAGCACAGTGAGCGCTTCGGCGAAACACATGGCTATATCTCCCACGATCCCGACGGATTGGCCCGCCTACCTGCGCCAACTTTCCCGAACTCGCGGCTTAGGCCACGTGTGAATCCTGAACCCGTCGCCCGCCCAGAAATGAGGATTGAATCATGAATGAGTCAAAAAATGTCCCCGATCTAGTCGAGGTCTTCCCTGAAATCTTCAAAGCCCAGGGCAAGGTGATCGGACAATTGCTCCGCACTTTTGAAGAGGTGGAACTGCCAGGAGGACTCGTCGAATTAGTGAACGTCCGCGTTAGCCAGTTAAACGGCTGTGCCCTCTGCTTGGTCACACACGCCTCCGGCGCGCGTGACGCTGGTGTTGAGCAGGCCAAACTTGACGTTTTGGCGGCGTGGCGTGAGCAACCCGGATACTTTGCTAAGGAGGAATGCGCAGCCCTTGAGCTGGCAGAAGAAATTACTCTTTTACCTCACGGTAACCGCCATTTGGACGCCGCGCGCAAGGCTAGGGAGGTCTTCACTGAAGAGCAACTTGCTGCGCTGGAGTGGGCGATCATCCTGATAAATACCTACAACCGCATCTCGATCATGTCAGGACATCAGCAAGGGTAGCGCCTCGGCGTGGCCGTCGCCCCGGTCCGGCCATTTGTGTCGGTCCGGCCGTTTTCGTCGTCATCCCGCCATTGACGCTTACCCCCTAGGGGTATAAAGTCAGGTTCATCTACTCTGACGAAAGGATTTATCATGGCTGTGAAGAACTACACCGTCGAAGGCATGACCTGCGGACACTGCGAAGCTAGCGTGAAGGAAGAGGTCGGCGAAATCAGCGGAGTTACTGCTGTTACTGCTGATCACACCACCGGCGCTGTTTCCGTCACCGGCGAGAACTTCACCGACGATCAGGTCGCAGCTGCCGTTGAGGAAGCAGGCTACGCCCTGAAGTAGCGCGCGGAAACGGGAAGGAAGAAACCCGATGAACAACCCCGAAACCACCGACGCGCCGATAACAGCACCAGTCACCCTGGCGCAGATCGATCTCGGCGTTACTGGCATGACGTGCACCTCGTGCTCGAACCGTGTGCAACGCAAGTTGAACAAGGTTGACGGAGTGGATGCCTCGGTGAACTTCTCCACCGAAACGGCTACCATTAAGTACGATCCCGCTAAGGTTGACAAAACCCACCTCATTGATGTGGTGAAAGGTGCTGGTTACGACGCATTTACGCTTGCCGACGATAACTCCGACGCAGCAGTGGCCGGGAACGACGAGGGCGGAAGTACTGGTGCCGGAAGCACAGTGAGCGGCAGCCCATCGTCGTTAAGTGCACAGGACCGGATTGACAGCGCACGTAACGACGAAGCCGACCGCCTAAAATCGAAGCTGATCTCCTCGGCGATTCTTACTGTGCCGATCATGCTGATCTCCATGATTCCGGCACTGCAGTTCACCTACTGGCAGTGGGCGGTGCTTGTGATGACCACGCTGGTGTATGTCAACGGCGGCGAGCCGTTTCACCGCGCAACCTGGGCAAACCTGAAGCACGGTGCAACAACCATGGATACTTTGATCACGCTGGGTACTTCGGCGGCGTATTGGTGGAGTATTTACGCGTTGTTCTTCGGTAACGCGGGTGTAACGGGCATGACCATGGAGATGAGCTTGCTGCCGTCGGATACCAGCATGGATGAGATCTACTTGGAAACCACCGCAGTGGTGATTACTTTCCTGTTGCTGGGACGTTGGTTTGAGACGAAAGCGAAGGGGCATTCGTCGGAAGCCCTGCGTGACTTGTTGAACATGGGTGCCAAGGACGCTGCAGTGATCCGCGATGGCGCTGAGGTACGCGTCCCGATTGCGCAGCTGCAGGTAGGCGATCGGTTTATCGTGCGCCCGGGTGAGAAGATCGCCACCGATGGGCACGTGGTCGACGGCAGCTCTGCTGTCGACGAGTCCATGCTCACCGGCGAGTCCGTACCCGTGGAGGTCACGGCCGATGACACCGTCACCGGTGCCACCTTGAATACCTCGGGCCGGCTCATCGTGGAGGCTACGCGTGTTGGCGCCGAGACTACGTTGAGCCAGATGGCCAAGCTGGTGTCAGACGCGCAGGCCGGTAAGGCCCCGGTGGAGCGACTCGTAGACCGCATCTCAGCGATCTTCGTCCCAGTCGTGATTATCATCGCGATCCTCACGCTGATCGGCCACTTGCTGGTGGGCCACGAACTGGCCCACGCGTTCACCGCCGCTGTCGCAGTGCTGATCATCGCCTGCCCATGTGCTCTCGGCTTGGCAACGCCGACCGCTATTCTGGTGGGCACCGGCCGCGGCGCCCAAATGGGCCTATTGATTAAAGGACCCGAAATCCTTGAATCTACCCGTCAGGCAGACACCATCGTGCTGGACAAGACCGGCACCGTCACCTCCGGTGAGATGAACGTAACCCACATCGCCGCCGCAGAAGGCTGCACAAACGAAGAAGTATTGGCTCTTGCTGCCACCATCGAGGCAGGCTCCGAACACCCGATAGCACAGGCGATCGTGCGTGCGTCTCAGTCAACTCGTTCCTCGATGGAACCGGCGGAGGAACTGACGGCGACCAGTTTCCAGAACGAGCCAGGTGTTGGAGTATCCGGCATGGTCGGCGAGGACCGCATCGTGGTTGGCCGCCCCGCTGCGCCACTCGGTAAACTGCAGCAGGCCTTTGATCAGGCACAACAGGCGGGTGGCACGCCAGTCGTCGTGACGCGTAACGACGAGGCGATCGGCACCATCACCGTACGTGACACCATCAAAGACACCTCCGCAGAGGCAGTCCACCACTTTCAGGAGCTAGGGCTGACCCCCTACCTTCTGACCGGCGATAACCGGGGCGCTGCCGAAGCCGTCGCGGCGGAGGTCGGTGTGGCGGCCCAGAATGTGATCGCTGAGGTCATACCGGAAGATAAGGTCAACGTTGTGCGCCGTCTCCAGGGCGAAGGCAAACACGTGGCCATGGTCGGTGATGGGGTCAATGATGCAGCTGCCTTGGCCACCGCCGATCTTGGCCTTGCGATGGGTGCCGGAACCGACGTAGCCATCGAAGCTTCAGACATCACCCTGATGAACAATGACCTGCGCAGCGCCGTTGATGCCATCCGCCTTTCCCGGAAAACCCTCGGCACAATCAAAGGCAACTTGTTCTGGGCATTCGCCTACAATGTGGTGCTTATCCCGGTAGCAGCGTTGGGCTTGCTCAACCCGATGCTCGCCGGTATCGCGATGGCGTTTAGCTCCGTATTTGTGGTGAGCAATTCGCTGCGCCTGCGCAGATTCAGGTCCTCATACTGAACGCCTGTCTTAGACACGTCCTGGACCTCACGGCCTTGGGTTCGGCCAGGATGCCGTCGATCAGGGAACTGTGTGGATGTGGAAACTTGTTGCTTTGAAGCACGTTTTATGAGTGCCGGGCCCTATAGTGTGAGGCGTGACTACCACAAAAGAACAGGGCCTGGCCAACGAACAGGGCCTGACGCGCGCTGAACGGCTTGACCGCCTGCCCGTCACCCCTAAGCACCGGAAGCTGCTGGTCGGCTCCGGAATTGGCTGGGCACTCGACGCGATGGACGTGGGGCTGGTCTCTTTCGTGATCGCAGCCCTTGCCATCCATTGGGACCTTGATAAAACCACCACGAGCTGGATTGCCTCAGTTGGTTTTATTGGCATGGCGATTGGTGCAAGTCTGGGCGGATTACTTGCAGACAAGATCGGGCGCCGCCAAGTTTTTGCCCTAACACTGCTGGTCTACGGCCTGGCCACTGGCGCCTCGGCCTTGGCCGTCTCTGTGGCGGTGCTGCTGGTGTTCCGCTTTCTTACCGGCTTAGGTTTGGGAGCTGAACTTCCCGTGGCCTCTACGTTGGTTAGCGAGTTTGCCCCGCGCAAAGTGCGCGGCCGCATGGTGGTGTGGCTTGAAGCATTCTGGGCGGTTGGCTGGATTCTGGCGGCGGTGATCGGCACTTTCGTAGTCGCAGAAGGCGAAAATGGGTGGCGCTGGGGCCTTGCCCTGGGCGCCGTCCCCGCCCTGTATGCGCTTTATGTGCGCATGAAGATGCCAGAATCCGTGCGCTTTTTGGAGCAGAAGGGGCGTTACGACGAGGCCGAGGAAGTGGTGCGCTCCTTTGAAAAGGACGTGGATCCGGCCTACTATGACCCGCTCACCACTGCCCAAACAGAAGAACACCTCACCGGCGGCATGTGGGGCCGCGACATGAGGAAACGCACGCTGGCTTTGTGGATCGTGTGGTTCGGGGTATCGCTCGCCTACTACGGAGCCTTCACCTGGATTCCCTCCTTGCTGGTAGACCAGGGTTTCACCCTGGTGCGCTCCTTTACATTCACCTTGATAATTACCCTGGCGCAGCTCCCGGGATATGCGATGGCAGGTTGGTTGATTGAGGTGTGGGGCCGGCGCGTGACACTGTCCGTGTTCCTCGTAGGTTCCGCTGTCAGCGCAGGGCTGTACGGGTTGGCCACCGCGGAATGGCAGATCATCGCGGCCGGTTGTCTGCTCTCCTTTTTCAATTTGGGTGCGTGGGGAGCGCTTTACGCGATTGGCCCGGAGCTCTACCCCACCGCCATCCGCGCCACCGGTACAGGGGCAGCAGCAGCTTTTGGCCGCATCGGCTCGATCTTGGCACCGTTGATCGTTCCGCCGCTTTTGGCTTTTGGTAATCAAGCGGCTGTGTTTGCGGTGTTCGCCTCCGCTTTTATGATCGCAGCGGTAGCCGCCTTTACCCTGCCAGAACAGCGCGGCAAGATGCTAGATTAGTCGCGGGGCGGATGATTGTTCCCGCCCCGCGACTAATTGTGTGTAAGTTTTCAGCGCATAAATTGCGTGAAAAGACTCTTCAACTTCGAGAAAAATCCCTGGTCCTGCGTGGCTTGGGAAAGCTCGTCGATCGAACGTGGCATGTTGAGCAACATGGTGGACGCGTCGGTGCGGGCAACCATGATGGAGTTATCAAGACGTGCCACAGTCGCCGCGCAGGCTGGGTATGCATTGTCAATGGATCGGCTGGTCACGACTGGCTCCTTTCTGTTTGCCCTCACTTTAGGGTGATTTCCGCAGCTTGTCACCGTTGGTAAGCCAAACCTAACTCAATCGCGAAATTGATAGGTCCCTCTGGTCTGGTCTTTTCAGGGCTTTCATACGTGCACCGATCACACAAGGGGGTACGCTTGTGATGTGCGACACTACCCCCGTGACGGCGCAGCCGGTTTCTCCTCCGCCGTGACGGCGCAGCCGTCACCCGTGCGCCATATTCACAAAGCGGGAGTAGTGCAGCTGGTGGGCGACTGAGATCGTGTCGATCGGGCCCCCACGGTGCTTAGCGACGATAATGTCTGCTTCGCCGGCACGCTCATCGTCACGGTCTTGGGAGTCTGGGCGGTAGAGAAGGAACACCATATCGGCGTCTTGCTCGAGTGAGCCAGACTCTCGTAAGTCAGCCAACTGCGGTTTCTTATCGGTGCGAGCTTCGGGGCCACGGTTCAGCTGGGAGATCGCGATCACGGGAACCTCAAGTTCTTTGGCCAGAAGTTTCATCTGGCGGGAGAACTCGGAGACCTCTTGCTGGCGCGACTCCACCTTCCTACCGGAACTCATCAGCTGCAGGTAGTCCAGCACCACTAGGTCAAGGCCATGTTGCTGCTTCAAGCGACGCGCCTTGGAGCGGATTTCCATCATGGTCAAGTTCGGGGAATCGTCGATGAAGATCGGGGCCTCCTGGATTTCTTCCAGGCGGTTGGTCAACTTTACCCAGTCGCTTTCCTCCATGGTGCCGGCGCGCATACTTGACAGCTTGATCTCTGTCTCAGCACTCAGCAAGCGCATGACAATCTCGGTGGCAGACATTTCCAGCGAGAAAATCGCCGAGGTTTTCCCGCTGTGGATCGAACACGAGCGCATGAAATCCAACGCGAGTGTGGACTTGCCTACACCTGGACGCGCCGCGATAATCACCATCTGCCCGGCATGCAGCCCGTTGGTGAGGCGGTCAAGGTCCACGAAACCCGTCGGCACGCCCTGCTCCAAACCACCGCCACGCTCAATCTTTGCCAACTCATCAACAGTGGGCTTAAGCAGCTCCGATAAGGATTGGTAGTCCTCCGTGGTCCGATTCTGAGCCACTTTAAACACTTCCTGTTGGGCCATGTCCACCACGGCCTCAACCTCCATCCCCTCAGTGCCGTCATAGCCCATTTGCACCACGCGTGTACCAGCATTAACAAGCTGGCGCAGCACTGACTTCTCCGCCACAATCTCCGCGTAGTAGCGTGCGTTCGCCGCTGTAGGCACCTCCGAAATCAGAGTGTGCAGGTAGGGGGCTCCACCAACACGCTCCAGCTCATTTAACCGATCTAACCGCCCCGCCACAATCACCGGATCGATCTCGCTGCCCGAAGCGTACAGGTCCATGATTGCCTGGTAGATCAGCTGGTGCGCCGGAAAGTAGAAGTCCTCAGCACTCAGTTCCTCGATGACATCCAACACAGTGTTGGGGCTGAGCAGCATTGAGCCCAGCACGCCCATCTCCGCCTGCCGGTCATGCGGCGGTTGACGGTATTCGTGCATGCCTTCGTCTTGGCGGTTGAAGTTCGCTTTTCGACGATAACTGCGACTCTCACCGCGGTTGTCCTGGGTGTCCGGCTGTGGCACAAAGCCTTCGTCGTCGAAGCTTGCTACGCCCTCACTGGAAGCCATGGTGTCCCCTTCCTCCTGTCGCCCAATTCTCGCCGATGTCTCGCACTGCATCTTACCCGGCGGCCACGACACGTCGCCGCTGTATCCGCACCCCTGAAACGTACCGCATCCTCACTTATCCACAGGCCTCTGTGGATAACTTGTGGATAACTCCGCTACCAGATGGTGTGATGGCCCAATTACCGCCTCCAGCAATTTGGGCAGCGCTACACTCAGCCACATGTTCATCACCAGAGTGCGCCTCGACTCCCTCGACGGGCTGCCCGCGTGGGTACAGGCGCTACCCGCAGTGCGCTCGCTTTACCACGAACCCTTGCCACTGAGCGCGGTTACCATCGTGACCGGCGACAACGGTGCAGGAAAATCCACTCTCATGGAGGCACTTGCCGTCGCCATGCGCGTCAACGTAGAAGGTGGATCACGCCACGCCCGCTTCTCCCTTGCCCACGAGAAACACGAGTTGGGGCGGGCGCTCGTCGTCACGCGAGAACGGAACCCCAAAGACGTCTTCTTCGTCCGCGGCGAAACCTTCCTTCACCTGGGCCTTTACTACGCTTCGCTGGGTGGGCCGTTCGCGGAACTGCCCGATCTCAGCCACGGCCAAGGCCTAATGGAGGTGTACCGCGAGCGTCTCGACGACGGCCTCGTACTTCTCGACGAACCCGAAGACGGGCTGTCCGTCTTCCGACAACTGGAACTACTGGGACTGCTGTGGCATGTGGTACGGCGCGGCGGGCAAGTTGTGATGGCAACGCACTCCCCCGTGCTGATGTCCATACCAGGGGCAACACTGCTGGAGGTAGGTGCGCACGGCGTAGTACCTGTGGACTTCGATGAGGTAGAAGCCGTACGCGCGTGGCAAGAATTTATCGCCGACCCGCGCGGCACCACCAGATACCTGCTGGCGGACTAGTGTTTATCCGCGAATTATTGTCTGTTGGCCGCGCAGAGGGCTGGCTTTCGGATGTGCCCGGGGTGCAGGCATTACAGGCCACCGGCTCCTTAGGACTATCCGCACCGCTGACCGTGCTGACCGGCGACAACGGCGTGGGAAAATCAACGTTGTTAGAGGCGATCGCCGCAGGCTACGGCTTTCCGCGCGCAGGTGGGCCGGTAGGGGTAAGTGCTGGTGGCCTAGGCGGTGGCAGTCACTCCTTACTTCCTTATATCTCACTGGTGCTGGGGGAGCGCCGCAAAGTGGGTTACTTCCTGCGCGCCGAAACTCACTTCGCACTAGGCAAGAAGTTCGGTGCGGACGGACCCGGATTCGAACACATGCACCGGAAATCACACGGCGAATCCGTCATTGACCTGCTATCAACATTCCCCGCCGACGGTTTGTACCTGCTCGACGAACCGGAGTCCGGCCTCTCCCCCGTCCGCCAGATGGCCGCCGTGGGGATGCTAGGCCGTCTACTGCTCGGGGGCTCCAGCGCTGGCGCCGGTCTTGACGCTGGCACTGGCGCTGGTGCCCAGATTGTCATGGTCACCCACTCAGCAATCATGTTATCGCTGGCCACAGCGGTTCCAGGGGCTCGGATCGTAGAAATCACCGCCGACGGACAGTTTAATACTGGGCTCGAACTCGAGGACACTATCGCATTCCGGGCCATGGATGACTTCCTCGCCGATCCCACCGAGATCGCCCGCTATATGTGCGAGGTCACCAGCCACGAGTAGAGGCAACCTGTCACCGAACCACACCCGAAACCACACCCGAACCAGCTCACAATCGCTGAGAAAGTTTTACAAGAGAACAATTAGCAGCAGCGGTCGTCGATACGCTAACCTTCCGCCTCGCCGAACTAGACAAACGCAAAGCCCACGCAGCACGAGCGTACCCACACCCCACACAAAATCACATGAAGAATCAGGGCTAGGCCCCAAGATGATGACGGGATTGGCATTCACTCCGTCTGGGCGTAGGTATTCATGCTCGGTTGGTCTATTGGCAAACGCTGGAAGCTGCAGAGCATTCCAGTGTTTGGCACTCGGCTTTTTCGATCACTCCATGACGCAAGGAGTTTCACCCGCAAGCACATGGGCTGCTGTGTCACAGCACCACAGCTACCGGTTGATGCTGTCAAGTATCCAAGACGCCTTAAACGCTACCGACTAGGGCGAGAATTACGGTGCCACTAACAAGAAAGTTCAAGGTGGCGTGAGCGATAAATGGGGCCCAGAGGTTGTCGTGGAAGGCCCGTAACAACCCCAGGCCTATTCCTAAGGCGAGATAGTAAGGCAAAAGTGGTGGCGCGAGGTGCATGATAGCGAACACTAGAGAGCTCACAAGGATTACCAGGGACAGGTGCCACCCGCGATTGCGCAAGGATTGATAAAGCACGCCTCGCAGCAGAACTTCCTCCCACAAAGGGACCAAGAGTGTGATCAGCAGTAAAACCATCGCCCACATGGCGGGGTGAAAGAAGTCGGGGCCAATATTGGCTAGCCACCCATCAGAATTTGGGGCATCGTCGGGTGATTCCGCCCTGCCGGTTAGCACAAAGAAACCCATGTTGATTAGTGCTATAGACACTAGCAATACTGGTATTTGCCACAGCAGGTGCAGTAGCCGTGGGGTGGGTCGGCGCAGTCCAAGCTGCTGCCAACTTATCCTGCGTCGTCTCAACCACCAAGCCTGCACCCCCAATACCATCAGGCCGTGGACAGTAAGCAGAAGTATCACCAAGGAAAGCGCGGTGTGTTTATCTGCACCCGCCCGTACTGCGCCGAGGGCAATAATAAAAACGAGGAGACCACCGAGGATGGCTACACTAAAGATGAAGAGGGCGTCGCTAAGCGTGAGTGGTCTTAAATTACCAGCCACTGTGTGCCGACCGGGAGTAGAGGTTTCGTGGGTTTCCTTAGTCATGATTTACTACGTCCTCTGTTGCTGAACTACGAAGTTATGATCGTCTGATTTACATACCCGCAGGTATCGTTCCCATCGTGGTTCCGATAGCCACAATGCTATCCAGTCACTATCAGACACTGAGTATGGTCGCCTTAAAATAGCCTGCAATGTCAGGACCCCAGCGAGAATATCTGGCCGGACTTTTCCGCCAGGCAGCACTCCACCGGGGCTTCGCAGACTAACTTAACATAACAACGTCATACCTGCCTACGGCCCGAATTTATCGTCGTGCTTTTGGTGGTGGTTGGTGTGGGGTGGGATGTTAGGAGCTTTCGCAGAGGTGAGACGTAAAGAGATGGACCGCGAAAAATATATCCGCAACCTAGGGTACTGGGCGCTTCGGTTCACTCCGCATGAGATTCGGACGCAACGGCACATGGTGATCGAAAGGATCCGGGAAGTATTGCGGAATACCAGAAAGTAGGCAGCCCCCGGCCGCGCTCAGCATAGTGACTGGATAGAACACGAGAAAGTCGATAGATTTTTCGGTGACCCCTGGCAGTTTCACTGAGGGTGGAAGGGCAACAGCCCAGCCTAAAACCCACACGACGAAAAGGCGTGGCCCCGCACTCCTCACAAGTGCGGGGCCACGCCTAATAATGCTGTTGTCATGTGATCCGTTCAAGCCCGGAGGCTGCACGCCGGCCTCACCCGGTGGCAGCTGGGACCTGTGGATCGTCGATAAGCGAAAAGCCGAAACTTATGCGCTTTCGACCGCGAAGTTCACCTTGGCCTCCACGTCGTCGTGGAGTTTGACAATGACCTGGTGATTACCGGTCTTGCGCACGTGACCCTTTGGCAGGTCGATGATGCGCTTGTCAAGAGCTGGGCCGCCAGCCGCCTTAATCGCGTCTGCGATGTCGCCAGCTTTGACGGAGCCGAACAGCTTGCCAGACTCCGAGGTACGCACCTTGACGGTCACACCAGTGAGCTCGTCGAGCTGAGTGCGCAGCTCCTTAGCGTGGTCCAGGTCGCGCACTGCGCGCTCTTCCTGGGCACGTTTGATGCCTTCGATCTGCTTCTCTGCACCGCGGGTGGCAACGATAGCCAGGCCGCGTGGAAGCAGGTAGTTACGTCCGTAGCCGTCCTTGACCTCGACAATGTCGCCGGGTGCGCCAAGGTTTTCAACGGCAGCGGTGAGGATCAGCTTCATGATCCGTTACCTTCCTTCAGTTGAATATTGTGATCGTTTAGAACGGAGGCTCATCATCCATACCACCGCCGAATCCACCGGCTGGAGGTGCGGAATTCCACGGATCATTTGCGGGCTGCTGCACCTGCTGGCCACCAGACTGCTGTCCACCAGACTGCTGGGACTGCTGAGAGCCATGCTGCGGTGCCTGCTGGCCGAAGCCACCCTGGTTGTTCTGGCCGGGCTGCTGCCCACCAAAACCACCCTGCGACTGCTGCTGGCCACCTCCACGGTTGCCTCCGCCCCAGTTCCCGCCAGAGCCACCCTCACGTGGGTTGCGGTTTACGGTTGCGGAAGCCCAACGAAGGGATGGGCCAACTTCATCGACATCGACTTCAAAGACGGTGCGCTTTTCGCCATCGCGGTTGGTAAAAGAACGCTGGCGGAGACGCCCGGTGACAATCACGCGCATGCCCTTGGACATGGATTCAGCGACATTTTCCGCGGCTTGGCGCCACACGCTGCAGTCCAGGAACATGGCTTCGCCGTCTTCCCACTGGCCCGAGTCGCGATTGTACTGACGCGGGGTGGATGCGACGGTGAAGTTTGCTACGGCTGCACCCGATGGGGTGAAGCGCAGCTCCGGGTCGGCGGTTAGGTTGCCGACAAGTGTGATGGGGGTATCTCCCTGTGCCATGTTCTTTGCCTTCCTTACAAGTGTTCCGTGTTCAGATGAGCTTTCTTACTGGCTTGTGTACCAGATTTCGCTCTTACTTGTCGGTTCGCAGAACCTTGGTACGCATGACGTTGTCGCTTAGGTTAACAACGCGGTCAAACTCGGAAACGGTGTCGGCCTCGCACTCGAGGTTAACAACAACGTAGATTCCTTCTTCCTTCTTGTTGATCGGGTAGGCAAGACGACGCTTACCCCACACATCAACGTTTTCCACTGTGCCATTATCCTTGCGGACGCGCTCTAGATACTTATCTAGGGACGGGGCGACAGTGCGCTCATCTTGTTGCGGATCAAGAATGATCATGACTTCATAGTGACGCACGGACCTCATCACCTCCTATGGTCTTGTATTGGTTTCGGCCATCACCTCTTGTGGCGATAGCAGGAGGGTTCGTTGCGTCAAGCAACCTCCCCAGCGTACCCCATGGGTCAAGCACGAAAAAATTGCCCCGAGCTTGGTTTTGGCTTCGGTGTGCTCACACTATCCGGTGGCCCCTTCTGGAACGGCAACGAGTACGGCCAGACCGACCGGAATCACTGTCATGAAGAGGAAAGCTAAGATGCCAAGGATCACCGGGACTTGCCACGGCTTTTTCTTCATTACTGAGTAGAAGGTGGCACCGAAGAGTGCGAAGGAGATGAAGATTGAGATGATTCCGAGGATTGTGGTGAGGTTGAGCATTCCAGTTCCTCTTTTCCCCACACATTAGGTGTGGTTAGCAGCGGGTCGTGGCCACCATGCGCGACTGCGACTTTATCAGTACAACGGTTAAACATTTGGAGGATGACAACAACGATCATCGCCACGATAAAACCGTCGCGCACCACCACCACGATATTGAGAACCTCTCCTGGCAAGCCCTTATTATCCACGCCTAACATGTGCCACATCAAGATCGGCCAGACGAGCATATCGACAGTCATCCAGCTCAGCAGCAAACGCCAGTGCGGGATTGCTAGCACTGCAGGAACGACGAGCCACAGCGAGTACTGGGGGCTCCACACCTTATTCACCAGAAGAAAGCACGCCACAATGAGGAAAAGCAGTTCAGCAATTCTGGGAGTCCGTGACGCCTTCAGCCCCAACACCAAAATTGCTACACAGGCGACAACGAAGAGCATCAGCGTCACAGCATTAAGTATTTCTGGGGTGCCGTCACCGTTGTCGAATCCGCTCCACCCCGTTGCGCGGGAAACCACGGCGTAGATGGTGGTCCACTCCCACGAGCGCTCAGAATTTAAGCGGGTAAATTCCGCCCACGCCTGCGGGTAGGCCAGCATCACAGGGATGTTGATCACCATCCACGTAGCCACCGCAGACAACAGCATCGTGCCAAATTGGAGAAAGGACCGCTTCCGGATCGCCACCACCAAGTAGGCCCCCAAGAGGAACAGCGGCCACAGTTTGAAAGCGGTTCCAGCGCCGATCATGACACCCGCCCAGATGAAGCGCTTGTTGCGAGCCAACAGCAACGCTGCTGCAACAAACATGATCGAGGGAATATCCCAGTTTGTAAACGCGTGCACTATCACCAGCGGGGATGCAGCCACCAAGATGGTGTCCCAGATCCGGTTACCCGCCAGCTCCACAACGATGCGGATAGTACACACCCACATAATCGACAGCACGAACGCGGTGAGGTAAAAATACCAGCCAGCATCCGGCAAGAACCCGTCGACAAGCCCATAGGTAGACCGGGCAATCCAGCCCATTAAACCTTGGAAGAGCCCAGCGAGAACCGGGTACTCCATGTAGCGGGTGGTCTCGCCCTCCACCCAGGAATAGTCGTAGACGAACCCGGGCTGGTTAAGGCCACGGCCCACGTACAGCGGTGTGATGTCGTTATAACAAAACGAGGTGTATTGGCGATTGCCTGCCCAGTTGAGAACCACGGTGCCGTCGTCGGAACGCGCGCCTCCGGCACAATTCGCCTTTGACAACAGGCCGAACGACAGGAACACCCACGCGACTGCGATCAACACGCGCAGGGGAGTCCACCAGCGGGCGCGCCCAATTGTGGCGAACCTGCCCATCGGCCCGCCGAGCCTTTCCACTACCCCTGCGGCCAGAGGCTCGGTGTGAGCGGGCTGGACGCGCTGGCTTGGGTGGGGCTTCGTCTGTGTGGAGGCACCGGACTGCGCAGTTGTGGTGGTCACGACGATCACAATCCGATGTCAATGCCATCTAGAATCTCCGCGATGTCCGGAACCGGTATGGGAGCGGGATCTGGAGCCGGAGCAGGCGCGGATTCTGGGGCCGGTGCAGGTTCTGGAGCCGGTGCCTGTGCGGGATCAGGGGCAGGCTCGGGTGCTGGAGCCAGCTCTACGCTGGAGCCAGCCCCACCGTCAGCGGTTCCGGTGCCCGAGGAGGTGCCTGAACCGGAGCCATAGCCGGAACTATAACCCGAGGCATATCCGCCACCGGTGTAACCAGCACCATTAACTCCCCAGAAAATCGGGTCAGCCCGCGGGAATTGGACGACTTCCTGGCCTTGTAGGGAGGTATCGAGCACCTGCTTCCAAATATCGGTGGCGGCGCCGGAGCCGTACATATTGCCACCCCACTGGTTGAAGATGGCCGAGGTGTTGTCGGCGGTACCCACCCACACCGCAGCGGTCAGCTGCGGCGTTGTGCCGACCATCCAGGTGTCTTTGTTGGTGCCGGTATCGCCCAGCTGGGAGGTACCTGTCTTCGACGCGGACGGGCGGCCGCCTGCCAGAGAACCGTAGGAATACGCAGCCACAGGTTCCATCGCGTTAATGGTGGCGTCTGCCACCTGGGCGGACACGCGACGCTCAGAGTATTCGGAATCGAACTGGTAGAGCACTTCGCCATCGATGGTTTCCACACGCTCCACGAAGTGGGTCGGGTGCCACACGCCATGGTTAGCCAAAGTGGCAACAGCGGTGGCCATATCGAGGGCGCGCGACTGGTACTGGCCCAAAATGATTCCCTCATACGGCTGTTTGCCGTTCTCAGTCAACGTCTTCGGGATACCCGGAAGAGAACGCGCCATGCCCAGCGCGTGGGCCATGTCGGCGGTGTCTTGCGTGGTATTCGCAAGGTCATTCTGAAGGCGGATAAATGAGGTGTTGTGCGAGTGCTTCAAGGCTTCCGCGATCGTCGTATAGCCCGCAGAACCACCGTCCCAATTCTCCACAACGATATTGCTGCCGGGAAGCTTCACCGCCGAAGAATCGTAGGTGGCAGACAGCGGGATACCTTGCTGCAACGCAGCGGCCAGACCGAAAATCTTAAAGGTAGAACCCGTCTGCAGCGCCGCATCTGCATAGTCCCAGCCTGCCGCGTCGTCGCCACCGTAGTAGCCCCGTACCGCACCGGTTCCCGGCTCAACGACAACCACAGCAGCGCGCGCATCGTCTTGCAGGGGCGCAAGGTTTTGGTGCGCCGCGTCCAGTGCTGCCTGCTGCACCTTCGTGTCAATGGTGGTGGTGATCTGTAGGCCACGGTTGGTCACGTCCTGCTCAGAGATTCCGATCAGTTCGAGTTCCTTGATCACCTGGTTTTTGATCATGCCATTAGCGCCAGTCGCCTCTGTGTAGGCGGAGTACTCGGCGGGGTTGCGGGTTTCTGGGAATTGGGCTGCCTGGCGTGCTGCTGGATCCACCACCTCCATCTCTACTAGGCCATCCATGACATAGTTCCAGCGAGCCTCAGCCCCTTCGCGGTTGGTCCACGGGTCAAGTTGGCTGGGCAGCTGGATCACCCCGGCCAGCAGCGCTCCTTCTTCCACAGTCAGCTCAGAGGCTGGCTTGGCAAAGTACGCGTGAGCTGCGGCCTCGACACCGTAGGCGTTGCGTCCGAAGTACACGGTGTTCAAATATGCGGCAAGGATGTCTTCCTTTTCCCACTGGTTGGTCATCTTCACCGAATAGACCAACTCACGGGCCTTACGCACATACGAGTGCTCATTGCCTACCAGCGCATTCTTCACGTACTGCTGCGTGATGGTGGAGCCGCCGCCGGCAGAATCATCACCGGTTAGCTGGCCCATGACAGCGCGGGCGAAACCTGTAATGGAAAAACCCTGGTTAGTCCAGAATTCGCGGTCTTCGGCGGCCAGCACAGCATTTTGGACGTGCTCTGGAATTTCTTCCAGGGGAATCTGTTCCCGGTTTCCCTCAGGAGGCACGATACGCGCCAACTCGGTTGTTGAGTCGGAGGCGTAGATCGAAGAGATCTGGGCAGCCTGGAGTTCCTGTGGCTCAGGCACATCAACTTTGACGTAGGCAACGGCGAACGCGCCGAGGGGGAGAGCGATCATCAGGGCCATAATCACAGCCAGGATCGCTAGCACCGCGTTGCGTGTGTTGTTCTTGCGGCCCTTCTTGCCCTTCGATTTTGAGCGTACGGAACTGCCCTTTGCAGGCGACGATCCTGCGCGGGTTGAGTTCTTCGCGCGTGAGGGCTGTTGGCCCCCAGAGTTGCTGGTGTAACCACCGTTTTCAGCGTTATTAGCCACGTCGCTTGTCCTACCGGTACTTATCAATTTGCCATTACTGCTCTTAGTGCAGGTTACTTCGTTTCAGACAGTTTCGTGAATTAATCATCCATGACTTCACGATCACCAGTTTTCTGGCCAGGAACCTGGACACGTGCCTGCTCTTCCACGAGCAGGTGGTTCCAGCGACACGACGGACATACCTCCACGGTATGTACGGTGAGTTCACCGACTTCAGCAGTGATGTCGGCGATCTCGTCGTCGTTACGCGCGGTGCCGGAGCGCCTGCCTAACTTCTCGCTATAGATCCATTTCACATTCCGCATCTCCGCCTCGCATAAGGGGCAGGGGCGTGCCGACGCCCACCCGTGGAACTTCGCGGCTGTAACCAGGAGGAAGTCAGCGTCGCACACGTTGGCGCGAGGCACTCGTCCGGCATGAACGTGACGCAGTAGGTTTCTGCGCTCCCATTCGTGCGAGATCTGCTGACTGTAAACGATCACGTCAGCCATCCTACTTGATCGATCAACCTGCAATTTCGGCACTTTCGATGAGGCATTTTCGGCTCGACCTTTCTAGTCTGTTGGAGATATACCTGAAATTTCAACAATTGGTATTTCTGTCACGAGTGAAGGGACCAAGACGTCACATGAGCACAATCCGAGTAGCAATCGCAGGTGTGGGCAACTGCGCAACCTCACTGATCGAGGGCGTCGAGTTTTACCGCAATGCGGACCCAGCAGACAAGGTGCCGGGCCTGATGCATGTGCAGTTCGGCGACTACCACGTTGGCGACATCGAGTTCGTCGCCGCCTTCGACGTGGATGCTGACAAGGTGGGCAAGGACTTGGCAGAGGCCACCCGGTCTAGCCAGAACAACACCATCAAGATCACTGACATTCCCGCAACGGGCGTGACCGTGCAGCGTGGCCCCACTCTTGATGGCTTGGGAATCCACTATCTAGAGACCATCAAGGAGTCGACCGAACAGCCCGTGGATGTTGCCGCTGTACTGCGCGAACGCGAGGTAGATGTACTGGTGTCCTACCTGCCCGTGGGTGCTGAAGAGGCGGATAAGTTTTACGCTCAATCCGCCATCGATGCGGGTGTGGCCTTTGTCAACGCTTTGCCAGTGTTTATCGCATCAGATCCAGCGTGGGCGAAAAAGTTCGAAGATGCGGGCGTTCCCATCGTCGGCGATGACATCAAAAGCCAGGTCGGCGCCACCATCACTCACCGTGTGATGGCCAAGTTGTTCGAGGACCGGGGTGTGCGCCTGGAGCGAACTATGCAGCTGAACGTGGGCGGCAACATGGACTTTATGAACATGTTGGACCGCAACCGGTTAGAGTCCAAGAAGATCTCCAAGACCCAGGCTGTCACCTCCAATCTGAAGGAGTCTCCGATTGCGGGCAAGAAGGAGGACCGCAACGTCCATATCGGCCCGTCCGACTATGTGGCGTGGCTGGATGACCGCAAGTGGGCGTATGTCCGACTCGAGGGCACCGCGTTCGGTGAAGTTCCGCTGAATCTGGAATACAAGCTGGAGGTGTGGGATTCGCCTAACTCTGCGGGCATCATTATTGATGCGGTGCGCGCCGCGAAGATCGCACTTGACCGTGGGGACACCGGCCCAATCCTGCCGGCCAGCGCCTACCTCATGAAGTCGCCACCAGTACAAAAGGGTGATGAAGAAGCGCGTGCAGAACTAGAAACCTACATTTCCGGCGCAAGTTAAGAGGTGTGTGGGCGAGAAGTCGATGGTTTCGCGTCCGCAACTATGTCTACAATGGGGTTATGGCTTCATCTGATTCCCTTGACCCAATGGACATCGCCGCGCGTATCCGGCCGTCGATGACTAAGCTTTATGTGACCTACTTTCGCATTGCAGACCAGTCGGACCTCACTGGCCCGCAGCTGTCAATCATGACGCGACTCAAGGACAACGGTGCGTCACGCATCAGCCAGGTCGCACACGATGAGGGCATTCGTATGCCAACGGCGTCGAATGCTCTTCACCAACTTGAGCAACGCGGTCTGGTGCGGCGAATCCGGGAGGAGACTGACCGCCGTGGCGTTCGCGTTGAGCTGACTGCGGTCGGTGAGCGCGAATTGGAGCGCGTTGGTGAGGAGCGTACCCGTTATCTTGCGGACATGCTTGCCACGCTTGACGACGAGCACTTGGCTAAGGCGGCGGACCTCGTCGATGTGATTAATGCGCTGGCAAACAGCTATAGCACAGAGCAGATTTCCAATAAGTCTGAGTAACCTGCGATAATAGTATCGAAACCGTTACTACTATCTAATCGTTGTTCGTGATTTTTCTATGCCCACTGATCAGTCATCTTCAGCTGCCATCGCAGATCGCTTGAGCGACGGCACGCTTCGCATCCTCGTGGCTTGGGACCCCGGCAACGACGAGTCTGGCGGGACCGAAGCCCTCGAATTCGCCGCCTGGCTGGGCCGTAGCACGCCGGTGTCCGTCCGGGTAGCATCCACCCTTTTGAGGCCGTGGCCTGCATCGTTGAACATGATGGGCAAAAAATACAAGAAGTGGCGCAAACATGAGGCAGAAGCGTGCGCTGAGGCTGTCGAAAAGGCTCTTAAGAGCGTGGACCTGCCACGTTCTCAGTGGGATAAGCAGTTTTCCACTTTTTCTGATGGGCAAAACGAGGCCCAACTTCTCACCGATGAAGCCCAGCGATTTGATGCCGATCTCATCCTGGTGGGCTCCAACGCTGCCGCCTCCAAGGGGCGTTTCCTCGCCGGATCTACCGCCGATGCGTTGATGCACTCCTCCCCCACCGCCTTGGGTTTAGCGCCGCGCGCTGTGAAGTTGTCAAAGAAGGGCATCACGCGGGTCAATTTTGCGTATATCGATAAGCGTGCCGACGAAAACAGCTCCGGGCTCCTATTCGCCGCAGAGCTCGCCGCCACCCTTGAAGTGACACTGCGCATTATTACGTTTTCCCCTACTGGGTTGACCGACGCGGCTTTGAATAAACCGAAGGGCATCGGCAGTGAGCTTATCGACGAGTGGAACGAGCAATCCTTAGCCATGCTGGATCTTGCCCGCGACCGCGTCATTGAACACCGCGACTTCTTAGAGGTAGAAACTGAGGTTGGTTCCGGCAAGGGCTGGGGCAACGCCGTGGACTCGTTGAAGTGGAAGAAGGGCGACATTCTGTGCATGGATTCGCATCCCATGGGAACGCTGGAGCGCGTGTTTGTAGGTTCCACCGCGAATGAGTTCTTAAGACACGTTCCCGTCCCCGTCGTGATCCACCCGTATATGAGCACCTAAGCTGGGGGTATGACTCACCCCGAAAATGATCTGACCTCCGCGTATGACTACTCGAACCGGGCACGGCCAGAGGCAGAGTCTTTCGATGATCTTGCCGACCAGCCTGACCCAGTTGAGGTTGCTGCCCGAAATAAGGCGTCGACGAGGCAGGCGATCCTGTACATGGTGGGGTCGATCGTCGGCACGCTCGTGTTTGCTGGGCTGCTGGCGCTGATCTTCCGCCTCGTCGGCGGGCCACTGTGCGAGGCCGGCGAGGCCACGTGGCTGTGCTCCCAATCGCAGCGCACTTGGTGGGCGATTCTTTCGTCGCTCCCGCCGGTAGCGGCGCTGATTGGTTGCGCTGTGATCATGGTGCGCAAACTCAACCGGTATGAACGCTGGATGCCCTGGATGGGCGTTCTCTGGCTGCCGATTCTGCCATTTACAATGTGGTGGCTCACCATCACTATTAGCATGCTTGCCACCGACTACTTATAGATCGAGTGGCGCAGCTCCGCGCCCCTTTTTCTCTCCGGTGAACTCCCTACGCCCCCACCTGATGGGGGTGCTTGTGTGCGTTGACAGTAAAACCGCAATAATCTGTCGCCTACATCACAGCCTACGATTGGACACCCATGACTGAAAAGCCGGGCGCCCGCAACTCGGGTAGTACGACTGTTGAACACGCATCTTCTGAACACACGCCGTCGTCGACAAGCAATGAGAAAGGAAAGTCCAAAGGCTTCCTGGGCTTTGTCGAACGAGTGGGCAATAAACTCCCCCACCCTTTCTGGCTGTTCGTGATCCTTGGCGGAATCACGCTGGTGGCCTCCTGGATCGGTTCGCGCATTGGGATGAGCGCCACCCAACCAGATACCGGCGACACCGTCGAGGTGGTCAATCTGCTCACCCGCGACGGCCTGCAGCAGATGGTCTCCGATGCGGTCAATAATTTTGTGACCTTCCCGCCGCTGGGCGTGATCCTGGTAGCGATGCTCGGTGTCGCCGTCGCGGAACACTCGGGCCTGCTGTCGGCAGCGGTGCGCGGAATGGTCTCCAAAACAGGCCCGCGGACATTGACGTTTGTGGTGGCGCTGGCCGGCGTAACCGGTTCCGTCGCCTCCGACGCCGTGTATGTGATCGTGATCCCGCTAGGTGCCATGGCTTTTTACGCGCTCGGCCGCTCCCCGATTGTGGGTGCCATGGTGGCGTTCGCAGCCTCGTCGGCAGGCTTCAACGCCTCGCTGGTTCTGAATATTACTGACCTGCTGCTGGCCGGTATTTCCACTTCAGCGGCACAGCTTGTCGACGAAAACTACGAGGTCTCCGGCCTAGCCAATATTTTCTTCGTGATTCCCTCGGCGATCGTGCTGGCTTTAATCATCACAGCAGTAACAGAGTTCTTCGTCGAAAAGAAAGCCCGACAGTTGATCAACCACGATGAGATCAACGAAAAGGAAGTCTCCTTCGGCGACGAAGTGCCCACAAACGAAGAGGAACGCCTCGAGCAGCTGAAGTTGGATGACCACGAGAAGAAGGCCCTGAAAGTAACGGGCCTAGTGCTGCTGGGGCTGCTGGCAGTGTACTTCGCGCTGCTGTTCGTGCCGGGTTCCCCGTTTGTGAATGACGGCCAGGTAATGGAATCGCCCCTGATCCGTTCCATTGCAGTTCCGATCACAGCGTTCTTCCTGCTCAGCGGCATCACCTACGGCCTGGTTTCCCGTTCCATCACCAAGGCCGCGGACGTGCCAGAGATGATGGCTGAAGGCCTAAAGACCATGCTGCCAATGATCGTGCTGTTCTTCGCAGTTTCCCAGTTCCTGGCCTGGTTCCAGTGGTCCAACCTAGGCCAATGGACTTCCATCAGGGGCGCCGAGCTGCTGCAGGTTCTTGACCTGCCAAACTGGGCGCTGTTCGCCGTGTTTGTGCTGCTGGTTGGCTTGCTCAACTTGTTTATCACATCCGGTTCCGCCCAGTGGGCGCTGATGGCGCCGGTGGTGGTGCCGATCATGATGTATCTGGGAGTATCGCCGGAGGTCAGCCAGATGCTGTTCCGTATCGGTGACTCCCCAACAAATATCATTACGCCGATGTCGCCCTACTTCGCCTTGGCCCTGACCTTCCTGCAGCGCTACTACTCCAAGGCAGGCGTGGGCACCCTGATGTCGCTGGCACTGCCCTACTCCATGGCGATGATGGGTGGCTGGTTCATCTTCTTCCTCGCGTGGTACTACCTGGGCATTCCGCTTGGCCCTGGCTCACCGATGGAGTACCCGGCGGTGTAAGTACCTACGCCTGCGAGCTGCGTTAGCTGCCTACGCCTGCTCGCTGGCTAGCTCGCTGGCTCAGTGATCTTGTTCTCGGTGCACTGCGCGCAGTAAGGGTTCTTTTCCCAGCAATCTGCGCAGGTCAAGTACTGCTGGCGGTGGTGCGGCTCATTGGAGCAGTTTTCAAACTGGTTTGTGGCCGCACCACAGTGCACACAGTGGCCTAACTGAATGTAGTTCGGATCATCCGGGTCACCGAACTGGGTGTGCTGGCGCGCATCGAACACGAACAGCGACCCTTCCCACAGTCCCGAGTTTCCATATTTCTCGCCGTAGCGGACAATGCCGCCGTCGATTTGGTACACATCCTCGAAGCCGCGGTTCTTCATCAGCGACGACAGGACCTCGCAGCGAATCCCGCCCGTGCAGTAGCTGATCACCTTCTTGTCCTTCATCCAGTCATACTTGCCGGATTCCAGCTCTTCGATAAAGTCGTGGGTGGTCTCCACATCGGGAACAACGGCGCCTTTAAACTTGCCGATCTCCGCTTCCCGAGCGTTACGGCCGTCAAAGAAGACCACATCATCGCCGTGCTTTTCGACGAGTTCATTCACCTCGTGCGGTTTCAGGTGCTTGCCCCCACCGATCACACCGTGTTCGTCAACCTTGAGCTCGCCCGGAGCACCAAAAGCAACGATCTCATCGCGGACCTTCACCGACAACTTCGGGAAGTCATCCTTGCCGCCTTCAGACCATTTAAACTCCATACCCCTGAAGTACTCTTTGGTTTTCTTCACGTATCTCTTGCAGTTGTCCATATCACCGCCGACGGTGCCGTTGATGCCATGCTCCGAGATGAGGATCCGTCCGTGCAGGTCGAGGGATTCGCACAGGTCACGCTGCCACAGCCGGATCGCCTCAGGGTCGGCGATAGGGCGGAACTGGTAATAAAGAAGGA
Source organism: Corynebacterium cystitidis (assembly GCF_900187295.1). NCBI lineage: Bacteria > Bacillati > Actinomycetota > Actinomycetes > Mycobacteriales > Corynebacteriaceae > Corynebacterium > Corynebacterium cystitidis. The sequence continues at coordinate 2,819,065 of NZ_LT906473.1, read as the reverse complement.
TTTTGCTCTGCGACATAATCTCAGGATAATCGCCGCCCTGCCAGCGTCCTAACACCGGTTCTTGTCTCGCAACCCCCGTGCCACCCTTTGTTTGGATGACGGCAACAATATTTGCGGAAGCCACAAAACAACACATACCCATATAGCCATACGGATATGCGACTACTTTCATCAGTAGATGATTCTAGGGTTTGTCCTTGATGACATTCGGAATGAGCGCGAGCCCCGCAATAACCTGGCCGAAATCTTCATCCATGCTTCGTAGTAATCGAATGGAATATCTGTGAAATCTACGAAGCCGATCTGTATTAAGCATCGGACGCAAATGACTCGCACGATTCCTCATGTATCGGATTTCGTGCGCCCAACGATAGATTGCTTCTTTTGATTCACCCCCAAAACCGTATTTTAACGCATTATTCCACATCGTCAGTCTGGCGTTATTGGGACTCGTGACAAATGGTTTTGGGAGAATGCTTGTCCACGTACCAAACGACAATCCAGCCACCAGGTCGTCATGATTGGGAGAAGAGGTTGAACACTCTGCACGGGCTTCCCACCACGAACTAGGAAGCGGTTCCCTCCGCGTGGCACGCCAATTTTGGGACGGTGTTTTACGGACTATGTGTTGGAGAGGGCCAGCTGGTTGCGTAATCCACTCCGAGCTATGACCTTGCGCAAGATTCCATTGTTGTAGGCACTGATCAATTGAGTCACGAAAGAGAACTTCTACAAGGCCTGACATCTGGGTGACCGCCGATGCGGCATTCATATTCCACAAGTAGAGAGACACAGCATGATCAAGTCTCTCCAGCATCAACGTACGTCTGGAAACGGGCCTGAGGAATTGCCATTCGAAATGTGCTAAGCGTCTTATGTGTAAATTGGGTCATACTAAGTCACGCTACAGGAGCCCCGTAGGGACCAGCCTTTGACAACTTCCAGATAACCTGTAGGATAGAGTTCATTAAGCGGGAAAGCGCCCGCAAAAATACAGGTAACAGGCCCTCACTGACGTGAGGGCCTGTCCTTTTCCTTGGCTGCCATAAGGCGCGGTTAAGTGGGTTAAACAGAATGTGTGTCTGGCCCGGCCGTGTCGCATCACCGTCCGCGTCACAGGCGACTACTCCTAGAGGTCGCCGCCGAACCGGTGTATCGCAGGAGTCACTATCTGCGATCGAGCTTAGAAGTCTAAAGTTGGCTGAGCCTAAGGTAATCTCGACGCCACGACCTTTTTGTGGGCTGCAATTTTCAAGGACCCGCGAAGTAGAAGAGCCCTCAACCGAAACAGAAAACGACTGTCCCCTAGAACTCGAGCTCGAAATCGTCGGCAAGGGCGTCGTCGATAAGCGAAGAAACCTTAGCAGGCTGGGAGGTCAACTCCTCCAGGTGGGACTTCAGCTGGGCGATGGCGTGCTCGCTTGCCGACGAGGCGGAGAAAAAGTCAGCCGAGCAATCGAAGGAAAATGGGCCCTCTAGCTCATCCTTCTCCCAGAGATAGACCACAACGCGTTCCCAAAAGTAGCCCATGGGTGAGAAACCGCGATCGGCAATTGTCTCGTCGACAGCGGTGGTGAATGCTTCGAAAATCAGTGAGTATCCACCGATGTACTCTACGTGTTTGAAGTCAACAGCCATGGCGACCAGCCTAGACGCTTCTTCTTTCTGGCGTTGCGATGCTCGTGCTCTTTTCGGTCGACAAATCCGCTGTTGCCCCCGGCGAAATCCGGATTTGTCGACCGAAAAGTGCAGGCTAGATTCCCTAACGCTTATAGTAAAGGCGCTTCTTCCAGTACTGCGGGTCACAGGTGACCAGCACCCCTAAGTTACGGAAGATACCCTCGTCAACGCTACCCAGGATGGTGGTGGTGTGGGCATCGCAGCCGGCGAGGTTTTTCAGCTCCGCGAGTGCCCGGCGCGATTCCCCATTGTCAGCTGCGGAAACACTCAAAGCGATGAGTACTTCGTCGGTATGCAGGCGCGGATTCGACGAGCCGAGGTGCTCCGTTTTCAGCGTTTGGATTGGTTCGATGGACTCGGGCGACAACAGTAATGCCTCATCAGGGATGCCGGCTAAATGTTTCAGGGCGTTGAGTAGCACGGCTGCGGATGGGCCGAGCAGGGCGGAAGTCTTGCCGGTTACGATAGTGCCGTCGGGAAGCTCGAGGGCGGCCCCCGGATTACCCGTTTCTGCGGCAACCTGCTGTGCTGCGGCAACCACCGTGCGCTCGTCGATAGTAATTTCCGCCTTGCGCATGATCATGGAGATGCGGGTGGATTCCTCGTTGTCGCGATCGTCGCGGCGTTCGTCCACCAGCGCCTTGAAGTAGCGGCGGATGATTTCTTGCCGGGAGGCGGTACGGCAGACCTCGTCGTCGGAGATGCAGTAGCCGGCCATGTTCACACCCATGTCGGTGGGTGATTGGTACGGCGACTTTCCCAGTACTTGCTTTAATAATGCTTGGAGCAGTGGAAATACCTCGACATCGCGGTTGTAGCTGGTGACCTGCTGCCCGTAGGCGCTCATGTGATACGGGTCGATCAGGTTAATGTCGTCGAGGTCCGCGGTGGCGGCCTCATAGGCCAGGTTTACGGGGTGTTCGAGCGACAAATTCCAGATGGGAAACGTTTCAAACTTGGCGTAACCTGCGTTGATGCCGCGTTTGTGCTCGTGGTAAACCTGCGAGAGGCAGGTGGCCAACTTGCCGGAACCGGGCCCCGGGGCGGTCATGACGATGACGTCCCGGCTGGTTTCCACGTAGTCGTTGAGGCCGAAGCCGTCTTCGGACACGATCAGTTCAGTGTTGTTGGGGTATCCGGGGATCACCCGGTGGCGCGCTGTTTTTAGGCCTAGGCGGTCTAGGCGGGCTATGAAGGCCTCGGCTTGAGGGTGGTTGCCGTCTAGTTGGGTCATCACCACGTTGTCGACGAGGAACCCGGCGCCGCGGAACTCGTCGATCAGGCGCAGCACGTCATCTTCGTAGGTGATGTCTAGGTCGGCGCGCTTCTTCTGGCGGGTGAGGTCCTTGGCGTTGAGGCACACCATGATCTCCACGTCATCCTTGATGCGTTCGAGCATCGCGATTTTGTTATCGGGTGTGAAGCCGGGGAGAACGCGTGAGGCGTGCATGTCGTCGAAAAGCTTGCCACCCATTTCGAGGTAGAGTTTTCCGCCGATTTCTGCACGCCGTTTGTTGATGTGCTCTGACTGCAGTTGAATGTATTTTTCGCGGTCAAAACCAAGTGTGTGGGGCACAGTGAGTCCTCCGAATCGTCTCAGCGATGTACGAAATTATGCTACAGCATGGCGCGCCTTATACTGTGACGCATGCCTGAAGGTCACGTCATCCATCGTCTTGCGCGAAGGCTGAACGACGATTTCCGCGGTCAGCCCCTGTCTGTTACCAGCCCCCAGGGCCGTTTTTCGCGGGAGGCGGCGGTGCTCGATGGGTCCCAGATCGCCCAGGCGGAGGCTTTTGGCAAGCACTTGTTCATCGACTTTGATGTTGATGCACCCGCCCACATCGTGTACATCCACTTGGGCCTGATTGGGCAGGTGCGTTTCGAGCCTATCGACGACCGCTGGGGCCAAATGCGACTGCGGATCGAGGCAGGCAAGCAGGCCGCTAACCTGCGTGGCCCCCAGTTTTGTCGCCTGATTACTGAGGTAGAGCGTGACACTATTGTGGCGCGTGTGGGTGAGGACCCGATCCGTGATGATGCGAACCCGGATGCACTGTGGCAGCGGGTGCACAGGTCCCGTCGCACGATCGGTGCGATGTTGATGGACCAGTCCATGTTTGCCGGGGTGGGCAATATTTACCGCGCTGAGGTGCTCTTCCGCCAGAAAATCTCCCCGTTTATGCTGGGTACCCAGCTGGACCGCGCCGAGTTCGACGCGATCTGGGCTGATTTGGTGTTCTTGATGCGCCTGGGCGTTATGCAGGGTGAGATTAATACCGTGCGTGGTGAGCACATGCCGGAAACGATGGGTAGAGCCGCGCGTGACGACGACCACGGCGGCGAAGTGTATGTCTATCGCCGTGCGGGTGAACCGTGTTATGTGTGCGCCACCCCAGTGTCTTTTCAGGTGATGCAGGGACGCAACCTGTTTTGGTGCCCCACCTGCCAAAAATAACTACCCTGGGCGCTATGAGTTACGCCTACACCGCAGCCCAGATCCGCGCGGCCGAAAAGCCGCTGCTTGAGGCCCAGGATTTCCCGGATCAGTTGATGCAGCAGGCCGCCTCCGCCGTGTGCGACGTGACCCAGGCGATGGTGCGTGCCGACGACCACCCCTTGGCCGCCGCGGTCCAAGAAGCAACGGGGAATGCGCGTGATGTAGTGCTCATTCTTGCAGGAAAGGGTGGCAATGGGGGAGATGGGCTGTATGCCGGCGCGCAGCTTGCGATGCAGGGGCTAAAGGTTGAGGCGTTCCTGACCGGCGGCCAGGCGCACGAGCCGGCGCTCACCGCTTTCCGCCAGGCTGGCGGAGTTGTGCTCGAGCAGCCGCCCACCCACCAGGAGTGTGCGCGCTACCGCATCGCCATTGACGCCATCACCGGCATCGGCGGGCGTGGCGGGCTTGATGACGATACCTTCGGCATCGTCACCAGCATCCGTGGTTGGTACGTACCGGTGCTCGCGGTGGATGTGCCTAGTGGGGTGGAAGCAGACACGGGGGTGGCCCACCCGCAGCACGTCACTGCTGATGTGACCGTGACCTTCGGCGAGTTCCGCCTGGCCCACGGGTTGGCACCCCAGTGTGGGCAGCAGCTTCTGGCGGAAATCGGCAACCCTGCCTTATCCAATCTTTTACGCGAGCAGGGCTCCCACTACCTGGTATGGCGCGCCACCCAACCGGTGCATATCTGGCCCGACGGTACGTGGCCTGAGCACCTGCGCACCATGCGTCCCCCTGGGGTGTCCAGGCTGGAGCCTGGTGCTGACGACGACAAATACACCGGGGGAGTAGTGGGAATCCGCGCAGGTAGCGGCACCTATCCTGGCGCGGCACTACTGACTGTGCGCGGCGCGGTGAATGCCACCCCGGCCATGGTGCGCTACGCCGGCCCCCAAGCCCTAGAGGTGGTACGAGCCCACCCAGAGGTGGTGGTGACAAAGTCCATCGACAAGCCTGCGCGTGTCCAGGCGTGGGTGTTCGGCCCCGGCGCAGGTACCGACAATAACGCCGCCGCAGAGCTCGAACAGCTCTTGAACACAGAGCTACCGGTACTGATCGACGCCGATGGGCTCACCCTGCTCACGGAGCATGAGGAGCTTCGGGCGCTCGTCGTGAAGCGCGAAGCGACAACTGTGCTCACGCCACACGATGGCGAGTTCGCGCGACTGCGCCAGGCGTGTGGGCTAGACCAGACTCATCGGCTGGCCGAGACTGAGGCGCTGGCCGCGCACCTGCAGGCAACAGTGGTGCGCAAGGGCCGCGCCACAATCATCGCAGGTGGCCCCCACACCCACATCATCGATGCAGGCCATTCGTGGTCCGCAACCCCAGGCTCCGGCGACGTACTGGCAGGCATCGCTGGAGCACACTTGGCGCGGGTGGCAGCGCAGTCACCGCAGTTGGCACAGTATGCCCTCGACCAAGTGGTAGCCATCCACGCCGTGGCCGCGAAGCTTAGCGCCACCACTAAGTTCGGACAAGGCCCGACGAGTGCCACCAAGATCGCCGACGCCGTTCCGGCCGCATCCGCCCAGCTTGCAGCCCCTAGCTAACGATGGGTGCTTTGCGCGGGTGCTTTGCGCGGGTGCTTTAGGCTGAGGTTATGCAGCATTTTCCCGCCATCATTATTGGTGCCGGCCAAGCTGGGCTGGCCACCGCTTACTACCTGCGCCGGCAAGGGATAGAGCCGGTGCTTATCGACGCCCAAACCGGCCCCGGCGGGGCATGGCAGCAGTATTGGGATTCGCTCACCCTGTTCTCCAACGCGGGGTTTTCTAATCTACCCGGCATGCCGATGCCCGCCTACGACGGCTACCCGCCACGCGACCACGTGGTGGAGTACTTCGCGGCGTGGGAGGACCGCTACGAGTTTGATATCCGCAGACCCTACGTGGTCGACGTGGTCGACTTCGTCGACCACGGAGAAGTAGCTGGTTTTTCCTCCGTGGTCGACTTCGGCGACCACGTCGACCACGGGGGAGGGGCCAGCCACTTCACGGTGCATGCCGCACCTGCCGACGACTTCTCCGAGCTGACACCACTAGAGCTGACCACCAACAACGTGGTAGTTGCTACTGGGACGTGGACCTCACCATTTGTGCCGTCGGTGCCAGGTACTTTAGAAGGCCAGTTCTGGCACTCGGCGAACTACCCAGGCAAAGACACATTCCGCGGCACGAAAGTCGCCGTGGTGGGTGGCGGTAACTCGGGCGCGCAGATCGCCGCCGAACTGTCCGAGGTCGCCGAGGTAGTGTGGCTCACCCGGCATAAGCCGCGCTGGATGCCCGACAACATCGACGGCGCGGACCTGTTCAAACGCAACCGCCAACGCTACCTGGCCATCGCCAAAGGGGAACAAGACCCTGGTGGGGTGGAGAACCTCGGCGATATCGTCATGGTGCCCGAAGTAAAGCGCGCGCGTGATAGCGGCCGCCTTAACGCCCGGCCCATGGTGGATTCACTCGACGAGCTTGACGGGGTGAACCACCTCATTTGGTGTACCGGCTTTCGCCCATCGTGGGGTCCAGTGCGCCACCTGCTTGACGGTGCCGCACCCACCGTAGAAGGCCTGTTCCTGGTGGGGTACTCGGAGGCGAATGGGCCCGGCGCGGACACCATCATGGGCGTTGGCCCCTTTGCAAAGCAGACGGCGGCGGCGATTGCGCAGCGCTGCTGAAGTCCGGCTGACCTACGCCTGACCTACGCCTGACCTACGCCGTAGCCTCGGCAAGATTATTCAACGTTTATTCAACGTTTATTCAACGCTTATTCAACAAGGTAGCCGTAGAGCTTGTCGAAACGCTCGCGCAGGCGGGTGAAGTACTCGAGGTGCTCGGCCACGGGTTTCAGTGGCTCGCCGAAAGGTGGCACGGCGCGCTCACCACCAGGGTTAATCACATCCAGGGCAATAATCGCAGTACCGCGCAAGGTCGCACGCTTCATCGCAAGGGGGATCACGTCGCACTCTAAGGCGTCGGCAAGCACCGCCAACCAGCCCTGGTGCTCGGTGGTCACGCGCCCTGAAGCAATGATGCGCTCCGGCTGGGCGCCGGCGATATCAAGCTGCTCGTAGACGCGTTCATAGGAGATAGCCAAGCCCTCAATCAGGCCACGCCACAGGTCCATCGCCGAAGTGTCGTCGGAAATGCCCACGAAACTTGCCGAGGCATCCGCAGCCCACCCGGTTGCGCGCTCCCCGGAGAAAAACGGCAGCACCACGGGGGCATACTCGCTGGTATCGCCACGTAACACATCGTCGAGGTCCTCCGCATCAATAGGGGTGAGCACCTTCTCCATCCAGGTCACCGCACGGCCCACATCATTCAACGCACCACCAAGAATTGCCTGGTCACGGGTGACGCGGTAGCACCACAAACCACTTGGAATCACATCCGGTACCTCGGGCAACAGCACGCGCATCGCACCAGAGGTAGCAGCCGCCACAGCAATCGTGTGCTCATCCACCGCACCAGGGCCCACATTCGACGGCCAGCCGTCCGGGATCCCATGGAACCATGGCACGCCGTCCAGCGCCGACCAGTCGGTGCCGGTGGGGTAGGCGGGCTCATCAGGAAAATGCAGGGGTGCGATCATCTCTGGGTCCACGTTGCACGCCTCAAGGATCTCGGTGTCAAGCTCTCCGGTGCGCGCGTTCACAATGCCACACCACGCACCAGTAGACACCGCCAGGCCCATCACGCCGGCCAGTTTCAGGTAGACGTACTCGCCGATGGTCATCACCCACCGGGCCTTCTCCCAGCGGTCCGGCCATTCTTCCTGCGCCCACAGGAGCTTCGCCGGGTGATAGGAGCCGTGGATGCGCACGCCGGTGCGCTGGTGGTACGCCTGCTCGTCGACAAGCTCGCGTAGCTTCGACACATACTTCGCACTGCGTGAGTCGGCGTAGGTGGCGCACTGCGTCAAGGCGTTGCCGTCGTCGTCGACAAGCAAAAAGGAAGAGGCGAAGGAGTCGAACGCCACGCCTTTGATTTGCAGGCCATTGTCCTGGGCGAAAGCGACCAACCCGTCAACAATCTCGCGGCACTCCGCGGCGATCTGGTCCGCATCAATGGTGGAGTTGCCGTCATTGCCTGATTCAAATTCGTGCGATATGCGCTGCTTAGAGCGTTTCACGGGGCGGCCGGAAGCGTCGTAAAGCCCGCCGCGGGAGGCCGTAGAGCCGACGTCCATAGCGAGGACGTACGGGCCACGAGATTCGTCCAAAGGGACGGACATGGTGGGGATCTTGCGTGTCTTAGGTGCCTTCATGGTAATAACGCTCCCGGGGCAAAAGGAAACTTTCGGTTAACCTACACCTTAAACGGTTCCAAGCATGTATGGGGCCAGTTCGTTGCCGTTCGGCGCGCGCGGAACGACAATCCGTCGTACGCTATGGGGCATGATCGTCTCACTGCTTATTACCGTGGAAGGCTCAAAGCCCGAAATGTCACGGCTGATTAACGTGGATGACTCGATTCACCTGGGGGAATTAGCCAACGTGATAGAAGCTGCCTTCGGTTTTTCGGGCATGGCCACGCACATGTACATGGACTCAACCGGGCCAACGCGCAATGTTTATGTCACCGCGCCAACCGAAGGCGAGGTGGCAGAACACACAGTGACCGTCGCTGACCTGGGCCCTACTACCTACGTGTATGACTCGGGCGCGAACTGGAATATGGCCATCGAACCGCTGGGGGATTCGGAGATCGATGGGCCCACCCCGCTACTTGTCGACGCCATGGGCCCCGATGTTGTAGAGGCCTGCGGCGGTCCTGCCATGATGACGCGCTTCCACCACGAAGCACGTCGGCTGACTGCCGGGCTGGTGCCGGATATGGAGATCGCCCCTTTGCTGCTAAGTTTCCTGCCGGTGATGAGCCCCGAGCGGATTTTGCAGCGGCTGACCAACGCTGATCATGTGACCATCTCGGAGCGGATTGCCTATGTGGCAGAGGAGCTACAGATTGATTCGGTATCGCGGGCACCGGAGGATCCGCGCGCCCCGATGCTTGCCGACGAGTTCGACCACTTCCTGGCGGGCCGGCCGGATTTGCAGCAAATCATGGCACTGGACCCGCACCCGGAGCATAACCCGACCTTGGTGCAGGCCATCGCCGAGTTCTTCTCCGAGGCGCTGATTGAAGACGAGGGCGAGGACCCCATGGAGCACAATCTCTCCGTGATCCTTGAGTATGTGGCCGACGGGGTGCGCCTGGATGACAATGGTCAGCTGAGCATGGACGATGTGTGCGCGATTGCCAGCAGCATCGGCTTTGGTGGCACCCGGTGCGAGGAGCACGCCGGGCCGGTGCGTGCCCTACGCCAGGTGCTCACTATTGCCGGGGTGATCCAAGAAAAAGCCCATGAGGTGCGCTTATCTCCGCTGGGGCAGGCGCTTATCGACGACACACCCGCCCTGGTGGATCACTTGGCCGAGGAGCTGCCGCAGGCTTTTGCCCGCTCCGAGTGGCCGCAGGTGTTGATGTGGCTCACCGCTAGTTCTGGGGCGCAGTCATTGCTGGGGCGTACGACCCCGGTGCCAGCTGATATGGAGCGCGCCGCCAATGTTTTTGTGGGCCTTGGTGTGCTGGAACCGTCCAACGGTTTAACCATGACAGGTGCCGGCCAGCGGTTTTTAGCCCAACTGTTAGAACGTCACGCCGATGAGATATAGCCCGATGGCACCAAGGAACACCATGGCTATAGTCATGGTGAATACTGCGAAAACATTGGGTTCGGTGAACTCGCGCTGGATGCCTTGGGCCTCCACGGAGTAGCGGCGGCGCTGGGTGAGCACAATCAGCAATGCCAGCGCCATCAGCAGGCCAATGGCCAGGTACACAACGGCGGTATAGTGCCAGGCCCAGCGCAGCAGTGTCGCCGAACACACCAACATGGCTAAGGATGTGCGCGACCATGACAGGCTGGTGCGTTCTGGCTGGAGGCCCAGATCGGTGATAGGGATCTGGGAATCTTTCACCCGGGTGGGAAACTCTTTGGCAAACCTCATAACAAGGCCACCAGAACAATCAATGCTGCCACGAAAATGCCCACACCAAGTACTGGGGCGATCGCTGGTGCCGGGAGCGGTTTCGCGTGGCGCATTGCGCGTTCTACACGCACCCAGCGGATCGCAGCACCTAAGGCTATGAGCATGCCGATCACGATGATCACCAGCGCTGCGATACGCCGCACATCATCATTGATGGTGGGCATCTCGAAGGCCTCAAGTGCAATACCGCCTGCTAGAAACGCTAGGGAGGTACGCGTCCACGCCAAAAAAGTACGCTCATTTGCCAGGGTGAACCGCGGGTCTGGCTCCTCACCGTCAGGGAAAACGGCGCGTGAAAAAGCGCCACGCTGCTCCGTGCGCTGTCCCGTGCGCTGTTCTTGCTCGTCAGGCTCTGTCATGGCACCCATTGTAGGACCGCCTTCTACTGCGCTGCCTTCTACTGCGCTGCGTTCTACTGCATCGCGTCGCGCAGCCAGCGCGCCCCATCAAGTGCAAACGGGATAATGGCAACAAGCCCCACCGCCACAATCAGGCCGATGCTCGTGGTGACAGCCTTCGTCGGCACGCGCGTGGCAATCCATGCCCCAAGCGCTGCACCTAGGGTATTAAAGATGAGGTCATCTACGTCGCTATAGCCGCGCGCGAAAACAAACTGGGAAACCTCAATAGTCAGGCTGATCACACACCCTGTAATCGTTGCCACACGCACTGGCCGACGCGGCGCGAACACGATGACCAGAAGAAACCCAACCGGAACGAACAAACCAATATTTCCCACCATGTTTTGCAGCGGTCCCCACCACACTTGCGATTCAAAAAATCCTTGGAGGGGAATCAGGCGCAGCTCGCGGCGTTGGTGCACCTCCGAATCCCACACCCCGGGCAGCGCCACGTTCGTTTTGAGCATGGTGTAGCTGAACACCACAACCACCCACAACACCCCAGCTAGAATGGCTAAGGTTCGATGAAAACGAGACATGGTCCTCCAGCTTACGTGTTTTACGCCTAGGTTCACTAGGCTCGGAACAATGACCGACACCACATTGTTCCTCGATCTTGCAGGCGCCGAGCCTCCCGTCCAACACACAATGACAGTTCCCACTGACCTCAGCGCAAACCAGCTGCAGCGCGTACTTAGCCCACTGTTTGAGCTCGTCGAGGCCACGTGGCAATTCACCGTCGAGCCCGGCGGCACCACCGTCGAGGATATCGGCGAGGCCTTAAGTAGCCCCGGCGCGACATTTTACCTAGAGCAGGGTGAGGTCCGGATTTCGGTAGCTGTGCAGGGCGAGATGGGGTTTTTCGATGTGCTTGCGCAGGGCTATCCCCGCCTGGCACCGATCATCCAGGCCGCTGACCTGGGGCGCTATACAGAGCTTTCCGACGAGATGCGCGCGCTTATCGACGAAGAACTCGCCGCCACCTGCGATCCTGTACTAACCGAGCTTGCGGCCGGGCCACTGGACTACCCCAAGGTTCCCATTGGTTCTGCGCTGCAGACAGTGCCGTTGGAGCGGGGCTTTGTAGCAGACGGTGAGCCGGAACGGGCGGCGTCCTCGTTGGTGAAGCTGATTACAGATATGCGGCTGGCCCGTTTTGATACTGATGCGCTGTATTTAACTGAGCGCGGTGAGGATTGTCTTGAAAACTCCTCCGAGTATTTGCGCTGGGTGGACCGTAATTTTCCTTATGCTTTTAACTCCACCCACCAGATTGAGGCGGTGGTGAGTGCACTTTTTGCGCTGGTTGGGCAGTCCCAGGTGGCTGGGTATCTGGGTGTGGCCGCTGCGGATTTTGATAATGCTTATTCCCAGGTGATCCACGATATGACTGGTGGGCATGTCACCCCAACCAGCTCTTTGAATAAGGATCTCCGCGGGTTGTTGGGGTTAGAGAAGCAAAACGCGCTTTCTGGTGCGCTGCAGCCCACAGAGGTGGGCAAACACCTGATTGGTTGGTTGCTCAACCAACTTTAGGGTGTGGTTGTCGGGGTGCGTGCCACTGCTCTTTTTGGTCGACAAACACGGCCATCGCCCAGGAAATCGTCGGATTTGTCGACCATAAAGTGACATGCCTGCCTATCGTGGAGGTATGACTCGCACACTGCTGATAACTAACAATGGCCCACAACTTGTTGACACCGCCGCAGAGCACGCCGGTGAGGGCGACACCCTGATCAATATCACCCATTCCTCCGTCAACTACAAAGACGGCATGGCCCTGGCCGGCAGCAAAGGCGTGGTACGCACCCTACCTCTTGTGCCAGGCATTGATGCCGTAGGCCGTGTGGTTACATCTCCAAAGTTTGAACCCGGAACCCTCGTCACAGTCAACGGCCACGGGATCGGGGAGCGCCGCAATGGTGGATATACGCCGCAGATGAAGATCGACGCCGAGTACGTCACCTGCGTGCCAGAGCGCTTTGATGAATGGACAGCCGCAGCGATAGGAACAGCTGGTTATACCGCAGCGCTGTGCATACTAGCGCTTCATGATGTTGGCAAAGCTGGCCCGGTGCTTGTCACTGGTGCCACCGGCGGGGTTGGTTCGATCGCGGTGCAGCTTCTGGCAGCCCAAGGCATTGAGGTGGTCGCTGCTAGCGGGCGTATCGACGACCACAAAGACTGGCTCAAAGAGTTAGGGGCGAGCGATGTGATTGACCGTGCTGATTTCGAAGAAGCTGGCAAGCCCTTACAGAAAGCACGCTTTGCCGGTGCTGTGGACACCCTTGGTTCTACACCGCTGGCCAATGTGTTATCGCAGATCACCTGGGGTGGCACGGTGGCAGCGTGTGGTTTGGCGGCGGGTGCAGACCTGCCAGCTAGCGTGCTGCCATTTATCTTGCGAGGTGTGAATTTGGCTGGGGTGAACTCCGTTGATGCCCCGGTTGAGCTGCGTGATCAGGCGTGGAACTTACTGGCTGCACATCTGGACGTCGATAAGCTCACAAGCTCTACCGCAACCGTTGATGTAGCTGGTGCCATTGAGGTGGGGGCCAACTTGCTGGCCGGTACCGGGCGGGGCCGCGTGGTAGTGCAGGTGGAATGACAGGATGGTGCTTCCAGTGGTCAGGCATTGCGTGCGCTATTGAATAATAAACTTGGCGGCAACTGGGACTTTGTAGTTAGCTACCCAATAGACTGAAATGTCTATTTTTCAAGTTACCCTATAGACCAATCGGTCTATAGCGAGAAAACTCATGTTCGGAAAGGTTATCCATGTCTACCGCCTACCCAACCGAGACACCACCATCTTCTCCGGCGCAAACGCAACCGGATTCCCACGGCAAGTTCTCCCTCAGTGAAGATTGGATAGCAACAGTTGCCGGGATAGTACTTTTGTTGCTCTGCCTTTCAGGGATTTTTCCAAATATTGGACAGTGGTTCTAAATGTCTCAATACTCAACGTCTCGCGCGGCAACAACTAATTGTCAAGCTGCCCCCGAACCTACAGAACCCACAGAACCCACAAGCCACACCTCTACGACAACACCTACTCACCACAAGGCATGGACAGGAGGCGGAGTAATTGTTGTTTTTGGCTTAGCAATCTGTGTTTCCATTCTGGTCTCCCGCGTACCAGATTGGGCAGAAGGAACATGGTTTGGGCCATTATCCAAAAGCATCGAATTTCCCATCTACGCCATCATTTTAGGTTTCGCAGCCAACGCCATCCTGAGTCTGTTGGGCTGGTCAGAAAAAATGTCGGCAGCTTTTCGCACTGAGCTATTCATTAAGACTGGTTTGGTCCTGCTCGGCTCTACCGTCAACCTCGGTGTGATTGTCACCGCAGCAGCACCCGCAGTACTCCAGGCCATCGCACTCATCGCTACAGTATTCCTGCTTACCTGGTGGTTTGCCGGATTACTCGGTGTGGATAATCACCTGCGTGCACTTTTAGCATCCGCGCTTTCCATTTGTGGTGTCTCTGCTGCCGTAGCCGCAGCCGGGGCTGTTCATGCGAAAAAGGAACAGTTGGCCTATACCGCAGGGTTAGTGATTGTTTTCGCAGTGCCGTCCATATTCTTGCTGCCGTGGCTGGCTGAGCTGATGGGCTTATCAGCCCCGGTGGCAGGCGCTTGGATCGGCGGCAATATCGATACCACCGCCGCTGTCACCGCAGCAGGTGCCGTTGCCGGTGATGATGTACTCGAGTACGCAGCAATTGTGAAGATGACCCAAAACGCCCTGATCGGATTTGTAGCCGTTGCCTTATCGCTCTACTTCACTATGAAGGTGGATCGCAGCGCAGCAACTGTTAAGCCACACTGGGGTGAGGTATGGACTCGTTTCCCTAAATTCGTCCTCGGGTTTATCGCTGCCTCAATTCTGGTCACTGTCCTAGCCGCGATCTACCCGGCAGCAGCTTCCGGTGGATGGCTCGACGCAGGTTTAGACGCCGCGAAATCACTGCAAACTTTCCTGTTTACCTTGGCGTTTGTGTCCATCGGTTTAGAATTTCGTTTCGAATCCCTGCGTCAGGCGGGATGGAAGCCCATCGTGGTATTTGCCTTTGGCACAACCGTGAACCTGATTGTGGGACTCTTTTTAGCCTGGTTATTCTTTGGCGTGATTTTCGCGGGGATGCTCGCTTAAACACACACGCTCGTAACACGCTTCAAGCGGTGATCGCTTCGGTCGCCAGTTATCATTTTTGTCGGAGAAAAACCGGAAACCGGCGACCGAACGTACCAATCCAGCTATTTCACCACGAGGTTCACCATGCGGCCCGGCACCACAATCACCTTCACAATGGTGCCGTCACCTACCAGCTCAACCACTTTCTCGTCGGCACGCGCGGTAGCCTCAATCTCGTCTTTCGACGCATCGGTAGCCACCTCTATGCGGGAGCGAACCTTGCCGTTGATCTGCACGGGAAGCTCCACGGAGTCGTCGACAAGCCACGACTCTTCTGCGACAGGGAAAGGCTCAAACGTGATGGTGTCCGTGTGGCCGAGGCGCTGCCACAACTCCTCCGCGATATGCGGCGCCAGCGGAGACACCATCTGCACCAGCGGAACCACAGCCTCCAGCGGCACGGGACCCGGGTAGGTCTTAGTCAGATAATTGACGTACTCAATGAGCTTGGCCACCACAGTATTATCGCGCAGGTTCTCATAATCATCGGTGACACCGGCGATGGTGCGATGCAGGTGCTTATTGTCCTCATCGGTGAGGGGTTCCTCGGAGGCAAGCAGTTCGCCGGTTTCTTCGTCGATAAGCAAACGCCACAAACGCTGCAGGAAGCGGTGCGCGCCGACGACATCCTTCGTGGCCCACGGGCGCGACGTATCCAACGGGCCCATCGACATCTCATAGACGCGCAGGGTGTCCGCACCAAACTCTTCGCCGATCTCATCCGGGGCAACGGCATTCTTCAGGGACTTGCCCATCTTGCCGTACTCCTGGGCAACTTCGTTGCCGGCGTAATAGTACTTGCCGTCTTTTTCCTCCACTTCGGCGGCTGGCACGTACACGCCTCGGGCATCCGTGTAGGCGTAGGCCTGGATGTAGCCCTGGTTGTACAGGCGACGGTACGGCTCCTTCGAGGTCACATGGCCCAGGTCAAAGAGCACTTTGTGCCAAAAACGCGAATAGAGCAGGTGCAGCACAGCATGCTCAACACCACCAACATAGAGGTCAACGCCGCCGGGGTCATTCTCGCCGTGGACCTCAGGCTGCGGGCCTGTCCAGTAACGCTCGTTCTCTAGGTCGACAAATGCATCGTCATTGGTCGGATCAATGTAGCGCAGCTGGTACCAGGAAGAACCCGCCCACTGAGGCATCACATTGGTATCACGCCGGTACTGCTTCGGACCATCACCCAAGTCAAGCTCAACATTGACCCACTCAGTGGCCTTGGCCAACGGGGGAGAGGGCTCAGAATCAATATCGTCTGGGTCGAAGGAAACAGGCTTGTAATCTTCCACCTCCGGCAGCTCCACAGGCAACATCGATTCAGGCAGAGCGTGGGCATTACCGGCTTCGTCGTACACAATGGGGAATGGCTCACCCCAATAACGCTGGCGGGCAAACAGCCAGTCACGCAGCTTGTACTGAATCTTCTCCTCACCCGCACCTTCGGCGACCAACCAATCAATTGTGGTAGAAATCGCCTCGTCGAGGCCCATGCCGTTTAAGTCCAGGCCGCGGTCATTAGCGGAGTTAATGTGTGGGGCATCGCCAACAAACGCCTGCTCAGAGATGTCTCCGTCGAGCACAGGGATGATCGGCAACTCAAACTCAGTGGCGAACTCATAGTCACGCTCATCATGGGCGGGCACAGCCATAATCGCACCCGTACCGTAGCCGGTAAGCACATAATCCGCGATGAAAATCGGCACCTGCTCGCCGCTGACTGGGTTGGTGGCAAAAGTGCCCAGGAACACACCAGTCTTGTCCTTGTTTTCCTGGCGCTCCAGATCCGACTTAGCCGCGATATCGCGCAAATACTTCTGCACCGCCTCGGCAGGAGTGGCGCAGCCGTAGGTCCACTTCGGGTTCGTGCCAGCAGGGAAGGAATCCGCAGTAAGCTTATCGACGAGCTCATGTTCCGGCGCCAAAGAAACATAGGTAGCGCCAAAGAGAGTATCGGCGCGGGTGGTGAACACGGTGATCGCTCGTTCCTCGCGATCACCGGCAGAAAGTGAATCCTCGCGATCACCGGCAGAAAGTGAATCCTCGCGATCACCGGCAGAAAGTGAATCTTCGCGATCACCGGCAGCCGTGCCTTGCCCCCCGTGACCTCCGGCTCCGTGGTCTTCCGCCAGGAAGACCACCTCCGCACCACGGGAACGGCCAATCCAATTGCGCTGCATAGCCTTGACCTTCTCCGGCCAATCCAACAGCTCAAGATCATCCAACAACCGGTCCGAGTAGGCAGTAATCCGCATCATCCACTGGCGCAGACGCTTCCGGAACACCGGGAAGTTGCCACGCTCCGACCTGCCATCGGCCGTAACCTCCTCGTTGGCCAGCACAGTACCCAAGCCGGGGCACCAATTCACCATAGACTCGCTCAAGTACACCAGGCGGAACTCATCAACAGCAGCGCGCTGCTCCTCCGGAGAAAGCGAAGCAAATTCCCGGCCATCCTTAGTGGTACGAGCACCGGAGGATAATTCGTCGATAAGCTCAGCGACAGGGCGGGCCTTCTGCTGCTCCTCATCAAACCACGCGTTGTAAATCTGCAGGAAAATCCACTGCGTCCACTTATAAAACTCCGGGTCAGTGGTGGCCACCGCGCGACGCTTATCGTGGCCCAGACCCAGCGCACCGAGCTGGCGCTCCATGTTCTCAATATTGGTCATGGTTGTCGTGCGCGGGTGGGTGCCCGTCTGGATTGCGTACTGCTCCGCAGGCAGACCGAACGCATCATAACCCAACGTATGCAGCACATTCTTGCCCTGCATGCGGTGGTAACGCGCAAACACGTCGGTGGCGATATAGCCCAGCGGGTGGCCCACATGCAGGCCCGCGCCCGACGGGTACGGGAACATGTCCTGCACGTTGAGCTTCTCCTTCGGCAACTCGCCGCCGGTAGCTAAATCACCCACCGGGTTCGGAGCGTGGAAAGTGCCCTGTTCAGCCCAGTACTTCTGCCACTTCTTCTCAATCGTGTTAGCAAGCCCCGCCGAATAGCGGAAATCAGGTCCTTCTTGCGCGTTCGTCATGGAAAACAAGTGTAGTAGACCCACCCGACACGCGCGGTTGAGGGGCTTAAGCCGCAGGTTAACGTAGCGCTTATTATTCGTCAGACTACAGGCTAAAGCTACAGGCTACGGCTGGGGTGATAGGGCGTTAAGTCTGCGCCTCCGGGAAGATTTGCTCATGGCTCTACAATGTGGCTCATGAACGCCACCGCCAATAACTTATCAACCTCTCACGCCCAACCGAACCCGCGGCGCTGGCGTATCCTTGCCGTCCTGCTGTTGGGAATTTTCGTCGCGTTAATCGCGGTCTCCATCATCAACGTGGCGTTGCCCTCAATTCAACACTCATTGGGGGCCACGCCTGGGCAGTCTCAGTGGATCCTGGCTGGTTACGCCCTTACCTTTGGGGTGGTCTTGGTTGCCGCCGGGCGCGCCGGGGACATGCTGGGCCGCGGCGGGCTTTATCTCTTGGGCATGACCGTCTATACGCTTGGCGCGGTTGCGGCTGGCCTCGCACCGAGCACTACTGTGCTTAACATTGCGCGCCTAGTGATGGGCATCGGTGCTGGGCTTTTCAATCCGCAGACTATTGGCATGATTCAGCACTATTTCACTGGTGCTGAACGGGGTCGCGCCTACGGGATTTTCGGCTCCACGGTGGGTATTGCCGTGGCAATCGGGCCAGTTGTTGGTGGTTTTCTAATTTCAGCGGGCGGGCCGGACCTCGGCTGGAGGCTGACCATGTTGATCAACGTCCCCTTCGGCATTGCCTGCATTCTGCTGGGCCTGCTGTGGTTTCCCCGCCCCTTAATCTCCCGACTGACCAACGCCACCACGGGCCGCTCGACGTCTTTTTTCGACACGGTGCGTCAGCTCGATCCACTCGGCGCCTTATTGCTGGGTAGCGCTGTTCTTGCTGTGATGCTGCCCTTTGTGGGCACGCAGCGCACTGCGTGGGTGCGGTTCCTGATTCCACTCGCCGCTCTCCTGGTGGCTGTGTGGATCTGGTGGGAGAAACGCTGCGCCAAGCCCTCGAACAACATCAAACCCATGGTCGATCTAAGGGTTTTCGGCCAAGTGGCCTTCCGCAATGGCGCGCTGATCGCCTTTATCTGGTTTATGGGTATCACCTCAGTGTGGGTACTGGTTGCGCTCTACTTTCAGTTGGGCTTGGGGTACACGGCACTGGTCACTGGGCTGATCGGGGTTCCCTCGGCAATTCTTAGCGCGCTGTCGTCTTTCTGGTCGGGCGGGGCGGTCTCGCGCATGGGGCGCTCGGTAGTCATCCTGGGCATCTCGCTTGCTATAACCGGTATCGTGTCCAGCGCGATTGTGGTGTACGGGGTGGATCGTTTTGGTTGGAGTGAACTCATCCTCATCGGAACACTCGCCATTTTTGGCACCGGCCAAGGCATGGTGATCACGCCTAATCAAACCCTGACGCTGGCGCGCATTCCGCAAGAATATGCGGGTTCCGTCGGTGGGGTCTTACAAACCGGTCAACGCATTGGTACCACTGTGGGTATTGCGGTGATTACTGGTGTTGCGTTTTCGGTTCAGCTCCACGCTGGATGGACTCCTGCGATTCTCACTGGTTGGGGAATAGTCGTGGTGTTTATGCTTATCGCTCTTGCTGTGTCGATTGCTGACCTTCGCTTAACGACGACCACTCGCGCCTAAGACTGATTGGGTACCAAAAAATCGATTTTCTATTCGCCATACATTGCTTTGATTTCTCGTAGTCCGAAAAATACCCGAACACTATTGGAAACGATTTTCCCTTGTGTTAGGGTCCGAGCTCATGACATCCATTTCATGAACCGCACAATCGTTGTGGCACTCGTCGTTAGCGCACTATCCATATCAGCATGCTCGTCGAATGGTACAGAGGAGCGGAGGCAAGCCGAGACTGAGGCCGTTGAGGTTTCAAGCTTAAGTCCTCGTGTCATCCTCACCCACGACAAAGGCCTCACCACGCTTGACCCAGAAACGGGGGAGGTCCTCGAGGAAATTGAGAAAAACGCTTTCCTCCGCCTCAACCAAGCAGGTGACGGGCGCCACGCGCTCGTAACTGAAGGTAATACGCTGCACGCCTACGATTCCGGATTGATTGAAAAGCCGCACGGCGACCATTCCCACTTCTACGAGACAGACCCACAGCTAACCAATGTCACCTATGACGTTCCTCAGGCTGGCCACGTTGTCCCCCACGAAGGGCTAACCGCACTGTTTTTCTGATGCAACTGGAGAAGTCACCGTGGTGAAGTCTCGTGACATCGCCAACCCGGACGCAGAAACTACTGAATGCCCGAAGGTACACGGCGAGGCTGTCAGCGAGAATGGTTTCGCCTTTGGCTGCGCCGACGGCCCAGTACTGTTTAAAGACGGTGAATTCACAAAACTCCACGCAGACGGTTACCAAAGAAGTGGCATTCTAGCCGGTGTGGACTTTTCACCGATTGTTCTTGCAGACTTGAAAAAGGATGAGGATGCCGAAAAAGAGCATCCCACCTCCGTTGCGCTGATCGACACAGCTGAGGAAAGCATCCGCGAGGTTGAGCAGCGCCATCAGCTTGACTTCGCCGCTGTAGAAATGGTGGTAATCACAGACTAAGTAGCCACACCAGCTGCCTACCCGCTCTGCTGTATGCGGCTTTTCGACGAGCGCCCTCGTCCGTTGTGCGGTGTGGCGCCCGTCCTCGTCGAAAAGAAAATGGCTAATTGAAGTTCTTTGTTCAGATTATTGAACTATGCTGGGTTACTGAGTGAGGATTACCAAGTCAGACAACTGGAAGTAATCCACTACAGAGCTTGTTCTTTAGGAGGACACAATGGACAGCCCCTACGCTGTAGATATCCCCAACCCAGCAATCGCCCAATTTGTCGAGGAATGGGCAGCAATTACCCAACCCGCCAATATCGAACTCGTGTCAGCCGCAGACAACCAGCGCCTCATTGACGAGTCGCTGGAAGACGGCAGCCTTCAGCCAGCAGGACGCGGGCGGTACTTCTCCCGTTCACACGCCAAAGACACTGCCCGCTCCGAAGAGCGCACAGTCGTGGCAACCTCAAGGCCTGAAGACAAGGGTGTTTACAACAACTGGCGTGACGGTGAGGAAACTGTAGAAACACTACGTCAACGCATGAAGGGCGCGTCGGCAGGCAAAACTATGTATGTGGTGCCCTACCTGATGGCAGTGCCCGGGAACCCGCTGGCCTCGTATGCAGCGGGTGTGGAACTGACCGATGATCGCAACGTGGTGCTGCAGATGATGCGCATGGCCCGTGTTGGTATCGAATACCTCAACGGCCTGGAGGATCCGAACTTCTTTGTCCGGGGCGTGCACGTGACCGGCGACCTTGACAATCTCGGCCAAGGCACCGATGATGACCAGCGGCTTTTTGCCACCGTCGCGGATCAACGCATGATTTTGCACTACGGCTCCGCCTATGGTGGCAATGCCCTGCTAGGCAAGATTGCCCACGCGCTACGCCAAGCTGCTTACGACGGGTGGCGCTCCGAAAAGTTCCTTGCAGAACAGTTCATGCTGCTGGGCATCCACGATAAAGAAACAGGGCGTACCTACCGCATCTGTGGCGGATTCCCCTCTGCCTCCGGCAAAACCAACCTGGCAATGACGCTGCCACCAGACGCCCTGGGCGACCGCTACCGTGTGGACTTCTACGGCGACGATATTGCCTGGCTGTGGGTTGGCGAGGATGGCCGCCTGTACGGGATGAACCCTGAAGATGGGGTCTTCGGCGTGGCAAAGGACACGAACGAAGAAACCAACCCCGCCGCACTGCACGCGATCGCGGAGGGCTCTGGCGCCATTTTCACTAACGTGGCCTACAATCCCTCCACCCACGAGGTGTGGTGGGAAGGTAAAACACCTGAGCCACCCACAGACGAAGGCTGGATCGCCTGGAACGGCGAAGAAATCACCGCAGACTTCGACGGCACCTGGACCCACCCCAATGGTCGCTTCACCGTGGACTTGGAGCAGGTGACCACCGTGGCCCCGGACGCTTTCGAACCAGCGGGCGTGCCTATCGACGCCGTGATCTTCGGCGGCCGAGCTTCTGACCGTGAACCATTAATCCGGGCTATCACCGACGTTGCCGAAGGCGTTTACGACGGCCTTACCTTGGGCGCCGAGGCCACCTTCGCCGCTGAGGGCATGGACGGTAAACTGCGCTACGACCCAATGTCTATGCGCCCGTTTATGTCCTATCCGGAAGGGGACTACGCACAACACTGGCTCAACGTCTTCGAAAAGGTCGAAGATAAACCCATCTTCGCCCACGTGAACTGGTTCCAACGCGACCCAGAAGATGGCCACTACCTGTGGCCCGGCTACCGCGATAATCTGCGCGCCCTGCTCTGGCTGATCGACTACCGCGAAGGTCGCGCCGAAGGAGTAAACACCCCAGTTGGCGTGCTGCCGAAGAAGAGCGAGTTGAACTTGGAAGGTTTGGACATCAGCGATGAGGACCTCGACGCTGTACTGCGTATCGACGAAGACCGCTGGCGCCAGGAAATGGAGCACCGAGGCGAGCACCTTGCACAGTTTGACAACCTGCCACAGGAGATCTGGGACGCTCACGAAAGGATGAAAAAGGCGCTAGCGGAGGATTAAATCGCCTGGTGGATGGCTAAAGCGCAGCAGTTTCAGGCACTGAGTGTGGGGCGGGAGCTTTCTACCGCCCTAGGAACAGCCTGAGTGGAAGGAGTCCGGCCCTGGCCCGGAGAGCCGGGCTTCGCGCAGGTGTCCTTGCTTGTCTCCGATTGACCGGGCACCACATGTGTGACACACTGAGAAGTAGTCGCGGTTTATTGCACGGTGTTTGAAAGTTTTAAAGATTTTTAGCGCTCGCAGGAAATTCGTACGCGGGCCCTACTGATGATTCGCTTGAGTCATTTTTAGTGGAGTGCTCTCGACTCGCTCATCAGTGAAGCATGCTGGTGGGTGTACACCACCTCAAGAAATAGGTATTTGTATGGCACAGGGAACTGTGAAATGGTTCAACGGCGACAAGGGCTACGGCTTCATCGCTCCAGATGATGGCTCGGACGACCTGTTCGTGCACTTCTCCGAAATCCAGGGCGGCGGCTACCGCAACCTTGAAGACGGCCAGGCTGTCGAGTTCGAAGTCGGCGAAGGCGCAAAGGGCCCACAGGCTCAGCAGGTACGCGCACTGTAGTTCGCCCCTAGGTGGGGCTATAGCGCTGTGAGCTGCACTGACTTTTCAGAATCAGCCCGCATGGACACGTTTTAGTGTTCGTGCGGGCTTTTTCATGCTCAGTTTTTGGTTGGTGCCTTTGTCATGCCTGGTAACGAGTTGTTGTGGGATTGGTGCATGAGGGAGTGCGAGCAGGACTCGCTTATCGACGAGGGAACCACCGCTTTTCTGGAGAGCTGCATCCGGCGGTTCACTCGGTTCATGTCGTGGCGAACCAGATGAATATCCCAAAAGATACCAAGTTTGAGCCGGGCACCAAGGTGCTGAGCACCAACGGCGAAGCCATCCCGGGCCTGTTTGCCGCTAGTGAGGTCGCCGTTACCAGGGTTTACCGGGTTCCCCGGGGCGCTGCTCAAGTTCTCGGGGCGCTGCGCGCTTTCCCTCCGGTTCCGCATCCTCTCGAACCCCTCAGTGCATACACAAAACAGCCATGTCCGGTTTTCACGACATAAGGAGGTGTCTTTGATTCGGATTGCTAGTCACAGCGTGCATATGATGGGAACCTTCAACGATCTACAGGTCGAGGCAGCTAAACCCGAGACATTTATCAACGATGCCGTCGCCCAGCTACGCCTCTTCAACCAACGACTCAGCGAAAATACCATCACAACGATCAAGACCCAACGGTATTTTCCTTGAATGATGAGGAAACACACGAAAAAGAGACAGGTCAGAATACAATCAGCCAGGTTGATCTGGCGCTTATTCTTCGCCGTGTTCTTCTTTTCTTCTTCCATGTCCCTGATAGAACAGCATTTGCTTTGCTGGTCGATTGTTACGCGATACCGATTTAGCGCAGAAGTAGACAGACTAGCGCCGGTCATCATAGTCACAATACTGCCGATAGTGTTGATTACAAGTCCCCGGAACCCCAGTCGCCACTATAATCGCCATGAGGGCTTGATATGACCCATATACTCTGGTGGCACAAGAAAAAACGTATCCGACCCTTCGTGGTTGGTAAGGATTTGCAGAAGCGGTTGGCGCGGCGACAAAACTAGCTGAGGACTGGCAGCTAAGGCCTAACTTTTCACAATCCGCAGTTGAGGCCGAGAATGCTCCTCGGGGTCTACAGTGTAGGAAGATTCTTGCTTCGCCGCAGGAACCGCTCCTAGCACGGTGTTGAGGGTAAGCGACTGGAGATCCTCAACCGGTATACACAAGTCTTTAGCCACTGTGGCAGGTGTCCAGCGTTGTGTGCGAGCGGGAGAGAAAAGGAACTGGAACACTCGCGACTGCTCATAGCTACTCAAGCCACCAGGTTCGCCTTTATCGAATCCGCCGCTTATCAAACGTCGCCTCACCGACCGGTAGGACCACTGCGTCAACTTGCCCGTGGTCTTCGCTTTCACCGCCATCGCCATGGCGGAGACCCCGTAGAAGCGTTTCAGCTCGAAAAGACGTTCTTCGGTTGGGTCTTGTGGCATGTAGTTGCTTATCGACGCGGTGGGCATAAGAAACTCAGCCGCAAACCTGTCAGCCTCGCGCTCCTCTTCTTTTCCGGCGGCGTAGTCGGCTCCACGTGAATGCATCACTAGGTGACCTAGTTCGTGTGCAATGTCGAACCGGACGCCTTCGGGTGTCCTGCGCCGGGTCAGGAAAATGTATGGCTGGCCCTCGTAGTACATGGAGAATGCGTCTACTGAATCCGCGAGGGCTGGAATTCCGAAGACTCGAACGCCATGGGATTCCGCCAATTGAACGAGGTTTGGAAGCGGGTCCGTGCCTAACCCCCATTCATGGCGGAGTTGTCCTGCCGCTTCTTCCGGGCTCATGTTTCCCAAGAATGTAACCGATGGCGGGGGCGACTTAATGTGTTTGTTGAGCCACTGGTGGAAGTCCACACCGTGGCTTGCCGACGCTACCGCAGCCTCTTTCACAGCTGCAGAGGTGCGCGCAGCCGATCGAAAGGCCAAATCATCTCGCTCAATCAGGGCTGGTGGATCAAGAAAAAAGTAGTCTTCTGGAAAATTAAGAACTGACGAGAGCCGTTGCGCTGCATCGCACGGGGCTCCATCGTTTTCGTACCTTGTAACCGTCCTGGTGGTGACATCGAGTTCTTTTGCCAACGATGTTTTCGTCATTCCGCGGCGCCGTCGTGCCACCGTGATCCTGGTCGGTTCAACGAGCCAGTCTCTATGCCTCTTCGAGGTAGAAATCGACATCGTTTTCTCCATCTCGCCCGGGTAGCTCCTCTAACTCTTCATCGAACAGGAGGGATGGCAACATGATACGCGTGTGCCATCCACTGACCAGGCCATTTTCGATCCCTTTGGGAAGCGAAAGCTCAACCCTTAGTTCGTCTTTACTACGGTAGTACAGCAACATCCAGTGCCCATCGACGGGCACCGAATCTTCGGCAATCCGGATTCTCAGCACTTGCGATAAGGAAATAAGTTCCAACTGGTCATATGCGCGTTCGGTTGCTCGCCCTTTTCTATTCGCAACGTTGGGCTTTCCTTCGGGGTCGCCCACATCAGCAGTCCCGCCGCATGCCGTCACGGTAAGCTCACCCGCAGGTGATTTAAGTAGTGGCCGATTGTGATCGTTATGCAGCTCCCATTCGCCGTCTTTCACATGTGCGCGTCGCAGCGAGGCAACCGTATGGGCCCACCGAAAGTAACCGGGGGCCGTCGGAGGAAACGAGCGGTCGCTGTATGCTTCACGTGATCCTACTTCTCCATCCCGCAATGCCTGAACAATAAGGTCAAGATCCAAGCCTAGGGACGCTACAGACTCAGCGGCATGATCCTCGCTGATGACGGTTACTTCGTTGGCAGCTATTGGACGGCCCATGCCCCCTCATTCCATGTTGCAAAACCAGACATTTCCCACTTTACATGGCTGAGCTTCCCACCGCTAACCATCCGCTTGTCATCGGGGGAGATTCTTCTGCTTGTAGCGGGCAGCTCGGCACCTTGTGAAGGTTGGGCGGCTCAGCGGTCAATCGTTAAATGCGTAGTACCGATTGCGTAAATTCACTTCATCCGTATCCCCGGGACGTCTAGTGGAACCTTATTGACAATCTGGTTAATGGGCCAAGTGAATCTACGTAATTTTTGGGAGCTTTGTAGATCATGTTCTCACACCCGGCAGGGGCTCCGCCTCACATCAAAAGCCTGGATTAAAATATGGACCTAAATGCTTGCACACCCAAACGCCTACATACCTTAATATCTGTAATATCTGTCTTCGTAGCAGGCATCAAACCAACGTTGATGGAAGAAGGCCTCGATGGAAAAGCCAATTCGTGCCTATGACCTTGGGTTTGGTCCCAGACCCGACCGGCTTCTGCGTAACCCCACCTTGCGGCCCAGCGTGAACCTGAACAATCCCATGCAGGCTGGCTTTGTTGGGGATTTCGGCCCCAATATTAGGCCTGAGCAGTGGCCACGGGGCAAGAACTCTGGGCTTCCCATGATGCATGCCATCACCGTGTGGGTACCAGATGAGTATCGCAAACAAGGAAACCAATACGTGGCCGTGTCCTTCTTTCAAGGCGAAGGCCAGTTTTCTGAGCCCAAAAAAGGCATTAGAGAGATATTCGCTGGGCAACCGTTAACTTCTGAGCAGGTGACCGACCCATTTTTAAAACAACTCACCGTCTCTGCAGCGCACGAACACCCTATGCTGTGGCGCCTGCAAGATATCATTGATGGCGAATTTGGGCTGATCTGGCTTACCGACGAAGAATTTAGGGGCCCGCGCACAGCCCCTCCACCTGATCCACGCCGAGCTGGCGAACACGAACCCGTCGACGGAGATATTAGTGCCTGGGACAACACTGGGCAGCCGGATACTTTTGTGTGGATGAGCCCTCGCGAAGGCGACCTGAACGTAGGGGTTGCACCCCAGGAATTTGCCGCGTACGACCCCGCTGGTCAACGTGGTCGGTTTGCTTCGAATGGTTACCGCGTAGTCCAATGGGATGAGGATGCGCCTGGCGAAGACGGAGCGTGGGCCCGTTGGCTGAATGAACACCAAGGCCGCAGTCACTTTGGTGGCACCAGTTTTCATCAGCAAGGTGTTCCCGAAGGGTTAGGCCCCTACTATCTTGAATTATATGAATTTGGTGGATTGAAGTTCGGTGGCGGTGGTGTTGCACAAATCGACCTAGAAACCGCCGTTTTTGACTGGGCATAGACGGCCCTACCCAGCCACTTCGTTGATTTCCTTGATCCGCGAGGTAATGTTTACGATCTGGCGGATCTCGACCAAACCGGCGAAATCACCGTCACCATGCCCGAACGCACCACCCTCGGCTGTGCTACCGCCCGATCGTCGACAAGGGCTGCAAGAACGTGTGTTTGCCCATCGACCCGGGTTTTCCGGGCGGGTAGAGCCGAGAGTAGATCCGAAGGATAGAAGACCGAACGCTAGCGGCCCGAACCTTACATTTCCATTTCTTCCAAGGTACGGCCCCTGGTTTCCTTGACCATGGTGATCACGAAGATGAGCGACAATCCGGAAAAGAATGCGTAGATTCCGTACGCGAAGGCCAAGTTGCTTTCCGCCAGGATTGGGAATGTTGTCGAGACAATGAAATTGGCAATCCATTGGACTGCGACTGCCACCCCCATGGCCACCGCGCGAATCTTGTTGGGGAAGATCTCCCCCAGCAGCACCCACACCACTGGACCCCAGCTGATATTGAATCCAATAACAAAGAAGTTGGCTGCGGCGAGAGCAACGACCCCCCAGTTCCCTGGAAGCGAAACTGCACCGTCAGCGGTAGTTACTGCCTGTGAAAAGGCCAGGCTCATGACACTGAGCCCGATAGTCATGATGGCAGAACCGGTAATTAGAAGCTTCTTGCGACCAACCTTATCCACGAGAAGGAAGGCAATTACGGTGAATATCACGTTGATAATGGAGGTGACTACGGAGATGAGCAGGGAGTCCGATTCTTCGAATCCCACGGAGTTCCACAAAGTGGTGGAGTAGTAGAAGATTACGTTGATGCCGCAGAATTGCTGGAAAATGGACAGTAGGATACCCACCCAGACCACGGGGCGGAAGAAAAAGCGCCCGCCGAGCAGGTCGCTGAAGGATTGTCGTTTTTCGCTCTCAACAGTTGCCCGGATATCGGCGATGGAGCCATCAACCCTCTCAGCAGAAACACCGACATACTGCTGCAGAATGGCGCTAGCTTCCTCCAAGTCCCCCTTGATTACCAAGTAACGAGGAGACTCTGGGAGCCTAAGTGCCAGCAGGCCGTAAATCACCGAGAAGACAATCTCGGATAGGAACATCCACCGCCATGCTTTCATCCCAGCTATCTCAAATGACGCGCTGCCTGCAGCCCAGGCGATAGACGCGCCGGTAAGCAGCGCCACGAACATGCCGAACATGATGGCAAGTTGCTGAGTACTGCCCAGCCGCCCTCGATGCTCGGCCGGGGAGACCTCGGCGATATATGCCGGGGCGATCACTGACGCAAGGCCGACGCCCATACCTCCAACGAAACGCCAGACGATCAGGTCGATTACGCCGATGGCGAAGGCGCTCCCGATTGCGGAGATAGACAGCAACGCCGAGGCAACCAGCATGGCTCTTACTCGCCCGTAACGGTCAGTCAACGGTCCAGCGATCCACGCGCCGGCGGCAGCGCCGAGTAGCGCACAAGATACCGTGAATCCCGTAAGCCCTGGTGACAGCACAAAGTCACCAGCGATGGCATCCACAGCGGAGTTGATAATTGCGGAATCGAAACCGAAGAGCAGGCCTCCTAGCGCTGCAACAAGGACGATCCCGATGAGATTTTTTGAAAGGCGACCGTCGTGTCGATGCGAAGATTCCTTCGCAGACGGCGCGTAGTCAGATTCAATCACGTTTCTGCTCCTTCCTGGAGAGTCGGTTGACCAGTACCGGACTGGTTGTTTCCGCCTGTACTATTGGTAAGTAAAGATTACTTACTAATTGAGGTTAGCTACAGTACCCCTTCAAAGTAAAGATAAATAGGTCACATTCCCGCTTTTAGGGTGATCAAGTTATCAAAAAAGGTGGGACACGCCGCGCGACCTTAGCTGCCGCAGATTTCTCCATAATTGCAGCTCAACGACAGCGAGATAGATAGCTCTTCCCCCGGCTCAAGTTCAGCGACCCCCTCCCCCGAATTGAACCCATTCGGGGGACATGTCACTGGCTCTACTGCTAGTCCGGTGCGAAAATGGCTCGTTCCGTCAAAATCCGATGTACACACCTGCACCCAGGGGCACAGTGTCGCATCCCAGGTCATGGTCACGGCCTCACCAGTGACGATATTGGTCAACTTTGCCACACCCGGCTGACCGTCGATAAGGCTAAAGCAGTGATCTACTACCATGCCGTCGAGCCCCTTCCCAGAGACAAAGCCAAACGGAGCGGACGGAGGGAAGCTATCTGCGGAATGCCATTGTCGCGGAAGCAGGCGGTGGGGGTCCACGTCGAGCACCTGCGCTGCAGGCAGCGCGAGACACCAATCGTCCACTGCCCCTGCGTGGGGCCTTAAGTAAGCATGAGTACCCAAGCCCACAGGGGCAACGGAACCGCCCAGGTTCTGAGCGGTAACCGTCCACACCAGGCCGGAACCGCTTAGCAGGTATTCGGTAGTGACCTTCACTCGGTGCGGGTACCCCGCCTGAGGGGCAATGACGGTGCTAAGCCGAACACGGTCCGCGCCGCCCTGTTCAAGTGACCATTCATCCCAACACACCAGTCCATGGAGAGCATTTCCGCGTTCCGGTTCTGTAAGCGCCACTTGGTAGGTTTGCCCGCGAAAGGTGTACCGTCCATCGGCAATGCGGTTGGGCCAAGGTGCCAACGGTGCCCCATGAAAGGCGGGCCGGATCTCGTCGATAAGAAAACTATCTATCATGGGCTTGCCGTTAAAGGTGAGTGAGCGCAACGACGCACCCACGCTGGTAATCACCGCCTGAAAGCCTGAGGAAGAGATGGTGAATTGTTCGCCACTGGGGTGTGCCATGCTCATGTGAGTCCGTCCTTTGGGGATAAGCCTAATGCCCCGTTGATCCACAGGTTAGGCTGTTCGAATACCGGCTTGAGTGCTTCGATGCAGCCGCCGAGCAGGAGGGCATCCTCATTTACTTTAAGGGGATGCATCTCAATGCTGCGATGCGGAAAATCGAGGGTGCGCTGCGCAATCGTTTCCTTGATCGACTCTTTAACGTAGCTATAAAAAGTAGAAAGATAACCTGCGAACACAACCGTGTGAATATCAAGAAAGGTCAATACGTTGGAGACGGCAACTCCGATCCAGTACCCGACCTCTTCCAAAACCTCCGGCGGGAGATGCTCGGGCAGTGCGCTAATAGGAATGTCGCTGGGGAGGGAAGCCCTCTTGCACAGCGCCCAGTAAGAAGCGTAGGCCTCCAAACACCCGTGGTTTCCGCAGCGGCACTGCGGACCGTTCGGATCGACGATGGTGTGGCCAATCTCGCCCGCCCACCCTTCACAGCCACCCAGGATCTTCCCGTCCAGGACGATCGTCCCGCCGATGCCCGTTTCCCCGTAGAGAACCACAAATGACTGGCCAGGACGCGCAGCAAGCTCCGTGGCTGTAACCACACGTGCATCGTTTACCAGGCGCACCGGTGGCAACGGTAGGGCAATCTCCCGTGCGACGGCGCTATCAATCAACTCGCCCAGGGGGATGTCGTCCCAGTCAAGGTTTGGGGCGGAAATGATGTACTTTTCCTGGCTATCTATCCGCCCAGGGATGCTGGCGATGAAACCCACAACGGTGGCACCTTTCGGGAGGTAGGCCAACGCACCCTGAAGAAGACTGATTACCCGAGGCAGTGTGCTGTCAACGTCGCGGAGGGGAAAGTAGTCATAGGCTTCGTGGGCCACGTTTCCCGCGAGATCCTGGAGACGAATCCCTAGGTGGTCTGCCGAAAATGATGTGGCGATGCCGAAATGGGAACCCTGCGAGATGGTCAACGGGGTAAAGGGGCGTCCGGAGCGCCCATCGTGTTCGGGTGCGCCTTCGGTTACTAAGCCGCCGGCTACGAGTTCATCGACCAGTTTGGAGACGGTCGGCTTGGTCAGCTGGGCGCTTTTAGCCAAGCTCGCACGCGATAGGGGCTCAAGCCCCTCATCGATTAAGCGGATAAGTTTAGCCAAGTTGTGGGTTCTTAAGTCAGTAGGGCGCATTGTCACTCCTTTTAGATCAGATTAGCGCTAGTGACCAAGATCAAGTTTTTACGGGTAGGCGTGCCCTTGACACAAGTTAGTTAGTAACCCATACTAACTATTGTTCACTTCATAATGACGGAAGGATGTGTCATGACCAACCTCACCCCCTCGAAGAAAGATAAGTTCACATTCGGTCTTTGGACCACCGGCTGGCGCGCGCAGGACCAATTTGGCAAGGCCACCCGCCCTGCCCTGGACCCAGTCGAACAAATCCACCGCCTGGCCGAACTCGGAGCATGGGGCTTTACGTTCCACGACAATGATGTTTTCGACTTCGACGCGAGCGACTCCGAGCGCCAAGGCGCCATCGACTCCATCAAGAAGGCCTCGGAAGATACCGGGATGGTGGTGGAGATGATCACCACCGACACATTCAATCACCCAATCTTCAAAGACGGTGCCTTCACCTCCAACGACCGGGCAGTGCGTCGCTTCGGGCTGCGCAAGGTGCTAAAAAACGTAGACCTAGCCGCAGAGCTGGGCGCCAAGACTTTCGTGATGTGGGGAGGTCGCGAAGGCTCCGAATACGATTCTTCCAAGGATCTCCTTGCCGCTCACCAGCGCTACGCCGAAGGCATTGATACCGTCGCGGGTTATATCAAGTCCCGTGGCTACGACATGCGCATTGGCCTCGAACCCAAGCCCAACGAGCCGCGCGGCAATATCTTCTTGCCCACCGTGGGCCACGCCCTTGCTTTCATTGAACAGCTCGACAACGGCGATGTCGTGGGAATCAACCCAGAGACCGGCCACGAACAGATGGCGGGGCTCAACTACAACCACGGTTTGGCGCAAGCGCTGTGGGCAAACAAGCTTTTCCACATCGACCTCAACGGCCAGAATGGCCCGATGTTCGACCAGGACCTAGTCTTCGGCCACGGCGATCTGATCAACGCCTTCTTCACGGTGGACTTGCTGGTCAACGGGTTCCCGTCGCGCCCCACCCCCTACGAGGGTGCGATCCACTTTGACTACAAGCCTTCGCGTACCGAGTACACCAAGGGCCAGTACGATGCGGCCGCCGCAAACATGGAGATGTACCTTATGCTCAAGGAGCGCGCCGTGGCCTTCCGCAAGGATCCCGAGGTGCAAGAGGCGATGAAGTACTCCGGCGTGTTCGAGTTGGCCGAGCCTACCTTGGCAGAGGGTGAAAGCATCGAAGATTTGCTTAACGACGCTACCGCCTACGAGCAATTCGATGCCGAGGAAGCCGGCAAGCGTAACTACGGATTCGTGCAGCTGCACCAGCTGGCCATGCGCCACTTGTTGGGTTTTGGTAAGTAAGCAGAATCTACAAGGTCTATTAGCAAGGAGGGACCTTTCATGGCTCGGGTGATCGGAATCGATTCTTCCACGCAGTCCACCAAGGCGTTGCTTGTCGATGCCGACTCAGGCGAGATCCTGGAAAGCCGCAAGGTAGCACACCCGGACGGCACCGAGGTTGACCCAAAGGTTTGGCTAGCTGCCGTCGACGAAGCAACAGCACCCTTCCTGAACAAAGCCCACGCACTTGCAGTCGGTGGCCAACAGCATGGGATGGTTGCGCTCGACGAGGCAAATGAACCGGTCCGCGATGCCCTGCTGTGGAACGATACGCGCAGCGCCGGGGCAGCGGAGGCTCTTATCGCCGAAATGGGTGGCCCTGAACAGGCGGTTTACAAGACCGGCTCGGTACACGTGGCATCCATCACGTCGACGAAGTTGCGGTGGATGCGCGACCACGAGCCGGAAAACGCGAAGCGAACCCACCGTGTGGTGTTACCGCACGACTATGTCAGCTACCACCTCAGCAACGGCGACGTGTGGTTTACCGACCGTGGCGATGCCTCCGGCACGGGTTACTTCGACCCGCACACAAATGCGTGGAGTACCCAGCTCAAGGTGCAAGCACTGGGTAAGGACTTCGCCGTGCCCACGATAGCGCCCCGCCCTAATGCCATTATGGGGCGCACCCCTTCTGGCGCTGCCATTGCGCCCGGCACCGGCGACAATATGGCAGCTGCCCTCGGCTTGGGCCTAGAGGGGGCGGATGCCTCCATTTCCATCGGTACCTCCGGTGTTGTCGCCATGACCACCCCCACCATGGCCGTCGACCCCACCGGTTCCATCAATGGCTTTGCCGACGCCACCGGGGCCTGGCTCCCGCTGGCCTGTACCCTCAACGCCTCCAGGATCCTCGACTTCGGTTGCGAGCTGCTAGGCGTGGACTACGAGGGACTCTCCGACTTGGCACTGGCTTCCGAACCGGGTGCTCGCAGCGCCGTGTTTGTCCCATATCTTGACGGCGAGCGCACACCCAACCGCCCGCACGAAACCGGCCGCATGGTTAACTTGACCCGTAAAGTACGGCGCGAGGACTTCGCCCGCGCCATCGTAGAAGGTTTGCTCTGCTCGCTTGCCGACGCCCTCCATCTCCTCGAAAAGGTCACTTCACAAGACTCCGAAAATTTGCTATTGATCGGTGGAGGGGCCAAATCTCGTGCGGTGCGCGAGCTGGCACCCACCATCTTTGGCAGGCCCATCTTTGTCCCTGAAGAAGCCGAATATGTAGCACTCGGCGCAGCCCGGCAGGCTGCCTGGGCCCTGTCAGGGAAGGACACGATACCGCAGTGGGCTGAGCCGAAGAAGACGATCTTTGAAGGTGACCACCACCCCGAAGTGCTTGCCACCTACCGGGATGCCCGGGGAGAGTAAGCTTGCGGGCGTGCGGGTAAGCGCAGCAATCGCACCAGCCAATGGTGCGGGACGACTGAATTAACTGAATGAAAAGGCCACCACGACATCTTTCCGGCAGTGACATTACCCAGCCACCTCGTTGATTTTCTTGATCCGCGTAGTGATGTCCACGATCTGGCTTGTCTCGAACAAGTCCGTCAGTGGGTAAGCGTCGAAAGGCGGTTCCCAAATACTGCTGATCTCAATCCCACCCTGGCTGCAGATGACGTCGACAAGCGTCTTAGTAAAACCGATCTGATTCGCGGTCAGGGTCGAGCCATCGAGGAAGTCCGCAAACTCAGCACGCACAGCGTCCGGTTCAAGGCCCACTAACCTGCGGATAAACGCGGGCACACTGTCGCCACCACCAATGCTTTCGCGCACCCGCTGCACATCCTCGGCAGACACTTGCGCAACCATCTCCTCCAACGCTTGCCGGTCCGCCAAAAACAGAATCTTCTTGGCCCACTTCGCGCCGCGCATCAGCTTCGTCAGCGCAATGGCAAAGCGCGTTTTGCCTGTACCGGTAGCCATCACCAGCAAGGCTCGGCGATGGCCTTCATTATCGAACCGTTCGGTGACAGCGCGGATCATCGACATTTGGTAATCCCGCCCGGCGATCTTTGCATCGATCTCCTGCTCGGCCAGCTGAATGTGGTAGCCGTCGAACCCTGTATCCGGCCTAACAATTACGGCAGTAGGGTGCTACCAACCCCTCACAGTAGTAGGCCTTGAACTGTGGGTTAGGCAAGCGCTTAACGACGATTGGTTGGCAAGTCTTCAGGCTCCTCGGGGTGTCCAAATTGAATGTTCTTGCCACCCGTCTGGAAATCCCATATCTGTCACCGACAAGCCCGTAAAAGGTAAAAAGAGATCTTCTACTAATGTCCGTACCTTCCACAACCATGTACTGCCTGGAGACACTAACGATAGGATGTGCCCGATTACTACTAAGCTGCCGTACACCCTGTAACTCGTAGATTCGGGCAACGAGCCGAAGTTACTAAACGATGCTTTTAAAGCCGTTGTGCCAGCAGGCACGTAAGTACTGTTCCACACTCTTCCGTAATGGGCGGTTGTATTACGTAAAATTGTCAACTGTTCAAGCCATCGCACCAGTGGCTGCTGCTTTTTCACTTTCCTTGCTTGAGTTTTACTGAGGACTTGGACATCTGGAGCCATGTTAAGTGTCTGCGCAACGCTAAATTGGTCCGCCGCGCGTAGCCCCTCGAACAACTGTGAACTATCTGAAAAGTCGAGGAAATCGACCAAAACCCACAGTGGGAGCTGGCCGTCGTAATGCTTATCATGATGCTGCACTACGGCGCTATGCCTGCGGGCACGCTCAACCCGCTTTCTTGCTCGAGCCATCCATTTATGGTGGTTAAAGTCCGGGCGAAAAACTGTTGGATCCTGGTATACCATTGGCCCTTGAACACCTAGAGTTTCGACCAGACTAGCCCGAAGCGCTACTTCAATACGTTCCAAACCGTCATGGATGAGAGTACCCAATTTTCGATCGAACTCATAGAGGTGTGCAACTTGCGAGAATTCGGTGCCTGGCTGAAAGCTTTCTAAAGTCTCCCCGTTTTTTCGAGATCGGTAAGGGTACCAATAACCACTTAGCCTGTAGTAATTCACCACACTCAACCAATGACGCGCCTCATCAACATCTAAGGACATTCCCCGCGCCGTCAAAAAAGCGATACGCTCATCGATAGTCGTATAAGGTTTCGGATCGCTCATCTCGTTCCCCCTGAAATACGATCAGCCCACTCCGAATTGATCGGGCAGGCTGAACTCTTATGAGTAAACTATCTTACTTCACTCAATCTGTCAATGCTACCGACCCCCGCCACCTTTTACTCCTTCCCCATGAAAAATCCGGGCTAGTGAGCACCTCCAGAAGTTACAGAGAGCAACCTTACCCAGCCACCTCGTTAATCTTCTTGATCCGCGAGGTGATGTCCACGATCTGGCTTGTCTCGAACAGATCAGTTAGTGGATAGGCATCAAACGGGGGTTCCCAGATGCTGCTGATTTCAATCCCACCCTGGCTGCAGATCACGTCCACCAGCGTCTTAGTAAAACCGATCTGATTCGCGGTCAGGGTCGAGCCATCGAGGAAGTCCGCAAACTCAGCACGCACAGCGTCCGGTTCAAGGCCCACTAACCTGCGGATAAACGCTGGTACGCTGTCGCCACCGCCTAAACTCTTGCGCACCCGCTCTACGTCTTCCGACGACACCTGCGCAACCATCTCTTCCAGGGCAGCAATGTCTTGCTCGGTTAGTGGGCGCGCGCTGCGCAATTTCTGCATGGCCACAGAATCCTTCTGTTCGTTGAAGAACTCACGCAAGCGTGCCTCGATACGGCTTTCGTGCACCCCAACAGCAGCACTCGCAGGGTTGAGCTCCACTTCTTCCAGATCAGAGACGGTGTCCTCAAAGTCAAAGACCACAATTTTGCGCTGGCTGCGCGGGATCAGCTCCGCAAGCCCTCGGATCACCACGCGGGCTTCTTCGAGATCGGTAAGGGTGACACCTTCCCACCACTCTGGGTCAAGCACGCGCTCCAAGATCCCAGCGTGCTTTCGTACTTGGGCCAGCTCAATCCCCAACAGATCACCTGCAAGTTGCTCCAGCTTCTGCTTGTTTTTAGCAAAGCTTGCCGACGGCTCCAGCAGCCCCATTTGCAGCTGTAGCACCAGCAGGTCCACCTGCTTCGCGGACTCTTTGTCCTTCACAATCTCACCGAACGGCAAGTGTGCCAGGTGATCAATGAGCACGTCGACGTCGTGAAGCTCACTCCACGCCGCAGGGTCCTGGTAACGGTGGAGGATGGGGCGATCGTCGGGACGCACGAGGATGTTGCCCTCGGGCACGGTCAGGACAAGCTCGTGCAGGTGGGTAGCTAGCCGCCCGCGCAGGGGGTTAGCCGGATCGTGTTTATCCAGCAGTGCGATCAGATTCGCGCGGGAGGCAAACAGCTTCTCCGACAGGGTGACAGGCCGGGTGCCGGTGTCGTCGGTTTCCGCCCGATCAGTAAACATCTCTACGTTGCCGCAGTAGTCGAGAATGCTGAAGTATTCTTTGTGCTCACCAGGGCCGAACAGGTCCGGGCGCAGGCGCGTTCCGCGGCCCACCATCTGCCAGAATTTGGTGGGGGAGTACACCGGTTTGAAGAACACCAGGTTCAACACTTCGGGCACGTCAATGCCGGTGTCGAGCATATCGACGGAGATTGCCACCCGCGGGTTGTCATGGGCGCGCTTGAAGTTCTTGATCGCCGTCGACGCGTAACTGGTCGAGTGCGTAATCACCGTGGCACCGTCACCTGCATAAGCGGGGAAGTGAGTATCAAACTCTTCCTTGATCAGATCCGCGTGCTGTTGGGTGCGCGCGAAAATGATGGTTTTGCCCAGCTGGTCGCCTTCGACTTTCTGGCCGCGCTCAACTAGTTGGCCCAGCACTTTGCGGATGGTGTCGCGGTTGTACAGCACCCGGTTGATCTGGCTAGCCTCCACGCCATCGGGCGGTGGCAGGGGATTGCCCTCTTCGTCATTGCCCCAGTCTTGTGCATCCCATGCAGCCTTTTCTTCGGGCGAGAGCGCACTGTAACGCATACCGCTGCGCAGGAATAGCGAGTCGGCAGCGTAAGTCTTGTAGGGCACCAAGTTGCCGTCGTCGATGGCCTGGTCCAACGAGTACGCGCCGGTCGGTTCCTTGCCGTCAATGTGGAACAGCGAGTACGTGTCGTGGTGCACATCAGATTTCGGTGTTGCCGTCAGCCCCAGCACATAGGCATCAAAATAGTCGAGGATGCGTTTAAAGCGGTGGTAGATGGAGCGGTGCGCCTCGTCGATAATAATCAGGTCAAAGTCATACGGGTTGAACTTGGCTGGTGTATCACCGTCGTCGCTGATCATGCCCATCATAGTGTGGTAGGTGGACACGTACACGTCGCCGATCTCGTCGGGAGTTTGCAGAAGGTTCACCGGATTGGAGCTGCCGTAGAGCTCGGAGAAGTTTTCATGCGCCTGCTCCACCAACGCTTGCCGATCCGCCAAGAACAGCACCTTCTTCACCCACTTCGCGCCTCGCATCAGCTTTGACAGCGCAATGGCCACGCGTGTCTTTCCGGTGCCGGTGGCCATCACTAGCAATGCCCGGCGGTGGCCTTCATTCTCGAACCTTTCGGTTACCGCGCGGATCATCGACATTTGGTAGTCGCGCCCAGCAATCTCCGCATCAATTTCTTGGTCCGCCAGCCACCTGCGTTGCGCGCGGTGGTAGATCATGGAATACAGCTGGTCAGGCGTAGGGTAGCCTTCGACCACGCGGGTTGAACCATCCAGGTCCACCAGCTGAATGTGGTAGCCGTTGGTAAGAAAAACGATGGGGCGTTGCCCGAACTCCGCTTCAAGTGCGTCGGCGTAGAGCCCTGCTTGGACTGCGCCATCGTTCATGCTTTTCGACGATCGCTTGGCTTCCACTAACCCTAAAGGCTTGCCGTCTTTGCCCAGCAGCACATAATCGACGAATCCTTCGCCGGTGGTGGTGGGCAGGCCGACGACCGGGTACTCGTAGAGCAGGTTGGAGCCGTGTGTGAACCCGGCGCGTGCCAGCATTGGGTCGATGAGGTCCCGGCGCGTCTCCGCCTCGCTGATGGTGGGTGGCAGGAGCTCTGCGTTCGGGTTGGATTGCTTACGCTGGGCCTCGAGAAGCTGCGCACGTAGTTCCGCGATTTCGTCGGCGAGGGCTTTGCGTGCTGTGGCGTGTTCTTCTTCGGTGCTGGCTTGCTTCTGGGCGAACAGGGCCTTTTCGCGGGCGTGTGCTTCTTGCTGGTCCAGTAGCTTTTGTTCGGTCTCATTGAGCAGCAGTTCTTGTTCGTTGAGCTGCTTGTCTTTGGCGTCGAGCTCGTCGGCAAGCTCCTTGAGCTCTTGCGGGGAGGTCCGCTGTGGGGGTATTCCTTCTGGTGGTTTCAGGTATTCCTCGTGGAATGCCTGCGTGGGCTGGGATTCTGGGTGTGGGGAGTAGCGCAGGATGGCCCAGGAGAGCACGTCGAATAGGTGCTTGACCACTTTGACGGCACGATCGGGGCTGATGCCACCGTCGTGTACTGAATCGTTGCCCGCCTTGCGGATTAGCGTGAGCGCGTTGATTTTGCTGCTGCCTGCTAGGCGTTGGAAGCGAGGGTCACCGATGAGCGTGTTGAGGTCTTTCATGGCTGGGTCACCAATACCGGCGAAGCGCCAGATGTGCTTGACCACTTTCTCTATGATGCGGCGGGCAAGCATCCCGGTGACATCTGGTTGGCGCAGTGCCATGCGCTCGGCCCTGATGGCGTCTTGGCCCAGCGCTGGCCACACCGGCATCACAAACGTGAAGTTGCTGGGCGGCGGGGCTTGGACCATCGGGATCTCTCCAGAATTACAGGCGAACGGCACTAATAGCTACAGGTTACATTGTGGCCACAAAGCAACAGGCGTAAAACCCACATGATGACACCGAAGAGAATAGAAAAACGTAGCCCCAGGTGCATTCCTAGAATCTAGAAAGAGGCAACACTGGGGCGTTCGCCCAACAGCGTAGCATCTTTCCTTATGGAGACACAAGACCAACACGAGCAGGCGGTTCTGGAAGGTTTTTCGGAACCACGCGTAAAGCCTTACATGGATGCAGCCCAAGGAGACAAGACCGTAGCTCTCCAGCTGTATTCGTGGAATGCCCAAATGGCCGGTGCTGCCTTGGAGCAATTGGCCCACCTCGAGGTTTTATTACGCCACGCGGTGGACACTCAGCTATCTGACAAAGTGAACGAAGCAGCGAGGGGAATTCCCTGGTTTCTTTTGCCCCCTTACTACACATCTCAAGCCGAGAATATTGAAACCGTCCGGTCACGACTGCGCCCATTAGGACGAGAAACCCGTGACCAAATAGTAGCTGGTCTCTCTTTCGGCTTCTGGTCAGGTTGGTTCGGATCGAAACATGATGAATTGTGGCGCCAAACTTTACATCGAGCTTTTCCTCATAGTTCAGGCAACCGCAAGGAAATTTCTGCGCTTGTAGAGCAAATACGGAAGTTTCGTAATCGGGTAGCCCATCATGACTCTCTTCTCAAGGTTGACATCGGCTTCGAAATGGAGGCTGTTTTTAGGCTCGCTAGTCTGATAAATAAAGATACTTCAGAGTGGATGAAGAAGACAGATCGTACTCGTGCGGTTGTTGCTAAAAGACCTTCCTCCACTATCGCCTTGGACACGGTTATCGTACCAGCGAGTGACGCTTGGGGTTTCTATCAGCAGTCACATGCTTACATATGTCAGGCAGGGCGCTTTTTCCAGAATGTCACTCACATGGCGTTTTATGCTGACCGAGAAGTGAAGCGCGAAATCCCGAGAATTAAAAAGCGTTATGACAATATTCTCTGGAACAGCGCTGAGGCAGCTCGGCTACAGGCGAGTACTAACCGAGACGAGCGCCAACTAGGAAAGATCATGCGTGACGGAATTAACAGCGGACTATGGCCTGGAGGACGGTATCAAGTATTCATGCTCTCAAAGGACGGCCGGTCTCACGTCTCTATCGATAAGCCACTGCTGAATAAGCGCAAAGGGAAGAGCTCCGCGTTTGTTCGGAAACAGCGATACACCAGCATTCAAAAATTACGTTATGCAAACGATGTCTGGGACCTAGTTTAAATTGTGGTGTCTAGTTCTGGGCCTAGCCCCGACGATGGAAAGAAGCGAACCCGCTCGGCGATTGCCTTCGCTAAGCGGGTTCTGGCCGGAGTAGCATCCAAGTTGCTTGTGGATTTGATCCACAAGATCAGCGACTGGATGACCTCCTAGGTCAATCAGAGGGGATTACGTGTAGTAGCACGTGATTCCCTCGTTTTGTTGCTTACGTGCCCGTCGACACACCACGTACTGTAGCAGATCAGCACACAAACAGCAGTGACAAAAACCACGAACTGCCCAGCGCTGGCCACACCGGCATCACAAACGCGAAGTTGCTGGGCGGTGGGGCTTGGTCCATCGGGACCAGAGTGACAGGCTGACGGCACTAATGAATACAGGTAACATTCCTGGGGTCTTAGGTGGCCGGACGCGCTAGTAGATAGGCCCTGTTTCTGCTTGTGGGAGGGGCAGTCGCGATGACCAATCCGGAATCCACGAGTTCGCGAAGGTGGGTCCGGATTGTTGCAGGAGACCGATCAGTTAACTGGGCTATCTCTTTAGTCTTTAGTGGCTTATCGTGATCAAGCACCTCAAGAATTGCAACTGGTGTCCCCTCCGGTACATCAGCTTTTGGAAGGACGAAGTGATCCGGGGAAACTTCGTGGAGCAACTGCTGCCTGGCTAGATCACGGAGTTCTGCCCTGGCATCATCACTGTCTATCCCTAGTTGCTTACGGAGATTCTGTGGTGAGACAGCTCCTAAATCACTCGCCAGGATAAGAGCAATATCTTGCAGATCGTTCCTGCCGTGCCCGTAAGTCTCTAAGAACTGCTGAGCTTCATGCGTGAATATTCCGAACCGTGGAAGTGTCACCGTGAATTGCGAAATCTCGTCCTTAAAGCCTGGGCGCGGTAGCCCGCTTTCCCGCATTGCCTTCAACATGCGGGGAATTCCACTGCCCTGGTTCTCTGCGACTTGTTTACTGTCACTATCAATGACATAGCTGAGCAGGTTTACAAGCCCAGTATTCCGCGACACAGACCGGC
Organism: Corynebacterium cystitidis; assembly: GCF_900187295.1. NCBI lineage: Bacteria > Bacillati > Actinomycetota > Actinomycetes > Mycobacteriales > Corynebacteriaceae > Corynebacterium > Corynebacterium cystitidis. Next base: position 2,777,331 of record NZ_LT906473.1, on the reverse strand, counting down.
CATCAACGATGTTGCTTTCGGTGCGGTCAGACCATAGACCGCCGGGGCTAGTTACTTCGATGCGGTCGGGGTAGATGTCCACCGCGATTTGTTGGCCCCTCTGGTATTCACCGTAGTCCCGGTGCATTACGGCATTGGCGATTGCCTCTCGAATAGCAATCGGGGGCACTTCTTTCTGTTCGCGGATAGTTCCGTCCTGTTCTACGTATTGTGTTCGTAGTTCTTTGAGGACCGCTTGGAGTGCATCGTCGATAGCCAGCGGCATGCAGCCGTCGCACCGTCTTCTCGACAGAAAACGCTGACCCCCGTCCCCAATGCCTTTTTCTTGTCCAGGATGTGTAGTGACATCGATGAAGTATTGCGGGAAGAACTGCTGCGGATAACGGCCAAAGACTAGTACGCCGGAAAGAGTGGGTTTCCCCTGGTTGATCACTTTTAGCCTGGTCAGTATCTCTTCAGTGGACGATGTATCGTCCGCCACGCGGGAACCGAGTAAGGTGAGCCGTCGAATAAGGGCTTCGATGCGTTCCGACGAAAGATCCTCAATCGTAGCGTCGGCAACTGGTTGCAGGTCGGTGAGGTCTTCCTCGAACCGGTGGCTCAAACTGTAGATCTCGTACGAATTGAGCAGCTGATCCTCGTCGAGGACCCGTTTGTAGCTCCCTTTGGCTATCTGCTTGGCGCTGACAAAACATGGCATCTGTTTGCGAAGTCGCGGGGAATCAGACATTGGCTCTACTCGGAGCGCGAGAACTTCAGTCCCGTCAACGGTGATTGAAGCGATCCGATGCTCTGGTACCGGAGTTACTTTCGGTTCGGTCTGGCCAGCGTCTCGTAGTCCTCCTGTTACCTGACTTTGGACTCGTTCGAAATCAAATCCCTCAGTGGGGGTAAATGATGGTTCGTCGAGTCCGAGAAGAATGAGGCCACCGTCTGTGTTTGCAAATACGCTGACTGTCTCCCAAAAGCTCTTATCTACCTTCGTGGCGCAACGTTTTACCTCGACACGCTCATTGTCTTTCCCAGTTCGCCGAAGTCTTTCAAGTTCCGCACTTAAGTCGTAGAGTCCAAAAAGGGGTTCGTGACTCTCCTCATTAGCAACAGTGTCTGCGCGCATAACTGACATGATAGCAGTGAAACCTGACATGACGGCACTGAGAGCAGGAAAAAACTATAATGAGAACTGAAAAACCTGACATGATGACACTTATACCTGATATGAGAGCAGTGACACCTGACATGACAGATATGAGATTGTGTAGTGATTGATGTGTCTAGTCAGTGTCTTACCTTTCACCCCGGCCTTACCCAACCCCACAAACACCACACCCTAACCCCATGAAAAATCCGGGTTAGAATGCGTCTACGAATCCTTGGATGTCCGATGCCCGATCGTTACGTCGGGCGCGGACCGCTTGGCCTGCATGTAGATCCTTGACAGCCCAGCGCATCTTGGTCGATCACGCCACACCTGACCGATCAGCACATCAAAGTCGCCTTCGCGAAGATGCTGAGCATCTCACCACCCATCAACGCCGCCCCTGGACGTTGGTGAGCTTCTGTGTGAGCGATTCAACGCACTAGCCGAACAGCACTCACGCTAAATTACCGTCCACAAGATTGTCGCCGACCAAATCAACGACTGGCAGACCCGGCATCGTGCCTACGAGCACTACCAGCAACAACTCACCAAACCCGGCCGAGAACCAGAGATCGAATACAGCCCGTTCCGCTGGCACCCCCTCCTCGACCACGCCGAAGTAGAGGCCGATGGCACCATCACCTACATCTTCGGGGATGGGACCATAAGTATTCATTACCGCATAAACAGAATTCGGAACCGCTACGTGGTTTCCGATTCTGTTGGTGATTCGTCCCCTAAGTATACGTCCAGATCTTCTCCCACATCAGTTTGGGATCGTTCCCAGTTTTCGGGCGGGGCACCTAGCATTCCCTTCGTCGATCGAATGACGAAGTATCCGAATGCGGCGTTCCCACCTGCACCAACTACCGCCCCCAAAGCGAGCGGTAGTTGTTTACCCAGAACAAGGGTTCCTTGCCTTGCACCGTATTTCGTAATGAAGCGAGGCCCGAGGACCTTGTTCACTTTATCAATCGCTTGCATTGGGATTGCATTGATGATCTGTTTACTCCAATAGGGAACTGTTTTCTCTCCCAGAGCTTGAGTAACTGCCGTAGTACCTGAGTTTCCAAGCAGTGCCGTCATCACAAGGAACCGACGTCGTTCGAAATCTTCCACATTGACCCCGTAGATTTCAGCCAGAGTAAGCACATACAGCACGGAGGCCTCCAAGAAGGCTGCTAAATCCGTGAATGCTACAGGGATTTGAACAACACCATTAGGAACAGCCGAGGCTATTCCAGCTCCTGCACCAAAACTTGTCACCAGGCTCAAATACGTCTTGTTTAAAAACTGATGAGTTGTTCGGGGGTCTTGTCTGGATGCACCCGTCTTAGCCGGGAGACGGTGTTGGTAGCAAGGGGGAGCTGCGCCTCAAGGACCTTTTCGAAGCTGTTTGTAACCCACTGTTGGATCGCCTCGGCATCAAGGCGTTTTGCGATTTCTTTGTCTTTTTCACCCGTCATTCTTGTAGCACCTCCATTGATTCAAAGCTACCCCCTACGCCGCGAACGCGTAGGTTCTGCCAATTTGTATCCAGTCCAAGATCGAAGCGTCAATGATCTTGTCGTGCGGGGTGGGCTGCATCAGCGCCACCATCAAATCAATAATGTGGCTAGGCGTACGGAACTGCCCATTAGTACCCGAGGTGGCCAACTTGGACAGCATGTACTCATACAGGTCGCCGGCTATGTCGCGGTTAGTGAAGTTCAAATCATTAATCTGCTGCATCACACTAGCCAGGGTGCCCTCGTTGTCGATGCCGAAGGACGCTTTGGCCATATGGCGGGCGAAACCCTCCGAGCCCAGGCCCGTGCGGATAAAAGGAAACACCTCATCATTAATGGTCTGCTTGAGCTCCTCATCCTTGAGCTGCATGAGGTTACACCAACGCAGATGCTGCTGATCCTCGGCGAAAATATCGTCGGGCGCGTTCGGGTCACCGATCTGCTTGCGCAACGTGATCTCATTTTGCTGTTCATCAAGCTGCCTGATGAACAACAGATAGGTGAACTGCTCAATTACCGTAGTGGGATTAGAGATGCCACCCGACCAAAAAGTGTCCCAGATTTTGTCCACCTGGGACTTCAACGCGCCTGTAATCATAGGATTCAGCGTAATAGAGTACTACTGGGGAATGGTTGAGGCGGGGCATGCTCATAGATGCCGGCATGCCAAACGGCTGCCACAAAGGCGATCCGCGCCACAGCTTCAGAACACAGTAAGAAGACAGCTGTGGCGCGGATCGATGCTAAGGAAGCGGAAGGTCCGGGACCCGTATGGCGGGCGGGGCCATGGACGCCGCTGCATTAACTATCGCTGAAATCAGCGCCGCAGACATCCCCGTGATCCCCACCACTGCGATAACGAGCGATAGTGCAGTGATGAAGCGGTCCGCAGGTGAACCATCCTCGGTTGAGGATGCTTCTTCTGCTGTCGAAGAAGTCTCGGCGGTGTGTTCAGCGTTTTTCACGGTCGCCGCCCCAGCCGGTTCCGCAGCACCTAGTGGCTGGATGGTAAAGGAAGTTACCACTGTAGCGGCGACGACCATTGCCACCCGCCCGCGTCGGGGAGCGATAACCTTCACGGGTGATGGCAAGTCTACAGAAAGCAGGCTCATTAAGTTCGCCTACTTAAGCTTTTGGCAGAATGCCCGACAGCAAGTTCTGGATTTGCTGCACCAGCGCAGGCTGGGTAGCAGCGATGATTCCCACAACGGCCAGCAGGGCAGCGATCACACCGCCAGCGATGACACCAGGGCTTGCCGACGAACCCTCCTTCGGCTTGTCACCAGGCTTATCGCCAGGCTTGTCACCAGGCTTATCGCCAGGCTTGTCACCAGGCTTATCGCCAGGCTTGTCACCAGGCTTGTCGCCCTTCTCAGGCGCCTTGCCAAACTTCACAGAGACGTCAATGGCACCATCGTCAAGCTTGTCGCCCTTGTCGTAGCCCATCAGCGAATCCTGCCCACCCTGTTCCACGGTGGGGATCAAACCTGTCAGTTCAAAGGCCTTGTCAGCGGTGGGCTTTAGAGGCTCGGTCAGGGTGAAGGACATGATTGGGGCATCATCGGCAGCCTGTGGGCCCTTGTCTTTTTGGCCGGGTAATGCACCCTTGACGGTGTAATCGGCGGTCAGCACGGCATTGGTTCCGTCTGTGATGGTGATCTTCACATCCTCGTAGTTTAAGTCCAGACCCCAACCACCGTTTTCGCCAAGGCCCTTATGGCCGTAGAACTGCAGCTCACCATCAAGTTCGATCACACCATTGCCGTTGGCATCCAGCCTGGAATCATCAGTGTCGACGGGGAAGGCGAAATTGTTGACCTTGCCATCCGCGTTCTTCAGTGCCGTCGCACCGTCAGTGGCGTAGATCTCACCCTTGGCAAATCCCTGTAGGTACTTGGTGAAGGACTCCTTGATTGGCCAGTTGACGGTGCCCTCCACGATGGGGGGAAGGTTCGTTGCTTCCTGGGCAGTGGCAACCGGAACCGTGATGCCTGTGAGAATCAGTGCAGAGGTGACGGTGCCTGCTAGAAGTGCGGTACGAGCCATGAACAGTCCTTTCAGTTAATCTGTGTAAGGCAAGGCTAACCTAACACCAATCGTGGTGGGGGTCAAGGCTTTTAAAGTCATAATTCTTGGCATCGACGGTTCCCCGCTGCGCACTAATCACCAGAGAACCGCCCGCACTTGGCGCGACCCCAATGGGCCAGTCATACGCCTGTGACAAAATATCTTGGGTGAGCACCTCATCAACGGCACCAGTTGCCACAACGTTGCCCTGTTTTAAACAGACCACATAGTCGCAATAAGCAGCAGCCGCTTGCAGGTCATGCACCACCATCACCACAGTCGTACCAGTTCTGGCCATGGCTTTTGCAACGGCCATAGTGTGTTCCTGGTGGGCGATGTCCATTGCGGCTGTCGGCTCGTCGAGAAGCACAATGGGGGTACGCTGCGCCACCACGCGGGCGAAAGCAGTGCGGGCACGTTCACCACCAGAAAGTGTCATGACGTCCCGATCCTGCAAGTGCTCCACCTGCGCGATGCGAAGGGCTGCGTCGATGGTGGCTTCGTCGTCAAGCGAATGTGGTGTCCCAGACCACGGCGTGCGACCCATCGCCACCACATCGCGAACCAAAAAAGAAAAAGCGATATTCACATCCTGCAACATCACCGCACGCCGACGAGCAAGTTCAAGCGGACCCAGGCTTAGCACAGGAGTATCACCAAACCATGCAGCGCCGGATTGCGGCCGGACATCACCAGACAAAACTGCCAATAGAGTGGACTTACCAGCACCATTCGGCCCAATCACTCCGGTGATCGCGCCAGCCGGAATAGTGAAGGAAGCACCGTGGACGAGGTCGCGGCCCCCACGGCGCACCGTGACATTGTCTGCTCTAATCGTCATAGCTGCTGCCTCTTTCGCAGCATCTTGCGCAACAGGAAGAAGAATGTGGGGCCGCCAATCAAGGCGGTGAAAATGCCGATCGGCATATCCGCAAACGGGATCAGCGTCCGTGCAAAGATATCCGCTACCCCAATCAATAAAGCCCCGCCGAGCGCGGACGCCGGCACCAAAACCTTATTGGAAGGCCCCAGCGCCGTACGCACTATATGCGGCACAACTAATCCAATAAACCCGATTAGCCCCGCAAAAGACACCGCGGCGGCGGTTAGCAGGGTGGACAGGGCTATGGCAACCATGCGCAACCGGCCCACATTAACTCCCACATGCTGGGCAGCGGCATCACCTAAAGCCAAAATGTCCAGCTTGGATGCTACGGTCAGCGCACCCACAATGCCGAGAAGTGTCAACGTTGCCACAATCCCTGTTTGTTCCCACGTAGCCCCAGCAAGGGTGCCCATTTGCCAGAACACGATTTGCTCGCGCGCCGTAGTGGGCGCCAGGAAAATCAACAGCGAAATCGCCGCACCACACACCGCGTTCAGGGCAATACCCACCAAGATCAAGGTGACCACGGTGGCACGTCCGCCTATCCGCGAAAGTTGATACACCACTGCTGTTGCTACAAGACCCGCGATGAACGCGGCCGCCGGGACCGACACAGTGCTCAAGGCGGCTGCACCGGCCGATCCGGCTGCGCCTGTTACACTGCCTGCGACGATGACCAGTGCTGCACCAACCCCGGCGCCACTGGTCACACCGATCACAGAGGGCTCTGCCAGCGGGTTGGCAAACACAGCTTGCATCAGTGCTCCACCCACTCCCAGGGCCGCACCAACTAGCAGGCCTAACACCACGCGAGGCAGCCGGATCTGCCACAACACCGACGCATCCAGGTTGCCGGGCTGCTGCGCGTGAATCGGGCCTTGGCGCAACAGTGGCCAAATTTCACCTGGCGCAAGCTGATACTGCCCAATACATACTGAGACCACGCTTGCGGCCACAATCAGTACAGCAACCACCGCGAGAAAAATGATGCGGTTGGTGCGCCTCCGCTTGAACACGCCACTTTCAGGCACACCGCCTTCAGCCGTGTCATGTTCAGCCATGCGCTACCTGCCTGCGTCTTCAGTATCCGCAGCGCCCGGTTGGTACAACTCTTGTGCTGCACGCAGGAGCAGTTCGCCGGTTTGAGGGCCGTAGGCTAAAGAGTCACCGTCGGGAAGCGCAAGCACGCGCTGGTTGCTCCCGGCAATGGTTTGGCTCACCCCTGGCCGGGCCAGCAGCCCTTCTAGGTCGCCTGTGGATTCGAGTCCGCCGCTCATCATCACAAACACTTCGGGGTTTACTTCCGCGAGTGCCTCGGGTGTCGCCGGACGTGGTGCGCCCACACCATTTTCGGTGGCTACGTCGATCCCGCCGAGGGCTTCGATTAAGTCTTGTGTGCCTGTTTCTTGCCCCAGCAGGTAGAACACACCACCGGTTCCGCGAGCGTACAGAAACGCCATCTTGAGTGGGGTTTCGGGGCGGATTTCGGCGATGGTTTCTTGCGCAGTGATCACGTCATCGCGGCTGCGTTGCGCCAGCTTTTCGCCCACCTCGGGCACGCCCATCACACCTGCTACGTCAAGAATGTCTTGTTCCATCGTGTCAAGCGATCGAGTAGGTTCCATCACCACGGTAGTCACCCCGGCTTCCCGGATTTGGTCGATCGCTTCCGGTGGGCCGATCGAGTGGTCCACTATCACCAGTGTTGGCTGCAGGTTGAGCACGGCTTCCGCGTTCAAGGTATGGCCTTGGGTGACCACGGGTACGTCGCTTAACGACGCCTCCGTGGAGCTCACCGTCCTTCCCACAATATTGTCAGTGAAACCTAGCCCACGCAGTGTTTTCGTGTAGGTTCCGTAGAGGTCGAGCGCCAGAATACGTGAGGTATCTGTGATGGAGACGTTGTAGCCATCGGCGTCGACAAGCTCAACCGGCAACTGCTGTTTCGGTTGATTCTCGATCGGTTCCACCTCTGCCAGCTCCTCAACCAGCGCAAGGCCTTGTTGGGGTGCCGTGCTTGTGCCTTGCTCCCGCAGATCAGAGGCGAGTTGGTCGGTGGTGGACTGCGGTGTTGAATCCCAGCTCGCACATCCCGTCACATGCAGGCACGTGACGACGACCGCTGCCACCATCAACCGACGGAATCGTTGCAGGAGAATCATTCTGTTTCTTTCTTCGTGTTTCTGGGCGAGGTGATCTTAGAAAACGCGGAGTGAACGCATGGTGCTGAACGCCCCGACACCGAGTGATGCAATGATCATGAGCAGCCGAGCAATGTTAGCGTCGCTCCACAAACCTTCGTCTCCTTCGCCGCTGGCACTGTTCTTAATCCGGAAGAGACCACCTTTGTCTTCGCCGTCGCCTTCTTCGGACGATTCTGAGTGCGCCAGGTGAGCATTGTCAGGGTTCGCCGGATCGTTTTTTGCTCCGGGCTTATCTCCTGGCGCGCCAGCGCTACCGTTTGCTCCGACTCCGCCGGCACGCAGCTTTGCTGCAGCTTCCTTATCGGCGGAGCTTCCAGATCCTGCTTGGCTTGCTGCGGTGCCTTGGCCTTCGACGCAGGAAGGAGGTCCGCCGAGTTGTGCGTCAAAACTTATGGGATCGAGTGCGTCGCCGACGGGGTAGAACTGACCAAATGCGTCAGCCCCTGCTTCAGTAAGGTAGGCCTGCGCTTGACCTGAGGCAGAAGAATCATTCACGTCGAGTGAGCTGAAACTGAGATCTGCTAGCGCCACACGCCCGTAGTCTTTGGGTATACCTTCTACGCTGTTCGATTGCGCATCGACGATTAACTGTCCGGAATTGCCGGAGAATTGAATCTCCATGTTACTAAACGTGGTGTCTAGAATTCCCCCATGACCGTAGAAGTTGATTGTTCCGGGATACATAATGGTGCCGGTTTTAGTCGCTGGATCAACAGCGCCTGAGGTACCAGTGAAGTTGAAGGTGTCATTATTGAAGCTCACCCCGGTAAGGTTCCAGCCGCCATTGGCGATCGTTCCTCGGATATAACTCCGGAAGGACGTCCGCACTCCCCACTGGGCTTGCGAGCTAACGATGCCACGTGAAGATTCAGCGCTACAAAGATCGTCTGTGACAGCCGGCGCCAAGCCCGCAGCTCCCCGTGCTGCCTGTGCAAGGGTGCCGCCTCCGCCAGTGTTGCCACCCCCGCCAGAGTTGCCGGAGGTCCCAGCGCTTGTCGGCGCCTTTGTCGAAGCATTTCCGCTTGTGTTATTTCCGGAGGTTCGTGATCCTGCGTAGTTGTTGCTGTTATCTCCGCTGTTCTGCGAGCCACCCGAGGTCTTAGATGTTGAGGCTGTCTGAGAGGCTTGGGACGCTGTGGATTTTGCCGTGCCCCTGGTGCCTTTAGTGCTGGCCGAACCAGGAGCGCTGCGGTTATAAAGTATTTCACCGTTAGTGATCACGTTGTCCGTATTCACGAACAATCCGTTGACCTCCACAAGGGTGTCGTTGAGACCCCCTAACAAACCGGCCACCCCGGTGGTGGCGCCGGAATCGGTCTGGCCGCGATCGCCCCCTTTGTTTCCACCGGAGCCTCCTTTTCCTACCGAAGAAGCATCGCAGCCCGTTACCGTGAGCGCACCGCCGGTGTTGTCTAGGCGTTCGTTTGCGTCATAAAAATCGCCGAATAGTACTCTGCCACCATCACCCAGGGTGGTGATGCCATTCAGTGAGATTTCAGATCCATAGAAATCGGCAGGGCTGTCCAACTGCACGGTAACGATCACGGCATCATCGCCCGTTTGTTCTTCGCCGATTACTCCGGGGTTAAAGCCTGTAAATTTACGTGTGGTGAAGTCCGCAGTGAGCTCCGCGGTGGATCCGTTGATGTTGAGGCCGAAGTCCGTCAGAGTGATGTCTAGCGAACCTTTGTGCCCATAGAAAGTCAAGGTGCCATCGAAATCAACCTCGCCTTGAGCTTGGCTGATCACACGCGATCCGGAAACCGGGAATACGAAGTGGCTGCCAGCGTCAACGGCCCCGTCACGAGCTGTGTATTCACCTTTGGCAATGCGCCCTGAAATGTAGTTGCGGAAGGATTCCTTTACGCCCCAGTGCAACTCCCCGCCTACTTCACATGTGGCGGCGTGTGCCTGGGGAATCCCCGGCGAAATTGGAGAGAAAAACGCTGCTAATGTGGCCACACACGCAGCGACGATAGCGCCGCGAAATGATCTGCGGGCAAAATGAAGTCGTCGCATTCGTACCATCCTCTATATCAACATCATCCTATGTGTTAGGGTAGCCTAACCTACAATTGAGTTTTTGTCACGCATCTCAATCCGCCTCAGGAGCACCCATGTCAGAGCCCAGCGACACAAGATCTTTCACCGTGCTACGCCTTCTCACCAGTGTTACTGTCGGAATCCTCGCAGCAGGCGCCTTCCTTGGCAACGTCATCATCGCCTTGATCGCCGCCCTCGCCTTAGCCGTGCTCAGCATGCTCACGCCACCTGTTAAGTCACCCTCAAATAAGCGGCCGATCATCGTGTGGGTAGTTATTATCGCGCTTGTCGGGCTTGGCTTCTTCCTGATACCCGATGATTTTCAGCTCACCGGTGCAACCCTGATCGGACTAATCAGCGCCGGAGCGTGGTGGGTTGCGTCAGCCACGACAAGCGTAACGACGACCAGCCCACCACCTAGGCCTGAGAGTGAGATACCCGCTGCAAGTCCGCAAACATTTCCTGATTCAGCCGAAACGCATACTGCGCTTCTTCCACGAGACGAGCACGCGCCTCGTCGTTAAGCGCAAGCTCATCCAACTTCTGCCGGTACTGGTTGCGGTACGTAGGGATCTTTCCCACTGCACTGAAATCGTAGAACGTCAAGCTCGATTCTGGGATACCGTAGTCGCGCCCTAAGCAGCGGCGAATCACCTGCCCACCAGACAGATCACCTAAGTAGCGCACGTAATGCTGCGCGATGACCAACGGGGATATCTGCAAACGCAACTGCTCAAGACGCTCAACGTAGCGTTTCGTCGCCGGAGTAATCACAATCTCGTCCCGCCACGCATCCCCGCACATAGCGTGCAAATCATGCTCGAGAGCGGCAGTACGTTCCAGGCGAGGATCATAGATGGCGGCTGCACACGTAGCTACAGCAGCCTCGGCCATTGCGGCATCAAGCGCGGGATAGATCGCCCAGTACTGGCCGTGAAGCTGCACCACACTATCCTTATCAAGCTGCCCATTGAGCAGCATCTGCATGAAGGCTGAACCCTCTGCGGCCTCGTGCGCCTTAGCTGTCTGGTTTCGCAGGGCAACAGATAGAAGCTCAGTGGAAGGTGTAGGGGAGAGGCTAGTGGCGGTGGTTGATGTCATGGAAACCCCTTTCTGCATCAATCTCTCTTAAGCTTTAGGTTAGGCTTACCTAATGCTTGGAGTATAAGGGGCGTAGGGAATTTCAGGTATCACCCAAAAGTTTAGTAACGCAATCGAGGCGCAAGATTGCAGGTAACGGCCATAGTCGGTCGATCCTCAGCCGATTTTCCACCCGCGCTTCGGCGCAGGACGTCACGTTTGAGCTGGCCCTGTGCACGGTAAGCATGGCACTTAGCCGACGCCGCACGTTGGTCTCCAAGAGGTTTTCTTGGCGTGAAGGACGTGTCATCACTTGTCAGTGAGATACGTGGCGGTGTAAGTGGCAGCCAACATGGCAAGGGTTTGACGCACGAAAAGCGAGTCGCGGAAACCCGAGATCTGCTGCACAGCACCCACTTTTTCTTGCCTGATCGCCTAGTTTGGGACCTGGCCGAGAAAGTGGTTTTACCCGAGCCGTTCGGGCCCAGAATCGCGACAACCTCACCAGGGAAAATATCCAACGAAACATTGTCGAGTGCTCTGACCGGGTTTTTCGAGCGCGGCTGATACACCACACTAAAACCTCGGGCGCTAATCACTGGGGCAGGGCTCATGCTGTTCATTATGCCCGGATAGAGGCTAGGCGTTTTGGTTTTGCGTGGCCTGTTATGTCCAAGAACCTAATGGAATGCATGGCCAAAAGGCCACTAGAATCCGTGTCCAAAATGTTCCTAGACATAACACACTCGGCCTTGGGTACCTCGTCGTCAAGCTTGCCCTTTCTACCAGCCAAGCCTTCGGGCTTTAGGCACCTCCCCGTGCTCCGGCAGCTCGACTAGGTAGCCCAAACGTTCCAACTCTTGACGAGCAACCGCAGGATTATCCCTCACCGCAGCTGATAGTTGAGTGTCGAGCCATTCCTCACGGCTTTCTAGCACAACATTCTGCCACCCAGCCCTTGCGCGAAAACCGCATTCTTGAATCAAGAAATACAGGAATTCTTCTAGCGACGGCCGGAAACGGCGACCCCCGACAGGTAAGTGCAGTTTCTGTATATCTCCCTTCTTCCGGTGATCTTTAGTTCCGCTAAAATTGCGCATCAAAACAGGACTCAAAAGCCCTCCCGTACCGGAATAGTGGATGTGTGCAGCAGGTGCAGACGTATTACCACGTTCATATTCGAATCGAATACCAGGTGATGTGTGTACTCGAAGTTCAAACTTGGACTGACTCACCGACAGATACTCACCAGTTGTATCAAGGCACATTACGTACCGGATAACAGCTCGAAACAAGTCGCTAAAACTTTCAGGCAAATTGTCGTCCTCGAGAGCGTCACCTTTGTAAGCAAGTGGCAACGTCAGCTCAAAAACGACTGTGCCATTATCTCGATTGCTATCTGCGTGAGCAGTCACCAATTGTTCATCAAGCGGAAGTACGCTGACAAGGAGATTCCATGTCTTATCAAAGAATTCCGCAGCGAGCTCCTCTAGAACGTTCATGCTCTATTCCCCAAGCAGGAGCTCTACCCGACGCAATTCGTCGTATGCCTTCCGCTCATTCACAGACAGGAGACCAAGCGAAGCCAGATCATGAATATCCTGCATCGACAAGGGTGCTCCCCCTGTTGCAGCATATTCAGCGCTGACGAGCTCTTCTATCAGATCATGGCGTCGACGCTGAAGCTCATCCGACGAGAAGCTATTGATAGTGAACTGCATCTTGCTCTCCTTTCTTTCCCAAACGTCCTAATGAAGATGATAATGAGACAGCAGACATCGAGTGAGAAGTTACCCCTGTTTATAGTAATTGTGTTCGAAATAGTGAACGGTGCGGACACCTAAGCCAGACGTTCGTCCACTACCCCTAAAGAGAGACCCAAGACAGAAAGGACACCCAGCACATAACTCAGACTCACCGTTACAGCGCGGTGAGGCGGCCGCTGTAACGCCTCAGCGCCCACTGCACGAGCAGCTTTCCCGTCGTCGTGAGCTGAACACGATCGAATACAAAAGGTGGTGCTACCTGGATACCCAGAACCTGCCGGGCGACATAACTCAGGGAATAATGATGCAAACCAACCGTGTTGCCGACACGGGGGACTTCCGCCATGCGGAGCTTAAACCATCCTTCTAATTGGTTAACCGGCATCTTCAACGCATTCGCAGCGGCCAGAGGGCCAGCACACGCAATCGCCGCATCAATCAAGCCCAAGTGCCTGCCCTCCGCAGAGAAAAGTAACGGCACCACTTTGAAGGCAAGCCGGACAGATGCGAATTCTCTATCAAGGCTTACGCGGGGATCTGGGTTTACCTCAAGCCGATCAGTGTCAATGTCGATGACGAGCAGATTCATCGCCAGCAACACCATCGCCACATTGTATTGCGCATTAACCGCAAGCCCCTCGGTGTACTGCACATTCTTATCAATCCAGGCCTGCAGCTCAGGGCTGCGCCGGGACGACCTCTCACTAGCCAGGTACACCTCGTTATCCCTGAACACCTCAAGGAGGGAGACAAGACGAGGTTTCAGTTTCTTCTCAACCGCCAGCAGTTCAGTCAGATCGACCTCATCTGTCGAAGGGAGGCTGCATGCAGTAAGCAGATCCTGAACAGTTTGGCGGTGTGCCACCGCGAGTGGTGGGGCAGGGTGTGCGGAAGCCTCGTCGTAGTCATCGGCATCTTCGTCCCAGTCATCGTCCTCTGGGTTCGTATAGGTAGTGGACACGGCGACCGGAGTGATCAGCCCGTCGTCGACAAGCGACTGCATCGGCGCACTGTCCCACGCAACCCCCAACACCCAGCGGCGATGCTTAGGCGAAAGGTCCACAACATCAAGTTCTTGGTCAAACCAATCGAGATAAGTGGACAGCTCCTCCAAAGCATTCGAGATGGCATCGTGCAGCTCCTGCTCCGTGAACGCGCGGCCAAATACCTGCTCCACGGGTTCACGGATGCATTCCGCGATCTCCCCGTCCACGGTGGCCGCCGCAGCCAACCACAACGCGAGCTCTTGATCGTCTGCGGGAGCCTTGACCGCATCGGCGCAGCCAGTATCCACCAACTCGGTGAAAATGCCTGCTAACTGCACCAAATGAAACAGCGGTTTGTTAAGTGTCGTAGTCGAATTTGTAGTTGTCATTGTTCCCCCTAAAAAATGTGGTGATTTCCGTTGCCTACATAACCGTTATCCCAGTACGGGCGCGTTGCATTGGCAAGACTCTTCCGCAGGATCATGCGGCCCATGGGGGAGAGGGGCTCGTCGTCAAGCTCCCACATGTCGGTGCGCTGTACGCCCAGGATCACCCGGGCCGCCCAATTGTCGCGGGGCAAGGTCGCAGCCGACGCGGTCTCCGGCACGTGGCACAACTCGTGCAGCTCCTGCATCACAGTGTCCCTGGGCACACCCATGGCACGCACGGCCTCCGACTGGCCCAGATACGCGATGAGATTGTCCATGTACGCGATCGACGCCTCATCCTCATGCATGGTCACCGGCAGCATATCCAGGATTCCGGGCGCGTAATGCAGCGAATCCGCAAGACACGCCCGGGCGTAATCCGTGAGCTCGACACCGCCACACCGAGGGTCCACGCTGGCAAGGTAAGCCCGCCGAAACGCTCGGAAGCATACGCGCCGATCTCCCACATCTCGTTCTGGCAAAGGTGCAAGTCATGCTCAGTAAAAGCGCACAACCAAAACCACGATAAAAATCCGGGCTAGCGCAGCACTGTGTAAGTTTCAGGTAGTGGCCTACGTTAAGTTATCGCGGACTAGTTCTGGTTAGGCTAGCGGATTCGAGTTGAAAGATTAAGCATGAGCCTTTACGCCTTGTCGGAAGCTGAGAAACGCCCCGGTCGTTGGGTGTGTTAACCGTTCAGATTTGCCTTTCTCCGCAGTCGAATTGGGTTGAGCTTTGAGCTGTGGAATCATGCGTTTGAACAGGGTGAATGTAATGCTGTGGGAACGTTGATGTCATTGTTGTTTCATTAGGGCTTCATGATCACCTTAAACCCGTCGCTTGCGGAATGTTTGCTCCGGATGCCTTGTTTTAGGTTGCTTCGTTGCTATATTTTAATTTTAGCGTTAGTAATGTAGACATGAAGTGTTGAGTATTTTCTTATGGGCCCCGGAGTGTGGTGGTGAGTAATGGCACGTTTTTACAGCTTTACTACTTCAATTGGTGATTCGAGTGTTCAAGCTATCCTGAACGTCCAATCTGACATTCGCAGCACGTTGGATACTCTAGAGCGCCAGGTACATTCGTTGGCTGCCCAATGGCTCGGTTCTGAGTCAGAGGAATACCAAGACCTCATCCACAAATGGAACTCGGGGGCAGAAGGAATCAGATCTCAACTGACCATTGTCGTCTCCGGCCTTAATCAATTCAGCGACGGAAATACCGAGTTACGCACTTCTATTGGCAGCCGGATAGGAAGCATGCGATAGATGACACATCATCCTCAGTCTGAGGTTTCCTCTGCTGCCGACGTACCACCTGCAGAACCGGACTTCTCTTGGAGTATTGTGCTTCCTTCGCACTGGCAGTATCTATCACCTTGGGAAAACACCGACGAGCTTTTTGGTTATGCTGAAGATTTTCTTCAACAGTGTGGTTATAAAAACGCGGAGGACAACAAGACCTTCCTGCGTGCCCTGCTAGAGCGGGCGATTCACACCCAAGCACACCATTCGCTCTTTCTACCTATCACTAAAGACGGCGTGACCGCAGCAATCGCAGCAATTTATGTCAGTTGGCGTAACGATGCCAACCTTGGGGCCAGCGTGATGGCTGCGCGACGTGCCCCCGGATTAGAGGAGAGATCGTTGGACAACACGATCCAAGGATTTCCTGTTGATCTGCGTGACACCACTGTTCAGGCTTGGATTCCCGAAGGAAAACCTGACACTAAAGATGAGACCGACAGCCAACCATTAACCCGCGCTGTCGTTGCGATCCCACAGACAACGTGGTCGCTCGATGTCACGGGGATAGGCACCGCTGAGGACATCGCGGACGTCGTCGCGTCGACGGTGCGGCAGATTGCTTTTAGCATGAGAAAAGGAGAAGTTAGATAAACATGTTTGGGTTCGGTAGTAGCGACGACATCAAGGTGGACACAGGAGAGCTCGATAGTGCATCGATCACCATCTACTCTGTGTACGAAATACTTGCGGTAAGCGAAGGTAGCGTAATGGATTTGACCAGCGATGAAGTTGATGATGTCCCCGGAGCCGGCGACGTTGTCATGGACGCTGTGAATTCTTTTAATAGTGCATGGGTTGCTAGTCGTGGAGCTCTCCTAGACAACTTATTTTCTCTTCAGGAGATGACTGTAGATATAGCGGCGGACATCGAAAATTTCGATGACATTATGTCTAGTGGACTCAATGGGCTTTCAGACACTATTGATGCAGCTCAAGCAGAGTAATCGGGGGAGATACTAATGACACCGGTGAAACTTCCACCTTTTATCAACTTTCTTGATAACGAATTCCATGTTGGCGGTGATCCATCCGCAATTACCCAGACAGCCGTGAAGTGGCGGCGCTTTGCTTACGATGCCTCTGACGGTGCGGAATCGCTTAGAGATATCAATGTGGGTTCTTTCGAAGGCAGCGAAGGAGAGGACTACCGTGAGCTAGTTAAGGTTGAGTACGCTCATTATCTTCAGAACATGGCTGCCATTCACGAGCAAGTTGGCCTCGAAATGGAGGGATACGGCGGCGTTTTAGAATCCACATTGCAGGAGATGGATGTCATTGTGGAGGCCGCCAGGACTACCCACACCAATGTAAACTTGGCGGTTGACGAATGGGCAGCCGCGCGAACCGCATACATGGCGGCAACGGATCCTGTGGTTAAGTCTGGCTTCTTTACGGCCATGAACGACGCAGCAAACCGGTGGTCAGGTCTGATGGAGACGTGGAATGGTCATCTGCGGGATGCGACAGGTCTCAAAAACCAGCTGAAGAAGAGGGCGAACGATGCCCGACTTCTGATCAACAGGCTCGAGAAAGAACAACACTGGCCGAAAGTTGGATGGTGGCGACGTCATGTCTTAGCGGGGATCGATAATTTCTTTGACAGACACGCGGATTTCCTTAACGATGCAGCAGATGCAGCGGGGATGGCCCCGCACCCGCTTGCCCAGGTTGGGGCAGCCGCGCTGTACCTAGCCTTGTGGGCAACCGGCAATGCTGACGGCAGCATCATGAAGCGTTTGGTTACCGGTAAAACAAACAGAATACGCCAGGTACTTGCCCCACTTTACGCAGCAAACAATGCCCAGAATGCCACTGTTGGCAACCGTGGTACCGCAGCAGGTGAGCCGATTGACATGGCCAGTGGAGCCCTGGTGGACCGAGAAGAAGATATCAGGCTCGCGGGCACGTTGCCACTTACTATCACCCGTACTCTTAACACGAGTTTGCTGCTTGACGTAGGAGGCAGCTATGCATTCGGCACAGGGTGGTTTTCTGAGCTCGATGTCTGCCTGGAAGTTCACGACGATACAGTATTCATGCTCACCGCAGATGGTGCGGTCCTTACTTTCCCTGCACCTCCCTCAGATGGTAGTGAAGTCAGCGCCGATGGCCGTGCGATGCGGTTATCATACGGTGACGGTACCTACCGCGTTCGCGATCTGGAAAACGCTGTTACCTGGAGCTTTTCCGTCGGCGCTAACCAGCAAACACCGCTCGGCCCAATAGAAGATGGGGTTGCATCTTCCGGAAGCGATCCCCTCGGTGCCGGAGTGCGTCCTGGATCTGTCGGCGCGGTCATCGCCGGCTACATGACGTATCGTGTTACCGGGCTGGTTGATCGTACAGGCATGAGCGTGTCAGTGCAGTACAACCCCAGGACAAACAGGGCCGAAAGAGTTCAGCGCTTAGATGGTTCCACCCTGCATCTGGAATGGGATGAGATAGTTGGGCGAGTCAGCCGCATTAGCCTGACCAACGAGCACACTCATCCCGATGCAGACCCGCTGGTGCTGGCTACCTACGAGTATGGTCCACGAGGTGAGCTGCTTCGCGTGATCAATTCCCATGAAAAATCATTGTCCTACTACTATGATGACTCTGGGCGTGTCAACGGCTGGACAGACCGCAATGGCATTCACTACCTGCATATTTATGATGATCACGGGCGAGTTATTGCCCAAGCCGGTTCGGGTGGTGCCCACACTAATGCCTTGGTGTGGGCACCCGATGAGGAAACTGGTGGACAGATCTGCGTCCTGCTGGAGACAGCTGGTGATTTTGACCCCGAAGTAGCAGCGGAGGAAACAGTTGCAGAGGTGGAGGCACGCGCACGTTCCGCACGTGAAATGGCTATTGTCACCGCCTTGGAGTCTGGTTCCTTGGAATGGGCAGACCTGTCCGAGCAAGGCCATCTGCTGGTAGATGACACACTGGGTGATGTTCGCCCCAGCGTATACCGTTCTACTCCTACAGGTGATGTGTGGGAGATTTCCTCTCCTTCGGGACGGCGAGAAAACTTCGAATACAACCAGTGGCATCAAAAGACCCGCATCGTCTCAGCGACAGGCCACACAACCCGGATTGGCTACAGTGACTACGGGCACCCCGTCCACATCGTGCATGACGATGGGACCGAAGAAAACACAGTTGAAGGCCCATGGGGCCAGCCGGTCAAGACTATTGATCGCGCTGGGCGGGTGACAACCTTCGATGTTGATGATTTCGGAGTCACTACCGCAGTGCACCATCCAGACGGTGCCACCGAAACCTACGAGTACGACATACGCGCCACCGGAATCTTCCCCACTGTTTACCGGGATGCCGACGGCGTTGCCACTATCTACGAGTGCAACGATGCTGGCTTGGTTACAGCCCAAAGTGATGACGCTGGCCATCGCTGCACACTGGTTCGAGATATGCGTGGGCTTATTGTAGAAATCATCAACCCAGCTGGTGAAAGTACCCGCATCGGCTACAGCCCGGAAGGCTGGGCTAACCACGTCACTCACCAGGACGGAACAACACAACGCGCAGTCTACGATGGAGAAGGAAACCAGATCCAACGGATCAATGAAATAGGAAATAGCGCCGTTACGTCTTATACCGCCATGGATAAGCCGTGGAAACTCGTTGATGAATCCGGCGCAGAAACACGAATTGATTACAACAGCCAGATGCAGCCGGTGGCCTTTATCAATGCGGATGGCCGCTCGTGGACGTTCCGTTATGACTTGGACGGTAACTGCGTCGGCCAAACCGACTTCAATGGAATCAGCACCAATCTGGCCGCCCCAGGCGACAACACCATAACCACGGTCTCTCCGATGGGAGAAACTATAGAAACCTACAACCAGGCCGGACTTTTGCTACGCAAAGAAGAGCCCGGTCAAACAACGGTGTATGAGTACGATGCCTTAGGCCGTCTCAGCTCACTGCGCAATGACTTCACCACTATCGACTTTGGCTACGATGACTACTCGGATCGTGTCCTCTCTGAGGTCGTTACTCTCTACTCTGGTGAAGAAACACAGATACATTATTCCTACACTGCGGCTGGCAGGCTAACTCAACGGCGGATCACCCTTCCCAGCGGAGAGGTTATTAACGCAGTGCACACGCACGATAGTGCCGGTGACACTGCAGCGATTAACCTGCGGTCTTGTCGTGGACACAACGCCGATGAACAGTGGCTTGATACCTTCGAATTCGACACTACAGTTACTGGTCAGCGTGCTGGGTTGCGTGTTAATGCACTTGTTGAACAGCGTACTTATGATTCCCGGAATCGGTTGGTGCGGCAGTCGATTATGCACGGTGGGCGCGGGGCTGATAGGGATCAGGCGAATGAGATTGCATCTCGTGGATATCAGTGGCGTGCTGATGATGTGCTTACCGGTATTCGTGATGGGTTGGGTGGTGATCGTAGTTTTGAGGTTGATGACCTAGGCCACCTTACCTGTGTTACCAAAGATGGTGGCAGTACTGAAAGTTATGGTTTTTCGGCAGCCGGTAAGTTAAATTCCATTGATGATGGGACCGCAGCATCGGACTATGATGCACTGGTACATTATCGGGGCACGGCACCTGTGCGAGTAGGCCGTACCAGCCTGGAGTACGACGGGCTTAATCGAGTCACGACAACTAGAACCACACGTCTCTCTCAGAAACCACTGGTCAAGAATTTCTATTACCACCCCACTAGTACTCAACCAATCGGTTTTGATTCCTCCGACCACCCGAATCTGGGGTGGCGCTATCTCTACGATGGTGCTGGCAGGCGTGTAGCTAAAGAAAAGATCGACAAACGCACCAACACGATCCTTGAACGGCTAGTCTTCATCTATTCGGGTGACCGGCTTTACGCGCAACAAGCCACCCTCACGCCCCCGGACAATGACACAAAGGATGGTTACACTAGCGACAACAACGCTGGAGAAACGCTAGTGTGGGTACGCGACCCACACGACGGGCACGTGGTAGCGCAGATTACTCTAGGTTCCCCTTGCCCTCAGACCGCATTGGTGACTACGGGGCTTTCTGGGGCTCCAGAACACCTGATTGACAGCGCCACCGGTGAATTGATCGGCTCAGCCATATCCACTGCCTATGGCCAGCGCCAGTGGCGTGGTGAGTCCAGCCCACTGCTTTTTGCCGGCCAATACTTTGATGAGGA
Source organism: Corynebacterium cystitidis (assembly GCF_900187295.1). NCBI lineage: Bacteria > Bacillati > Actinomycetota > Actinomycetes > Mycobacteriales > Corynebacteriaceae > Corynebacterium > Corynebacterium cystitidis. The sequence goes on along the minus strand of NZ_LT906473.1, from coordinate 2,756,742 downwards.
ATCTGGGTGGGCCTACAACCGTTTCCGCTACTACCATCCGCAACTAGCGGTATATAACGCACAGGACCCGCTCGGTGTCGATCCAAAATGGTCTTCTGCCCAAGCTTACGTGGACCACCCCGCGATGATGATTGATTTGCTCGGTCTCAAGTCCTGCACACAGCTCGGCCGTGACGGCGAGAGAGTGTTCAACAAAGTGCTTGTTGATGCGTACGGTAAGAAGAAAGTGTCACGGGAAGTCAGTGTGAATGTCACGGTGTCTGAACCAGAGGTTTATCTCAAAGGTAGTGATGTGCCCAGGAATATTAAGGACCGGGCAACAAACCATCGCCAAGCACGGACCAGGGTGGATTTCGTTGCCCAAGACAAGCATGGCAACCTTCACTTCTACGAAGTCAAAACTGGAGACGCAACACTAACAACCCCTCAGGCAGCACTCCGCGATGAGATCAACGCCAACCGAGACGATGATAAACGCATCGTCTGGGACTCAAAACGCTACGGCACAAATCCAAAACCAGTCCAAACCGAGGACCCAACCTGGGCCACCGGACAAGACAAACTCGAAGGAATTGGGGTCCGAAACCGCTACCTGGATCAGAAGGGTCCGGATGGCAAGAATGTGTCCCGTCCGATTCCTGGATTCGGTGGCGAGGAAGGTAAAAGCTTCTATCACACCGTGAGAATGGACCGCAAAGGAAATAGCCTAGTCCTTGATGATGGCACCGTCATCGTCGATGACACGATGACTGTCCAAGAATCAGCACAACGACTTCGCCAATCACAAGAATACTCCACGGCAGACCCAGCTACGCTGCAAGATAGGTTCGGCCCTAACTCTGTTGATGAATTCAAGCCGGGTGAAGCAACACGCCACGCAGACGAGTACGGTGAAAAGCTACAAAAGAGATGACGACCAACATCATGAATAAGGAGAGATAGATTATGGCACGAGTCTTAGCAAAGTTAGATGACTGGTTCGCTGAACGCGGATATAAAGGTACGGGCACACGACACCGTGAATGGCGTAAACCGCTGGATGGTGGGGACATAATCCTCAAATTCTGGGACGAACCGACATGGGCACCACGCGGCAACGTCGATGTTGATCTTGGGGCGGTAGTGTATTCGACCAAGCTTGGCCCCTTCGAGCAGGCACTGTTGGAGAAATCCTCGCTGGTGCCGGTACCGGCGAAGAAAGAAGCAGGACGAATGCTAGCAATGAACGAAGATACCTGGGGGTGGCCATCAATGTATGAAGCAGAAGCAACCGGTGAAGGACCATTGTGGGATAAGCTGAAACAACGTATCGGCCCTGATATTGACATCCTTGAAGCCAGCCTTGAGAGTGATTTTTCTGACCAGATCGGTGACGGAAAATACTGGAGACTGATCAAAGACCCTTATGCCCCGTTATTAACGTATCTTCATTTAGGGCACTGGGACAAGGCCCGCGACTACGTCCAAGGCCTGACAGTTTCTGACTACCGCACCCGCCGCCCAGAAGGCCGACCAGGCAAATGGTCTGTAGCAGAAGAAATAGCTAATGCCCAACGGCTCACCGACAGTTATATCACCCAACACGGCTAGTGCTCTGCGCTGCCTGTAATGGGGTCGGTACCGTACTGCGGGTGGGGTCGATCTTAACGGTCGATACTGTAGAACACCGTGGAGGCAGCACCCGATGATGGTGGCAGCCAAGCTTCATCGACAAGCACTCATCCCGCCCTTCAACAAAGTGCTTGTTGATGCGTACGGTAAGAAGAAAGTGTCACGGGAAGTCAGTGTGAATGTCACCCGACTTCCACAATTTGGCTTAGTCCGTCGATTTGTAGTTTTTGAGGGCTGTGAGATGCTGCTCGATTTCGGGTGTGAGCTGGGGTGGTAGTTCGTAGCGTTGGTGTCCTGCTTGGATGAGTGCGTGTCGGTACTTGCTGAGAGATTCCACAAGCTTCGGGGTGGTTACCCCGGTGGTGAGGTAGATATGCTTCGATATGGCCAGCGTGGCGAGTACGACGGTCAGGTGCGCCCGGATGGCATGGTCGGTGCGATGGAAAATCGGCCGTGCTTGCAGGTCTGTCTTTGCCATCCGGAAGGCGGTTTACCTCAAAGGTGGTGATGTGCCCAGGAATATTAAGGACCGGGCAACAAACCATCGCCAAGCACGGACCAGGGTGGATTTCGTTGCCCAAGACAAGCATGGCAACCTTCACTTCTACGAAGTCAAAACTGGAGACGCAACACTAACAACCCCTCAGGCAGCACTCCGCGATGAGATCAACGCCAACCGAGACGATGATAAACGCATCGTCTGGGACTCAAAACGCTACGGCACAAATCCAAAACCAGTCCAAACCGAGGACCCAACCTGGGCCACCGGACAAGACAAACTCGAAGGAATTGGGGTCCGAAACCGCTACCTGGATCAGAAGGGGCCGGATGGCAAGAATGTGTCCCGTCCGATTCCTGGATTCGGTGGCGAGGAAGGTAAAAGCTTCTATCACACCGTGAGAATGGACCGCAAAGGAAATAGCCTAGTCCTTGATGATGGCACCGTCATCGTCGATGACACGATGACTGTCCAAGAATCAGCACAACGACTTCGCCAATCACAAGAATACTCCACGGCAGACCCAGCTACGCTGCAAGATAGGTTCGGCCCTAACTCTGTTGATGAATTCAAGCCGGGTGAAGCAACACGCCACGCAGACGAGTACGGTGAAAAGCTACAAAAGAAATGACGACCAACATCATGAATAAGGAGAGATAGATTATGGCACGAGTCTTAGCGAAATTAGATGACTGGTTCGCTGAACGCGGATATAAAGGTACGGGCACACGACACCGTGAATGGCGTAAACCTCTTGATGGTGGGGACATAATCCTCAAATTCTGGGACGAACCTCAACGCCGCAGCAAAGGGATTGTAGCAGGCGATATCGGGGCGGTAGTGTATTCGACCAAACTTGGCCCCTTCGAGCAGGCACTGCGGGAGAAGTCGTCGCTGGTGCCAGTGCCCACCAAAAAGGAAGCAGGTGCCATGCTTTACTTGGATCAAAGCGCTGTGGGCTGGCCGTCAATGTATAAGGCGGAGGAGACGGGTGACGGACCCTTGTGGGATGAGCACAAAAAGATAATCGGCCCCGGCATTGACACATTGGAAGCTAATTTAGCCGGTAACTTTGCTGATCACATCGGCGACGGAAAATACTGGCAATACACCCCCGGCCCGTACGCGCCGTTGTTGGTCTCTCTTCATCTCGGGCACTGGGATAAAGCCCGCGACTACATCCAGAGCCTCACGGTGGCTGATTATCGAACTCGTCGGACCGAAGGGTTCGACGGGTTATGGTCTGTGGCAGAAGAAATCGCTAATGCTCAACGACTTGTGGACGACTACATCACCACCCATAGCTAATCTGCCGTGCTGCACATGACTGGTTCGGCCCACACACCGCGACCGAGAACTGCCTGAATGGTCGATGTTGCAGGTAGTTCATGTGGTGGTGCCATCGGAACTGAACTGCGCCCCACTGGTAGGACTGAGAAATCAGATGCCTTCCAAGGAGAGTATTTTTACGTGAGCACGAAGTTCTCTAGTCGGGCAGCAGCGGGGATTCGACGATGGTTATGGTAGGGGTTCACAGATTTGATTAAGGAGTAATGGGTGTGGCACGAGTCTTAGCGAAATTAGATGACTGGTTCGCTGAACGCGGATATAAAGGTACGGGCACACGGGAGCGTGAATGGCGTAAAACGTTGGATGGTGGGGACATAATCCTCGAATTCTGGGACGAACCGACATGGGCACCACGCGGCAACGTCGATGTTGATCTTGGGGCGGTAGTGTATTCGACCAAGCTTGGCCCTTTCGAGCAAGCTCTACGAGAGAAATCCTCGCGTGTGCCGGTACCGGCGAAGAAAGAAGCAGGACGAATGCTAGCAATGAACGAAGATACCTGGGGGTGGCCGTCAATGTATGAAGCAGAAGCAACCGGTGAAGGACCATTGTGGGATGAACTCAAAAAGATAATCGGCCCTGATATTGACATCCTTGAAGCCAGCCTTGAGAGTGATTTTTCTGACCAGATCGGTGACGGAAAATACTGGAGACTGATCAATAGCACATACGCCCCGTTATTAACGTATCTTCATTTAGGGCACTGGGATAAAGCCCGCGACTACGTCCAATCCTTGACTGTGAAGGATTACAGGACCACCAACCCCGAAGGCCGACCAGGCAAATGGTCTGTGGCAGAAGAAATCGCTAATGCCCAACGGCTTACCGACAGTTATATCACCCAACACGGCTAACCTGCCGTACTTGCAAACATTGGCTACACTGGACCGGAACCAGCATTTCATTAGAACAATAGGAAGTTGCTTATGACCTGGGAATTGATGGCGTTCGATCCTGCCGCCGTGCCGTGTTCAACATACGAGGACGTTGCTGAATGGAAGAATCGAGCGATGCACGATCCTTCGTATCGGGGTGAAGAATCCGAACGAGCTAATAATTTCTACTTGGACTTGAGCGAGAAATTCCCTGCTTTTAATCCCGACGAGGCTGACGAAGAAGAACTCGATGCCATGATCGAAGCCTCAGACGAAGTTCTTCTCTACGATGACCTGTTTGTAGATTACGTAGCTGATGCTGATTATGTTTATGGCTGGTTTGGCTACGGGCTCGCTGAGAAAGTTGAAGCCTTCGCCCGCGAGAAGGCAAAAGAATTAGGTCTGGCTTATTTCGATGTTAACGAGTGCACAATTACTATGCCTGATGGATCAGTTTTGAAAAAATAGGCTTCAAGAAAGCAGTGACCGAGGGTGTCTGCTTCTTCAGCACGTCGGGCTCGGCTGGCCGGTACCGAATTTCTGCACCCTGGTATTTAATTGATCCTCTGTTAACCCCGAGATCTGAAGCGATCTTGGCCATGGAGACATCCGAGTCTTCATGCATCTGGCCAGCATCACTTTTAAACTGTTGCGAACACATCTAACGGACCATAACAAGCAGGCTACCTTTCCCAGCTCTCAGCGGGCATCAGTCCATCTCCACCACCAATGGGTCAGGTCCCCCCGCGTACCCGTTGTCCCAGTACGCGCGCGTTGCATTGGCAAGACTCTTCCGCAGGATCATGTGGCCCATGGGGGAGAGGGGCTCGTCGTCAAGCTCCCAAATGTCCGTGCGCTGAATCCCAAGTACGGCCCGCGCAGCCCAATTGTCGCGGGGCAAGGTCGCAGCCGACGCAGTCTCGGGCACGTGGCACAACTCGTGCAGCTCATGCATCACAGTGTCCCTGGGCACACCCATGGCACGCGCGGCCTCCGACTGGCCCAGGTACGCGATGAGGTTGTCCATGTACGCGATCGACGCCTCATCCTCATGCATGGTCACCGGCAGCATATCCAGGATTCCGGGCGCGTAATGCAGCGAATCCGCAAGACACGCCCGGGCGTAATCCGTGAGCTCGACACCGCCGCACCGCGGGTCCACGCTGGCAAGGTAAGCCCGCCCCAACACTGCTACCAGCATCGTTTGCTGCATCTGCGGGTTAAACATGCGCAACTCAGGTGCATTATTGTCAATCCAGCGTGCAAGACGGGGATCTGGCTGACCATACGGATGCAACGGAAGATGCGGCTCATCGCGATCAATCATGCGCAAAAGCCCGTCAAACCGCTCGGAAGCATACGCGCCGATTTCCCACATCTCGTTCTGGCACACGTGCAAGTCATGCTCAGTAAAATCGCATGCATCGACGAGGAGCTGTGTGTAGCGCTTCAGTGTCGCGCTTGACGACGGGTTGGTGTTGGTGACCTCGGTGATGGGCACCTGGACGTGACCGCCATAGATCAGGCTGGTGACCACCGGTGAACTTAAAAGGATGCCACGAACCCATGCCTTGTCCTGCTCATTCATATACAAAGGAGTGAAATCAGCCCGGTAGGCCCGTAAGACTTCGGTGACCTCCTGGAAGGCCTTTTCAATGGTAGGGAAGTTCGGTGTGAAACCGAACGCGTCGCGGATAATGTCCCGCACCTGCGTATCAATCTGATGGTGGTGCATGGTAACAGCTGCAAGGAACAAAGCGGTATCTTTGTCGGTCAGCGGTGAGAGTTCAAAACTATCGGCGATGCCCTCGTCGATCAGCTCGGTGGGCATGCCTGCCAGGTCATAAAGAGTGGCTAAAGCAGCAGTTTCTTTGGTTGTTGTATTCGCCATGATGGCGATCCCCCTTGAATGTTGTGATGTTGAAGGTGTGGCGCTTCGCCCCCGAAGTGCCGGTAGTTGTTGGTACGTATTAGTAGTCGGCTAGGTGGTCAATCTGCATCCTGCGATGCAAGATGCGCACTACGATGATCGAGTCCTCCCCCTCTTTATTGAAAACAACGTGCTGATCACTGACGATACTGCGGTAACCCGCCCTGATGTCACTGCGGTCCCGCCCGAGAGCAGAGAATTCTTGCAGCCTACGTATTCGGTTATGCAAATTCTTGACGTACTTGACGGCCTGAGACTCACCCCACTTCTTAACGGTATAGTCCCAGATGTCATCCACGTCGACACGTGCAGCTGGTGCAAAACGTAGATTTCTCACGCTAGCTTTTCGGCAATGAACTCATTGAAGTCAAAGTTGGTAGGTTCTCCGCTCTCTTCGCCTTGGATGAGCGCTTGCCTAATGGCTTCATAGTAGGTTTCCCGCTCTTCCAGCAGGCGAAGACCTGCCCGTATGAGTTCACTGGCGTTGCGGTAGCGCCCAGAAGACACCTGGTCTGAAATAAACTGCGTGAAGTGATCGTCGAGACTGACGGAAGTATTAGTAGACATAAGACCAAAGTACCTATTTTTGGTAAACATTCCTAGGTCATCCCCCTTGAGTGTTGTGATGTTGAAGGTGCGGCGCTTCGCCCCCGAAGTGCCGGTAGATCTCAACATAGCGCGCCTGGGCTCACCTCGCTGGTCAAATTTCTGGAAATTGCGTTTTCCCAGGTCGTCCTGTGGATAACTCGGTGAAAGTTATCCACAGGTCTTTCGGGTTGGCCAGGTGATTGGAAAGTGAAAACTGCTTTTATAGTGGTGTTTACGGATGAAGCAGGATGAAAAGAATCAGGCGCAAAAGCCAGCCCCGGCACCTCTTAGCATGTTGGCAGACGAGCACCATCAGCCATAGTCCATAAGGAAAAACGATAGTAGTATTAGAGGAAAGTGAGTGGGGTTAACGCAACTCACTGGCAAACAGCCACACTGGGCGCAGCCGACAAGCCCTGCTCTTGACCAACCGATCAAGGAGACGCAATGCGCTTTGCCGGGATTATCGGTAATAATGCCACCGAATCCACCAACCGTACGTTGATGCACTTCATCGCGAACCACTTCCAAGACCGCGCTGAGATCACCTGTCACGAGATCCGGCCGCTGCCCGCATTCAAAGCCGCCGGGGACCGCCCAGCAAGCGGCACCGGGGACCAGGGCGAGAACCAGTCGGTGCCGGCAGAAGTCCAAGACATCATTAACGCGATCGAAGCGTCCGACGGCGTAATCATCGCAACCCCGGAGTACAACCACACGATTCCCGCACCGTTGAAGAGCCTGCTCGAGTGGCTCAGTTGGTCGCCGGAAAGCATGCGCGGAAAGCCAGTGATGATCGTTGGCGCGTCCTACGGGCGGCTGGGTACGTCGCGCGCGCAGGATCATCTGCGCCAGATTCTGACGAGCCCGTTGCTGCGCGCACGCGTGCTGCCGGCGGAGTTCCTGCTGAGCAACTCACTGTCCGCATTCGATGAGTCCGGCGCGTTGGTCAACCAAGCTGATGTGGAGGCGCTGGAGGCCACGTTCGCTGAGTTCGAGGCGTTCGCCGACATCATCGCCAGCATCAGTCAGCACATAACCACCGAGCACACAGCCGCCGAAGGGGCGAAGTAACCATGAACATTATTGGCATCGTTGGCTCCAACGCCGATACTTCCTATAACCGTACTCTGCTGCAGTTTATCCAGCGCCACTTCGCCGATACCCTCAACATCGAGCTGCTTGAGGTACGCGATTACCCGATGTTTGACGCCAGCTTGAACATTTCGCACGAGGAACCGATTGCCTCGGCCGCGTCAACGCTGGAGAATGCGGACGGTGTGATCATCGCAACGCCGGAGTACAACCATTCCGTCCCCAGTGCGCTGAATAGTTTCATTGAGTGGATGTCACATGACGTGCACCCGCTGGAGGGCAAACCCGTGATGATCGTCGGTGCGTCCCTTGATACCCAGGGTTCGTCGCGCGCGCAGCTGCACCTCCGCCAAATCCTTGACGCGCCTGGCGTGGACGCATCCGTGATGCCGGGCAACGAGTTCCTTCTGGGTTCCGTGCATGAGGCTTTCGACGATCAGGGATCGCTTATCGACGAGGGAACCGTCGCTTTCTTGGAGAGCTGCATTAAGCGGTTTACTCGCTTCATTTCGGTGGCGAACCAGCTGAATATTCCGGAGGACATCAAGTTTGAGCCGGGTACTTATGAGGTCAGCGCGATGGGTTATTCTGGCCCGTTGCCGATGACGGTGACCTTGGGCAATGACCGTATCGAGGATATTCAGATTGATACTTCTGGTGAGACTCAGGGTATTGCCGATGTGGTGTTTACGCGCATTCCGGAGCAGATCATTGAGGGCCAGACCCTAAACATCGATACTGTTTCGGGTGCAACTGCCACGAGCCAGGGCGTGCTTGATGGTGTGGCTGATGCGGTGAAGTTGGCTAACGCCGATCCTGACATTCTGCGCAACCGGCCACGCCCGCACAAGAAGGCGGAGGCTGTGCCGGTGGAGCTTGAGACCGACGTGGTTGTGGTCGGTGGTGGCGGTGCGGGCCTGGCGGCTGCTGCCTCGGTGATCCAGAATGGTAAGCAGGTTGTGTTGCTGGAGAAGTTCCCGTCGGTCGGCGGTAATACCGTGCGCACCGGTGGGCCGATGAACGCAGCTGACCCAACCTGGCAGAACACGTTCCCGGCGCTGCCCGGCGAGGACGCCACGTTAAAGGAGCTGCTTGAAATCGACCAGTCCGCGATCGACGAGGAGTACCTTGAGGACTTCCACGCAGCCCAAGCCGAAATCAAAGCCTACTTCGAGGCGGTTGAGGCCGGTCACGACACCAGTGAGCACAAGGAGTATCTCTTCGATTCCACCTTGTGGCACCGGATGCAAACCTACCTGGGTGGCCGCCGAACCGACCTGAACGGCACCCGCACCTACGGTGACTACGAGTTGGTGAAAACGCTGACTGACAACGTGCTGGAGTCAGTGCATTGGCTTGAGGACATCGGCGTGGAGTTCAACTATGAGCAAGTGTCTATGCCGGTCGGTGCCCTGTGGCGCCGTGGCCACCAGCCAACGGAGAACGAGGGCTTTGCTTATGTCAATGCTCTGCAGAAGTGGGTGACCGCCCACGGCGGGCAGATCAAGACCGAGATGGATGTGAAGAAGCTGATCATCGAGGACGGCCGCGTGTGTGGCGTGGAGGCGATCAATAATGGCCAGCGTTATATCGTGCGTTCGAACGCGGTGGTGTTGGCCACCGGTGGTTTCGGTTCCAACACTAAGATGTTGCAGCAGTACAACACATACTGGGAGGAGATTGCCGACGACACTACCACGTCCAACTCTCCTGCGATCCAGGGTGACGGCATCAATCTTGGCCTGCAGGCTGATGCGGAGCTCGTCGACATGGGCTTCATCCAGATGCTGCCTACTTGTGACCCGAAGACCGGCGCCCTGTTTACCGGCCTTCAGGTCCCACCTGCGAACTTTGTGATGGTCAACCAACAGGGCCGTCGCTTTGTTAACGAGTTTGGCAGCCGCGACGAGATCTCCCAGGCAGCAATCGCTAACGGCACGCTCTACTTCTTGATCGCCGACGACGAGATTAAGAAGACGGCTTTCAACACCAACCAGGAGAAGCTGGACCAGCAGGTCGCGCGTAACGACGGCACCTTGTACCGCGCCGACACCCTAGAGGAGTTGGCCGAGCAGATTGGTGTCGATCCGGCTGTATTGGTCGAGGAGATTGAGAAGTACAACTCCTACGTTGATGCAGGTGTGGACCCCGACTTCCACAAGTCTGCGTTTGATCTGAAAGTGGAAAAGGCGCCGTTTTATGCCACCCCTCGGCGTCCGGCGGTGCACCACACCATGGGCGGGCTGAAGATCAACCCGCAGACCGAGGTGTTGAACACCAGTGGCCAGGCCATCCCTGGCCTGTACGCTGCAGGCGAGGTCTCTGGCGGTATCCACGCTGGTAATCGCCTGGGTGGCAACGCTTTGGCCGACATCTTCACCTTCGGCCGTTTTGCCGGAACCAACGCTGCGAAGTTCCGGGGATAAAGGTGGATAAAGGTGATGCCCATCGTGCGCGTTGCTAGCCGACGCGTGCACATGATGAGCACCTTCATCGATCTGCAGGTTGAGGCTGCGTCGCCGGAACCGCTTATCGACGATGCCGTGGCCCAACTGCGCGTGTTTGAGAGGCGGTGTAGCGCCAACGATCCGTCCTCTGAGCTGGGTCAGGTTAATGCGGAGGCGGGGCAGCGGGCCGTTTCTGTGCACCCCGATTTGTTCAAGCTGATCGCCGTGGGGGTGGAGCATAGCTTGGCGGAGGATTCGCGGCTTAACATTGCGATTGGCCCGCTGGTGCAATTATGGCGCATTGGGTTTCATGATGCCCGCGTGCCTGGTCAAGACGAGATTGAGCAGGCGTTAGCGGTCACCGATCCATCAAGTATTGAGTTGGACTCAAAACGGCAGTCGGTGTTCCTGCGCAAGCCCGGCATGAAGATCGACCTTGGTGCACTGGCCAAGGGGTACTTCGCCGACCGGATTGTGGGCCTGTGGCAGGATCGGGGTGCGAGCTCCGGCCTGATCAACCTGGGCGGCAACGTGCTCACCTTTGGTCAGTCGCCGCACCAGGACGATGGCCTGTGGCGCGTTGGCCTGCGTCACCCGTTACACCCAGACACGCAGGTGCTGGGGGCGCTGACCCTGCCGGCGCAGTCAGTGGTGACCAGTGGTGTGTACCAGCGCACCCTAAAAGTTGGTGGCCGCACTTTTCACCACCTGATGGACCCACGCACCGGCTACCCGATCGATACTGATGTGATTTCGCTGACCATTGTCTCGGAGCGATCCTTGGACGGGGAGACTTGGACCACACGCTTATTCGGGCAGCCCGTCGTCAAGATCCTGCGTGAGGTAGAGCAGAGGCCGCACCTTCAGGCGGTAGCTATCACTGAGGATCTTCGCCTGTACGCCAGTGGCACCTTGCGTAACTGCCTCACCCTGCAGCATACTTCCTCCAGCGGACGGTGAGAAGCGGAGGGTGCAGTTGTGACCAGCTGGCTATTCACTACAGCTCTTTCGATTCAGCTTCATCGATACGGCTCTCTATAGATAGCTGGTGTAGGATCATCAATTGAGTTTTCGACCCTTTAGTTGTCTAGATTTGTGGAAAAGTGTATAACAGATATACGAACATTATAGTTCCAGCTCAGCGACGGGAAGATGGGAAGGGCCACACGATTCGTGCTACTTTTGGCACTAATATAGCGTTGCTCCTCACTCTCGCCATTGCTTTTGTCACTACAGGATTCAGCCTGCCACAGGCCTCAGCCCAACATAATTCTTTACGCAGCGGTAACGAGGACGCACCACTTATTGGCACCGCAGTTTTGGTCGAACGTGAACTGCTGGAAGAACCTGATGCAGATACGCTTGAGCGCCGCCAGACAGTTAAAGAGCAATTCGATATCGTCACGCCTGAAAATGAGATGAAATGGCTGCATATCCATCCTGGGCATGACCAGTATGACTTCACCGCTGCCGATGCCATCGTGGAGTTTGCCCAGGACAACAACCAGCAAGTCCGAGGACACACCTTACTGTGGCATCACGCTGTTCCTCAATGGGTGCGTGAAGATTCGAAAACGTGGACGTGCAACGACGCACGCAGAGTAATGAAAGACCACGTTGATACCGTGGTTGGCCGCTACGCAGGACGCATCCACCAGTGGGATGTAACCAATGAAATTCTCACCGACTGGTCCGCTGATAAGCCTATACGCCTACGCACCGACACGAATCCTTTCCTGAAAGCCTGCGCCGATGAGCCCGAAGACTTCATCGCTGACCTCTTTCACTGGGTTCACGCAGCGGACCCTGATGCCTTGCTATTTATGAATGATTTTAACCTTGAGCCGGTAAACGCTAAGTCAACCGCCTACTATGAACTGGCAAAACGGCTTCGAGCAGATGGTGTTCCAGTACATGGTGTGGGTACACAGTCGCACCTACGCGCGGTCACCCCACTGGACGATACCGTTGCGGAGAATTTCAAACGCTTCGAAGATCTCGGTATGCACGTAGCTATTACCGAACTGGATGTCCGTGTCCCCACCAACGGTAGTGAACCTGTTGCTGGCTATGAACGCGCGCACACCCAGCGCTACGAGGACCTGTTGAATATTTGCCTTGATTCTCCAGCCTGCGTCAGTTTGACAGTCTGGGGACACCATGACGGATATGTGTGGGCTAACAAGCAAAGGCGCGGTGAAGGCTGGGCCGGCCTCATGACTGAATCTGGCCAATGGAAGCCGGCCTACTACGCCATGCAAAGGACGCTAAATAATCGCGAGGGCATTCCTGAACGCAACGTGATCCTACCAAGGACAGACATAGTGCCCGGCTCTTCTTCGAGTCCGTTCTCTTCGTCTGAGCTCGAGACACCTGAGGCACCGGATCCTTCGTTGACATCTGCTCCTGATGCCCCTGACGCAACTGCCACCCATGATGCATATTCATCATCAAGTTCCGCTCCCAATGAATTACCCCTGATGGGTTCGTGGCTATTGCAGATAGTCGGCCTGATCGCACCATGGCTTCTCAATGATCTAGTGCTCGTTTTCGGCCCACTCTTCGCTTTCCGCTAGCCGCCAACTAGGAGTGGGCTAGTGGCCCAGGGGCGATCGACTTTAACTCTTAATCTGCCACCTGGTCACCGCCTGTGATGACTCCTTGAAGTCACGGAATGGCCCCGGCTGTTTCGAAAGTTCCGCGCTGGTACCATGTTGTGCCACATAAGCACCGTCTTTACCCACACCAAGCACGTAAATGCTGTCTGCGTTTCGGATCGTGTTCAGGCGGTGTGCCACCACAATCACCGTACGCCCCTTGGCCAACTCTGTGATTACCTCGGCGATCGCGGATTCGTTTTCACCATCAAGGGCAGACGTGATTTCGTCGAGAAGCAAAATAGGGGCGTCTTTAATAAACGCTCGGGCGATGGCCACACGCTGGCGTTCCCCACCAGACAAGCTCAAACCGGCCGGACCGACCTGGGTATCCCAGCCATGCGGCAAGGCCTCAATCGCCACGTCGAGGCGGGCCCTGCGTGCTGCCTCTTGAAGTTCCTCATCGGTGGCGTCGGGGCGCGCGATACGCAGATTCTCCCGGATCGTAGTGTTGAAGAGATAGACATCCTGAAACACCATGGACACCATGCCCATCAACTGGTCATGCGGCATGTCTTTCACGTTCACTCCACCGACCTTCACGCTTCCTGAATTAACATCCCAGAAGCGCGCAATCAGCCTAAGGATAGTCGTCTTTCCACTTCCCGACGGCCCCACAATCGCGGTCATCTCACCTGCTGGGGCTGTCAGGGAAAGCTGGTGTAGAATCTGGCGTTCCTCATAGCTGAAAGAGACATCTGCTAAGACAACGTCACTGTTTGCCGGGCTGGCAGGCACACTGGGTTCCGGAAGGGTGTCGGTATCGAGGATCTCCGCAACCGAACTGGCGGCCACCGTAGTGTTGTCTAATTCGCCAGCCAGTAGAGATGCCTGGGCAAGGGGGAAGGTTGTTCGTGCCACGGTAGCCAAAATGACAACAAATACCACCGGTTCCATTGAGCCACGGAACACAAACGCAACCCCACAGGCAAGAACAACAGCGAAAACCGCATTAACAATAATCAGGAAAAACTGTGCCGGCCGTCCCTGAATTTTCATGGCTTGAGCAGCAGCTTTCGTATCAGCATCGACCGCGCTGATCACCGGCTGCCACGACCCAGCCACACCCACCGCCCGAAGCACCGGCTGCAGGCGAGCAAATTCCACCAGCCGGGCAGCCGCGCTGACTGCTGCGGTAGTAGACACCTCATTGGACCGGGTGATTGACACCCGCATGGACTTCCACACCAACCACAACGGAAGTACTGCTGCCAGCATGATCACGCTAAGGCGCCAGTCAAAGAACAAGACGGCGATCACCAGCACGATGGGAACAATAAAGGCACTAGTGAGCTGAGGAATGAGCATCTGGCCCAAGTGAGAAAGGGTGCTGACATGCGTGGTGTTTGTTGTGGCCACCTTTGCTTGGTTCGCGGCACTAAACCAACCCAGTGGAAGATTCAGTACTTTGTTGGACACTCGCTGGAGCATGGTGTCGCAGACATAATAAACACTGACCTTATTCGAGTGACGCAAGGCGAGCGCTTCTACCGTGAAAGTGATAACGCCACACACCACTACTGCGATCAGCCAATTCGTCGCCTCTTCGCGGGCATACAGGGCCCGGAGGAAAGGAATCAGCAAACTTAAAGTAATGCCTTGGAGTGCGGCCGAAACCGCAGACCAATACACCATGATTTTTATTTCGCGTTCATCAACAACGCGCTTCAGTACATCCCACATTGTGTTTAACCCTCCGCCAAGTTCCACATGGACGCGTAGGTTCCACCCGCCTCTAACAATTCTTTATGCTGGCCGCATTCTGCGATGCGTCCGTTTTCTATCACCAAAATCTGATCCGCAGCCTGGATGGTGCTCAGACGGTGCGCAATCATGATCACGGTGCGGTCTTTGACCACCTGTGAGATCGCCTCATGAATTGCCCGCTCGGAATCAGGGTCTGCCTGTGCTGTTGCCTCATCCAAAATAATGATCGGGGTGTCTTGCAGCACGGTTCGCGCCAGCGCTACTCTTTGCTTTTCTCCGCCTGATAGATAACCACCGGTACTACCAAGCACGGTGTCGTAACCGTCCGGCATCTCCATAATGCGCTCATGAATCTGTGCAATTTTTGCTGCAGCAATGACTTGCTCCCGCGTTGCACCCGGGCTACCCAGCACAATATTGTCGTGCACGGAATCATTGGACAGGGCAACGTCTTGGAGCACAATGGCAACACTTGAAAGCAGCGCCTCGAAGCTGAGCTCACGCACATCTACCCCACCGATCGTGACCACGCCGTCATCAACGTCATAGAACCTGGCAGCTAACAGCCCGATTGTTGATTTGCCACTACCAGAGGGGCCAACAATGGCAGTCACCGTTCCCGGTGTAGCTATAAAACTAATATCGTGCAGCACCGGCTCACCCTCCTCGTAGCCGAATGTGACGTGCTGCATCTCCACGGTGGCATCACGAACATCCTCACGGGACTTGATGCCTTCTGGCATGTGCTCCTCAGCCAAAAGCCTGCCGGTGGTCTGGCTAGCCATTGAGGCGTTATAGAGGTGTTGCCACAAGGTAAGCAGGGTGCTTACTCCTTCGGGAATTGAAGGCACTAGAAGGAAGAAAGGCAAAGTGTCTTCGAGTGCCATCCAACCTTGGGAGACGAAGACTGCCACAAGGATTGCCACTAACACGGAGATAATGGCAGGGCGTAAGAGAGCACCGCCCAACGAGACTGCTTTACCGGATCTTTCTATCCATTTATATGTAATCTCGGTAAATTCTTCGCGGGCAGCGTTGTAGCGAGTACGTGTTGCCTCAGCCGCCTGGAAATTTTTGATTTCTTGGATGCCTTCAAGCATCTCTACTGATGCGGCTGCTAGGTTGGTTTGCGCCCTCCCGTATTCTTCGGTTGCGCTCCCATACCCACGCATGGACGGAATAATCACAACCGCCAATAGCACGGTAACAATGGCAAAAAGCGTGAGAGTAAAACGCCAATCCACCCACAGCAAATAGATACATCCGGCCAACACTGTCACTACAGCATTTGTGGCATCACCCGGACCATGGGCAACAAGGGTATGAATCGACGTAGTATCGTCCACGACCATCTTGCGGATGGTGCCCCGTGGCACCTGTGAGACCTTGCCTAAAGGTATTCGCGCCAGCACCGAAAGCACTTGACGACGAAGATAATCACGCAATCTCACCTCCGCAAGGTGTGTAACACCCAGACCGAGCATATAACACAGCTGGCCCAGAAAAAGACCGCCAATAGCTACTACCACCCAGCCCCACACACTCTCCCAAAGCACTTCGCCGCCAAGCCAGATTGCCGCCATCTGGTGCAACGCAACAAACGGAGCTAACTTCAACACAGCACCCAGACCGGTAAGGAAGGTCGCCACGACCATTGCAGACCGGGCAGGTTTGATCAGCTCAGACACGCTGACCTGCTGCTGCTCACTTTCCTGTTCTGCACCGTCTGATGTGTTATTCGCCGATGCATTCTTTGTGGTCATGCGATTCCTCCTAAAATAATAATTCCTGCTGCCACAGCACAGGCAGCGATAATGATCAGCCAGTCACGGAGCCGCCAGCGAATATTTAACATTTGCGTGCTGCGTTTGAATGCGCCAAATCCGCGGGAGTCCATTGATAAAGACACCCGTTCCGCGTGTTGCACGGCCAAGATTGCTAGGGGAAGAAAGCTGGAGAACCAGCGGCTGAGTGGGTTGCCGATACCTCTTAAGGCGCGAGCTGTGCGAAGTAAACGGAAATCAAGGTAGAACCGTTCAGTGAACATCACAGCTGCCGTTGCTGCTGCGGTGATGCGGTAAGGCATCTTCCACGTCGTGGTCAGCGCGCTTAGAAAAGCCTCGGGTGTAGCTGCCATCCCACTTAGCAGGACCAATGCCAGTGAAGCACCGATCGCCGTTGCGGCGACCGCTTCTGGCCCATAGTCGTAGAGTGCGACACGTTGCCCAACCAAATCGTATTGGAAAGTAAAAAGCAGCCATAGCAAGCCGGTGATAAATAAAGCACCTACCGCACTGAAGATTTTGCGTAGCAGGGTCACCTTGCTAAAAAACATCGCTACGCAAGCACACCCAAGAACTGCAAAGTTGAGCTCTACAGCACGAACAGTAAACAATGCTACAATCAACGGGATAATCGCCAGGAAGATAGTGAAAGGGTTCAGCGCAGGTTCAGTTGGAGGCTGCCCCAGACGTTTTCTCGCGTGCTCTACTGTTCTTTCCGGCAGCACGACCAGGTGGGTGCTGTGTTCCCTCGCCAGCTTAAGATCATGGGTGGCCATGACAATGCTGTGGCCATTGTCTTGCAGGTGGTGGATTAGTGCAAGCAACTCCTCAGTGTTTTTCTGATCCTGCCCGTAGGTCGGCTCATCCAACAAAATAACCTTGTGCTTGTCTGCCACAATGGTTGCTACCGAAAGCCGTCGCATCTGCCCACCCGACAGTGTTAAGGGGTGGTGCGTCGCATGATCTTCTAAATCGAAATCTTTTAAAAGCTGGTCGGCCTCTGCATCGCTAAGGCCCTGGATAGTTAGTTCTCGCTTCACCGAAGGCGTGACCATCTGGTGTTCCGGGTTTTGAAAAATCAAACCCACATGGTGCTTGCCACAGGCAATCGTCTTACCCGAAACATCAGCTTCCTCCGCCTCATGTGGCAGCAGACCCGCGATCGCATGCAATAGTGATGTCTTGCCGGAGCCATTGATACCGAGCAAGCTCAGGCATTCCCCTCCTTTCAGCCGCAATGCCACCGCAGGTGAGCGCCCCAGAACGCGGAAGTTCTGTACGTTAAGATTGGCGCTTTCTCCGCCACCAGTGGTGTCGATGGCATCGACCTCTTGCCACTGTCCCTCATTACGTTCCATGTAGCGCACGCGATCTGAGTGCAGGATCCAGTCATCTTGGGATGACTGCTCGGGAATCCAGACACCTTCGTCGATAAGCTGCTGCCTGTAGGTGCGAAAAACAACCTCGGGTGCACCACTGGCAAGGAGGGTACCGTCAGAACGCAGCGCGACGATCTGATCACACAGGTCAACAAGTGGGCTTAAGTCATGATCAATCATGACAATACCCACCCCATCCGCGTTGATCTGACGCAGCAACGCATAAAACTCCTGTCGCCCAACCGGGTCGATATTGGCTACCGGCTCATCGAGGACAAGCAGCTTTGGTTGCGTCACCAACGCTGCTGCAACGGCCAACCTTTGACGCTGGCCACCGGACAAATCCCAGGGGCTGTCCCATAACTCCTGCTCGAGGCCGACCTGCGCTAAAGCCCGCAGAACGGCCACCTTGATTTCCTCAGCGGGAACACACAGGTTCCTTAAGGCAAAAGCCACCTCATCGAAGACATTGCGCATCACCACGGCGGCATCAGGGTTCTGCCCAACATAAGCTACCTGCCCCGCCAGGAACTCAATAGAAGCATCTGCAACCTCGCAACCAGCAAGAACCGCCTCACCACTATATTCCGTGGGGAGGCAGTGCGGAATTAAGCCACATATCGTTCGGATCAGTGTGGTTTTGCCACATCCCGAGGGGCCAACCACGGCCGTGACCTGGCCAACCAGAGCTTCGGCATCTACCCCACCCAGCACCCACTGGTCGTTATTTAGGTAGTGAACCTTCAGTCTGCTAGTCTCCCACTGCTTGGCCACCCGACCCGACTCAGCGCTCACGGTTACCCATCCCGGCCCTGTTCAAAGCAGACCCAACAGCGTAAGCAACCGCCCCACCCGCCACCGACGACGCAATCGAAAGAGCAACAATCGGGCCCGAAATAGAAATCCCCACAACCTGCTCAAGCAACACCAAGTACAACACACCATTCAGCGCCCCGAAAACGGCCGAAGCGAAAAGGAACACAGGTAGCGTGTACTTGCGGTAAAGAAATAATGCCAGGGGGACTTCTAGGAACAATCCACCGATTATGTTGCCCATCAGGGCTGCCGGACCGGATGGGGTAGTAAAGATACAAACCACACCCATAATGATCGACGCTACAAGCGTAGAACCAGGGCGTTTTACCACAACCGAGGGCAGCAAGTACGGAAAGCACCACAGCCCCATCAGCGCCACTCCGAACATCACGGCATCCTGAGAGGCTCCAGCCGCAGGCGCAATGTAGTTCAGTGGAATCAGGATGATCAGCCCGATAACAGCAAGGGCGGTAACCATCATTAGGTTACGTGTGCCAAGGACCGAGTCAGCAAAACCGGCACGCGAAGAACGCTTTGTAGTGGTGTTGCCTCCGTTATCGGTGTCGCTAGACACGGACTCAGTAACGTTCATGCCTATTAGGTTAGGCTATCCTTAAGTAACTGCCGAACAGTGCGACACATTTCACAGAAAGTGTGAAGCTATGGGGGTGCTTGGGTTAGAAAACTGTCGTGAGGTTTTTCGTGCCTCGGCGACTTCTCAGCTATCACAGGCAATAGTTCTTCTTACATCTGGCGATAGATTGACTTACGAACCCGTAAGGCGATGACTAGCAGGCGGTGGCAGGCATCTTACGCAGCAGGTTTTCACCCGCCTAGTCCGCTCTCAACTACTAGTCCACTAAAAATTTTATTTGTGAATATCCTGTAGAGTTCGGGCTCACTGAGGAAGATACATTCCCAAAATTTCCCCAGGATCCACGGAGTAGTGATCCTCTTCGGGCAATACCTCAAGTTGCGCCTGCCTATTCCCGGTAGCCTTTTTGTCACACACGCCACTTTTCACCACCTGATGGCCCCTCGCACCGGCTACCCGATCGATACTGATGTGATTTCGCTGACCATTGTCTCGGAGCGATCCTTGGACGGGGAGACTTGGACCACACGCTTGTTCGGTCAGTCGGGAGAGCGGATCATCCGCACCGGAGGGGAGCAGGCAGGCCTCCAGGCCGTGGTCATCACTGCGGGTCTGCGTCTCTACGCCACGGGCCAGCTGCGTGACGCGCTGACGATATTGCAATGAACAGTACTGAAAGTTACCCTCACCAGTCCAACTGTCACTCTGAAATATTCTTGTTTGAAGAATTAGGTGCTATGTCCAGGGTCATAACAGTGTCAACCTAAGTCAGCCTGCACCAGCACACGAGAAAACCCGCTTTCCTAGTGAGTAGGAAAGCGGGTTTTTGCTGTGGTGACTAGAGGCTAAGGTTAGTATTCGAACTGTTCAGCAGCCTCGAGCATGGCTTCAGCCATCTTGCGGTGACCGATCTTAGTCGGGTGCATCGGGTAAGTGGAGGTCGGGTAACCGAGGAACTCAACCCAGCGCTCCGACGGGGCTGCACATGCGGTGTGGTTCTCGGCACCTTCTGGCATGACATAGGTTGCGCCGTTGCGGTTAGCTGCAGCTTCGACGACCTTGTTTAACTCGGTGATCATGTCGATAGTCAGCTGCCTATCAGCTTGACCGACCAACGCGGTCTCGCGGCACTGGTCATTCTCGGTGAGGATCGGCATATAGCCACCAGTGACGATGTGTGCATTCGGGGCAGCCTCGCGGATTGCAGCGTAAGCCTTGTCCAGCTCGCTTGGCAGGTTGTCCATCTCAGTCCAGATCTTATCCTCAAACTGTGGAGCACAGTCACTGACTTTCTGTTCGCGGACAGCGCCGATAACACACTGGCCGAAATCATACTGACCAAGGTCATTGGCACCAACGGTAACGGAGACAAGCTGGGTGTCCTCAGACAGCGCATCAACCTGCGGGGGAAGCATTGCACCTGCTCTTGGAACCCACTGATGGCCGTAGATACTGTCTGCTTCTGCGCCGGAGCAGGAGACATCGGTACCTACGATCTTCTCACCATTCAGAATAACCTGGCCGTAGTTGTCGAGGGAACGGTAACAGTAGGACGGGCCGTCATGACCGACATTGAAAGAACCCATGGCCGCGTAGGAATCACCCAGACTGACGTAATTAATTACGCCAGTCGGTTCAGCCGGGGTGGTCGGCTCAGACGGCTCAGACGGTTCGGGGGTTGGCTCAGAGGGCTCGGGGGTGGGCTCAGAGGGCTCCGGGGTTGGCTCAGAGGGCTCAGAAGGCTCTGTCGAGGGGGTGGTCGGGGATGTGGGGGAGGTAGTCGTCGTGACCGGCGGGGTTGGCAAGGTCGGCGACGGAATACCAGGGATAAGGGATGAGAGGATGGATGCGACGGTAAAAGTGGCGGTTACGACGTAAGTCCTGATCCGCCTGAAGAAGTTACTGAAGAAGAACATGGTTGTATACTCTAGTGGCCCTGATTCAAAATGACTCGACAATGCGGTGTGACGCAATACGGTGGGGGTGGTAGGGGTGATGTGGAAATCGTCGGTGACTTTTGTGATCGTGCCCCTAGTACAATCACACGCTGGATTTGTGAGTTTAACCATATCCGGATAGCCAGTATGTTTTCCCGCCACTGTGGAAACACCAACGCCCCGCCACCTACGAAACCGGCATCGACACCGACTTCAATCCCAGCTGGGCAGGACGCGGATAAAAGCACACACTTTGCCCCTTAAGCCCCACTACCAGAAGCTAGAAAATTAATAACCCCCTCGCGGCCGTGCCCGGTGTACGGAGTGACCTTGAAGTGAAGCGTCCTGGGTTTAGTTCCGCTTCTTTTACGACCCTGTGTTGATGGGCTCGGTGAGATAGTACTCGGTTTCTACTTCTTGTGGGGTGGCGTCAACAACCAACCACTCAAGCCATGCCATATGAGCGAAGAAGAACTCAAAGAACAGTTCTCACGTGCCAAAATCGCTACCGCAGGTGCCCGAGCTCTGGAAATGCTGGCCGATCCAGCCTACGATCACTTCAGCTTCTACGACTTTTTGTGCGAGATGATGCTCGCCCAAGACACCAACCGTAAAGCAAACGCCACCCGCAAAGCGATCGCAGGCGCACACTTTGCTAACCCCAACATATCCATCGAACACATCAACCCGAACCCCGAGACAGGGCTATCAGCCCAGCGTCTAGCCCGGCTAAAAGACAGTGAATGGATCATCGGGCCAAACACCCAAAACCTGATCATCATCGGCCCTACCGGCAGCGGAACAAGCTACCTCGCGCAAGCCATCGGTGTCAACGCCTGCATCAACCAGCTGAAAGTACGTTACTGGCGCTTAGCCGAACTCGCTCGCCACTTCGATGCCCTACGTGATAACACCTTTGCCCTGGACAGTCTGACGCAACAGCTCGCCAAATACCATCTGCTGATCATCGATGATTTCTACACCACAGAAATCTCGCGACATGCCAGCAGCCTGCTATTTAGCCTCATGGACGCACGAGAAGGCCAAGCAACCGTCATTGTCTCACAACTAGAACCCCAAGATTGGATGAAACAAATACCCAACCAAGTCACAGCGGAATCACTCATCAACCGCATCCTGCACCCATCCATGGTCATCCGACTCGACGGAAAAACCAACCTACGGGCACAACATAACCCGTCTGAAGCAATCTAAAACAGGGCTCCTACACCAGTAGCTTTCGGTGCGCAACCAAGCCACCGAAAGCTACCCCCGCCCCACCGCTTTCCAAACACCGGAAAACCACTTTCCGACCATGCGAATCCAACTTTCAAATCATGACAACGCACATATTTATCGAGGACCCGAGAGCAGAACTCTTTTCGGAAACTGACAGGCCACTTCGACATTACAACGATGAGGTTGGAAGGATCGGTCTAATACGCTCCGCAATCGATAATACTGGTCGGTTTGAAAATCTTGCCGAGGTTTCCATGACCAACCGCATTGAGCTGAGTTGCCCTGGGGACGTTGTTGTCATGCTAAACAACATGGGATACTGGGCCATATTAATGCATGACAGAGTTGCATTAATGGACGGCCTAATGGGCGTGACCCAATAGCCCACATGCGGTTTGCGATTGCCACAGACAAAAGCACGAAGCTGAACTTAAAAAGCTTACCGACTCTCTGAATCTGACGGCGTAAAACCTGTTACGAAATGGGCGAAGAGACGGTTGGCTATCCCATCCATCGGGATGGGAAGTCCTCCCCTGGAGGACTTGTCGCCAGTCTAAGCCCACCGTAGCTTTATCCTGAGATCATTTCAATGGAGTTTCGAAGCTAAATCCTTTGACCCAAAAGCCGCCCAGAGTCATCTCCGTCCCTAAGGTAGAGTACGATCGAATCCTCAAAAAATTCAATATCTTCAAAGTCTTCCACAGGTACATTATCGCTGTTCATTGTTATTATATGCTGGTATCCAAAAGCTTTTGCTGATGAATAGGCGACTTCGAGAGCGATAGCTGTTTGCCGCTCATCGACATCGGCGAACATACCACTATCGTGAATTAGAAAACCTGGTCCAGCGTTTCTTTTTGCCAAATCTTCACTAATTGCTATGTCGTAGGCAAAGATGGCCATTAGTTGGACTCCACCAGAGCCAGTCTTCGGGAGCTCTACTTCAAATTGCGGTCCACTTTTTCCGGACGAAATCATCAAATTTGCTGCTTCCCCGTACAATTTCTCGATAATTTCTCCAAATCGCGCTACGATCTGCTTTCTCCTCGGGAACCTCTCTTGAATATCTTGCTCAGTGCGGGAAGACAAGCTTGTTTCTTCAGCTTTGAGTTCTGATTTCCTATCACTAATTTCACGCAAATTGGTTATTTCTTCTTCGATTTTCAGGCTTTCATTTCGAGCAACCGATAAGTTGCTCTGTAAACCTAGTGTAGAGTCCTTTAATTGTGTTTCTGGTTAGTGGTGGATTCAAGGGTGGTGCGTGCGCGGTTGATTGTGGCCAGGATGGTTTCTGCGTCTTTAACCCAGGTAAAAGGTGTGGGGTTTATGTTGCGGTGGTTGATCCAGTCCATGATCTTGTGTTCGAGGTCGGCTACCGAGTGGAAGGCTTGATTGCGGATGACTTTGTCGGTCAGGATGCCGAAGAATCGTTCGACCTGGTTAAGCCATGATGACGAGGTGGGAGTGAAGTGGAAGATAAACCGTGGATGTTTATCGAGCCAGGCTTTGATGTTGGAGTGTTTGTGAGTGGCGTAGTTATCTAACACGATATGAACACCGAGTTCGTCTGGCACTGTGGCATCAATCTGGCGGAGGAAGGTGAGAAATTCCTGGTTACGGTGTCGTTTGGTGGTCTGCGCGATCACTTTTCCGGTGGCGGTATCTAGTGCTGCAAACAGGGTGGAGGTGCCGTGTCGTTTGTAGTCATGGGTCATTGTTCCTGCACGTCCCGGTTTTAATGGTAGTGATGGTTGTGTGCGATCCAGTGCCTGGATGATGGTGTCAGATGGTTTGTGTGTGGGATACCGATCCTGCATGAGGAGATGAACCACAATGACGACTATGACGCGACGTGATCCAGAGGATAAAGCTCGGATTGATGCTATTGAGGAGAAACTGCTTGCCAATCCTGAGGTAGCTAAAATCATCAAGGAGCTTGCAACCTCTACTACGGATGCCAATGAACTGGTCAGGGGCATGCTGCAAGCCTCGCTATCGGCAGCATTGCAGGCGGAAATGGATGTCCACCTCGGCTATCAGTCTGGTGACAGGGCAGCCAAAAACGCTGCTCGGGCTGATAACCACCGCAATGGCAGCTATCCAAAGACCGTGGATTCTAACTATGGGCCTGTCACCATTGATGTGCCCCGTGATCGGCAGGGGACGTTTGTTCCGACGATGGTGCCTAAAGGAGTACGTCGCCTGACCGATGTCGATGACATGATCGTTAGTTTGTATGCCGGTGGGATGACCATCCGTGATATCCAACACCACCTAGCCACAGCCTTGAAGATCGATGTGTCGCATGAGACGATCTCTGCGGTTACTGATGCAGTGCTCGACGAAGTACTGCAGTGGCAAAGCCGCCAGCTAGATGAGTTCTACCCCGTGGTGTTCCTCGATGCACTGCGTATCAAAGTCCGTGATGGTGGGCGAGTGGTCAACAAGTCTGCTTATCTGGCTATCGGGGTGGATATGGACGGTATTAAGCACATCCTGGGTATTTGGATTGCCAAAGAAGAAGGAGCCTCGTTCTGGGCACAGGTCTGTTCCCACCTGGCTAACCGGGGTGTTAAAGACGTTTTCATCGTGTGCTGTGATGGGTTGAAAGGCCTGCCAGAAGCAGTCGAAGCGACCTGGCCGAACTCGATGGTTCAAACCTGTATCGTCCACCTGATCAGGGCAGCCAACCGGTGGGTTGCGTACGGGGACCGTAAAGCAGTATCAGCGGCTTTAAAGCAGATCTACACCGCTGCTGATGAGGACCAGGCAGCGCAAGCGTTAGAACACTTTGCTGCAACTGAGCTGGGGCAGAAATATCCGCAATCAGTGAAAGTGTGGCGCGATGCGTGGGATCGGTTTATACCGTTTCTACAGTTCCCGCCAGCAGCGAGGAAGGTGATCTACACGACGAATTCGATTGAATCGTTTAACAATCAACTACGTAAAGCCACCCGTAATAGGGTGCAGTTCACTAACGATGAATCCGCAGTCAAGACGCTGTGGTTGATGATCTGCAATATCGAAGATCGCCGTGCCGCCAAACGAGCCAAAGAAGGCAAAAAGGTTGCTGCCACAGCCGGACGCCTCATAGAAGGTGCACGCGTGGCAGGGTGGAAACAAGCCATCAACCAAATGTCCGTAGCCTACCCCGACCGCTTCCAAAACTACCTATAAAATCAACCCCACACACAAACAACTTGACACCCTCGCCTGGATAGAGGATTTTTCATCCACACACAACACGACAGCTTTTTCTGGGGGATTAAGATAAAGACCTACGATATCGACGAGTTTCTCTGTAAACTCCGGGTCATTCGACAGTTTAAATATATCGGTACGATGCGGTGCAATACCTAAGGATTTCCAGATCTTCGCCACTGTTGACTTACTCATCCCGCAGGCAGCAGCCATGGTTCGCACACTCCACCGGCTATCACCACCCGGTGGTTCTGAGTTAAACAGCATCTCCAGCATGGAGATATAGTCCTCGTTACTATAGGTCGGTTTCCGTCCCCGGCCAGGTGCTACCGCACCGAAGTTATTTAAACCGTGCTGCTGGAAATGCCGACGCCACGCCCTAACAGTGACCGCCGAGACATCACACCGCCTGGCAATCTCAAGATTAGCCACCCCATCACAGGCAGCAAGCAAGGCTTTAGCACGAATCACCTCCCGATACGGACGAGACGGAGATGACGCGATTTCCTCTAAACCCTGACGTTGCTGTTCAGTAACCTCAAGCGCGGCAGCAGCATGTGACATACACCAAAACTACCACACCACAAACCTATTTACAGGACCCTACACTAGTAGTCATAGACTAGTTGCCCGCCTTCGTTTCGGTCGGCCCCTCCAGCCGGAACGAACCTGGATCGCATGGCCCAAGGCGCGGTTCTACAGTCACCGTTGTAGTAGTAGTGGTCTCAGGACTTGCCAAGGTCTCTGGAGCTCCCAAGGTGGAACTGGCCAACGTGGGCTCTGCCAACGTCTCCGGCTACTCACTGTCGCCACTGTCGACAACAACTACCGGTAACAGAAGAACAGAAGAGCAGTGGCCAAGACAAGCGCCCCAATAGTATTGGGCTAGAAATCCCAATCCGAGTCCACAGTATCCTCAGCCTCACCAATCACATACGCAGACCCAGAACCCGAGAAAAAGTCATGCGTCTCCGTCGAATCCGGGGCAAGAGCGGCCAGGATCTCAGGCTCCACCGCCGCCGCTTCCTGTTCATACCGTGGCTCATAGCCCAGATTCATCAGTGCCTTGTCCGCGTTGTAATACACAAACGCCATCACACCATCAATCCCTGGCTTATCCACCAGCGAGTACAACTCAGACGAGTAGTCCAGTTCGAGGCGAAGCAGTCGATCAATCAACGAATGAGTAAAATCACTCATCTCGTCGGCACGCTCCGGATGGGCCTCAATCCCGCGCTGATACTTGTAGCCAGAGTAATACCCATGCACTGCCTTATCCCGCAGAATCAGGCGGATCATGTCGGCGGTATTGAGCATGATTCCTCGCGCCGCGTACCACAAGGGCAGGTAAAAACCGGCGTAGAGCAGCAGCGAGGACAGCACTGTGGCGGCGACTTTTCGCTTCAGAGGATCATCGCCATGGTAATAGTCCATCACACATGTCGCCCGATTTTGTAGCACGGCGTTGTCGATCGCCCACGTGTAGGCATCGTTGATTTGCTTGGTGGAGCACATGGTGGAAAATACAGACGAGTAGCTTTTCGCATGCACTGCCTGCATAAATGCGATATTGGTGTACACCGATTGTTCCTGTTCAGTGCGCGCATCGGGGATCTGTACGATCTCACCGACAGTTGCCTGGACGGTGTCGAGCATGGTCAGGCCCGTAAACACCTTCACCGTGAGCTCCTGGTGCTTGGGGGAGAGTTCTTTCCAGTTTGGGAGGTCATTAGAAAGCGGAACCTTCTCCGGAAGCCAAAAGTTACTAGTGAGGCGCTTCCACACCTCCGTATCCTTGGGGTCTTCAAGATGGTTCCAGTTAATCGGGCGCAGGGGGCCACGCGGATGCTCGGTAGGAGGAACAGAACGGTTGAGGTAAAACTCTGGTTGGGTCATAGGGATCTCTTTCTAGGTAGAGGTGGTTGCGTGCTCGCGCGCGGCCAGGAGGCCCGCCACATGGTCGACGTCGCGGTGCGTTCCTAAAAGCTCGAAACGGTACAGCTCTGGCACATTGCACTTGCGGGCGATAATGGGGCCAGCGCAGCAGTAATGCACACCGAAGTTGGTATTTCCGCTGACAATCACGCCACGAATCAGTGCACGGTTTTCCGGCACATTGAGGAATTTGATCACCTGCTTCGGTACAGCGCCGCGGTGATCGCCACCGCCATAGCTCGGCACGATCAAGATGTACGGTTGGCTGACATACAGCGCCGGTTCAGTGCGCCTCAGCGGGATACGGTATGCGTTGAACTGCGTTTTTTCCTGGAGCTTTACGACGAACCGATGAGTGTTCTCAGACACCGAGGAGAAGTAGACAACATCCATTATGTTGCCACTCGCCACATATGTTCAATGCAGTGAACTTTTTGTTTCATAGCAACGAACATAGTGCATGGGGGACCATGTACGCAAGACTGCACTCCACCCGCCAACCCACACTAAAAGGTCTACATCGAAATTGTGGGGTCGGCAGGGGGTCGTCGTAATGCGAACTATTTAAAGCATACTTCTGTGTCTTTATTTTCGCAGGTCAGGTTAGGTTTACCTTGCTTGTGCACACACATGAGCATACCTATACTCGGAATTAACAGATACGCGAACACTTCAAAGATCTAGCTGAAAGGTTCACCCCATGACTACTGCAATTGCTTCTTGCTCTACCACTAACTGTGCGTTCAATAACGGTGGCTGCACCGCCCTGGGCATTACCGTCGCCGGTGATTCCACGGCATCCTGCGCCACCTTCGCAACCCTCGATGCCCGCAGCAGCCGCCCAGCAGAGGGCACCGTCGGTGCATGCCACCGCCTCGAATGCACCCACAACAAGGATCTGCTGTGTACCAATTCCTCCATCACCATCACCGGTGACAAAGCAGAGTGCGACGCATACCAAGTCGCCTAACTCCACGCAGAACCTGACGCTGTTCTACAGCACTTGACGCGAATACGCGGAAACGGGCCTTTCCCATAGAGGAGAGGCCCGTTTCGCTTTCTCGGCGTGAACACAGATACGCGAAGCGTTACGCCGAGGCCTGAGCTACCAACCCTTCCAGAGTGGCAGACAAGTTTTCAAGAGATCTTGCGGGCGAATCGAACGTGACATACGCCGCGATACGCGCATCATTCGTCATGTGCAAAACAGTAATGCCCACTTCACACACATCAACCACGAAGCTGCGATTGCGCAAATGCTCACACACTGGGTGCATCATTGGCGGGTAGACCTCACCAGCCACCACGCCCCGGCGCACCCCCTGAACCAGCTGGGCGAGATCTTCTTCGCTTAACGCACCTGCGACGTCATATTGGCCGAGACGGTCCATAGAAAGTGCAGGTTGGCGTGATACGTGCCGCACGACCTCATCAAAATCAAATGCGCACGTGCCAGCGACATAGTGAAGATGCACGCTGGACGGGTCCACCACACCGGTTATCCACGGCCCGCTTGTTGATACCCACTCGATAGCGCCGATGGCGTGAAGGCTTGCGGCGGTGACAACCATCTGAAAGTGGGGCGCCTGCAGCGTGACGTCGACACGCACCTCAGTGGGCAAGACGTGCCCAAGCTCAGACATATCACAGGAAACCAGCCACTGGCCGTAGGCATTCAAGCCATGCGCAGCCACGCTGATCTGACGATTCTGCCCGTCCGCATAATCCACCAACGACATATCACCCATGCCGGCAACCATGCGCGCTGCGAGACTCATCGCAAGTAGCTCGGGGCGCTTCGCCGATTCCGTGCCTCCGATGTGAGGCAGCACAGTGCGTGCCGCCTGGGCGCGTAACGATTTATCTCGCATATCCCTACCCTCTCGATAGCTTAAGGTAAGGCTAACCTAACGTATACCTTAAGGTGTAGTCAAGGGGGTGGTGAATTCTTGCTAGCGATCACGGCTTGGGGTCGTACTGGCCCAACTGCACCCACTCGAGCTGGCAGCCCAGCGGATCGAGCACGTCGAAAGCCTCCCCGGTGCCGTCGCGCAATCCCTCTTCAACATCGTCACCACCAGCGGTGATGTCCACCATTGCATAATCTGTGCCGGATTTAACTTCGCGCACCAACCATCCATCGCGCCCGCGCGAACCCAACGCGTCGGCGCTGAGGTCTTTCAACCATTCCAGCACGCCCTCGCGCGCCATCGGACCTGTCACCGTCAACCGCACGCTTACCGACGAACCATCGCCGTCCGCCTGCTCATCACGGATCCAGTCCGTATCAATCTCATACCGTTGGTTCATGGGTGTCAGAATAGTAAGAACTCAGCACGGACACGAAGTAGCATCTCCGCTCATGTTTGAGGGTTCGAGAGGGTTCGTGAGGGTTCGTGAGGGTTCGTGAGGGTTAAGGTATTTCTATAACGTTTTGTTTCCGGCACCACGGTAAGGAGACCCTCATGGTCAAACGCCTCGTCCCTTTAGAGCGACAACTGCCCGTCCCCCAGCTCTTCACCGACTTTTTAAAGTTTAAGAAGCCGTCATTGGATCGTCGTCAAGCACGCCTCGACGCAGCGCAAGACGTATGGGACCTGCGAAAGATCGCACAACGACGCACCCCTACCGGGCCCTTCGACTATGTCGAAGGTGCCGCCGAACAGGAGATCTCCCTGGGGCGCGCGCGTGAAGCGTGGGCGAATATCAGCTTCCACCCACAGGTGCTTCGCGACGTCTCCAACGTGGACCTATCCACCACAGTTGCCGGGGGAGAAGCTGCGCTGCCACTGGCGATCGCACCCACCGGTTTTACCCGCATGATGCACGCAGAAGGCGAAATAGCCGGGGTGACCGCAGCGCACAAGGCGGGCATCCCGTTTACGCTGTCCACGGTCGGTACCGCCACCATTGAGGAAGTCGCGGCGGCCGGGCCTTATGGGCGCACATGGTTCCAGCTGTACATGGCCAGCGAATCCCGCGAAATCTCAGAAAGGCTGATTGAGCGGGCCAAGCGCTCCGGCTACGACACGCTGATCGTCACCGTAGACACCCCGGTTGCCGGTGCGCGCCACCGTGATGCCCGCAACGGCATGACTTTCCCGCCACAGCTCACTTTCAAGACGGTGCTCGATGCGTCTTACCGCCCAGAGTGGTGGATCAACTTCCTCACAACCAAACCCTTGGGCTTCACCAACTTCGGCGAGGGCACTCAGTCCATCGCACAGATTGGCAACATGTTTGACCCATCGCTGAACTTCGACGACATCGTATGGCTGCGCGAACAGTGGAAAGGTACCCTGCTGATGAAGGGCATCCAGACAGCTACCGACGCCGCGCGCGCCATCGACGCAGGTGCCGACGGCGTGATCCTGTCCAACCACGGTGGCCGACAGTTAGACCGCGCGCCAGTACCGTTGTACACGCTGCCTGCAGTACGCAAGGCTGTCGGTGAGGAACCGACCGTGATCGTGGATACCGGAATCATGAGCGGTGCCGACGTGATAGCTGCTGTGGCACTGGGTGCCGATGCTGCCATGATTGGGCGCGCCTACCTGTACGGGCTGATGGCAGGCGGTGCCGAGGGTGTGGTGCGCCTGTTGGACATCATGCGCGCTGAGATGACCCGCACCATGCAGTTAATAGGTGTGGGCTCCGTTGCAGACCTGAACCCTGACTTAGTTTCCTTCGACTGGAAGGTACGCAACCATGAGCACGACTACCTCTAGCGGCGCGGGCGAAGCGGGTGACGCAGGTAGCGCGGGTGCTGCCGGGCAGGTCGGCCGGGCAGGGCGGCTTGGCCTGCGCAAAGGCGGCGGACGCGCGGTGTTCGCCTCTATGCTGGGCACGCTCGTGGAATGGTATGACTACGCTCTCTACGGTGCCGCCGCATCGCTGGTGATCGGGCCACTATTCTTCGGCCACCTCGATGCCGGCCAGGCCGTGGCAGCTTTTGCCACCTTCGCCGTGGGCTTCATCGCCCGCCCATTCGGTGGCCTGCTCATCGCGCACTGGGGTGACAAGCATGGGCGCAAACCCGCAATGCTGTTCACCATGATTGTGATGGGTATTTCTACAGTAGGGATCGGCCTGCTGCCCACCGCAGATATCGCCGGTGTATGGGCCGTCGTCATGCTCATCGCCCTGCGCCTGCTCCAAGGCCTCGGCGCGGGTGCCGAGCTCACCGGCGCAATGACACTGGTGGCCGAATATGCCATACCGACCCGGCG
This sequence comes from Corynebacterium cystitidis, assembly GCF_900187295.1. Classification (NCBI taxonomy): domain Bacteria; kingdom Bacillati; phylum Actinomycetota; class Actinomycetes; order Mycobacteriales; family Corynebacteriaceae; genus Corynebacterium; species Corynebacterium cystitidis. Next base: position 2,724,868 of record NZ_LT906473.1, on the reverse strand, counting down.
CGGCTTGTGGACATCCTTGGTGATGTCCATGCCTCCAGCGGGTTCCGCAGTAGCAACCCTGGCGTTTCTCGCTGTGGCCTCACTGCCGGAAGAACAGTTCTACGGCTGGGGCTGGCGCGCACCGTTTTTGGCATCGGTGGTGTTGTTCCTCATCGCGATCTTCATCCGCACCAAACTTGAGGAATCGCCCGATTACCAGGCAGCCATGGAAAGCCGCGACGCAGCACAACGCGCGGCCCGCACCCCGCTGGGTGAAGTACTCAAAAACCAGTGGCGCGAAGTCATCCTCGGGTTCATGGCAGTCACCGGCCATAACGCCAACAACTACATCATCTCGATCGCCTCAATCACCATCATGGTCGCCTACGGTGGTCTCGAGCGCACTGAAGCACTCACCGCCGTACTCCTCGGCTCGTTGCTCGGCATTCTGCTCAGCCCCCTAGGGGGCATGGCCGGTGACCGCTTCGGGGCGGGTCGTGTGATGGCTGTCGGCGCAATCGTCGGCCTGCTGTTCGCTTACCCGCTGTTCACCGCGTTCAAATCCGGCAGTATTTGGGTCGCATTCGCCGCACTCGCCGTGTCATACGGCTTCGTCTTGGCCTGTACCTCCGGTGCCCAGGGGGCGTTCCTCGCTAACCTGTTTCCCGTGCGCACCCGTTTTACCGGCACAGCACTGGCACGCGAAACCAACGGCGCCCTGGTAGCCGGGCTTACTCCGATGATTGTCGCGGCGCTGCTCGAGGTCGGCGACGGCTCGATCATCTGGGCCGCAGGCTACATGGCGGCCTGTTTTTTCATCACTTTCCTCGGTGTTGTACTCGCCCGCGGAAAAGGCGACAATAAGGCGGAGTCGCCCGCAGATGCAGCAGCTACCGCAGCAGCCAACTAACGCCATGGCACGCACTCCACAAACTCTGTGGGCGGTCAGTGACCTGCACGTTACGTTCGAACAGAACCAGGCGGTCGTCGATAAGCTCGCGCCCACACACCCCGAGGACTGGTTGATTGTGGCCGGCGATGTCGCTGAGAAAATCCCCGACGTGGTCCGCGCCATGAAACCGCTGGCGCAGCGCTTCGCCACGGTGATCTGGGTGCCCGGCAACCACGAACTCTTCAACCGGCGCACCGACCGCATCAACGGCAAAGCACGCTACCGGGCACTTGTGGGCGAGCTGCGCGCGCTCGGCGTGGTCACCCCGGAAGACCCATTCCCCGTCTTCGGAGGTGTTACCGTGTGCCCCCTGTTCACACTGTATGACTACAGTTTCCGCCCACTGGGCTTGAGTGCGCAGCAAGCGATCGCACGTGCCGAGGTTGTGCTTGACGACGAAATCGCCATCGCACCCTATGTTGATGTGCAACAGTGGTGTGCTGAGCGGGTGGAGTACTCTCGCGGGCGTCTCGACGCGGTACGCGGTGAGACGGTGCTGGTCAACCACTGGCCGCTGGTGGTGGAACCCACACGGCGGCTGCGGGTGCCGGATATTGCGCTGTGGTGTGGGACCGAGACGACCCGCGACTGGGCGGTGAAGTACCACGCCCGTGCGGTTGTGCATGGGCACCTGCATATCCCGGTGGAAACGGTTGTGGATGGGGTACCCCACATCGAGGTGTCGCTGGGGTACCCGTTTGAGAAGCACCCGCCTGCGGCGGCGCGGCGGCCATGGCCGTTTCCAGTGCTGCGGATCTAGCCGCGGTTTCCAGTTAAGCGCTGGGCTGCAGGCCGGTGCGTCGTTAAGCGCGCATGTGCTCTTACTACTGCTTCTCTCACTACTGCTTCGCGATGCCGTAGGAATCCCGCAGGGTCACCGTGCGCTCCTCGCCACCGTGCAGATCACCCTCCACCAGGTAGAAGTCGATCTTGAATGTCTCTGGGGTCACGGTGTACACCGCGAAGGTCTGTACCTCAGACTGGCGGTAGTTATCGTGCTTGTGCTCGAACTTCGGGGAGCTCTCTGGCTGCTCGGCGATGTCGAACAAACCATTCCACAGGCCAGTGTCCTCATCGGTCATCCAGTCCAGCTTCGGACGGACCTTCGCAACGTGCTCTGCGCCCTTCTGGTAGATCGCGTCATAGGTCTTGGTGCCCGAAGTGTTCGGAATCACGTAGGTAACACCCTCGGGGTTAACGTGGTACTCAACGCCATCGATGTCAGCCTTCTCAGTATCCTCAACCTCGCCGTAAGCAAAATTGTCTGGGGTGTACACAAGCGACTTGGTGCGGGTCAGGTTGTGGTCGTGGCCCTGAAGGACAACGTCGACCCCTAGCTCGTCAGCGATCTTGACAAACTCTTCGCGGGTGACCTGCACGTCTTCGTCCTGGAGTGCGTGGTAGGACGCGGAGTACACAGGCTTGTGGTACGCCAGCACGATCCAGTTCGCGCCAGCATCGCGGGCAGCCTGGATGTCAGCCTTAGCCCACTCCATCTGCTCCTTACCGATAGCGCCTTCCTCTGGGTTATCTTCGGACTCTTTGTTGTCATTGGTGTTCAGAACAACAAAGTGTGCGCCGGAGTAATCGAAGGAGTAGTAGGAGCCACCGGAGACTGCATCGTTGGTGATTGGCACATTGGTGTGCTCGTTGAAAGCGGTCAGATCCTTGCTCAGGTCATCGCGCAGATAGTTCAGCACATACTCATCATGATTACCCGGGGTATAAGCGTGCGGCAGGTTAATGTTGGCTTCGCGGGACATGTCCAGGTTGTCCACCCACTCGTCCTCAACCTGGGCGATCTCAACGAAGTCGCCGGTGTGCAAAGCAAAGTCCGCCTCTGGTGCGGTCTCCAGTGCCTTTTCGAGGGTGTTCGCGCCGTAAGCTGCCTCGTTATTTACGTTCGCGTTCCAGTATGCGTTCTGGGTATCGGTGTACTGGATGAACTAGAAGGAGCCGTCTTCAGCACCAGCGGTGCGGAAAGAACCGGTATCGGAGAAGCCCTCAGACTCAGAGCCCAGCTGGAAGTAGTACTGGGTGTCTGGCTGCAGGCCGTCTGCGGTGGCCTTATTGGTGTGCTCAGTGACTTCCTGGAGTGCGAGGTAGCCAAGCTCATCACCATCGGCGGTCCACTGTGTATTCTCGCGGGTGATTTGCTCATCGGTGAAGTAGCCCAGGACCTCTTCCGGCTCGTTGTTCTCGTCAACGAGGAAGTCGCCTTCCTCATCGGTGGTCACTGACGCGTAGATGTAGTAGCCATTCTCATCGCGCTCTGCGTACTCGGAGATCACCTGCTCAACCTCTGCCTTGAATTCCATTGGGTCAGACATGTCCTGGCTGGTAGAAACACGCACGACGGAATCGTCCATCTTGTCGGTGGTGTACCAGTTGAAAGACATCGACGTCGATGGGTCCTCCGGCAGGTTCATCGCGATGCGGTTGGGCTCATTATTCGGCTCCACCGGGGCGACCTCTGGCTTATCGTCCTGCAGCTCAATCAGGTCGAGACCGTTCTTCGCGCCGTAAACCGGATCAACCTCACCTTCGCGGGTCTCGATAGTGGTTGCTGCGTCGTTAGAGGAACCCTCATTGGTGCAGCCGGTGATGACCATCGCGGATGCAGTTACCGCAGCGATCACCTTCAAAGACCTAGTCCATGTAGCCATGTGCTGTTTTTCTCTTTCTTTCTCGGGAAAACGCCAGCACTTAGTCTTTCCCACCCATGTAACTCCCAGATAGATTTAAGTTAAAGTGAATATGAATTATTTTAGGCCCGAAAATTCCTGCTAAGAATCTAACGGCCCGCGGTCGAGCCTCCCATTGACTGACGCGACTGATCGATGGTGTCCGTCTTGTTGGGGTACACACCCTCGGTAGCGTACTCCTCGCGTACGCCGTCGATCTTGCCGGCAGCGAAGCGGTTCATGATCATGGCTATCGCACCGTCACCGGTGACATTCGCAGCGGTGCCGAAGGAGTCAATGACGATATAAGCAGCGATCATCAACGCCACCATGTTCTCATCGAAGCCCATCATCGACGCCAGTAAGCCTACAGCCGTCATCACAGCACCACCTGGCACGCCCGGTGCAGCAATCATCGTGACACCCAGCATCAACAGGAAGCCAATCGCCTTGCCCACAGACACATCCATGCCAGTCATGTAGATGATGGCAAATGCGTAGAGCACCAGCTTCATCATGGAACCGGACAGGTGGATCGTGGCGCACAGAGGCACCGTGAAGCCTGCGACGTTGCGGTCCACATCGTTTTTCAAGGTGGAACGCAGGGTGATCGGGATAGTCGCCGCCGACGAGGACGTACCCAACGCGGTGAAGTACGCAGGCATCATGTTTTTCAGCGCGGTGAACGGATTCTTACCCGCGATCGCACCGGCCACTAGGAACTGGAGCACCAAGTACACCAAGGTCATCACAACAGCGAGGATCAGCACCTTGCCAAACGCCGCCATGGTGGAACCCAGGTTGTCGTTCATACCCAAATTAAGGAACATGCCGAAGATGAACAAAGGCAGCAACGGGATCACAAACGCCTCGATCACTTTCATGATCACACGCTCTAGGTCGCGCGATGCGTTATACAAGGTGTCGGACTTCACCGTGGTCATGGCCAAGCCCACGCAAAACGCCAGTACCAGCGCTGTCATCACGGCGAACGGCGGGTCAATCTCTACGGTGAAGTAAGGAGTAAGGGAGCCTTCATCGATGTCCTCAACGTTGGTATTGAGCTCTTGATTGCCCAGCAATGTGGGGTACAGCGCCAGCGACAGACCGTAGGCGATTAGACCAGAGATGATCGTGGAGCCGTAGGCCACGCCGGTGGTGATACCCAGCCACTTGCCTGCGCCGCGACCCAAGCCCGCGATCGCCGGGGTGATCAGTGCGAAGATCAGCACGGGCACGAAGAAGCTGAGGAAGTTGCCGAACAACGAGTTGAAGGTAATGAAGATGCGCGCCAGCCACTCCGGGAAGAAGAGGCTGCACATAATACCGAGGATGATCGCTATGACGATCCTGAATAACAGCGAGCTCGCAATAGTTTTGAAGTTCATTGGTGTACTTTCACGGAACCGATACGGACGGGAACTATTACAGCACACCGCCAGCGGTGCACCAGTCTCCCAATTGTCCACCACCGTGGGTTTATTCACTAAATCCATCAGCAAAAAAGGGGCATACGTGCTCTCGAGGTGGTGCGGGGCCCGCCGTTCTGGATTCCGGCCACGGCCCGCTAGACTTTGGCCCATGACCGCAAATCTCATCGTCGCTGTGCTCTTTGTTGTTGCCGCGCTGCCGCTTCTGGTGCTGGGCTTTTTGGCTACTACGGGCAAGCTCAAAGGCAACTCCTACGTGGGCCTGCGGGTGCAAGCAGTCCGCCAGGAAGAAGCGATTTGGACACAGGCGCATAAAGTCACCGGACCCTTTCTAATTCTTGCCGGTGTGACCTTGGCTTTTGGTGCGGCTTTTGCGTGGATTGCGGCGGGGTGGCTGTGGCTAGCGCCGGTGGTTGCGGTAGTGCTGGCGCTGGTCTTTTTGTCAGTGGGTGGCAATATGGGTGCCCGCACTGCGTCGCTGCTGGATGCGGCCCAGCAGGCCGAGCAGGAACAGCCCTCGCCACAGCCTGAGGCTCCGGCCGTGGACTTGGACGCTTTACGACGCGCTGCTGGACAGTCCGATAAGCCTGGGAAGTAAGACTGCCCAGCTGGAGTTGAAAGACTGTCTCAGCGGCTGCTCCATCATTGGGGTGATGGTGGGAGGTTGGTGGGAGGTTACTGCCTTGGGTAAGTTTTGATCGATCTCGACGATCTCGGGCACTTTTGAGATATTCGCTGAAAGCTGTGAGTGGTTTAGACCTATCTCGAAAGATTTGATAAAGACTCGGGTCCAGCTGCTTGAAAAAGAGAAATTCTGCACCTTGAATCGTCTGTGTATCCGAGTCTGGAGCATGTCGACACGTTGATTGAAGGGGTGGCTCCCACGGAGTAGTTCGCCGGAGGTCTTTGCTTCTGTAATGGCGCTGGTTGGGATTTCTCGTGCGCGTGATCCGGGCCGGATGTAAAACCGGGCAGCGCACCTCAACGGTATAGCCCAGAGCTTCAGGAATATCAGATGGAGAATGTCTGGAAAAGACAAGACGGCATGGAGAGTAAGGAGCTAAGTCACAAGTCTATCCTTCGCTCTGAGGGCGGTGTTCAGGCGGTTCCTCGTTGGCCTGCAGAACACGCAGCAGTCGACAAGGATCGCCATGTACCATAGGCCTAATTCTGAGGTGGTGCTTAACGCAAGGTACCTCTACGTGTGGGCAGGCTTTTGGAATCAACTCGGAAGGAATGAATGACAATGGCAAATTTTTCGGCTATGCGCACTGAGCTACGCCAGGGCACGCTTCACATTAATGGGCTTACTATTGAAAGCCGCGTTCGGTTGGAGCTAGCTCCTTACACGGACTATGTTCTTGATCTACAGTTTCAGGTGCGTGAGGGAACCGCCCAAACCGCGATGAGAGTTAACGCATACGATGCGAATCTTGTGACACCGGATGGTGAGGAACTGGAGTCAACGCGCTTGATTGATGGGATAACCAATTCCGCTCGTATTCCTATCCGTACTGGAAAGAAAGCGGGTTTGCTCAGTGTGTTCAATGAGTTTTGTCATAGCGATTATGCTCATGCGGCTCCTGCCTATGAGCATATGACGGGTGATTCTGGCATGCTTCTTGAAGAGGAGGGCTCGACGATTCATTTCCGGTGTAATAACCGTGATCCTCGTGACCAGTTTGCGTTTGAGGATGTTACCGGCACACTAACCCTGTCGAAGATCACTCCTGAGGTCTTCTACACCCCCAACTAGATGAAGCATTGTGCTTGCCCCACGTGCATGTGCCGTGGTGGGGCCAGCACCCAGCACCGAGAATTTATGATGATAGGAGGCTCCGATGACTACTTTTAGTGAAATGTTCGTACAAGCCCGTGGGAAGCCCATCACTATTGGGGGCATGACACTTGATTCAAGTCTTGAAGTCGCGCCTCTACCTCACGAGATGTCAACACTATCGTGGGAGTTTGAATCACCGTGGCCAAAAGGGCAGGTGGGGCTAAAATTCCGGGCGATTGATTGTTCCTTCCAGTACGCAGATGTTGACACTCACGACCTTTACGTGCTCCACGGTCAGGCTAATCAGGGCTCGGTTACTATTGCTAATACTTCCGATATTTCACTTGTCGGTATTACTAATATCTACCGGTCTGGTACTAGTCTCGACTCGTTTGAGTATTGCAATGGTGACCAGGCTATGCGTATCGACGAAACCAGCCCTGGTGTCTTCGCTTTCCGGGCTAATAATGGTTCCCCGGCTGATCGGATGGCACTAGCGGATATTAGTGGGACAATTACGATCACACCTGCTCCGAAGAGTCCCGCACCTAGGCTTACCGATATGCCGTCTATTCAACGGTATTGCTACATTGATACCACCCACCACTCCACTGAGGATGAAGCACTCATTGGCTACGCTACAACCGTAACCGGTAACACTGCTGCTACGAGTGAAGCAATCAAAACACTTATTGGCCGATTCGACGGTTCCGACCACGCAGTTGTTGCTTCGGCAGAAGATGCGGTTGTCATTGAGGTGGATATCTCCGACGAAGACACCACTGAATTTTCCATGGTTGATGAAGCCCATCTGTGGGGCCTTTCAATCGTGCGGCTTTTTGACCGGAAGGTGCTGACAAAGAACCTCTACAACTAAGGTGCCCGGGGTTATGAGAAGTCGTTTAGATAGCTGCGCTGGTGTGCGTGGTGCTGCGGGGCCTGACTTCTCCTGACGGCACCATGTGCAGTGTCATGATTCTTGTGGACTGTGAGTTTCGCAGCCTCCACGAATCATGACACTTCATTTAAGCTCCCTATCCATCTGTCTCGATTTGAATAAAAATATACAAACGAAGGCGAAGAAAGCCAAAACGAAGACTAGCGCTGCAAGCAGCGGATATCCGATCATGGTCACAAGGAAACCAGAGAGGATAGAGCTCACACCCGCTGCAATATTTATAGCCAAATCCAGCCTACCCTGGAGCGCTATTCGCTGGTTCGCGTCATCAACCTTAGAAGCAAGAGTGGAGGAAGCTATCATACCCACCGACCAAAACACTCCGACCCCAAAGAGGCCCGCAGTAAACAGGATAAAAGAGTGATGCAGAAAAACTAAGAAGAAGATCGAGATTATAAACGTGGTTGCTCCCCCCAAAATCGTTTTTCTAAGTCCGAACCGATTAAGACTGGAGCTCACAACAGGTCCGAGAGCATACATGCCGAGCAGGTGAGCTGTCATGACGATTCCGGATCCAGACGGACCAAAAACTCTATCCGTATAAATAGGTGCCATTGTCATCAAGCTAATCATTGACGCGTGGGCAATGATGCCGACAGCGAATATAACTACATAGGATTGATTCCATATGAAACGCCCTGAGCCTGAAGGAGTAGTCGAGCGTGGCGGCTCCGATGAGTAGCTCCGACGCCTTTCAAAAGACAGGGCCAGTAACCCAATCATAAAGATTAGGGCAGACCAAAGGAATATCCACTCCATCGGCGATTCGATGTTTAGAGAGATGAGACCGTAAATGTTTGGCCCTATCATGGAGCCTATCGCGGAGCCAAAGAGCACTACGCCAATTGCAGATGCGGCCTTTTGACTTTGCCCGACTTTCTCGGTGGCTGTAAAGCGAGAAATAAGTGCGCTTACCGTGCCTCCCCCAAGGAGAAATAGTCCAACAAAGAGAAGCCACCCATTGGAGCCTTTGGTAGATATAGCAAAGTGTGCAACAAGGGATCCTAGCGCAGCTACACTAATGGTGCATCGTAGTGCAAATAGCCTATCCTTGAGAATGCTGATCCTCGTTGCCGCTATGGTGATAAACGTCGCGCCCAAGATGGTGCTTGTCTGAGCTAATCCCCCTAATGACTCCTTACCTGTCACCTCAACGGCTGCAAGCGCGGCGATAGTGAGATTTAAACCCACCGCGGCGGATATGCAAATTTGGGTGGCAAATATCGGCCAGATTAACCAAAGGGTGCTTCTCGTTGAACTTTTCGAGGGGTCGATCAAGGCAATTCGACTTCTTCATAATAGAAGGGAGCTTCATCGCCCTTTACAAACCATGCTTTATAGCGCTCTGGCTCTTGAAAAACGGTAGCCTCATACTCCGTTACGATGGAGCCATCTAGACGGACGATCGCGGTTCCATGCCAGGGGGAAATCACAGTATTAGCATCGCGCATAATGGGAGAGTACTGATCTGGTTTAGGGTGGACTGTTCCACGGATAGCATCCGGGAATGCGGTCATTACCAGATCGAGCCTGCGCATAATAGTTAAAAGCACGGTGTACTCGAATGCGGCGTGCTCTGCTCGCTTGAGAAGAGCCTTTTCTGCACGAATGAAGAAACTATCTAGATCAACATCCTTGTAAGACCCGCTCTTGTACATTTCAATCAGAGCTACAGTTATGGGAGTGGTTTCAACTCCCTGCCGAAGAGCGGTGGGGTTACCTTTCGGTCCCTTTAGTAACCTTTCGTGCTCCATGAGCATAATAATGTCGTCGACAACACTTCCTGTAAAACTGTCTCTTACATCCGAGAGGACATCTGCCTTCTGTGAGTAGCTCGTCTTGAATTCTTCAGCATCAAACGCTTCGAGCGTGGCCGAGTCGGGCCGAGTCCATCTCTCAGTTGCTTCGACGCACTTCCACGGGTCTGTGAGCCAATTGGTAGGAGTGAACGAAATATGAAAAAACTCTTCAGAGAGTTTCACATTAGAGTGGTTTGACTTATCCATTAGGTAATCTCCCGCAATGGAGTTGTGGTGATGTAGATGCTGAATGCTTGAGTGGCAGAATTACCTGAATACTTTATCCTGAGTTGGCTCATTTCAGTACGACAGTTTAGGTAGTTTTCGAGGAATTCTTGGATATTAGCGGGAATTGATGTTTCAGCTTGCATTGTTTGGCCTGCGACCTTGATGGTGCAGCTGCGATATTTCTTGAGAGTTCGCACGATTCGTTTCAGCAATAGGCCGGAGATGTGTTATCCGCACAGGATTATGCGCGTTACCTGTGCCCACATCAGCTCCAAGACCAGCAAGATCAAGTGCCAGTTGGGTTTGCTCGCCGTCAGTAAACACACTGCGCCTTTGTTTTAGCACCGCGACATCATCGTCATTGTGTGCTTATTCGTTGTGACCACGCACGGGTTTACGATACCGATATCCCTACACGGTTTGGACAGCTATAGCACTAGAGGCATTGGTAAACATACGGGTCGGCCCTGACTACCTAACCCCCATGAAAAATCCGGGCTAGGGCTTGCGGGGTTGTCCTAGTGTCGCGAATGAAGCCATCTAGGTGCTACAGAAAACCAAAGAATTGCAGCTTCACGGCCCGTTTGCGATGAGTGTCGATCAAGGGTATCCAGAAATGGCGCCAATGGAAATCCAAGCACTCCAACAAGTTTTAAAACGATAAGTAGGATGATTCGGTGTCTTACGAACAAGAATATTCGGACGTTGTAGACCAGGTTTTTACCGAGCTGGCAATCCCGGAAATTAGAAAACTGATGATTGCAGTAATCCAGGAGTATCTACACTTTATTACTCCTGAAGAAATATCACCTGACTTGAATAAATCACTCACGAAAGGCAACTTCGAGTCCATCGCTGCACATGCTCACAAGTGGAAAGAAGAATGCGAAGAGAAACTAAATTTGGCGTACGATCAAGCTGACATTTCCGACGACGAATTAGACGCCACCGATGATAGGTTTAGGTTCTCAGAAGCGTGCGCATGCATTGGTGCGGAACCTTTTACTAAAAATAAGTTGCGATTTTTTATCGATAGTCTTTCGACATTCAAGGCGGATCCTACGGTTGATATTCTTCTTGAACTTGAGAAACACCTCTGAATCATATGGATAGAGTGACACAGCCCAGTCGACTGCACCGGTCCCCAAATGCCACAAGTTGCGCAGATCACGTTCCAGTTATAGAGTTGCTTACGTGATCGAAACATTGACAACAATGACCCTGACTTTCACCCAGTGGTGGTGGCGCGCTTAGACGGCGAGCCACTCTTTTTCGAGCACCAAGAATTATCGGCCCGCCGGCTAGATTTCCTAGCGCAGCGGGTCTTTTGTTTTGCCACACAGTACCCACAGCGCAAGGGGACCGGCCACCGCCAACCGCCCTCCTTAATAAATATGTGAAAGAGTACTGATGGACAATGTCGAACCGCGCGTGATCAGGCGCGACGTGCGCTACCACGCAGATGCCTCCAGTTTGTTTGCTCATATCGGTGGTACCGAGTCAACTGACTCGCTGCTATTAGAGTCAGCGGACATTACAACGAAATCCGGTTTGCAGTCTGTTGCGGTGCTGGACGCCAGCCTGCGCGTGACCTGTAACGGCACCGCAGTCACGGTGGAGCCGTTGACGGAGTCAGGCCGCATTATCGCCGAGCGTCTGCACGGCCAGCTCACTGAATACGCAACCGGGGAAAACGCCGGAGGAACCGCCAGAACATATGACTTCCCACCCTCAACCGCCGTCGATGAGCGAGAACGTCTCACCGACATCAGCTCCGCTGAGGTACTGCGCAAGCTGACACGCGACGCAGGCTATCAAGATCAAGAACTTCCCATGCTGGCCGGGGGCATCGCGTTCGACTACCTCGAGACCTTTGAAGATCTTCCCGCAGTCGAGGAGTCTGTCAATACCTATCCGGATTACCAGTTCATTCTGGCTGAAATCCTGCTCACGATTGATCATGAGTCGCAGACCGCCCACCTCACTGGTGTGGATTGTGCGACAGGGGATGTCGTCGATAAGCGAATCGAAGCCTATGCTGCGCAAATCAATGCTGCTGAGCCTGACTCAACACACTCTTATGCTGCCACGCAGAACCCAAACAACACGCTGACTGTCACTGCGGATATCCCGGATGCGCAATTCCGCGACCAGGTTGAAGCGCTGAAGCACAACATTTACAACGGCGATATTTATCAGGTGGTCCCGGCGCGCACATTTACCGCCGAGTGCGTTGATGCGTTTGCGGCGTACCGCCATCTTCGCGAGACCAACCCCAGCCCGTATATGTTTTATTCACGCGGGCTTGACCGTGCGGGCAATCCGTACGAGTTGTTCGGCGCTAGCCCCGAGTCGAACCTGAAGTTTGACCACTCTACGCGCCAAGTGCAGCTCTACCCGATTGCGGGCACGCGCCCGCGCGGGCTAAACCCGGATGGTTCCATCAACAATGAGCTGGATATTCGCATGGAGCTGGAGCTGCGCACCGATGCCAAAGAGATCGCCGAGCACACCATGCTTGTAGACCTTGCGCGCAACGATATGGCGCGTGTTGCGGTGCCGGGCACGCGCACGGTAGAGGACTTACTGCAGGTGGACCGCTATTCGCGTGTGATGCACCTGGTCAGCCGGGTCACTGCCACGCTTGCCGACGATCTGGATGCGCTCGACGCGTACCGTGCGTGTATGAATATGGGCACGCTCACGGGTGCGCCGAAGCTGCGGGCTACACAGTTGCTGCGCCAGGTGGAGGGCCGGCGCCGTGGCTCTTATGGCGGTGCGATTGGTTATGTGCGTGGCAATGGCGATATGGATAACTGCATTATTATCCGCTCGGCGTTTGTCAGTGGGGGAGTGGCCGCAGTGCAGGCCGGTGCGGGCGTGGTGCGTGATTCCAGCCCCCAGGGCGAGGCGGATGAGACCCTACATAAGGCGTATGCGGTGCTCAACGCAATTGCGTTGGCCGCGGATGCACAGTTGGAGGTTGTGCGATGAGCAAGATTGTCCTGTTAGATAACCACGATTCGTTTGTGTACAACCTGGTCGACGCGCTGCACGGCTACGACTTCACAGTGTTCCGCAACACGGTATCTGTGGAAACGGTGCTGGCGGAGGATCCGGCGCTTATCATCTTGTCGCCCGGGCCCGGCTATCCGGCTGAGGCTGGGTGCATGATGTCGCTTCTCGACGAAGCCCTGGCCCGGCGTATCCCAGTAGTGGGCATCTGCCTTGGTTTCCAGGCGTTGCTGGAGTATTTCGGCGGAAAAGTGGAGCCGTGCGGCCCGGTGCATGGTAAATCTGAGGTGATGGAGCTGACCAGTAGTGGTGTCGCGCACCCTGTTTTTGCGGGTTTGGTGGTTGATTCTGCTCCCGAGATCCCGGGCCATGTGGGCCGCAAGGTGCCGGTGGCAAGGTACCACTCGCTGGGCTCTAAGGCTGTCGAGTGCCCGCAGGGCATCGTGTCGCTGGCCACCACCGAGACAGATATTGGGCCGGTGATTATGGCTGCGACCACGGCCGATAGCATGGCGATTGGCCTGCAGTTTCACCCGGAGTCTATTCTCACGCCGGCTGGACCAACAATTCTTAATCGCTGTTTGGAGACGTTGCTCCGCGCCGACAGTACCGACAGTGCCGACAGCGCCGACAGTGCCGAACATGCTGACTCCGAGACTGACCAGTAGTAATTTTCACAAGAAAGGCGAAAAAATATTATGGCAAGTGATAAGTCGCTCGAAATTCTCAAGCGGTTCCTGGATAATAGGAACCCTTCCCTTGAGGAAGCTATCGAGGCTTTTACCCCGCTGACCATTGGCGACTATGATGATGTGCACATTGCAGCGCTCTTAGCCACCATCCGCACTCGTGGCGAAACCTTTGAGGATATCGCTGGCGCATCAAAGGCGTTCCTGGCTGCTGGCCGCCCGTTCCCCATTACCGGTGAGGGTCTGATGGATACTGCCGGCACGGGTGGCGACGGCGCGAACACCATCAACATCACCACCGCCGCATCACTTACCGCCGCGGCTGGTGGAGTGAAGATGGTCAAGTGCGGCAACCGCTCGGTGTCCTCCAAGTCTGGCTCGGCCGACGTTCTGGAGGCCCTCAACATTCCTTTGGACTTGGACCCGCATCGTGCGGTCCGCCAGTTTGAGGCGTCGAACTTCACCTTCCTGTTTGCCCCGGCCTACAACCCTGCGATCGCGCATGTGCAACCAGTGCGTAAGGCACTGGGTGTATCCACCCTCTTTAACACGATGGGTCCACTGCTTTCGCCGGCGCGCCCGGAATACCAGATCATGGGTATTGCGAACCCGGCGCAGGGCCAGGTTATCGCCGAGACCATGCGTGAGCTGGGCCGCGGTCGCGCACTTGTGGTGCACGGTGCAGGTACTGATGAGATCGCTGTCCACGGTGAAACCCAGGTATGGGAGTTGGACCGCGATGGCAACATCTCCAACTACACCATTACACCTGAGGAGCTGGGGCTGAGCCGCTACACGCTGGAGGACTTGCGGGGCGGCGACGGCGCAGAAAATGCCAAATTGATGCGCGCAACGTTTGCCGGCACGGGCCCGAAGGCGCATGTCGACGCCACGGCAGCAACCGCCGGTGCGATGTTCTACCTCAATGGCGATGCGGACACTATTAAAGACGGTGTAGACAAGGCGCAGACCATGTTGAATGATGGCACTGTGGAAACCTGGTTGGCTAAGCACGAGGAGGCGAATTACGGTGGCTAAACTTCCTACCGTTCTCGAAGGCATCGTAGAGGGCCGTCGTGGCCACCTCGATGAGATCCGGGCACGCATCGCCCACGTAGACGTCGATAAGCTCCCGAAGTCCCAGCGTTCGCTGTACGATTCTCTGGCGCGCGGTGGTAAGGGTGCGAACAATTTCATCATGGAGTGTAAGAGTTCCTCGCCGTCACTGGGCCTGATCCGCGAACATTATGAGCCCGGTCAGATCGCCCGGATCTATTCACGCTACGCCTCCGGCATTTCGGTGTTGTGCGAGCCGGACCGATTCGGCGGCGACTACAATCACCTTGCCACTGTGGCTTCAGAATCTCACCTGCCTGTGCTGTGCAAGGATTTCGTGATTGACAAGGTGCAGGTCCACGCCGCGCGCTACTACGGCGCCGACGCGATCCTGCTCATGCTCAGTGTGCTTAACGACGATGAATACGCCGAGCTTTCCGACGAAGCGCACCGCTTCGGGCTCGATGTTTTGACCGAGGTCATCGATGAGGAGGAAGTGGAGCGCGCGATCCGCCTGGGTGCAAAAATTTTTGGCATTAACCACCGCAACCTGCACGATCTCTCCATAGATTTGGACCGCTCTGCTCGTCTGGCAGCACTTTTGCCTGATGACGCACTTGTCGTGTCTGAGTCCGGTATCCGTAATACAGAGACTGTCCGCCAGCTTGGTGGCCATTCACATGCTTATCTGGTGGGTTCCCAGCTGACCAGCCAGCCGGATATTGACCGGGCTGCGCGCGAGCTGGTGTATGGCGCGAACAAGGTGTGTGGCCTTACCGATTGGTCTGAGGCCCAGGCCGCAAAGGCCTCGGGCGCTGTCTACGGTGGCCTGATTTTCGAAGAGGCCTCCCCGCGCAATGTTTCACGTGAAACGGCCACAGATATCATCGCCCACGAGCCTGGCCTCGACTACGTTGCCGTATCTCGCCGCACCACCGGGTTCGCGGAACTGGCCCTCGACGGTGTGAAGGCGATCCAACTTCACGCGGCTTACCAGGGCAGCATCGAAGCCGAGAAAGCGCTTATCGACGCCGCCCGCTCCGAGCTCGCAGCAGCTTCATCTTCCGTGGGCGATAGCTCTTCTGCCGTGGGCGACGAAGGAGCCCACGTGGAAATCTGGCGGGCCGTCTCCATGACACACCCCGATGGCCCTGCAGTGGCGGAGGCGCTAGAGCCGCTCGTCGATAAGCTCGTGCTTGATGCCAAAGACGGAGGGTCCGGCACAACTTTCGATTGGTCCACCGTGCCGGATACCGTGAAGCAAAAGGCACTGTTGGCTGGCGGGCTAAACCTAGACAACCTGGCAGATGCGCTGCGCATAGGTACCACTGGCCTCGACCTCAACTCCGGCCTGGAGTACGGCGATGGTGCTGGTGTGTGGGCTGGCCACAAGGACGCAGGCGCGATCCGACGCGCGTTCGATACCATCCGCAACTTTTCGTACTAAGCGCTCGTATTAAGCGTCTTGATTGGAACTCAACAAAGGACTGTTATGACTGATAATTATCGTGACGGCGGGGCCACCATCCTGCCGGCGTACTTTGGCGAATTTGGTGGCCAGTTCGTGCCCGAATCGCTCATGCCTGCCCTCGACCAGCTGGAGAAGGCGTTTGTGGAGGCGTGGAATGATAAGGAGTTCATGGCGAACTACCGGTCCATCCTGCGCGACTATCTGGGCCGCCCGACTCCACTTACTGAGTGCTTCAACCTACCGCGGACTGTGCAAGCTCAGTCCGCGACCAGTGAGAAGAAGGCGAAACACGCGCGTATCTTTTTGAAGCGTGAGGACCTTGTCCACGGTGGCGCGCACAAAACCAACCAGGTAATCGGCCAGGCGCTGCTAGCCAAACAGATGGGTAAGACCCGGATCATTGCCGAGACGGGTGCGGGCCAGCACGGAACCGCTACCGCTTTGGTGTGTGCGCTGCTGGACTTAGACTGCGTGATTTATATGGGTGCCAAGGACATCGAGCGCCAGCAACCCAACGTGTACCGCATGCAGCTGATGGGCGCTGAGGTTGTGGGAGTGGATTCCGGCTCTGGCACCTTAAAGGATGCGGTGAATGAGGCGCTGCGCGACTGGACCGCAAACTTCCACGACACCCACTACCTGCTGGGAACAGCGGCCGGCCCGCACCCATTCCCTACGATCGTGCGCGAGTTCCACCGCGTGATCTCCGAGGAAGCCAAAGAGCAGATGGTGGAGCGTACCGGCGCGCTACCCGATGTTGTGGTGGCCTCCGTCGGTGGTGGGTCCAATGCGATTGGAATTTTCGCTGACTTCATCGATGACGAGGATGTGGAGCTGGTCGGCACCGAGCCAGGTGGCGAAGGCGTAGGCTCCGGAAAGCATGGTGCGGCCATCGCAGAGGGCAATATCGGCATTCTGCACGGCACCCGCTCCTACTTGATGCGTAACGACGACGGCCAGGTCGAGGAGTCCTACTCCATTTCCGCCGGCCTCGATTATCCAGCGGTGGGCCCGCAGCACGCGCACCTGGCACAGACCGGACGTGCGAAGTACGTGCCGATCACCGATAAGGAAGCACTGCTGGCTTTCCAGCTGCTGTCGCGTTATGAGGGCATCATCCCAGCACTAGAGTCCTCGCATGCTTTCGCGTACGCCCTGAAGCGCGCGGAGGAGGCGGAAGCTGCGGGCAAGGACATCACCATCCTGGTGTCCCTGTCCGGCCGTGGAGATAAAGATGTTGACCATGTGCGCCGCACCCTGGAAGATAATCCCAATTACGTCCTGAAGGAGGACTAGGCATGACTACCCGTTATGAGAAGTCTTTTGCCCAGCTGGCGGAGAAGAACGAGGGTGCGTTTGTCCCGTTCCTCATGCTGTCTGACCCGAGCCCGCAGGATGCTGTGGAGATCTTGCGTACCGTCATTGAGGCTGGTGCCGATGCCCTTGAGCTTGGTGTGCCGTTTAGTGATCCAATCGCCGATGGCCCAACCATTCAGGGTGCCCACGTCCGCGCCCTCGATGGGGGAGCGACTGTGGATAAGGCGCTGGACCAGATCCGTACGATTCGTTCCGAATATCCGGACCTGCCGATCGGCATGCTGATTTACTCCAACGTCCCGTTTGTCCGTGGCTTCGACAAGTTCTACCAGGAGTTCAAAGAGGCTGGTGCGGATTCGATCCTGGTGCCTGACGTGCCAGTTCGCGAAGGCAGGCCCTTCATCGAGGCTGCTGAGCGCCACGGCGTGGACCCGATCTTCATCGCTCCAGCCCAGGCTAGTGCGCAGACTTTGGAAGGCGTGGCTGCGCACTCTAAGGGCTATATCTACGCCGTCTCCCGCGACGGTGTGACCGGCACCGAGAACGAGTCCAAGACCACCGGCCTGCGTGAAGTTGTGGACAACGTGAAGTCCTACGGTGGCGCACCCGTGCTACTTGGTTTCGGTATTTCCACTCCGGTTCACGTCCGCGAGGCGATCGAGGCAGGCGCGACCGGGGCGATTTCCGGCTCCGCGATCACTAAGATCATCAATAAGTATGTGGAAGGCACGCACCCCGAGCCTGGCCGTATTACCGATATGGACGCTCTAAAGTCTGAGTTGACTGAGTTCGTCGCCTCCATGAAGGCGGCGACAAAGAAGTAGTTCTCCGCCCCAGACTTATCCCCGTGAGGTACGGCCCCGGATGCTAGGTAGTCCACATTGTGCAACCACAGCATCGGGGCCGTTTCACGTGAAACATTGCCTAGGCCGACTACGTACATAGCCGTCGCAAACAGCCGTCACATTAAGGAGCAGATATTGACACCGGCGATTGAAATCCGCGAGGTGACCAAACGGTTTGGAAAATTCCGGGCTCTGGACAGATTCTCGCTTACTGTGAAGCAGGGTAGTATCCACGGTTTCCTGGGCCCAAATGGCTCGGGCAAATCCACCACCATCCGCACCCTGCTCGGCGTACTCACACCGACCTCCGGGGATGTCCGCATTCTCGGCACCGATCCTGCGCGCGACCCCTCCGTGCTCAAACGCGTCGGCTACGTCCCAGGAGATGTATCCCTGTGGCCGACACTCACTGGAGCGGAGACCTTGCGCGCGCTTGAGTCACTGCGTGGCGTGCCAACAAATCGGCAACGCGAATCAGAACTCATCGACGCGTTCAATCTCGACCCGTCCAAGAAAACTCGCGACTACTCCACTGGCAACCGCAGGAAGGTCAGTCTCATTGCCGCCCTCTCCTTTGGCGCGGAGCTTCTCCTGTTGGACGAACCCACAGCGGGGCTGGACCCACTGATGGAATCCGTCTTCGTTGATGAGGTGCGCCACGAACACGACAACGGGGCGACAGTATTACTCTCCAGTCACATTTTGAGCGAAGTGGAGAAGCTGTGTGATTACGTCACAGTGATTAAAAGCGGGCAGGTGGTGGAGCATGGAACAATTCGTCAATTACGTCACTTATCGACGCATGCCGTGTCCGCACATGTTTCACGTGAAACAATCGATCGGTTCCGATCGGCACTCGGAGAAGATGCCGTGAGCGTCGACAAGCACGGGCGCGCCACACTGACCGTTGAGCGTGACGCAGTCCCTGAGATGCTCCGCGCACTACTCGACGCGGGCGCAACCAGCATCGAGACCCAGCCCGCTAGCCTCGAGGAAATCTTTATGCGCCACTACGAGACAGGGGAGTAACCGTGCAGACAATCCATAACGCGCTCACCCTCACGCGCCTCAACCTCACACTGAAGCGCGGCTACTTACTCGCGTGGATCCTTCCCATCCTCGCCATCACTGCCATTTTTCCTTACGCTTACTTTGAGTACTACCCAACACTCGCGGACCGACAGGGTGTCGTACAAGGTCTCAGTGGCAACATCGGCACGCGCGCAATCTATGGGCTTATCGACGCACCCGGCACCGTCGGCCAGATGACAACGTGGGAGGCAGCCATGTGGACAGGGCTGCTAGGTGCCATCATGATCGCCTTACTCATGGCCGATCTCTACCGGCGTCCCGAACACACCGGGCTTGCGGAACTTACTCGTTCCACGGGAATCCGCGCCAACACACCATGGATCGCCGCGACAATCACAGGCGTGATGGCATCGGTGACGATCGGCGCATTATCCAGCCTCATCCTAATCCTGCTCCCGCTCCCGCGCGAAGAAATCCCCATAGACGGGGCGGTAGCCTTCGGCATCACGCTCATACTCGTGTTGGTAGGTTCGATGCTTTCCGCGCAAGTGGTCCTTCTGCTAGTCAACGATGGCGCAACTTTGACCCGTACTGTCTTGCTCTCAGTTGCCCTGTCTTACGTGATACGCATCGTGGCCGACACCCAGGACATCGCATGGTTGAACTGGGCCAGCCCGCTCGGGTGGCGCGAAATAATCGGCCCATTTACCGAAAACGACTACACGCGGGCAGGGATCCTCGCCACAGTCTGCGCCGTAGCGGGCGTCCTCATTGGCCTTTTGGAGTCTCAGCGTCCCTTCGCTCAGGGGTTCATCCCTGCGAGAGACAGCTCCCACCGCGCCCGGCCCATCCGAGGAATTATCCACCTGCGTTGGGCACTCAACAAGGGTGGAATCCTTGCGTGGATGGCCATCGTTGGTATCTCCACCGCATTTCTCATGTCTTTGTCCGGCGACATCGCAGAGCTAATCGGCGGCGAAGCTACCACCGGCCAAGTCTTCCGCGATCTCCTCGGCGGCACCGACGCGTACCAAGCCTTCATCGCGTATATCTGCCAGATGATCACCATCATGATCGCCGCCGCCGGCATCGGACAAATCACCACCTACCGCGCCGAAGAGAAGGCCCGCACGGTAGATGCGCAACGCTCCACGGGCGTGCGTCGTTACGCACCACTGGCTGCTGCGAGTGTCGTCGCACTAGGCACCGTCATCGCCCTCATCGCGGTGATGCACGCAAGCGGTGCGCTGGGCTTAGCCTCCCAGGAGGCCACGCTTGACGACGACTACTGCGCGCTAGCGTGGTCCTCATGGACACTGCTGGGGGCTGCACTGCTGCTCACGGGAATCGCTGTGGCGATCGTAGGATGTGTTCCACGGGCAACCGGGTGGGCGTGGGTGCCCTTGGCAGCTTCGGCGGTGGTTACTCTGATGGGTGAGATATTGCAGCTGCCGGACTGGGTGATCGATCTATCGCCTCTCAGCTACGCGTTGGAGCCGGGCTCGGACCAATGGTGGATCCCGGTGCTGCTGGGTGCTACAGGTGTGGTACTTGTACTGGTTGGGTTAGTGGGTTCGTCGAAACGCGACATACGCTAGGCCAAAACGGGCATACTAGAAGGCATGCCATGTTCACGCCCAATGTTCCTGTTGGGCACCGCAATCACCCTCGCGGGTGCCTTTCTCGCCGCTTGTGGTAAGGCTCCGTCTGAAGAGATCGCAGCTACCGACGTGCCCACACCAGAACAACAAGATCACTGAGGTCGCAGCCGACACGGTGCGCTGCACCCACGGCTCGCACCTACCAGGCACGGAAATAGGACTCCGTCACCGGGAGTTTCTCCGCGCCGAGCTGCTTGAGTGCGTGCACCGGCCATTGGGGATTACGCAGAGCCTCCCGTCCCAGCAACACGGCATCAGCATGCCCATCTTCCAGAATGTACTCGGCGTGCTCTGGGTTTGGTAATCAATCCCACGGCCGCCGTGGGCATTCCAGTCTCGCGCACAGCAGAGGCCATGGGGACCTGGTAGCCAGGTTCCACGGGAATCTTCGCGTGCACATTGCCGCCGGTAGAGATATCCATCAGGTCTACCCCTTGGTCCTTGAGCAACGTGGCCAGGCGCACTGAGTCCTCGAGCAGCCAACCTCCCTTGGTCCAGTCGGTAGCCGAGAGGCGCACCAGCAACGGAGTTTCGTCGTTAAGCACGGCACGCACCGCGTCGACGGTCTCGCGCACTAGCCGGGTCCGTCCCTCGAAGTCGCCGCCGTACTCGTCTTCGCGCTCATTCGTCAGCGGAGAGAGGAACTGGTGAAGCAGATAACCGTGCGCGGCGTGCAGCTCAACAGTATCGAAACCCGCGGACATGGCCCGCTGGGCGGCCTCGGCGAACTGGTTGGGCAGGGCGCGCACCTCTTCAATGGACAGCGCACGCGGAATGTCCTGGCCGTCGGCGGCGATAGGGGAGGGGGCCACGGTCTGCCAGCCACCGTCGTCGCGAGACACGGTGCCGCTGCCGAAGCCCGGTCGCATCGGGATGGTTGATGCCTTCCGGCCCGCGTGGTTGAGCTGCACACCCATGGCAGCACCCTGGGTGTGGACGAAGTCGACGATCTTGCGCCAAACGTCCACCTGCTCATCGTTCCACATACCGGTGCACTCCGGGCTAATCCGGCCCTCGGGTACAATGCCGGTGGATTCCGCGATGATCAGGCCGAATCCTCCGGCCGCTAGGGAGCCATAGTGCACCAGGTGCCAGGCTTCGGGCACGCCGTTCTTCGCGCGCACGTGGTATTGGCACATGGGTGGTACCCAGATGCGGTTGCGGATGGTCAGCCCGCGCAAGGTTATCGGTTTGGCTAGTCTCACGTTGGTCATATGCCAAGGGTAGCCCGCCGTAGACGGGGAACACGGGCATGGGTCATGCCTTTCATCAGCGGCTGCGAACCACGGTGCGCCCCGAGGCCCGCTCATCCTTCCAGTGATGCTTTATTACCAGGTATAACAACCAGGTACAGTTGATGATTTGTTCGTGGCTTGCCACTCGTTCTGGGCGGGCCGAGGTCTAAGGAGTTTCACGTGAAACATTTCGTCCGCACCACGTTGACCGTGCCAGGTGCAGGCACACTGATTACGATCGCAGAGCTCGAGGAGGTGTCGTCGGAAAGCTGCACCATGGTGCGCATGATCGAACTGGCCCTAGACGAGACAATCATGGGGGGCCTACGCCAAGGGTCGCGTTGTGGGGCAGGCGAATGAGCCTCTGGACCATGTCCCGCACCCCAACACGTACGACCAGTTTGAGGGGATCGAGGCTCAAAGCCTAAGCGCTGACGAATTTGAAGGCTTGTGGGCCGAGACTCGCGCTAAGTTCCCGGAGCTCTAGGACCAGTCGAGGGTGTGGGCATACGAGCTCAGCGCTTTAGAAAACAAGGTTCACCAGCAGCATGTAGACGATGGTGCCGCCAAGAATGGACAGGCCAGAATCCCGCTTCCACCAGTGCAAAAGGAGAGTAGCAGCCACACCGAGAAGTGAGGCGAGCAAACCTCCGGGGGCGGAGAGTTGGCCGACAATGGTGTACACCACCAGCACCACCATGACGCCGACGGGCATCATCAAGCCCAGCGAAGCGATGAAGCGGTTGCCCTTCAGCAGTTTGAGGAAGAAGAAGGGCACAGCGCGCAATCCCACGGTGACAATGCCCACAGGTATCAGCACTGCCAACACCATGCCGAGGGTAACGCCTTCGGGAAGACCGTACACGGCTGTCACACCTCTTTCGTGGTCGGCGCGGTAGTATCGCCCGGCGTACCGGCGGTGGTGTCGCCCGGCGTGCCGGCGGTGGTGTCGCCGGTGCGGCGCCACGTGAGAACGTCATCGAGGCGCGGTGAGATATAGCGGGCGATCAAAATCAAGAAATAAGCGCTCAGCGCGACCATCATAATCGAGCCCGGAGCAACCAGGCCGACCAGGATGGCAAGTACCGCGGCGATCACCGGCAGCGAGTAGTCCCGGTTATTCTTAAAGGCTTCCCAGCCCAGCACCACGAACAGAGCGGTCAGGGCAAAGTCCATGCCCTGGAGCTCAGGTGGGATGATTTCACCCACGAGAGCACCGACGATGCCCGGGATTAACCACAGCAGGTGCAATAGGATCTGGATTGTGAGGATTCGCGTGCCGGTAAGTGGTGTGCGTGGATCGCGGGCAGAGACGATGGCGTAGGCTTCGTCGATAAGCGCGTACGCAGAATAAGCCTTCCCAGGTACGGACTTCACTTTGTGCAACGGGAAGGTCAAGCCGTAGAAGATATGGCGGAAGTTCACCATGAAACCGGTGAAGGCGGCTGAGAGCGGACCAACACCCGAGGTGACCATACTAATGGCCAAAAATTCCATCGAACCGGCGAAGATGGCGATGGAAAAGATCGGGGTCCACCACCACGCGAAGCCCGTTTGGGTCATCAATAACCCGAAAGCGAGCCCGAGGGGGATCAACCCCAAGCCGACAGCCCAGGTTTCGCGAATGCCCTCCTTAATTTCGTGCAGAGTGTCGCCGGGCTGCTCGGCGCCAGGTCCGCCCGAATGGCCGGGGGACGTTTCACGTGAAACATTCACTGCCCGCAACCCTTAATTATCGTCGAGGTTACTGGGAAATGTGGAGAACAACGGCAGCGGCATGGGCTGGCGACGCAGCACATCGCCCCACAAATCTGCTGCCGCTGGTGCAATCACGTCACCTGGGAGCGCGGGGGCCACGTACCAGTCACCGCGCTGGATTTCCTCGTCAAGCTGGCCGGGTGCCCATTCGGAAAATCCCATGAAAATGCGCATGCCTACAAGATCGTCTGCCACCTCGTGAGGCTCGGCCCCAAGATTGACGTGAACAAGACGATTAGCTAAACGCGTGAAATGTGGGTTGGAATCAATCTCCACATCCGGCTTGGTCACGCCAAGACCAACGGCCGACTGTTGGCTAAGCGGGCCACCGATATAAAACGCTTGTGGCTTGGCCACCGCTGGCAACCAATCAGGCAATACGTTGTACACGGCAAGTTCACTGCGCTGATTCAACACCACGCCAAACGAGGACTCCTCATCACGCTCGAGAATGAGAACCACGCTGCGGGCGAACTCTGGGCTCAACATCCCGGGAGCTGCAACCAGCAACATGCCGGCCGACGGCTCCTCCCGCTCCAGCGCGTTAAAAAGACGATCTGCGTAGAAGTAGTCACTCATGCTGATTACCTTCCCACCAGCTCTTCAATTCCGCAATAGCCTCATCACGCTCCAGGGGTCCACGCTCTAAGCGCAGCTCCTTCATGAACCTCCACGCTTTACCCACATCAGGGCCCGGCTTGAGGTTGAGAATCTGCATGATCTCATTACCGTCGAGGTCTGGGCGGACGCGAGCCAGATCTTCTTTCTCCTCAATTTCCGCAATCCGCTCTTCGAGGTGATCGTAGGTCCGCTGCAGTCGCGCCGCCTTCTTCGGGTTGCGCGTGGTGGAATCAGCTCGCACGAGCTTGTGTAAACGGGGGAGGAGATCACCGGCATCCGTCACGTACCGGCGCACGGCCGAATCGGTCCACCGGCCTTCACCAAAACCGTGGAACCGCATGTGCAGATACACCAACTGGGAAATATCCTGCGTGATCGCCTTCGGATACTTCAGTGCTTTCAGCCGTTTACGTGCCAGCTTCGCACCCACCACTTCATGGTGGTGAAAGCTAACGCCACCGCCCTCCTTCTTCGCACGGGTATCCGGCTTTCCGATGTCATGCAGCAGCGCCGCCCAGCGTAATACGAGATCCGGGCCGTCTTCTTCTCGGTCTATCGCCTGCCGCAGCACCGTCAGAGAATGCCGGTACACATCTTTGTGCTGCATGTGATCGTCGGGAGTCATGCGCAACGCAGCCACCTCGGGCAGCACGTAGTCCGCTAAGCCCGTTTCCACGAGGAGGTCAATACCGTCCCATGGGGCAGCCCCGAGGATGAGCTTATCCAGCTCTACCTGGATGCGTTCCACTGTGATACGTTCAATCTCGTGCGCCATATCCTTCATGGCAGCGAAAACGCGTGGCTCCACGCTGAACCCCAATTGGGAGACAAAACGAGCGGCGCGCAGCATCCGAAGAGGATCGTCGCGGAAACTCACCTCAGGTTCTTGTGGCGTATCCAACCGTTGGTTCACCAGATCATTGAATCCACCTACCGGATCGACAAAGTCCATGGTCATCGAGCTATTCTTGACGCCCAAACGCACCGCCATGGCGTTGCACTTAAAGTCGCGGCGCACCAAATCTCCGTCAATGGTGTCGCCGAAGGTGACCTCTGGGTTACGCGTCACACCGTCGTAGAGGTCAGCCCGAAAGGTAGTGATTTCCAATTGCTGGCCAGCCTTCACCGTGGCCACGGTGCCGAACTCAATGCCGGTATCCCAAACGGTTTCACCAAACTCCTCAAGAATTCGGTACGTCTCCTGCGGGCGGGCAGATGTGGTGAAGTCGAGATCACCACCCAGGCGGCCGAGGAAGGCGTCGCGCACGGGACCGCCGACGAGGTAGAGCTCGTGGCCTGCCGCTTGGAACTTATCGACGAGCGGGGTCAGCAAACCACTAAGCTGGCGAATTGAGTCGGTGGCCTTACTGAGGGGGTCAAGATTATGAGGGGTGTTCACCGCTAACACCTTACCTGGGGGCTGAATGGGCACGTCAAAATACCGGAAAACGTCGCGGACAGCTACGATTAGCGAAGAATGACTGACACTACTCGCCCCTCCGCCTCCAATTCTGGTGGTGAGTCAGGCCCCCGCTCTTCCCAAAGCGGCCAACAAGGCACTAGCCAGGGCTCCAATCAGGGCAATCCGCAGGGACAACGGCGACGCAGAAGGCGACGCCGGGGCCGTCGTCCTGCCGGAAACCAAAACAACAGGAACAGCCAGAACAAGCAGCACTCCGGCGAGCGCGACCACACAAGCGCACACGCAAGCGCCTCAGCAGACAATAATTCAGACAATAAGCCGAAGCGATCACGCCGACGCCGTGGGCGCAGGCGTTCGTCGTCAAGCGCAAAGTCCAACACGAATACCCGCAACAACCAGCAAGGTAAGAGCAACAACCGCGGAGTCCGCAGCGGTAACCAGAATCGCAACCGACGCTCCCCGGCCATGAACCGAAAGCGGCAGTATTCCAGTGCGGTCCGGATGGAGACTCGTGACGAGACCTCGGCTGGCGGGCTGGTGGTCTCCGGCATGGCGGAGGCGGTGCGTGACGACAACTCTGTTGACCTGTCAAGTATTTATGTTGCTCTGATCGGACGTTTGGACCGTCGTGGGCGTCTGCTGTGGTCGATGCCCAAGGGCCACGTCGAAGAAGGCGAACACCAATGGCAGACCGCCGAACGCGAGGTGTGGGAAGAAACCGGCATTGAAGGGGAGGCTTTCGCCACACTCGGCACCATTGATTACTGGTTCGTCTCCGACGGCGTGCGCATTCATAAAACCGTGCACCATACCTTGCTGCGCTTTGTCGACGGTGAACTCAACGACGAAGACCCCGAGGTGACTGAGGTGACGTGGGTGCCGGTTGATCAACTCATTGAGCACCTTGCCTACGCCGACGAACGTAAACTCGCCCGCTACGCGTATGACAATTTGCCCGACCTGGCCAGAAAGGAACGCGCGGCCGGAAGGGCGACTCCCCGGTGACCCCGCGCACACGGCACCTCCGTCGCCCACGCACCGCAGGCACCCCTGTGACTTCTACAGTGATCGCGGTGCTCGCTGCAGCCACCCTTGCGTCGGCAGGAACTGCCACCGCCATTCCGGTCCCCATAGCACCGACCCATGAGGCGGTGGCCGACCAATGGGTCAATCCGGCGATCCGCCCAGCAGACGGGGACAAAGGCGTGACAATAGACCTCCTCCACGGCCCCACGACTCTGGCGGTAGGAGAAGACCTGTCGCTGCGCATCAGCGTGCGCAACAGCTCAACGGAAACTGTTGAGGACCTCCACATCACCCCCCGCCGGGGACCGATCACGGCCTCCGTTGCAGATTCGCGTGTGGCAGCGGTGGCTGAACCACATGATTACTCCGTGGTGGGGGAGCGGGTCACCATTGCTAGGTCTTTGGCGCCAGGCGAATCAACCGAGCTCGACATTAAGATACCCACAACCGCTGATACCCCCGGAGCATTACCCATGTCTGGTTCAGCTGTGTATCCGATCATGCTGGTACTAAGCGGCGCCGGGGGAGAACATTATGACTCCGAGCGGTTTCAGATAGGCACCGCTGAAACCACACAGCAGGGGTCAGCCGAGCGTCGTAACGCACCCGGAGTAACCATGTTGTACCCCATCACCGCCCCCGTTGACGTAGTGCCGGGGGAGACGGGTGAGGCACCGGAAGATCCACCCCTCGTGCTGAAGTCCGAACAATTGGCAGAACAACTTGCTCCTGAGGGCCGGTTAAGCACGCTTCTTAACACGTATGACGCTGCGGTTGCCGGTCCAGCGGGAGCTGAGGTGCGGCAGGCCACCTGTTTGGCAGTGGATCCGGCGTTAATTAACTCCGTGGAACGAATGACGGCTGGGTACTCGGTGGCTCACGCGCGCCCTCCGGTAGCGCGAAAACCACAGCGGCTGCGCGATTCGTGGGATGACAAGGTGGAGCAAGTCCCGTCCACGCCTGGGACTGGTGTCGAAGACGCCGCCGCATGGCTGGATCAGCTGCGTGCGACGGCCGCCAAGAGTTGCGTTGTGGCGTTGCCATGGGCGAACAGCGACGTCAACGCCGTTGCACAGGGCGGAGAACCGTGGCTGATGCGCGAGGCAATCGAACGTGGCCCGTTTACCTTAGAGCGGGTTCTGCAGGTACCGACAGTACGCAACGTTGTTTTGCCACCCTCCGGATATGTTGCCCAAGGCGTGGCGCCTGCGCTGGGCTGGGCTAATCATGAGGCATCCACGATAGCTTCAACCGGGATGAGTGGCGCCTGGGAAAACACGCAGACCGCGTTGGATCCGCAAGATTCCAGCGTGCAAGTCGAGGACACTCCGGTGACGAACCTGGAGCGTGATCTTCCCCCGAACCCCACGATGGCCGCAGCACCCGAACCCGCAACTCCCGTGCGCGTACTCGTTGCAGACAACAGTGTTTCACGTGAAACATCGGGCGATCCAGCCACCCAACGGTTCAGTTACCTCAGCCCCGGGATCACTGCGGTTACCTTTCAGGATTCGCTGGCATCCACCCTCGCGTCGGCCGGTTCACTACCGCTCACCACTGGTTATTCCAACACCGACTTGCGTTACGACGCCACCAAGGATTCCATCGCCGCACGCGACATCACCGCTGCTAACACCGTGCGCCTCGCGATAAAACAGTCCACCACCACCGGCGAGCAGCCCGCCGGCACGCCAGTGTTGATCAATCCACCCGGATCATGGGACGCCCGCACCGCCCGCGAAGCGCTCGCCACCGTCCAGAACATGCTTGTCGACGATCACGCCACCGCCATAACGCTGGAGGACTATCTCACCGTCCCCGCCGGCGCGCACGTGCCACAGGCAACCGCAACGGGAAGCCCCTACGCGGACCCCACGGTCTTTTCCGACGCAGAGATCCTCAGTGCCGGCCAACAAGCCCGCTACGTGGACGACCTCACCTCGTTTCTCGTAGCTGATCCAGTCATTGCGCTGACCCGTTACGGCTACACAGCACCGCTTCGCCGCGACCTACTTACCGCTTTATCGATCGCGTATCGACGATCACCAGAGCACTACTCGAATGCCGTTACTGCCACGCGAACACGACTCAACGAAACCCGCGACACACTGAACGAGCTGCGCGGAGCCGTCAACCTCATCCCTCCGGGCAACGTGTTCACCCGCACTTCAGAGTCCTCACCACTGTTCATCGTGGCTGAAAACGGCCTCCCGCTGCCCGTGGATGCAACCCTGCTCTATGAAGCTCCAGCAGGTGCTGTTCTGGACGTCCCAGAACAACTCCGCATCCCCGCACGTGGCTCCATCACCATCGAAATGACAGCCGCCCTCCCGGACTCCTCCGAGCGCACCGACATGAGGCTGTATCTTGCCACCCCCCAAGGCCAAGCGATTTCAGCGCCAGTTGCAATCTCCGTGCGCACCGCAGCCACGGAAGTAGGGCTGCTCACCGTCGGTGGCCTCTTCGTCCTGTTTTTAGCTCTCTTTGTACTGCTGCTGCGCACCAGACGCAGGGGGAAGGCACAGCCTTCGTCGGCAAGCGCAGGCTTTAATCGAAGCATCGTGCGTGCCGACGATCAACCACCCGACTAAACCCACACTCCATCGCTTACTGAACAGCAGTGAGCGCGCAATCCAGCACCCACACGACTAACGTGGCAAACGCGACAAAGCGACGATAGATAGGAAGATTCGTGGTTTCCTCCGAGAACACTGCAGGCAACACTGCAGGGCAGCGCGGGCGGATCGTGACCCCCAGCCCACCAGCCCCGGTCCCCGTGCCTCGACCTACGAAAGAGCCAGATCCGCAACCGGCCCAGGACTTATCTGGTCTTACCGCGAGCCCCGCCGCCACGGCTCCCGCTGATGGGGGCACCGGTGCCTCTGCTTCCGCCACCAGCGACGTTGGTGCCGGCGCAACTACCGTGGAGAAGGCAAACAACGAAGATGTTGTGCGCTCCACCGGTTCCATGGCGATTGCCACACTGCTGTCACGCGTAACAGGTTTCATCCGCACGGTGATGATCACCTCAATGCTGGGTGGCGCGATCGCGTCTGCCTTCAACCTGGCGAACACGTTGCCGAACATGATCACGGAGATCGTACTCGGATCGGTTATGACAGCGCTGGTGGTGCCGGTGCTGGTGCGCGCTGAGAAGGAAGATGCAGACGGCGGTGCCGGGTTCATCCGGCAACTGTTTACTCTCACCCTGACACTCATGCTGTCGGTCACAGTGATCGCTACTGTGGCGGCACCACTGCTGGTCCGCATGATGATGGACGAAGAGGCCAAAACGAACATTGTTCAGTCCACCTCCTTCGCGTACCTGCTGCTGCCGCAGATCTTCTTCTACGGATTGTTCTCCCTGTTCCAAGCTGTGCTGAACACCAAGGGGGTTTTCAAACCTGGTGCGTGGGCGCCGGTAGTCAACAACCTGATCTCCATTACCGTGCTGGCCGCCTACCGGCTAGTTCCCGGTTCGCTGAACCCAGCCGCACCGTCACCGGTGACCGACCCCCACATCTTGCTGCTGGGGTTGGGCACCACCCTGGGTGTGGTGGTGCAGTGCGCGATCTTGCTGCCCTATTTGAAGAAGCTCAATATCGACCTTCGCTTGAAGTGGGGTATTGATGACCGCCTCAAGGCCTTCGGTGGCATGGCCGTTGCGATCGTCGCCTATGTGGCAATTTCTCAACTGGGCTATGTGATCACCGCGCGGATTGCCACCGAGGCCGACGCCTCTGCCTACGCAATCTACCAACAGCATTGGCAACTGCTGCAGGTGCCGTACGGCATCATCGGTGTGGCCCTGTTAACAGCGATCATGCCCCGCCTTTCCCGCAACGCCGCCGACGGCGATGACCGGGCAGTGGTGCGCGATCTCACGCTGGCCACCAAGCTCACCTTCATCGCGCTCATTCCCATCGTGATCTTCATGACGGCCTTCGGGCCCGACATCGGCAACGCGCTATTCGGGTACGGTGCCTTCGAAACTGAAGAGGCCCGCACCCTGGGCCTGACCATCAGCTTCTCAGCCTTCACGCTCATCCCGTACGCATTGGTGATGCTGCACTTGCGTGTGTTCTATGCGCGCGAAGAGGCATGGACCCCCACCTTCATCATCGCCGGTATTACCGCCACCAAGGTACTGCTGAGCTATGTGGCACCGCTGGTCGCCTCATCGTCGGAGTTCGTCGTTGTGCTGCTCGGTGCCGCCAACGGGTTTGGGTTTGTGGCTGGTGCCGTGATCGGAGCCTTCCTGCTCACACGCAAACTCGGCGACCTGCAATCTGCCACGATCTTGCGGACCAGCACGTGGGCAGCCGCCGCCGGGATCCTTGGTGCCGCAGCAGCATTGCTCACCCAGTTCCTCATCCGCCAAGTGCCGTTTAACCCGGTGGCTCTCGTCGTGCGTTTGGGCCAGCGCGCCTCCATTGGCCTTGTGGTTGAGCTCGGCATTGTCGGAGTAGTGTTCTTGATTGTGGCCGGACTCGTTTTGTCACGGTCGGGTCTGCCCGAGGTTCAAAACCTGGGCCGGCTGTTCACGCGCCTACCGGTCGTCGGCAAGTTCATTAACCCAGATGAACAAAAGGCCATCGAAACCGGCCAGACTGATCCCAAGGCCATGTCACAGCAATTCTTGGCGGCCGATTCCTTTAACGCCTCACCAGTGCCACCACCGATGTCGGCCGGTGTAGTGCGAGGCCCGCGCCTGGTAGCGGGAGCGCCTGTCTCCGACGGGCGGTTCCGCTTGCTGCGCGACCACGGCTCCGTGAGTGGAGCACGCTTCTGGCAAGCTCGCGAGATCAGCACCGAGCGGGAAGTGGCCCTCGTTTTCGTCGATACGCACAACCAAGCCCCACTGGCAGCCGTCGGTGCTGACGAAGCTGCGCGACGCTCACGCGAGGTTGCGTGGCGCACCCGCCAACTGCGCGCACTGGAGCACCCGGCCATCGCCCCGAATATTCAGGTGCTGTCATACCGCTCGGGCTGCCTCATCGTGGCAGATTGGGTTCCGGGTGCCTCTGTGAAGTCTGTGGTTGCGGCCGAAGGAAATCTCCACCCACAGGCCGTGGCCGGTGCTATGGCACCACTGGCAGACGCGCTGGCTGACTGCCACGACCAGGGCAACCCGATGGGCCTGGACAACCGCAACCGGCTGCGCGTTTCCACCGACGGGCACGTCGTGCTTGCGTTTCCGGCGGTGCTGCCAGACGCCAGCGACGAAAAAGATATGTCAGCGCTCGCATCCGCTCTCGAACTGCTTAACGCGGGCACGGGCGACGCTGCCGATTCGCGCCTGACTGCCATCACCGAAAAAACACGCGCGCTTGCCGACGATGCCGCCGACCCCGACACCGAGAACCCCACCTCGGAGATGTTCCACAAAATCGCCGACGAGCTGCGCGAATTCAGCGGTGTGACCGTGCATTCCGACGATGATGTAGTAGCGCCGCAGCACACCGCAGGTGACCACAGCGACCGCAGCGACACGGTAGACACGGTAGATACTGTCGATACTGTCGATACTGTAGATACGGAAGCGCTGCAAGTTGTCGACGAAGACACACCAGAGCCAGAGAGGTTGAGTGGTTTCGGGTCCCGCGGATACTCCATCCAGGGATTCGTCGCAGTCATCGCCGCTGCCATTGCTGTGGTGGTGCTCATCGCCGCCCTGACTACCTACCTGGTGAGCGTGATCGGAGGCGATGATCCGGCTGCCCCGGTCAGCCACCAATCAGTAGATGATGCAGCCACCGGAACGTCGATGCGCACAGCCGAAAACCGCCCCCTACCTGTCATCGTCGAACCCTCCCGCGTCCGGGTGTGGCAAGCACCTGGCCACGACCCGGCAGCTGACAATCCGGACAGCATCAACAACGTCATTGATGGCGATACCCAGACCAGTTGGTCCTCTGACAGCTACCCCAATGGTTTGGGGACCAAACCCGGTGTTGGCATCGTGGTTACTGCCACGGAACCGTTGGCACTGCAGCACCTCCTCATCGACACTGAAACCCCAGGAGCGCACTACAACCTTTACGGTCTGCCAGCTGACCAAGAAACCAGTGTTGAAAACACCGCGCTGGAAGACCTGAAACTGCTGAAAAAAGGAACCTTGCGCACCAACCGAAACAGCCTGGAAATCCAGGATAATCCCAGGGTCCACGGTGTGGTGGTGTGGATCACCGACATCCCCGTCAATGAGGACTCCAACGTAGAAATCAATGAGATCTCGATGATTGGTCTACCTCTGTAGGACTACAGAGCGCCTTCTTAGCGCATTACCTCACCCGCCGTGTGGCGAGCATGTCCACTGCAGTGTGCACGCTCGCCGGGCAGGCTTTGTCATCCCCATGCACAATAGCTGGTAAGACCTACACAACAGTAGGGAAAACTCATCGCTTAAAGTTCGGGGGAACACATGGCAGTCGTGCCAGATCTTTCGAGGCCCGCAATCACCTCTTATTCACGCCAATCACGCTCTACTTCGCTGGCAGCGGAGGAACCTTCGGACGCCGATCTGGTGGCCGCCTTCAACGCGGGCCACGCGCAGGCGTTTAGCGAGATTGTGCAACGCCACCGCGCACGCTTAACCTATGTGGCCCGCCGCTATGCCAAAAACGACCATGACGTGCAAGACATCGTGCAAGAAGCGCTGTTCCGGGCAGCGCGCAACCTTCACTCATTTCGCAACGAATCCAGCCTGTCTACCTGGCTGCACCGGTTGGTTATCAACGCTGGCCATGACCATATGATCCGGCGCCAACGCAGCACCTATGTGAGCCTGGATGATGAAGACAAGGTTAATCAGGATGTTAACCCCTTGTTAGCGCACGATCCCACTACTCATGTGGAGCGGGCACTTGTTCTGCGCGAAGTCGTATCACGCTTACCCGCCGCGCAGCGCCG
The DNA here is from genome assembly GCF_900187295.1 of Corynebacterium cystitidis. Classification (NCBI taxonomy): domain Bacteria; kingdom Bacillati; phylum Actinomycetota; class Actinomycetes; order Mycobacteriales; family Corynebacteriaceae; genus Corynebacterium; species Corynebacterium cystitidis. Next base: position 2,690,997 of record NZ_LT906473.1, on the reverse strand, counting down.
GGCATTGTTGCTTATCGACGTTGCCGGGCTGACCATTGAGCGCGCAGCCCAGGAGATGGGGGTGCAGCCAGGGACCGTCAAGTCGCGTCGAGCTCGTGCGCGCAAGGCGATCCATCAGCAACTCACAGCTCCGGAATAGGTGGCGTAGCCGAAGCGTTAGAAAAGGGGAAGTACACTAGCGGAGCAGCTAGTTTCATTACTAATTCAAGGAGTCCCCGTTACATGACCGAGTCCCAGACTGAGCCGGCATCAACCACCATTCACGATGTTATTGTGGTCGGTTCCGGCCCTGCCGGTTATACCGCAGCACTATACACCGCACGCGCCAACCTGAACCCTGTGGTCTTCGAAGGCTACGAATTCGGTGGCGAGCTGATGAACACTACAACGGTGGAGAACTACCCTGGTTTCCAAGAGGGCATTATGGGCCCTGACTTGATGATGGAGATGCGCGCCCAGGCAGAGAAATTCGGGGCAGACCTTCGTAGCGAGATGGTTGACCGCGTCGAGCTCGAGGGTGATGTTAAGAAGGTTTTTGTGGATGACGAGGAGTTTCAAGCCCGTGCGGTGATTCTGGCCACGGGTGCGGCGCCTCGCCACCTGGGGATCCCTGGCGAGGAGCAACTTACTGGCCGCGGCGTGTCCACGTGCGCCACGTGTGATGGCTTTTTCTTCAAAGACCAGCACATTGCTGTTGTCGGTGGTGGTGACTCTGCTATGGAGGAAGCGATTTTCCTCACCCGCTTTGGTTCCAAGGTGTCCTTAATCCACCGCCGTGATGAGTTCCGTGCTTCCCAGATCATGCTGGATCGCGCGCGAGAGAACGAGAAGATCGAGTTCATCACCGACACCGTCGTGGAAGAGATCCTGGAGGGTGACGGGAAAGTCGCCGGGCTGCGTCTGAAAAACGTCAAGACGGGTGACACCTCAAAGCTCGACGCCACAGCAATGTTTGTGGCCATCGGTCATGACCCACGCTCTGGATTCCTGGGCGGGCAGATCGAGCTTAACGACGAGGGCTACGTGAAAGTGGCTGAGCCTTCAACCCGCACGAATATCGCTGGTGTCTTCGCAGCTGGTGACTTGGTGGATGATCACTACCAGCAGGCGATTACGGCTGCGGGGTCTGGGTGCCGTGCTGCGATCGACGCTGAGCACTACCTTGAAGCACTCTAAACCGCACCCCACACTATGTAGTGGCTTTACTACATAGGTTCGATTGTTAAAGATATTTAATTTAAGGAAAAACATGAGCAAACCTGTGGACGTCACTCAGGAAAATTTTAAGTCGGTTGTTATAGACTCCGACAAGCCAGTAGTTGTGGACTTCTGGGCCGAGTGGTGTGGCCCCTGCAAGAAGCTGTCACCCCTGCTCGATGAAATCGCCTCTGAGCTGGGCGAAAAGGTCACAGTCGCGAAGGTAAATGCGGATTCGGAACGGACCCTCGGGGCCATGTTCCAGGTCATGAGTATCCCCACCGTGTTGATTTTTAAAGACGGAGAAAAGGTCGATGAATTCGTCGGTCTGCGCCCGAAATCTGAGATTATGCAGAAAATTGAATCACAGCTCTAAATGGTATCCTGAAAACAAATTGGTAATTAGAAGGGCCGTTCCATTGGATCGGTTTTCTACGAAGCGCACAACACTACGATGCCAAAGTGGATGTGCAGGAAAGGGGTACCGTGACTCGCGTTCTCCGTGTGGGGGATTCCAGCGCCCGCGTCGCTGAGGTGCGCTCAACCTTGGCTAGTCTCGGCCAGTTGCCTGGTTATTCCGGTGATGTCGAGGAATGGAATAACCGCAGCTTTTCGCAGGACGAGAAGTACTTCGATGAGGATCTTTCGGAGGTGCTGAAGGCGTTTCAACAGTCCCGTGGCATTATTCCCTCTGGCGCAATCGACGAAGTTACTCTGCGTGAACTTCGCGAAGCGTCCTACACCTTGGGTAACCGGGTGCTGTCTTATCAGCCGAACCAGATTCTCGTGGGCGATGACGTGAGCCAGCTGCAACGCCAGCTCCAAGAGCTTGGGTTTTATTCGCACAAGGTAGACGGCCATTATGGCAAGGCGACTCGCGAGGCTGTGCAGAACTATCAGCTCAATTACGGCCTGCAGGACGACGGTGTTTTTGGTCCGGACACGTTGCGGGCGTTGAACTTGCTGGGTCGTCGCATTACGGGAGGGTCCGCCCAGGCCATTCGGGAGCGTGAAACAGTACGTAAAGCAGGCCCGATGCTGGCCGGGAAGCGCGTTGTTCTGGATCCCGCGCGAGGCGGTGCGGATAAAGGGGTGACCGTGAATGGTCCCTTTGGGCCCATTACCGAAGAAGATATTCTGTGGGATCTGGCCTCGCGTGTTGAAGGTCGCATGATCGCCGCAGGTATGGAAACCATTATTTCTCGCCCACGGGGGGATAATCCTACGCCAAAAGCTCGCGCTGAAATCGCGAATGCTTTCAAAGCCGATGTGATGATCTCTTTGCACATGGATCATTACGACAATGAGAAGGCTAATGGTGTCGCCTCGTTTTACTTCGGGTCAGAAAAGGGTGCCTCGTCCATGACCGGTGAGACGCTTTCTGGTTATATTCAGCGTGAGATCGCCGCGCGTACTGACCTGCAGAACCTGCATAATCATGGCAGGACATGGGATCTTTTGCGTCTGACCCGGATGCCCTCAGTTGAGGTCGTTGTTGGTTATACGTCGAACCCGCGCGATGTGAGGATCCTGACTGATCGTACGCAACGCGACGCCATCGCTGAGGCGATCGTTGTCGCCGTGAAGCGTCTCTACCTGCTTGACGACGACAAAAAGCCCACCGGTACCTACGACTTTTCCGCCTTGTTGGCTGAGGAGCGCGCTTAACGACGATCGCCTAGGGCAGCGCGTACCTGGTGGTGCGCGTTTTCCCGATCTTGTGTAGCCGTCCTGCGTCGACAAGTTTGCGTAATAGCCGGTAGCTTTGCTGCTGGCTCATGCCTAACTCTTCAGCGATGTCGCTGCTGGTCGCTGGGCCACGCGTGGCTATCAGGTGCATCACTTTACCCTCTGGCGACACGTCAGGGGTGGAACCTTCTTCATGTGGGTTTAATCCCCAGCCTTTCAGTTTCATCAGCGTTGCTTTGACCCACATTTGTTCATACCCCGTCGCTGTTGCGATGTCACTGTGGTCTGCTTCCGGGTTGCGCACCCAATAATCTGCCACAACTAGCTCATCTACTGAACACTGATCGGGAATTGCTGCGATTAGTCCAGGCAGTTGAGGGTTTAACACCTCGCGGGAGGCGGTCACTGTGACCGCTTGTTCATGGGTGCCAGCCCACGACAGTGTTGATCGACCGGTACTCACCTGGTACTTGGTGGCGTCGGCAAGACAAGTCCTGCCCCTGGAGAGATCCCTAATCGCGCACACGCTGCAGATAACAGTGCACTGCGCGGTGAGAAGGTAGCAGTTCCAGAACTTACCAAACGAGGATCGAGCCCGCGCGGTAAACCACCAGGTGAAGTAATAGTGGTGCGATTTTTGTCAGAGCGCACGTAGACCGACCCCGGCAGGGTGTAGTCTCGGTGTAAAAGCGCGTTGACTATCAGCTCTTTCACAGCCGGTCCTACTTTTTCTTCTTGTTTCTGCAGGTCGGCAAGGATGGTCACCAGCGGTGCCGTGGATCGGATAGTGCGACGGGTGCCGATGAGATCGACGAGCACCACGCGATGGTGGGGCAGGTAACGCTCCACGGCATCCTTGGTGCCGAATAGGAGGATCGCTCCGATCGCTATCGGCTCAATCGAATCATCACGCAGGCCAAGGGTGCGCACCAGATCGTCGTCGGAAAGTTCCGGCAGCAACGCGTCACCCTGGTTCGCCGCCGCTAAGGCCCGCGCCACATCAATGACGGAGGCATCGAGGTCCGCCATCGTTGCACCTGGGGCGGGAACGCGGGCCCAGTCGATTCCGTTTGCGTCACGATACCGTGTGAATAGGTAGCTCGGGTCCATTCCGTAGCACTCCGGTAGGCCATGGGCGTTGAGCCGACGGGCACGGTACACACCCCATGTTGTGGCAACCGGTGTGCGGGAAGCGGCTACAGAAATGGCGACAACTTCGTACCCGTCGAGTTCAGTCACGGTGATCGACGTTGTCAGCGGGGGAGAGGTATAGCGCCTGATGGTGGAGGCGAGCAGTACCGGATCTGTGGTGTCGGAATGAAAAGGGTAGCATCCAGAAACGGTTCCATCTTGATTCACTCCAATCAATAAGGTGCCACCATCTCCGTTTGCCAAACAGGTCAGTTGTTCAATCACTCCTCGCTCATTGATATAAGCCGGCGAGGAACGACGAGAAAAAGCAGTGGTCAGAGACTGTCCACCGGCAATTAAATCACGGATCTCAGCGTCGCGCATGATGCTAAGAGTATCGTGCGAGCTAACCAGATTCAATCAGGATTACATCAACATGATTGATTGATTGAATCGCGAGCGAATGATTTGGACACTAGTTGCCAACTATTGGGGGACTGATACAGCCTGCAAAAGCTGCTCAATCTCATGCGCTGAGAGCACATTGTGTTGGGGAGGAAGATCCACACGCAACCGCGGAATCACCGGATCATCTTCCACAATCCGGAAACCAGCACCCTCCAATACCGATCGACCCATCAGTCCGATCTCTTCGGCCTGTTCAACCAAGCTGGCAGTCAATTCATCAGCAAGATGAGAAGTAGGGGAGATACCGGCGGAGGTGGAGGTATCGTCGTGAAGCCCAAATGCCTCAACCGCGGGGATGCCACGGTCAGTCAATGCCATAATGCACGCGTCGAGAAGCACCGCCTCCCACCCGCGGCCAGCGAACTTTGAATCAATGTGCAAGCTTGTCAAAAGCCATGCGTCCTGCGATGCTGGCGCCGTGGGCATGCGCAGGCTTCCGGGTGCCTCGTCACGCGGGCAGAATAGCGCTGTGGCGTAGGCCCTGGAGGTGTCGGACGCCAAGTTGACGATATTGAAGCCGCAGCTTCCATATTCGAACGTCTGCGCAGTAAGCCAGGCTTCCTTGTCGATGTCGGGAGAGACGTTGAAAGAATCGTCGGAAAGCGGGTCAACCTCCCAGAACGTGGCGCGCGCACACTGAGGATGGACACGAACAATCGCGTTATAGGTAAGGGGAATTAATCCAACCTGGCGTTGTGGCATCAGTGACCCTTTCCACCCAGAATTCATGACTGTGGCCGCGGACGTTCTACTCCTTGCCCTTCATCAGGCCCATGATGCGTTCGAAGTCATCCTGGTCGCTGAATTCCACCACGATTTTGCCCTTCCGCTTGCCCATCGAGACACTCACGTGAGTATCCCACTGGTCTGCGAGGCGCTCAGCGGCAGCGGTAAGAAACTCGGGCTGCGGGGCCTTCTCGCGTCTGGGTTTTTCGGGCTGCTCACCGTTCTTGTTCAGTAAGGTCACGGCTTCTTCGGTGGCACGAACGCTGAGCCCTTCGGCTACCACCCGATCTGCCAAGTTTTCGGTGGCATCTTCACCAGCCTTGACACCCAATAAAGCCCGGGCGTGGCCGGCAGACAACACGCCTGCGGCCACACGACGCTGCACACTCACCGGCAGCTTGAGCAGACGAATCATATTGGTGATCACAGGGCGTGATCGGCCTAACCGCTGTGCTAATTCTTCCTGGGTAACGTCGAACTCTTCAAGCAACTGTTGGTAGGCTGCAGCCTCTTCCAGCGGGTTAAGTTGGACGCGATGAATATTCTCCAGCAAAGCGTCGCGCAGCATGTCACCGTCGGCAGTTTGGCGGACAATCGCGGGGATTGTCTTCAGCCCTGCATTCGACGACGCACGCCAGCGTCGCTCGCCCATAATGAGCTCATAAGAGTCACCCTGGGGGCGAACGACGATCGGCTGAAGCAGCCCGAACTCTCGGATCGAATGCACCAACTCCGCCAAATCATCCTCGTCGAATACCTGGCGTGGCTGCTTCGGGTTGGGAATGATCTTCCCCAGCGGAATTTCCTGGTAGGTAGCGCCGAAGTCGTCGACACGCTCCTGGTGCTGTGATTCACGCAAGGCTTCAGGCGTTCGCATTTGCTGCGGCGAGCTCACGGTCGGAGCACCTGGAATTACTGGGGCGCCAGGGATCGAAGGGGCACCCTTGACCTTCTTCCCATCGTGGTTATCGCGCGCCCCTTTGGCACCCCCGAGCACAACATCAGCTGCCCCGTCACCCAGCCCATTTGTCTTCGCGCTGTGTTGATCACCCGATGGGATCAGGGCCGCCAAGCCACGGCCGAGACCGCCCTTACGCGCTGGTTCCTTCGCCATTTACTCCTCCACCTCACCGTTGTGCTCTTCGTCGCCATTGTCCTCATCGCTTGCGTGCTCATCGCTTGCGTGCTCATCGAGCTGCGCGGCAATCACCGGGCTAACACCAATTGGACCTGTCGACGAATGGGGCTGATAATCGCCCCGCTGCGCGAGTTCCTTCGCTGCATCTAGATACGCCAGAGCGCCGCGAGAACCGGGATCATAATCAATTACGGTTTGACCGTAACCCGGCGCCTCGGACACTTTGATCGATCGTGGGATGACATTGCGCAACACCACGTCACCGAACTGTTCCTGTACTTCGTGTACTACCTGTTCGGCAAGCTTGGTGCGGGCATCATACATGGTCAGCAGAATGGCTGAGATATGCAGATTCTGGTTCAGGTGCTCACGGATCATCGAAATATTACCCAGCAGCTGGCCCACACCTTCGAGGGCGTAGTACTCACACTGAATCGGGATCAACACCTCATCAACTGATGTCATCGCGTTGATGGTGAGTAGACCTAAGGACGGGGGACAGTCGACAAATACGTAGTCAAACCCCTGCTCTTCAATAAACCCCCGGTTCAGTGCATCAGCTAGCCGGTACTCACGACGTACCATGCTCACAAGCTCAATCTCAGCACCAGCCAAATCGATCGTGGCGGGGATGCAATAGAGGTTGGCATTCGAAGGGGATGGCTGCATCGCTTCCTCGGCGCTGACATCACCAATCAAGACCTCATAGCTCGATGTTGTTCCCGTGCGGTGCTCCACGCCCAGCGCCGTGGAGGCATTACCCTGCGGATCGAGGTCAATCACCAACACCTTCAATCCATGATGAGCGAGTGCTGCAGCCAAATTAACGGAGGTTGTCGTTTTACCCACGCCCCCTTTTTGGTTGGCCACGGTAATCGTGCGTGGCTCGTCGGGACGTTCCAAACGCAATGTTCCCGTTGTCACTTGGGCAGCCCGGCGGGCCGCCGCAGCAATCGGGGTTTCCTCCCATTGCTGCTCATCCAGTATCTCCTCAGTCATGGATGTTGCTCGCCCTCTTTCCACGGATGCCGGCCCCCTTGGCAGCATGAGAGCTCACCAAGAGGTCAATTGTCTTCAACCTTAATAGGTGTGCGCGACATGTGTTAGCGTGCCCGCTCAATGCGGATCAAGGTGGTGGGTTCTGCCAGCACATCATCACCCACCGTGAAGATAGTGGCCTGGCCGCCACCTGCCTTCTTGATCACGCCGGCATCGCGCTCAAGCTCGTCGCTTACCGACGCCCCTTTCATCGCTACCATCGCACCACCTTTTTTGACCAGTGGCAGTGACCAACCAGCGAGCTTGCCCAGCGGTGCAACAGCACGCGACGTCACCACATCAAAAGGTTCGAGTTTCTGATCTTCTGCTCGTCCCCGAATGACCGTGACATTGTCCAACTCAAGCTGGTTTTTTACCTCACTAAGGTACGTCGAGCGCTTGAGCAAGGGTTCGATCAAAGTGATTGACAGATCAGGGCGCGCAATCGCCACAGGAATTCCAGGCAGTCCTGCGCCTGAGCCGATATCGGCAACGCGCAGTCCCTCGTCGAAGGCCTCGGAGATGATGGCGCAGTTCATAATGTGCCGACTCCACAGACGCCCTACCTCTTTGGGTCCAATGAATCCTCGCTCTGTTGCAGTGGTGGCCAAGGAATCGTGGTAGGACTCGGCAAGAGCCAGACGGTCACCGAAGATTAAGGAGGCAACCTCTGGCGTGGGTTCGAATTCAACGGACACGGCTGTGTACTCCTTCTGTGGCGAAATATGGAAGTGCTGAAATCAGAATAGCTAACCCGGTGAACAAATAGACGGTGTGAGCCCTAGGCAATCCTTACTTACCCTGCTTACGCTCCCTCTTACTGCGCTTATCTTTCTTTCGTGCGCCGACAACAGGCGCGGTGCTGCGCTTTGCTGCCTTTTTAGCTTCTTCTTCCCGTGCTTCCTCTTCGTCCATCTTGCGGAACACAATGAGGTTCTGGAAGAACGTCCAGATGTTATTGGCGAACATGTAGAACAGCAGACCAATGTGCCACAGGAAGCCGGTGAAGAAGATGGTGGCGGGCAAGAACCACAGCATCATCTTGTTCATCATGTTCATCTGCATTTCCATCATCTCCGCATTATCCCCAGTGGGTGCGGAGACTTTACCTGCTTCGCGGCGTTTCTTTTGCCGGTTCAAGCTGATGCGTGCGTTGAAGTGGGTGAACAGCGCGATAATCACAATCAATGGTGCTGCCACTAGGACCACCTGAGTCTTCGTGAAGTCCGTTGTGAAAGCATCCATCATGTCTTCCGGCATGGAGATGAACGCGGAGATCGGAACACCGAACACTGTGGCATCAAGGAAAGAGCGGACTTCTTCCGGGCTGAAGATGTAGTTGGCGGTGTTGCGGTTTTCTTCTACGCTCATGCCAAGCTGCCAGGAACCCGTACCGGTGCGGTTGAAGGAGCGCAGCACGTGGAACAGCCCGAAGAATACTGGCATTTGCACCACTGGGGCGATACAGCTGGCCAGCGGGTTCATTTTGGCGTCTTTGTAGAGTTTTTGGGTCTCTAACGCCATTTTTTCTTGGTCGTTTTTGTATTTTGCGCGGATGGCCTGCATTTGGGGTTGTAGTTCCTGCATTTTTCGCCCGGCCCGCAGCTGATTCACTGTAGGTTTAATCAGCAGCACGCGGATGGTGAAGGTGAGGAACATGATGGCCAAGATCCAGGAAATACCTGAAGCCTCGTCGAAGACGAAGCCGAAAACCTTGTGCCAGAACCACAGCACGGCCGAGATCGGCCAGTAAATGAAGTTGAGCACTGTGTGTCGAGACTCCTAGTTGGTTTGTGTGGGAACTAATCGCGTCGCGGAACGGGGTCATATCCGCCCGGATGCCACGGCCCGCATTTCACCAGCCGCGTTATGGCTAGAACAGTACCGGTTATTGCGCCGCGCCGCGAAATGGCCTCAAGCGCGTAAGCACTACATGTTGGCTCGAATCGGCAGGTGGAGTACATCTTCAGCGGTGAGACATACTTTTGATAGAGCCGAACAATCCTGACCAGCACGCGAGATCCAGCACCTTTCGGCTCTGGGATCTCTTCGCCGTAAATATTGCGGTGCACCATCATTTCTTGGGCTGATCCATAGCGATATGCTCCACCACAGGTTGAGCTTTCTTCAGAGCTGCGCGGAGTGCAGCCCGAAAATCCTGTTCGAGCTGTGCGCTCGTTGCCACACCTGCAGCAGGCAGCGCGCGAATCACAACGTCGGTTTGAGCATCGAGCTTATCGACGAGCCCTAAACAGACATGCCGAAGCCGTCGGGACGTGCGGTGACGAATCACAGCGTTGCCGACGGCTTTAGACACGATCAGCCCGAACCGCGGGCCACCTCGAAGGATGTTCCCGGGGCGGGTTGCCTGGTGCACCACGAGGGTGCGACTGCCTGCGCGGGTCCCGGTCTTCATAGTGCGACGGAAATCAGCAGATGAAGCGAGTTTATGCGCTTTGGGCAGCACTGCCGCGCTCTTACGCGGTCAGCTTTGCGCGGCCCTTCTTGCGGCGCGCGGAAACGATAGCGCGACCTGCACGGGTGCGCATACGGGTACGGAAGCCGTGCTTACGAGAGCGACGGCGGTTGTTCGGCTGGAACGTCCGCTTAGACACGGTTGTCTCCTTGAAGGGGTGCGACGACCAGCGGCACTAGGCACGGAAGTGCCCTATGCCTCCCGGGTATCAGGCCGTCCGGGATGGAAAGTTGTGAAATGAGTGCGATCCGCGTTCACTGTTGCAAACTAAGTTTCGCTTGCCTTACCTGCACTGACTCACCTGATGGTGGCCCGGTTAACCGTGCGAGTAATGCTCTCACGCACATCGGATTTGTGTGTGCCCTTAGGTGTATCTGGAGGCACACGTATTCAAGTCCAGTGTGACAGACCTCCTCAGAGTACGTGAACGTCAGGACTAGAGCCAAATCGACACGAGTTCATATTCCTTTCAATAATATGGGTACCCCCGAAATTACAATCATGTTTTTTCCTGCAGGTAAAGCGTTGAATTACTGGATCATGCTGGGGGAGAAGCAGACTTTGTGCGCGCAACTAAAATCTGTGGACTGTCACAGAGGTGGAGGGAAAATTTCTTCATGTAGACAACCGGCGCCGGGTACGGGTAACAATTAAAAAATCAACCAACAACTCACATCCTGTGAATGGTAGAGACTGTGGATAACACTCAACTTTATGTTGAGACTTTGCTCGCTGATTTTATAAAAGGCAAGGTCAAAAGGATTTTTAACCCGCGATGAAGTTATCCACAACTTCTGCACTAGACTGTGGATAAATTCCACAGTCTAGTTATCCACAGATGTGGATAACATTGTGAAAACTCATGGTAGGGACCGTGCTCTGACCTCTCCAGAGTGTGAATAAGAAGTGAACACCACCTTTCTTTCTCACAGCCAGAGGCCGGGTATAGCGCCGACTAGAGTGCGGTATCCACAGGAAATAGTGCAAGAAACGAAACGACGAGGACTTAAGTGGCAGAACAACATCAGCCTATCGACGCGCTGTGGCGTTCCGTGGTCGATGAATTGCTCACTCTCTCCGAGCGGCCTAATTCAGACGTCCCAACCTTCACACACCAGGAACGTGCCTATCTGCAGCTCATCGATCCCGTCATGATCGTTGAGGGATATGCGATTCTCAATGCGCCTCACACCGCAGCTAAATCAGTAATTGAGGAAAATCTCGGTCCCCACATCACCGCCGTCCTCTCACGACACCTCGGGCGCTCCTGTGTTCTTGCGGTGTCTGTTGCCTCCAGCGAGACGGACCAGCCTGAACAACAGCCGGTTTCTCAACAGAAACCACAGGAACCACTAGAACCACAGCCATGGACTTCTACCTATGGTGAGCCACCATCCCCGCAGGTCCCCGAGGTGGGGCAGACCTTCCAGCTGGGTTGGGATGAGGTTGCCCGACAACAGGTGCAGCCCCAGGTGCCACTTCAACAGCCTTATTCTCCGGCGACAAGTCCCGATGCTCAGCCGGTTAACCAGCAAGGCGCTGCACCGCTGCACCAGGGTTATACACCCCATCCCGTTGTAGAGCAGCCGCAGCGTTTGCCTCGAGAAACACCGGCGCATAATCCTGACCGTGATGCCAGCCTGAATCCAAAGTACACTTTCGAAAATTTTGTGATTGGCTCGTCGAACCGCTTCGCTAACTCTGCTGCTGTTGCCGTGGCGGAAAATCCGGCGCGCGCTTATAATCCACTGTTTATCTGGGGTGGTTCTGGTCTTGGCAAGACCCATTTGCTGCATGCCGCCGGCAATTATGCCCAAGTGCTTCAGCCAGGTCTGCGCATCAAGTATGTGTCCTCGGAAGAGTTCACCAATGACTACATCAACTCGGTACGTGATGACCGCCAGGAATCTTTCAAACGCCGCTACCGCAACTTGGACATCCTCATGGTCGATGACATCCAGTTCCTGGAGGGCAAAGAAGGTACGCAGGAGGAGTTCTTCCACACATTCAACTCTTTGCACCAGTCCGATAAGCAGATTATTTTGTCGTCGGATCGGCCACCGAGGGAGCTGACCACGCTGGAAGATCGTCTTCGCACCCGCTTTGAAGGTGGTCTGATTACTGATATTCAGCCACCGGACCTCGAGACCCGTATCGCCATTTTGATGAAGAAGGCCTCCGCCAACGGCACCCAAGTTGACCACGCAGTTCTTGAGCTGATCGCCTCACAGTTTGAATCATCGATCCGCGAGCTCGAGGGCGCATTGATCCGCGTGAGTGCGTATTCCTCGCTGATCAATGAGCCGATCACGATGGATGTTGCTCAGATTGCGTTGCGCGATATTTTGCCGGAGGCCGGTCAAATGGAAATTACTGCGAAAGCGATCAAGGAGGCGGCGGCCGACTATTTTGATGTTTCCGTTGATACGCTCACCGGTGCCGGTAAGACTCGTGCCGTGGCACACGCACGCCAGATAGCGATGTACCTCTGCCGTGAGCTGACGGACCTGTCATTGCCGAAGATCGGCGATGAATTCGGTGGTAAAGACCACACCACTGTGATGTATGCGGACCGCAAAATTCGCATGGAAATGACTGAAAACCGCGATACTTACGACGAGATCCAGGTTCTGACGCAGATCCTGAAGAATAACGGGCGTTAAAAGCACGCTTGACGACGAGTTATCCACACTTTCCACAACGTTGTCCACAGCCTTGTAATTTCACTTATGTTATTAGATGAATTTGATCACATTATGGCGCAGATCACAATTTTCCACTACCTGTGGATAACTCTATAATGCCTGTTAATAAACGGTGGATAACCTCAAGACGGCTGTGGAAAGCTGAGAAACGGCAAAAGTTATCCACAGTTGTCCACAACTTCACAGGAGTTATCCACAGGGCAGACCACAGGGCAAATCGCCGAGCAGAACAGCGTGAATGACACCTTCTCCACACCTTGCACAGGACCTACTGTTCTTCCCAGATTTATTACTTGAAATTAGTAAGTAAGAAGAGGGGTTGGGGACAACTTCGTCGGTACGCGTCCCGCAGGAACGCGTACGACAAATGACAAAACGGCGACGGCCAACCTAGAGTAGTGAGCAACGAAAGCTAAATTATTTTTAATTACAAGGAGTCTTGCCTCACCATGGACGACAACATGAACGACACCATGGGCAACAATGTGTCATTTCGCGTTCACAAGGACGACCTGTCCGATGCTGTCGCATGGGTGGCCAGGAGCTTGCCGACGAAAAACACGCAGCCCATCTTGCGGGCTGTAGTGATCACGGCGGATGATAATGGTTTGGAATTCGCGGGTTTCGATTATGAAGTCTCTTCGCGTGTGCGCATCGCGGCTGAAGTTGATCAGCCAGGCCGAATCGCCGTGGCAGGCAAACTCATGGCAGACATCGTGGCTAATATGCCAGCAAAACCGGTTGAGGTGTCAGTGGACAATTCGCGTTTGCTCCTCCAGGGCGGATCGGCTCGTTTCGAACTGCCCCTGATGCCACTCGACGATTATCCGCAGCTACCAACACTTCCAGAGACAACTGGCACCGTCAGCCCTTCGGAGTTTGTTCAAGCGGTGACGCAGGTGGCGTCGGCTGCGGGCAAGGATGACACCCTGCCCATGTTGACCGGTGTCCATATTGAAATCGACGGTGCCAATGTGCAGCTGGCGGCTACGGACCGCTTCCGTCTTGCGATGCGAACCATGAGGTGGCAGCCAGTGGCCTCCGAGGTGAAGGCTAACCTGCTTGTTCCAGCGAAGACTCTGTTGGATAACGCCCGTACGTTAGATACTCAACTCGATGATCCTGTAGAGATCGCCGTGGGCACCGGCGATAACGTGGGTGGTGACGGCCTGTTCGGCCTGCATTCAGCTAACCGTGAGACCACAACTCGCATGCTTGACGCGGATTTTCCCAATATTCAGCCACTGTTGCCGAAGACGCACACCTCGATGGCATCGATTGAGATTTCTCCTTTGCTTGAGGCAATTCGGCGTGTGAGCCTGGTTGCAGACCGTAATGCGCAGCTGCGCATGGAATTTCGGCCGGGTGAACTGACCTTGTACGCTTCCGGTGCTGATTCTGGCGAGGCGCGAGAGTCGCTACCATGTGCGTTTTCTGGCGCGGACGAACTGATTATCGCGTTTAACTCGGGTTATCTGAAGGACGGCCTGAATGTGATCCGGACTGACCGTGCTGTCTTCGGCTTCACTGAGCCGTCTCGTCCCGCGATCATGATTCCAGAACCTGAAGAGATGTCTGGCGCTGATGCTGACGGAACTTTCCCGACGCCAGCCACTGAGTTTACGTATCTGCTGATGCCTGTTCGCCTGCCGGGCTAAGCACGTCGCGCGTGTTTTGGGAAAGGGTGTGAGTTGCTGTGTATGTCCGGCAGCTTGACCTGCGCGATTTCCGCTCGTGGCCAGAACTCGAACTTGAGCTAACCCCAGGAGTAACGGTGTTTGCAGGCCGCAACGGGTTTGGCAAGACCAATATCGTTGAGGCCATCGGCTACTCGGCGCACTTGTCCAGCCACCGTGTGTCTACGGATCAGCCTTTGATCCGCACCGGCGCAATAAACGCCCGTGTGTCGGCCACCACGGTCAATGACGGCCGCGAGCTCACCACCCACCTGTTGATCAAGGCTCACGGCGCCAACCAGGCCCAGATCAACCGCACGCGCCTTAAATCCGCCCGCGAAATGCTGGGTGTGCTGCGCACGGTGCTGTTCGCCCCGGAAGATTTGGCGTTGGTCAAGGGAGAGCCAGCTGAACGTCGGAAGTTTGTAGATGACATCGTGGCCATCCGCACCCCACGCCTGGCCGGCGCGAAGGCGGACTTCGATAAAGTACTGCGCCAGCGCAACGCGCTTCTGAAAAATTCGTGGGCTGACCTGCGTCGCGGCTACGACGATCCGGACGGTGCCAGCGCTTTGACCACGTTGGATGTTTGGGACGCGCAACTTGCACAGTCCGGTGCGCTGGTGGTGGCGGCACGCTTATCGCTTATCGACGAGCTGGGCCCACTCATCCAGGAAGCTTATGCAGCGATCGCACCGGAATCTCGGGCGGCGCAGGTACAGTACACCTCCACTCTGGACGATGCTGTGCGTGAATTGGTAGGCGAAGGTAGCCGTGACGCTGCCGTGATCGAAGCGGCGATGCTCACTGAACTAGGCAGGCGCCGCCAATACGAGATCGAACGAGGTGTAACACTTGTGGGCCCCCATCGTGATGACGTGGAACTAATTCTTGGTGATCAGCCTGCGAAAGGCTTTGCCAGCCACGGGGAATCATGGTCCTTCGCGTTATCCCTGCACTTGGCAGAATTCCAACTGCTTTCCCAGGATGGATCAGATCCGGTGTTGATACTGGACGATGTTTTTGCGGAACTTGACGCTAAACGCCGCCAACGGTTAGTGCATGTGGCCGAAGATGCGGAGCAAGTGTTGATCACCGCCGCAGTTGGCGATGATCTGCCGGGTAACCTCGACGATGCTGTAGCGGCGCGCTACATGGTGACCATGGAGGAAGGAATCTCCAGTCTTGAGGCCATCTCATGAGTGATAGTCGTGTTAATGGTGACAGTAGAGACAGTAGAGACAGTAGCGATATTGTGCAGCACGCCTTCGACACCATCCGCACCGCCGCTAAGAAACGCAACGGATTTGTTCCGAACTTGCACCAACAGGGTCGCAGTGTGATCCCGCGCCGTGCGGTGGGCAGGTTGACAGATGGCACCGCCGATGAGCCTACAGTGACTGTCCCGGGGCTTGACTTAGGACAGGACCAGGTGGGCGTCGATAAGCGACAATATCGGGGACCAGGCAGAATGAGCGGGCCCGACGGACGTGCCCCGCGCCGAAGTTATGTCGTGGCCGGATTCTCGGACTTGTTAAAGCAGGAAGTCCGTCACCGTGATTGGGCAAAACCGTTGGCCATGGGCTGGATCATGGGTAGTTGGGAGGAAGTGGTCGGTGAGAAAGTAGCGCAGCACACCAAAGTAGAAATGGTCAAAGATGCCACCCTGTTCATTTCTACCGACGCAACAAGCTGGGCCACGCAGCTGCGCTACATGAAGCGGCAGATTCTTGAACGTCTTGATGAGAAAATCGGTGAGGGCATTATCACGAATGTGCACGTGTATCCTCCGAAAACGAAAAGTTGGCGCTACGGCCCGCTGCACGTCAAAGGCCGTGGTCCGCGCGACACATACGGCTAATGAACGTTAATGAACGTTAATGAACGTTAATGAACACCGCGCAGGTAGGGCTGCACAATTTATCCTGGGGAAATGCCGAATCCGGCGCATAAATGGCCTTCCGACGCGCGCAACCCCAGTGCGCGTGGGGCACCCTTAGGGTGTAAGATTGAGCAGGTTAGATATCCGTAGCGCGACAGGAGTACTTGTTTCAGGTGGCTACCACAAATAAAGATTATGGCGCGGATTCAATCCAAATCCTTGAGGGTTTGGAAGCCGTGCGCAAGCGCCCCGGCATGTACATCGGTTCTACCGGGCCACGCGGCCTCCACCACCTCATTTGGGAGGTAGTGGACAACTCGGTCGACGAAGCCATGGCTGGCTACGCTGACCGTGTTGACGTCACCCTGCTGGCTGATGGCGGTGTGGAAGTGGTGGACAACGGCCGTGGCATTCCTGTGGACATGCACCCGTCGGGTGCTCCTACGGTGCAGGTTGTGATGACGCAGCTGCACGCTGGCGGAAAGTTCGACTCGGAATCGTACGCGGTTTCCGGTGGTCTGCATGGCGTGGGTATTTCCGTGGTCAATGCGCTGTCCACCCGGGTGGAGGCGGACATTAAGCGTGCTGGTAAGCACTGGATCCAGAATTTTAATATGGCTGTGCCGGATGAGCTTGTCGAAGGCAGTAACGCCCGCGGGACGGGTACCGCAATCCGCTTCTGGCCGGACCCGGAGATTTTTGAAACCACAGAGTTTGACTTTGATGTGATCTCGCGGCGCCTACAAGAAATGGCATTTCTGAACAAGGGTCTGACCATCACCTTGAAGGACGAGCGTGTTACTGAGGAAGAGCTTGAGCTGGAAGCGCTGGCAGAAGGCGGCGATACCGCCGAGTCCATCGACGGCGACTCCTTTGATGATGAGGCCTTGGAAGGCACCGAAGCATCTGAGACAAAGGAGGTAACCGATGCTGAATCCGGCGAGGACATTGCAGATGATATTGCACCGTCGAAGCCGAAGAAGCTGGAAAAGAAGGTTAGTTACCACTACCCAGATGGTCTGATCGATTACGTCAAATACCTCAACAAGAGTAAAAGCGAGATCCACCCCACCATCGTCGGCTTTGAGGCCAAAGGCGATGACCATGAGGTGGAGATCGCCATGCAGTGGAACTCTGGCTACAAGGAGTCTGTGCACACCTTTGCCAACACCATCAACACCCATGAGGGCGGTACACACGAGGAAGGTTTCCGCGCAGCGCTGACTACCTTGATGAACCGCTACGCGCGGGAACACAAGCTGCTGAAGGAGAAAGACCCGAACCTGACCGGCGATGACTGCCGCGAGGGCTTGGCCGCGGTTGTGTCCGCGCGTGTTGGCGATCCACAGTTTGAGGGCCAGACCAAGACCAAGCTGGGTAATACCGAGCTTAAGGGCTTCGTCCAGCGTGCTGTCAATGAGCACCTAGCGTTTTGGTTTGATGCCAACCCGGCTGAGGCGAAGGCGATTGTGAACAAGGCTGTGGCCTCGTCGCATGCTCGCGTGGCAGCGCGTAAGGCCCGTGACCTGGTCCGCCGCAAGTCCGCGACCGATATGGGTGGTTTGCCCGGAAAGCTTGCCGATTGCCGTACTAAAGATCCGAACGCCGCTGAGCTGTTCATCGTGGAGGGTGACTCTGCAGGTGGTTCCGCTAAGCAGGGCCGCGATTCCATGTACCAGGCGATTTTGCCGCTGCGTGGCAAGATTCTCAACGTGGAAAAGGCACGCCTCGACCGTGTTCTGAAAAATGCCGAGGTCCAGGCGATCATCACAGCGTTAGGCACCGGTATCAATGAAGAGTTCGACATTGAGAAGCTGCGCTACCACAAGATCGTGCTCATGGCCGACGCTGACGTCGACGGCCAGCACATCGCCACTTTGCTGCTGACTTTGCTGTTCCGTTTCATGCCGGAGCTGATCGAGGAAGGCCATGTGTACCTGGCTAATCCGCCGCTGTACAAGCTGAAGTGGAAGAAGGGTGAGCCCGGCTACGCTTACTCTGACGCCGAGCGTGACCGTGAGCTTGAGGAAGGCCTGAACGCTGGTCGCTCCATCAACACGGATGATGGTATTCAGCGCTACAAGGGTCTGGGTGAGATGAACCCGAATGAGTTGTGGGAAACCACTCTTGATCCGGAGCATCGCATTTTGCGTCGGGTGAATATCGAGGATGCACAACGCGCAGACGAGTTGTTCTCCATCCTCATGGGTGATGACGTTGCTGCCCGCCGCTCCTTCATTACCCGCAAGGCGCGCGACGTGCGCTTCCTCGATGTGTAACTCGATGAGCATGTAGCTGTGTAAACTGCATGACTCATATTGCCGCTTTCGCTGACCTGCATCTGGGCGCCCACTACACCCCGGGCAGCCCATGGGTGCGTAAAGAGCTTTCTGCGCGCAACCCCGACGTTGTCGTGTTCGCTGGCGATCTTTTTGACCGCCACACTTCTGGCCCCGAGCAGGAAGCAGAAGGCGCGGAGCTGTTCCGCTGGATCACGCAGGAATTGCAGGTTCCCATCGTTGCGATCTGGGGAAACCATGACGTAGCGAAGGGTTTCGAGTTTCACTCACGCTTTCCTGCGATCGACGGTGTCTATTTCCCATCGGGTTTTGAGGTCTGTGAGATCACTGTGCCCGGCATCGACTTGACGTTCCACGCGGTGAATGTGTGCAAGAAGCGGGACAAGCGCGAGCTTATCGACGATTTTCCTGTGGCCGATCCGGCTGAGTCATCCAAACATGTCGGTGTTTTTCATACCGGACTCACTGGTGAATACACCAAAAATAACTGTTTGCCCGCCACGCTGGAACAGCTCCAAGCAAAGAATTACGGTGCGTGGGTGCTTGGCCACGTGCACGCACCGACCACCTTAAGTGACAACCCTTATATTGGGTGGCCAGGTACTGGCGTGATGGTGGACCTCACACTGTGATCAAGCCTTGTTCTTTCTGCATGTTCTTTTCGGTCGACAAATCCGCTGTTGCCCTCGGTGAAAACCGGATTTGTCGACCGAAAAGTGCATGGGCGCAGGGTTTTATGCCATGTGTTTTTCGATGGCAGCGCCAACTTTTGGCAAAGCAGGGCTGATGATGCCGGCTGCTTTGCCACGCAAACCGTTGTAGACCTTCTGCAGAGCGGCAGGAGCCTTGCTGACGTTATCGTCGGCAAGCTTCAAGATGCCGTTGATCACATGATCCTCGTTAGCGGCTAAGTAGGCACCGAAGTTGGAGGTGCCTGATTCGCTGTACTTGGCCCAGTGTGGCTGTAGCTCGCCTAGGAGGTCGGGGAGAAGGCGGTTGATGCCTTTCTCAACGAAGTTACTGTCCATTTTTGAGGCGGCACCTAGGCCACCCTTGAGGGCCATCCCGGTGAGACCAGAAGTAGACGAGACGGTGTCGTTGACCACAGTGTTCAACTCGGCAACAATCTGTGGGCGCTTTTGTTCATTCAGGAGAGCAGAAAGCTCAGGCATGAGGAAACCTTTCTAGGCCTTGAAATCTTGAATTAAGGTTCAATTCAGGGGAGGATCCGAAGGATCCCACAACTTCCCATACTGTAGCGATACCTAGGCCATTGTGTCTGGAGTTGGGTTTGATATGCAAAGAAAAAAGCGATTGCCATGGTCGGATGTTGAAATCCGCCGATAGTAATCGCTTTAAACTATTTGAACTAATGGTCAGTTTGACGATTCGGTGTTGCAGTTCTTCCGCCATAGTTCGTGCGATGCCTAAGTCACAGCAGTCACTATAACCACAACGTTCCCAAATTTAACAGATCAGAGGTTGAGTCCGCTACTTCAGGGCGTGAAATAACCCCCTTCAGGGCGTATCACGCCACAAGGCGGTCAATCGTTCGGACGAGGAGTGCGTGTAGCAGCGCCCAAAACAAGCCAAAAATAGCCGGGAAACTAGCCCCGAAACTAGCCGAGGTTCAACTGCGAGCTTAGATTCTCTAAGTTGAAGTCCGACAATGGTTGCTGGCGGGCAGCCTCCGACGAGCCGGAAGAGCCGGACGAACCTACTTGTTCCGCAATCTGGTCTACAGCCTCGCGTAATGGAGGGACGTTGTCGGTAATGAGCTTTGCAACACCTGCTACACCGAGTGCGAAGAGCAGCAGGCTGATTGGTGCTGAGCCGGTGTAGGCGCTACCTGTCGCGGTATGCCGTGGTGGCTGGTAGTTCATGTCTCGTGCATCTACCTGAGGCGCAACGGCCAGGGATGTTGAAACGGCCAACGCCGCGATGATCGAGGTAGTCTTCTTCATGGTTTCTGGGTCCTCTCCAAGGAAAATGGGTCCGTGGGAACAATTCCACTTTCTATGAGGACTACTCTAGGCCACTGGTGTCACACTGTTCACATAAGTCGGGCACACAGCAGATAAATCGAGCGCACCCTGTGGCAAGCAAGTCGCTTGCCACAGGGTGCGCTCTCTTTTAATGAGTTTGGATACCTTTGGATACCTTTTGATGTTCTAGGTGTGGCGCTCGTGCGTGGCTCTTTGTTCGAGCTTCTCGCGGGTAGACCACAATCCAGCAGAAGGTGTGCTGATGAAGTAGACAACTTCACCATCAGGCATGGTGTTGTAGCCGTCTTTCATGGTCTCTGGGTTGTAACGCTCCAGGGCCTCGTTGACGTCCATGTAGGCGTAGCCGACACTTTCGATTTCTTCTTGTGTTAAGCCCCCTGGTGCGTAACGGATGGTAAACCGCCCTTCAGAGCTGCCGTGTGGAAGGTGCGCTGTTCCGTGCGGGATGTCTTGCATATCTTCGGCATCCCAGTATTTCTTAATGGTTTCTTCTTGGGAAAGATAGCCGTACTTGCGGATGAGATCATCGACTTCTGGCTGCTCACCGAAGCGGATCACACCGGGTGCGATAACGAGGAGCTCGCCACCATCGGCAACCGCCATTCGTGTGCGGTACACTGCCTTGTTTGCTACCCAGGTGGCCCGAAATTCGTCTTTGTCCATGTATGCGACGATTTTCTTGGGGGCCTCATCGAACACTGTAATGTTTTGTTCTTTTGAGGCGCGTGCGGCATCGAAATAGGTGTCTAAGTCATCGCCGACGTACACACCGGTGTGTTCAAGTACTCCTTTATCGTTGTAGTCCATGACTACTTGGAAGTACACGTCAGGAAGGTGTGAGAGGAATTTCTCTTCCGCGTAATTGAAGCAGGCTCGGACTGGGGTCAGCAGGTTACCCAGGTTGTTTTCGATGCCGTACACGGCGGAGGCCATGTGGGAAGCACCGAGGAGACGTTTTCCGCCAAGGCCAATGAAATAGTTCTTGTTGTGGTTGGCAAAGCCCAGTACCTCGTGAGGAACCACATGCCCAATGTTGATGATCAGGTCCCAGCGTTCCCCGATCAGCATTTTGTTGAGGTCAATGGGCATCTCCCAGTCAACAACACCACCTGTTTGTTCTTTGACGTACTCAGCAGGCACGGTGCCAACGTTGACGCAACCATATTTCCAGTCGTGGGCGTGAATATGGGATTCGGGAATCTTGCCAAACATCCACTGGTTGTCTTCAACAGTGTGGGGCACGTGCTGGCCGAGTGTTGGGATGACGTGTACTTCACTGCCTTGCTCTGCAAGTTTGAAGTAAAGATACTCTGTCATTCGGCCCACATCGGCGTGGGCACGGGTGATGTCTGGTGGGAGAAGCAGGACGCGGTCGAGAGATTTAATACTGAGGCGGTTGACTGCCTCCTCCACCATGCGATCAAGGGCCTGATCGATTTGTTGGGCACTGATATTGGGCTGTTCGATAGAAAACCAAGTCATAAGTCAAGACTATTCTCCATCTATCTACTATTCTATTGAATGATTGAATAAGTGAATAATCTCACTTCTTATATCGCGCAGGTGCACACGGCAAGCCGGGTGTACGCCACATGTCAGGTTGAGGGCTATGTCGGATCGTGGGTACACCAGCGCCGATACACTTCTGCTGCCACCACAGCGAACTCGTCGTTAAGCGCGGACAAGGGTTGCAAGCGGCGCAGATACGTGGCTAGGGCATCGCTTGCGCTTAACGACGAAGAATACAACGCAACTGTGTCAAAACGTGCGCCGGGCACCGCAGCTGCAGCCGCAAGATCGGAGAAACTCAGCAGTTCGACGCCATGTTGTGCGCAGAAATGGTCGGCGATAATCAGTAACTGTTCTGGTCGCAACGCTTTAACCATCAGCTGGTGATCCTTGCTCTGCTTGTGCCTCGAATGTAATAGAGGTGCGTGGGCGTTGGGTGTGGCGAATGCGGGACTCCAGGGTCTTGTGGCCGCTGTGGTGGGGACCAATGGTGCCGGTTTCTGCCAATACCTCTTGGGCGAGCTGGTCAATCGCGGCATCATCAAGTAGGCGAGTGGCAGAAGTGATGATGGCGCGTTTCGCAGCTTCCTGTTTACTGCACCTCCACGCGGAAGCGAGGAGGACAAGGGCGCGGTCTTCTTCCGTAGTCAATCTCAGCGTCATAGCCATACAACGACGGTATCATTTTGATACCGCTGGTGGTCGTCGAAAAGCGTGCGCGACCCGGTAGAATCAAGCCCGGAACACGTGTGCTTCTGTGCACGATACAACAATAGGAAAGAGGTCTTGAATGAGCGACGACACCACAGACGGTGGCGACGGTATAGGCCACGACCAGATCATCCCCATCGATATCAATGAGGAGATGCAAACCTCCTACATTGATTATGCGATGAGCGTGATCGTTGGCCGTGCACTGCCAGAGGTCCGCGACGGCATGAAGCCAGTGCACCGCCGCATCATCTACGCGATGTTCGACTCCGGCTACCGGCCGGAACGCGGCTACGTGAAGTCTGCCCGCCCAGTAGCAGACACCATGGGGCACTACCACCCGCACGGTGACACCGCTATTTATGACACCTTGGTGCGCCTCGCGCAGCCATGGGTGATGCGCTACCCGCTGATCGACGGCCAGGGCAACTTCGGCTCCCGCGGCCACGATGGCCCGGCCGCCATGCGTTATACGGAGTGCAAGCTCACACCGCTGGCCATGGAAATGGTGCGCGACATCCGCGAGAACGCCGTAGACTTCTCGCCGAACTACGATGGCAAGACCAAGGAACCAGACATTCTGCCGTCGCGTGTGCCGAACCTGCTGATGAACGGCTCCTCCGGTATTGCCGTAGGTATGGCCACGAACATCCCT
The DNA here is from genome assembly GCF_900187295.1 of Corynebacterium cystitidis. Lineage (NCBI taxonomy): Bacteria > Bacillati > Actinomycetota > Actinomycetes > Mycobacteriales > Corynebacteriaceae > Corynebacterium > Corynebacterium cystitidis. Next base: position 2,667,690 of record NZ_LT906473.1, on the reverse strand, counting down.
CCACACAACTTGAACGAGCTGGCTGAGGCCATCTACTGGATCCTGGCCAACCACGATGCTGACGACAAGACCACCCTGGAAGCGTGCATGGAACGCGTAAAGGGACCGGACTTCCCAACCGCTGCCCTGATCGTGGGTGACCAAGGTATTAAGGATGCCTACGCCACCGGCCGCGGTTCGATCCGCATGCGTGGTGTGGCGGAAATGGAAGAGATCGGCAACCGCCAGGTAATCACCATCACCGAGCTGCCGTACAACGTCAACCCGGATACCTTCATCGCGAATATCGCCGACCAGGTGACCAACGGCAAGCTCGTGGGCATTTCCAAGATCGAAGATGAGTCGTCGGACCGTGCCGGCCTGCGCATCGTGATTACTCTTAAGCGCGACGCCGTTCCACGCGTGGTGCTGAACAACCTGTACAAGCACTCGCAGTTGGAATCCAATTTCTCGGCGAACATGCTCTCCATCGTCGAGGGCGTGCCACGCACCCTGCGCCTCGACCAGATGCTGCGCTACTACGTGAAGCACCAGATCGAAGTCATTGTGCGCCGCACCCAGTACCGCTTGGACGAGGCCGAAAAACGCGCCCACATCCTGCGTGGTTTGGTTAAGGCACTGGACATGCTCGATGAGGTCATCGCCCTGATCCGTCGCAGCCCCACTGTCGACGAGGCCCGTACCGGCTTGATGGAGCTTCTCGACGTCGACGAAATCCAGGCAGACGCCATCCTGGCGATGCAGCTGCGTCGCCTGGCAGCACTGGAACGCCAGAAGATCATCGACGAGTTGGCAGAGATCGAAGAAGAAATCGCTGACTACAAAGACATCCTGGCCAAACCAGAACGCCAGCGCCAGATCGTGCACGATGAGTTAGAGGAAATCGTCGAAAAGTATGGCGATGAGCGTCGCACCAAGATTGTCGCCGCAACAGGCGATGTCAGTGAAGAAGACCTCATTGCCCGCGAAAACGTCGTAGTTACTATCACGTCTACCGGTTACGCCAAGCGCACCAAGGTGGATGCCTACAAGTCCCAGAAGCGTGGCGGTAAGGGTGTGCGCGGCGCCGAGCTGAAGCAAGACGACGTGGTGAAAAACTTCTTCATCTGCTCCACCCACGACTGGATCCTGTTCTTTACCAACTTCGGCCGCGTCTACCGCCTCAAGGCCTACGAGCTGCCGGAGGCAGGACGCACCGCCCGCGGCCAGCACGTAGCAAACCTGTTGGAGTTCCAGCCGGAGGAAAGGATCGCCCAGGTCATTCAGATCAAGAGCTACGACGACGCCCCTTACTTGGTGCTTGCAACCAAAGATGGGCGCGTAAAGAAGTCGCGCTTGACCGACTACGAGTCCGCACGTTCCGCAGGACTGATCGCCATTAACTTAAACGAGGGCGACTGCCTGATTGGCGCAGCATTGTGCTCTGAACATGATGACATTTTGCTGGTGTCCGAGCAGGGCCAGGCTATCCGCTTCACAGCCGACGACGACCAACTGCGCCCCATGGGACGCGCCACCGCCGGTGTGAAGGGCATGCGCTTCAAGGGCGATGACCAACTGCTGGCCATGACCGTGGTCCAAGACGGCGAATACTTGCTGGTTGCTACCTCAGGTGGCTATGGCAAGCGCACCGCCATCGAGGAATACAATACCCAGGGCCGTGGCGGCATGGGTGTGATGACCTTCAAGTACACCCCGAAGCGCGGTAAGCTGATCGGAGCGCTGGCCGTCGAAGAAGATGACCAGATCTTCGCAATCACGTCTGCTGGCGGTGTGATCCGCACCGAAGTCAACCAGATCCGCCCGTCGTCACGCGCGACAATGGGCGTGCGCCTCGTTGACCTGGCTGAGGATGTGGAACTGCTTGCCATTGATGTCAATGTTGAAGACGAGGGTGAAGAGGAAGCCACCGCTGTAGCCAAGGGCGAAAAGAGCCCAGAGGAAGCGATGGACTCCACTGGCGCGCCTAGCAAATCTGAGGAGTAAAAATGGCATCACGTAACGTCGAGGTCAGCCGGGTTTCTCCCGGTTCGGCCTTCAAAATCGGTCTAATTATGGGCCTGCTCGGCCTAGTGGTGTGGCTGATCGCCGTGACTATCCTGTACATCGCCATGGACCGCGCAGGGATTGTCGGCCAGGTCAACGACCTGATTGGTGGTGTTGGCGGCGACCAAGGCATCGGCTTTGGCCTGGTCTTCTCATCCGCGGGCTTAGTAGGTGTGATTGGCACCGTCATGGTTGCTGTCCTGTCGCCGTTGATCGCGGTGATCTACAACGCGATCGCTGATCTCCTCGGCGGCCTTACCGTCACGTTGAGCGACACCGGAAAGAAGAAATCCTAAACTCTTCATCGCTGAGGGTGGAAATCACAATGCAGCTTTAGGCGTGTCGGACTATCGTGGGCCAAAAACACGCAAGAAACCGCAGTGTGACTTCCACCCTCAGCAGCGTCTCTTACTCGCTATGCTGAGATTTTTAACCTGTTTGAGCAGGCAATTTGGTGTTGTGTTCAATCGTGGGTAATGTTTTATCTCGTTCCCAGCGCCCGTAGCTCAGTCGGTTAGAGCGCATCGCTGATAACGATGAGGTCGGAGGTTCGATTCCTCCCGGGCGCACCATGGGGGATTAGCTCAGTTGGTAGAGCACCTGCTTTGCAAGCAGGATGTCAGGAGTTCGATTCTCCTATCCTCCACAGGAACGAAAACCCGGTCCAGTAATGGGCCGGGTTTCTGCGTTCTTCTTGCTTGCTGCTGAAGCTATTGCCAATGCCTAGACAGGTATTGACCACCCAATTTCTTAAATTGAGGGCCTGGGAGTACAGTAGAACCTACCCAGCGGGGGATTAGCTCAGTTGGTAGAGCACCTGCTTTGCAAGCAGGATGTCAGGAGTTCGATTCTCCTATCCTCCACAGTCAGTGGCCCTGACCCGATCATTCGGGTCAGGGCCATTTTCCGGGTTAAGTAGCAAAATGTGGCTTAAGCCCAGGATCCGGCCCGATACCGGCATGACGAGCCAACGTTTGAGACACGATTTCCCGGAAACTATCCTGAGCAAAACGAGGAAGATGACGTTGAATCGTACGATAACTCGCACTTGAAACACCAACCTCTGCCAGTTTTTCAATCGAGTCGAGCTTCGACCCAGGGTAAATAATGCTTGCCCGAACCAAATCAGCAAACACCTGATCACCCCCCAGTAGCTTCATCCAGCCCTAGCCGCCGGTAACAATGATCAATGCAATCAAGTAAAACCCTGTTTTGTGCGACGACACCGGCAACGGGTTGTCCTTCGACCCTGTACCACCAACATGACCACCAGCAGGACCGACATCAAGCTCTAGGCTGAGTTGATCACCATCGATAATCTTACGGGCCTAGAGCTGGTCTGCTCCTTTGATAGAGCACTAAACTGCCTATACACCAGATAAGTTATTAAATCTGCAACCTGATATTAAATAAACAACAGATGCCTTGAGCTAAGTCAAATAATACCTATAATGGGGGTAGAGGATGAAAGCCGAATAGGGCTAATTCCTTAGTAATTGAAAAGTAAGAATAGGAGAATTGATATGGCTGATATTTCACGGTGGAACCCATTTGCTGAACTGAACTCTTTACAGAAGGAGTTCTTCGGCGATGACTGGACTCCAGCTTTTCGCAACGTTAATAACATGACTACTGACGTGTACACCCGCGATGGAGAGATCGTCGTTGAGGCGCACCTGCCTAATTTTAAGAAGGACGATATTGATCTTGACGTTGAAGGTCGCACCTTAACCATTAGTGCAACTCGCCACAGCCGAACTGAAGATTCGGATAAGAAGTATGTTGTTCGTGAGTCTTCCTCAAGCTTCCAGCGGCGCGTTACCCTGCCGGAGGGAGTAGACACTGATGCAATCCAAGCAAACTTGGCTGACGGTGTGCTGACGGTGTCCATCCCGACTCCGGATGCAATCGGTGGGAAGAAGAAAATTGCTATCGATGAAGGTGACTCGAAGACTATCGACAGTGCTGAGACTAACGACGATGCACAGTAACGCTGCAAATTAACGCTGCGCGCTAGAGTATCGCCTTTAAACGATGAAGCCCTCGGTCCACGTGGCCGGGGGCTGTGACGTTCTTTCGGGCATCGTTTCTTTGGCCGGGTGTGGCTGCCTAAACAAATTCTTGAGCAGTTGTCAACTTTCAACCGGAAGATTGAATGAAAAATTTCGGACTCTCTGAAAAAGAGTTGAAAAATGCCTGTTCAAAGGTCTATATATCCATACGAGAATATTGTTTGGGCGGAGATTATTACCCCCCATAAGGGGTAGATATAAATTACTCCCAGAGATAAGTAATATCTATTTCTGCAGTATGTGGACCTGTCCGGTTCCTACGTAGTACCTTTTAGACCAAAGCGGTCTAGTTGAAAGAAATTTCAGTTAAAGTTTGATTTGTGAATAAGACTTCAGAGAGTGCTGTGAGCACCAATAACCAGTATCTGCCCATTAAACCGGTCAGTCACGGCAAGGCAGTCCTGATTCTTGCTGTAGGTACCGCGTTCCTAGCGTTTACCCCAATCTGGGTCAAGGCTTCGAACATGGACCCCGCGACTCAGGCATTCCTGCGTGTGGCTATCGGTTTCCTACTTCTCCTGCCGATCGGTCTGTGGGAGATTAAGAAGAAGGGTTCCCTGCCTAAAAAGGGAATCATCATGTCCGTCGTCGCTGGTTTATTCCTCGGCGTGGATTTCACCGCGTGGAACTACTCGATCTTCTACGTCGGTGCAGGCATCGCCGCAATTCTGCTGAACCTGCAGGTTATCGTCGTGCCAATGCTGACCGCAATTTTCGATAAGTACAAGATTCCGCCAGTGTTCCTGATTCTTGTGCCGATCATGATTGTTGGTGTTCTCTTGACCGGTGGTGTTTTCGAGCCATCCGAGGCAACCGGCCCGGCACAGATCTACGGTATTAATACTGCGACTCTGGGGACTCTGCTGGGTCTGACATCCGGTATCTGCTACTCGTTCTACCTGTATTTCTCCCGCAAGGCGGGTACTACCGCCCCACGTAAGGACCTATACGTACAGCCAATGATGTACACGGCGGCTGCACAGATGGTAGCCCCGTTGCTCTGGGCTTACACAGGCTCATCACGTGGTGGATTCGATTTTCAGAACGGTGTTTTGATCGATGGTCAGCTCCCAATGGTTAACCCAGAGACGACTGTCGGTGACCCCCTGACCGGTATGAACTGGCTGTGGCTGCTCATGCTGGCATCGCTCGGCCAGGCAGTGGCATGGACCTTCGTCCAGTGGGGTTCGGTCTGGCTGGATCCAACCTTATCTGCAGGTATCCTGCTGCTATCTCCTGTGTCGTCCGTGGTTATCGCATGGCCACTGTTCGGTGAGATCCCATCGATTCTGCAGTGGATCGGTATCGCCATGATTCTGGGTACGGTGATGTATCAAAACGGCCTCTTCGACAGCCTATTTGGCAAAAAGAAGGATAAACCAGACCTAGAGTCAGACCCAGACACGGTGGAAGCCGAACCCAACGTGCAAAATAGAAACTAATAACTGAAGCTCGACTAATAGAAGCCGGTGCGTCAGAGCAAAGGCTCTGACCCCGGCTTCAGCCGAACCAAACGGATAGGTTCCAGTAAACCTTTATGCAGGTAAAAACCGGCGGAAAAAAAGTTTCAGTTAAGGCATGATGGGAGATGTCCCCCATATGCTCATATAAGACTTACACGGTTGAACGCAACAGTCGTGTGGATAACCAAATCAAACTAGATGGAGGAGTTTCATGCACCTGACTCAGCGTGAACAAGAAAAGCTCATGATCGTGGTCGCAGCTGACCTGGCTCGCAAGCGCAAGGAGCGCGGGGTTAAGCTCAACCACCCAGAGGCTAAGGCACTGATCACCGCAGAACTGCTCGAGGGAGCACGTGACGGCAAGAGCGTTGCAGATCTGATGAGTGAAGGCGTCACCTACCTGACTCGTGACGATGTTATGGAAGGTGTTCCAGAGATGATCCCAGACGTGCAGGTCGAGGCAACATTCCCAGACGGCACCAAGCTGGTCACCGTACACAACCCGATCCGCTAAACACACGTCGCGAAGGAGACAAAAACATGATTCCTGGTGAACTCATCATCAACGGCAATGACAAGATCGTCATCAACGAGGGTAAGGAAGCTCTCACCATTGAGGTGACCAACAAGGGCGACCGCCCAGTGCAGGTCGGTTCCCACTTCCACTTCGCAGAGGCGAACGACGAGCTGGAGTTTGACCGCGAGGCTGCGCAGGGTAAGCGTCTCGATATTCCTGCTGGTACTGCAGTGCGTCTGGAGCCGGGCGATTCCCGCACCGTCAACCTGATTGACTTCGGGGGCAAGCGCGAGGTTTACGGCTTTAACGCCAAGGTCAACGGCGCGGTCAAGTAGTCCGTTACGCACAAAACACAGCAAACTAGCAAGGATTTAGGAGAAAAAGCATATGTCTTTTGAAATGGATAGGCGCCAATATGCCGAGCTGAACGGTCCTACCACCGGCGACGGCATCCGTTTGGCAGATACTAATCTCGTGGCAGTCATCGAGTCTGACTCGTCCATCTACGGCGAGGAAGTCTCGTTCGGTGGTGGCAAGGTTATCCGTGATGGCATGGGCCAGAACGGGCGTCTCACCGCAGAAAACGATATTCCAGACCTGGTGATCACAAACCCGATCATCATCGATTACACCGGCATTTACAAGGCGGATATTGCGGTTAAGGACGGCAAGATCCTCAAGATCGGTAAAGCTGGTAACCCTGATACTCAAGACAATGTGGACATCACCGTCGGTGTCGCTACCGAGGTCATTGGTGGCGAGGGCCTAATTGTCACAGCTGGCGCGATTGATACGCACATCCACTACATTTCGCCAGACCAGATTGAATCTGCGTTGGACAATGGAACAACCACCTTCATCGGAGGCGGAACCGGACCAACCGATTCAACAAACGCTACGACTGTCACCTCTGGTCCCCAGAACATGAAGACCATGATCAAGGCTTCTGAGGACTTCAATATCAACGTGGGATTCTTAGGTAAGGGGCACGCTTCCGAGGCTGAGCCTCTACGTGAACAGATCCGCGCTGGTGCAGTTGGTCTGAAGATTCATGAGGACTGGGGTTCCACCTACAACGCGATCGACGTGGCATTGACTGTCGCGGATGAGATGGATTTCCAGGTTGCTATCCACACTGACACTTTGAACGAGGGTGGATTTGCGGATAACACGATCGACGCATTCAAGGACCGCGTCATTCACACCTTCCATACCGAGGGTGCTGGCGGTGGGCACGCCCCGGACATTTTGAAGGTCGCTGGCCTGAACAATGTGATCCCGGCATCGACTAACCCAACGCTGCCTTACACGACCAACACAATGGATGAGCACCTTGACATGATCATGGTGTGCCACCACCTCAATCCGGACCTGCCGGAAGATGTTGCGTTCGCTGACTCCCGTATTCGTAAGGAAACCATTGCGGCTGAAGACGTTTTGCATGATCGTGGCATCATGTCGATTACGTCATCGGACTCTCAAGCAATGGGTCGTGTCGGTGAGGTTGCGCTGCGGACTTGGCAAGTTGCTCACCGCATGAAGGAACAGTTCGGTCCGCTCGAAGGTGACTCCGAGAACAACGACAACAACCGCATCAAGCGCTACATTGCGAAGTACACCATCAACCCTGCAATTGCGTCGGGTATTTCTCACGCGGTTGGTTCGGTGGAAGAGGGCAAGATCGCGGACCTTGTTGTGTGGGATCCTGCTTACTTTGGTGTGAAGCCGAAGCTTGTCTTGAAGTCCGGAATTATTACTCGAGCGATCATGGGTGACTCCAACGCATCGATTCCTACTCCACAGCCACGCACCATGCGCTATCAGTTCGGTGCGCGAGGTGCTGCTGCCGGCCAGACTTCTGTTACCTTCTTGCCTACCGCAGCTTTTGAAGCCGGTTTGCCTGAAGAGCTTGGAATTAACCGCACCTTCGTTGAGGCGAAGAATATGCGCAACATTACCAAGAAGGACATGAAGCATAATGACGCTACCCCAGACATTAAAGTTGACCCAGAAACATATGAACTTTATGTCGACGGTGAATTGATCACTTCGGAGCCAGCGGAAGTCCTGCCGATGGCTCAGCGTTACTTCTTGTTCTAGATTCACACAGAACAGAAGTTTCACATCGAGACGTCTTCGTAAAATAGCGTCGAGAAAGAAGGGAGGCGGAGCTGGTGTGTTGCTACACTAGCCCCGCCTTTCCTCATATTTAGTAGAGTTTTTCTTAACAACAAACCATCCATCTAAGGTTAGAAAAGAAATTAGGGAAAGTTAGAAAAAATGATCATTACCGACATCACTGAAAATATCGCCGATCTGCCTGAAGCAGAACGCGAGAACCTCACTATTGACCCGGTCTACTTTGATAATGAGACCCGCTTGAAGCGCGTACAGCGCGTAGCCGCGGAATCCGGCGAGGAAATCGCCTTGCGCTTGCCGACAGACTTCCGCGAACTCAAAGATGGCGACATCCTCCAACGCACAGATGACAAAGTCTTTGTGGCAAAGATGAAGCCCACCGACGTTCTTGTCATCGCTCCACGGACTATCCGTGAGGCTTTGGTAGTAGCTCACACCTTGGGTAACCGCCATCTCCAGGCACAATTTTTCGACGTTGACTCAGAATTTGGGAAGGAGGTCATGGTGGTGCGCTACGACCACACTGTGGAGCACTACCTAGATCACGCCGGCGCTCCGTACACCCGTGGTGAGCACGTTATGCCTGAGGCCTTCCGTCATGCAGAACATTCCCACTAGTCGCCGCGCACAGCTCGTTGTCTGGCACCTCACGGACTCGGCTCTGCCCACCGGTGGCTTCGCCCATTCCGCAGGTCTGGAAACCTACGTACAGGCTGACGACGTCCACAACCCAGAGACTTATGGTGCGTGGCTCCACGGCTACCTGCGCCAAGCCAGCTTCAACGATGCGCTCGCCGTGAAGCTTGCGGTTGAGTTGCACACTTCGTCGGCAAGCGAGGATGAGAAGCTTGCAGGCCTTGAGCAGCTAGACACCCTGCTGCATGCGGCACAGACCCCGAAGCAGGTCCGCGTCTCCATGAATTCAATGGGCAAGCGTATGGCTCGTGTTGCCAGTATTGTGGCACCGGAAGATGTGCTCGTCGATAAGTACGAAAAGGCGATCACGGCACGTGAGATGCACGGCAATCCGGGCATTGCTGCAGGCCTGGCACTTGCCGCATCTGGTGTGGATCAGCGTGAGGCCGTGGATGCGTACTTGATGCAAATGGCAAACTCGATGACGCAAAACGCCATTCGAGCCATTCCGCTCGGCCAGGATGCAGGCCAGCGCGTGCTGGTCGGCGCCTACCCTGCCATAGAGCGGGCAGGCGACATGACCATGGAGCACACCGTGGCAGACTTGGGTGTAGTAGCGCCCCGCCTTGAGATTGCGCAGATGCAGCACGAGGCATTGCGTTCGCGCATGTTCATGTCTTAAGCCCATGCACTTAATTAAGAGGAAAGTAACAACGAAAGGAATTTTAAAATGAGCTTGATCAAGATTGGTGTCGGAGGACCTGTTGGTTCCGGCAAGACGGCCCTCATTGAACGCATCACCCGCGCACTCGACGGCGAGGTGTCCATGGCGGCAATTACCAACGATATTTACACCACGGAGGATGCAAAGATCTTGGCGCGCGAAGGTTTGCTGCCTGAAGACCGCATCATCGGTGTGGAGACCGGCGGCTGCCCGCACACGGCAATCCGCGAGGATACCTCCATGAATGACGCAGCGATAGAGGAGTTGCAGGCACGCCACCCCGATCTCGAGTTGGTATTTGTGGAGTCTGGTGGCGACAACCTGTCGGCAACCTTCTCGCCTGAGCTGGTGGATTTCTCCATTTACATCATTGACGTAGCACAGGGTGAGAAGATTCCGCGCAAGGCTGGCCAGGGCATGATTAAGTCCGATATGTTCGTGATTAACAAGACGGACCTTGCACCTTACGTAGGCGCAGACCTGCAGGTGATGGCCGATGACTCGAAGGAGTTTCGCGGCGATAAACCTTTCGTGTTGACCAACCTCAAGACTGATGAGGGCTTAGATGAGATCGTCGAGTGGATCCGCCACGATGTCCTGATGCTAGATCTCGCGAAATAATATGCCCAGGAATATGTGGGAACTTCCAGCAGGTGTTTTTGAACATAACCCACCGCGTCATCCCATGGGTGATCTTGAGTTGGGTATTGCCGTTTCGGGCGGAAAGTCCATCGCTACCACCCAGTATCACACGCGCGCACTAAAGATCATCCGCCCGCACTACTTGGATGATTCTGGCCAGGTGTACTACATCATCGTCAACCCCGGTGGTGGTTATGTTGGTGGCGACGCCTACCGGATGAAGATCAGCGTTGCTGATGGTGCTTCCGCGTTGATCACGGACCAGTCGGCGGCGAAAGTGTACCGCACCCCGGGCGACTTCGTTGTGCAGAACATCGAGCTCAACGTGGGTGCGGGTGGTGTGCTCGAGTACATTCCGGACCAGCTGATCCTGTACCGTGACGCTGATTTCCGGCAGCGCATCACCGCGAATGTGGATCCGCAGGGTTCCCTGTTCTTGTCGGACATCATTACGCCTGGGTGGTCGCCGGACGGTGGCCAGTTCCTCTACGAGCAGGCCCACCTGCTTAATGAGGTGTTTATGGACGGTGAGCCGGTGCTCATCGACAATATGCGCATCAACCCGTTAGCCGGTGACTTCGGCGAAGACAAGGACTTCTTCATGGCGGGGCGCACGCACGTGGCCACGGCGATCTGCTTTAATCCAGGGCTTAACGACGAGCTCCTCGATGAGGTTCGCGCTGTGGTCAAGGAGCATGAGGCCGCTGATGAGTCGATGATTGCTGCCATCACCGAGTGTGACCGCCCAGGGTTTGTGCTGCGTGCGCTGGGCAACCGCACCGAGGAGCTGCTTGCCCTCGTGATTGCGGTGGCTAGCCGTGTGCGCGGGACACTGCGGGGCCAGGGGGAGATCCACCTGCGCCAGTATTAACTGGTCACTGGTGGTGCTTAATGGCGGTGACCTGCTCCGATCCAGTGGAGCAGGTCGTGTACGTTATCATCACTGATTCCGTAACGGATGCTGCGGCCGTCGCGCTGTGACTTCACAGTTCCGTTAAGCTCCATAGCTCGAAGAGCAGCGGAGGCCGTGGCCACCCGGACTTCCGTGGCCTTGGCCAATTCGCTGACGGTGTATTGGTACTGTCCGGCGAAATGGATGGAACTCAGCAGTTTCAGGCGGGTTTGGTCACCGAGGATCTTGAAAGTTCCTGCCCATTCCTCAGCAAGCTTGAGGTTACGGTTGAGCTCTTCGTGTGGCTCCATCGCGTGTTCTGTCATGAGCCGCACCTTTCTCCCGGGTTTTGTTGAGTGTGATACTTTCCCACTACTCTAGCCGGTTGAGAAGCGTTCGGGGGTAAGCAAATGCTGGCGGACCGTTCCCACGCGAAGGAGAAAGTCGGTGGGGCGGTCCGCCAGCAAATACGCAAACTAGATAAGAGTGATTGTGGCTCAAACAATCAATTGAACAATATCTAATATTTTAAGCACGGTCAAGTCACGCAATGCTTTACAGTGCAAAGTCCGCTAAAAGTTACTTTAAATAGTCCTTGGCATACATAAGCCCTGATCGCGGGGGTATCCGGGGGTAGCCCTATGGGGTATTCAACGGATTCGGCCCGGATAGATAGTTCGAGTGAAAGGTTGGCAAAGGAGCTTTGACAAATAGGTGAAAAGCAGGGTCCCATGGTCTTGCCCGCGCCGATCGCTTAATCACCGACGAACCTTGGAGGTCCGTCGGGGGCTAGTAATGTCTGAACGTGAGAAGGTCTTAGTTCTCCTTGGTGTGTTTACCGTATGTGTCATCGGCGGCAAGGGGTTTCTGCTGACCACCTTCGGCGTCGAACTCTGCCAGCTGGGAGTCGATGTCATCCATCAGCTCAGCGTCGCGCTCTGCGGGCTCTTCTGACAGCGGGCCAGCGGAACCAGCTACCGAATCATCTACCGAACCAGCAGCAAACTCTCCACCATCGGTGGTTGTGGTGGAGTACACCAAAGTGGACTCCTTTTCACCGGAGTGTTCCTCCACGCGTGGTGGGGTGGTGCGGGGCTCCTCTTTCTTTCCTGGACCAAAGACGAAGTAATACACCGCTGCTGCGATAGCGGCCAGCACGGCTACGATGCCGGTGCCCGCTGCGATGCGGCCCAGAGTCTTGCGGCGCTGTTTCCGCTTCGCCTTCTTGACGGACACCTTATCTACCAAGTTCGTTGTACGCTTCTCCACTTGTTTGGAGGCATCCTGCGCCCGGTTAGCCAGTTGCTCTCGGGCCTGGTCGAGGCGGCGGTGAGCGGCCTGGGTGAGTTTTCCGGCTTCGCGGCGGGACTCGTCGATAAGCGCCTGCCCACGACGGGCTAAATCGTCGCCCTCAAATTCCGCATTGAATTCGTCGGCGGCTGCGACCAAAGCGTCGTATGCCTCGCGTTGCTTCTCTTGGCGGTACTCGTTGACGCGCTGGGCGAAGTCACGCGCAAGGCTAAATCCCTGCTTCAGCAGTAATGGATTCATGGTGTTCCTACTTTCACTAAGTCTTTCCGTTAGTTGGTTTAGTACAAGAATACCCATGAAAGAACATGCATGATGGGTGCTTTGGTGTGAGGTTTTCGGCTGGGTTGCTGAGATCACGGTGCCTGTTTTACCGCGAATTATATTCATCGCAAAAGCCAACGTCATCGGTATTTTTGCGGGTCAAAATTTTTATTGTGCTTGAACCGGTGAAACAGCTTGGTCTACTTTCAATTCAACGCAAGTGCCGAGCCCGGCCGCGACATCTTTCACGACGAACCCCGTGCCTCTACGGACACGGATACTTATGAAAGGACGCATTTGTGTCTGCGAAGAATTCGTCGTCGCGCCCATCCGCTCGGCTTTCTGCATCTGCACCCCTGGATGGTTTCGACGACACCATCCAGTCCATGCCTTCCGGCGTGCCAGGTACGGCCTTCAGAACCCGCCGCCCGCGCCGCCTTGCGCTGAGCTTCGAGGTGATTCCTCCGCGCCATGATGCTGACGAGGCGAAGATCGATAACCTGCTTGCCACGCTGAATGCCTACAAACCGGACTACATTTCGGTCACCTCGTCGGCACGCTCCCAGTGGCTGACCGGCACCACGAAGTTCATCAAACGCATCAGCGCCAACACCCAGGCCCGCACCATCGCGCACCTAGCCTGCACCGCCGGCACCCGCGATGAGCTCACCGAATGGATCTACACCCTGCTTGATTCGGGTGTGCGCGGGTTTTTGGCACTTCGTGGGGATTTGCCGGAAGGAGTGAGCAAGCTTGACGGCGACCACCTCCCGCACGCTACCGACCTGGTGCGGCTGATCCGCGAGATTGAGCAGCAAGAAGCGTTCCGCCTGGCAGCCGGAAACTTGGCAGTGTCTGTGGCTTGTTACCCCTCTGGCCATGCGGAATCCGCAAGCCCGGACGAGGATTTGGACGTGCTGCTGGCCAAGCAGCGCCTTGGAGCCGACTTTGCCATCACCCAGCTTTTCTTCGAGGCGGAAGACTTCCTGCGCTTCGAGCAGCGCGCTCGTTTGGCCGGTGTGCGGATCCCGCTGATCCCTGGAATCATGCCCATGACCAGCCTGAAGCGGGCTGAGCGCATGGGTGTGCTTTCGGGGATCAGTGTCCCCGACCGGGTGTATCAGCGAATGCGCCAGGCCTCGAATGAGGCGGAAGAGTTCGAGATTGGCATGGAGATGACCGTCGATCTCGCCCGCACCATCCTGGAAGCAGGAACAGGCGGGTTGCATATCTACACGCACAACAATGCCGAGGTGACGCAGGACCTGTTGAACCGGATCGGTATACCCACCCCTGACGCGCTGCGCTAGGAACTCGCTGCAGAAGCCGGAAGCCTCCGCTGAGCTGCAGAAGTAACTGAAAAATTTCTGACATATTCTGACGTAAGGATCTTCCTATGACTTCTTCTTTTCCCAAGGCCACCATCGAGGGCTATCCTCGCATCGGCCGCAACCGTGAACTCAAGCGCGCCCTCGAGTCTTACTGGGCCGGCCGCATCGACCAGGAAACCTTCCTGTCCACGACGCATGCGCTGCGCATTGATACCTACAATCACCTGCGTGATTTGGGGCTTAACGACGACTACGCCATCCCTGCTGATGTCGCCTACTACGACCAGGTGCTCGAAACAGCTTTGACTGTCGGTGTGCTTGAGGCTGCTGACCTGGACGAGGAGTTTGCCCTGTGCCGCGGTACTGATGACCGCAACCCGCTGGAAATGACAAAGTGGTTCGACACCAACTACCACTACTTGGTTCCTGAGATCTCGGAGAACGCTTTTGACCCAGCTCCGGAGCGCATCGTGCGTATCGTCGAGGAGGCCCGCGCCGCCGGCCATACTGTGCGCCCGTACCTGGTGGGCCCTGTCACCTTGCTTGCATTGTCGAAGCCGGTTGATTTCTCGCGCCTTGATGAGCTGACCGCCGCCTACGCAACCGTATTTTCCGCTCTCCACAAGGAGGGCGTGGACTGGGTGCAGGTTGCTGAGCCAATCCTTACAGCTGATATCGCAGGCCACCCTGACGCAGACCTGGCACGCTACGCTTCTGAGGCGTGGACTGAGCTACTGGGCGCTGAGGACCGTCCACATGTCTACCTGACCACCCCTTATGGTTCCCTGCGCGAGGGCCTGAAAGCACTTGCCGACGCCAAGCCGGAAGCCTTGCACGTGGACTTGGCACCTGCAACCTTGGAGGCTGATCCGGACTACCCACGCCGCGTTGCTGCAGCCGTTGCTCCTGAGACCCACCTGGTTGCGGGCCTCATTGACGGCCGCAATATTTGGGCCGGTGACCTGCGTAAGAAGGAAGAGGTGCTCGCTACGCTTCGCTCCGCGAGCACGGCAGATAACGGACGCTCCGAAGATTCCGTTTCCGTGTCCACCTCCGTGTCCCTGCAGCACGTACCGCACACGCTTGAAGATGAGAAGCACTTGCCGGTTGACGTGGCAGGTTGGCTTTCGTTTGCAGACGAGAAGATCGGCGAGGCACAGGCACTGGTGGCTGGCCCCATCGATGCGGCTGAGGCGTTTGCTCGCTCCGACCGCGCGGTGCGCACCCGCGCAGAATCCACCAAGTTGCACAACCAAGCGGTGGCAGAGCGCGTCGGCAAGCTCCCTGAAGGCGAAGTCAAGCGCGAACCTGCCTTCGAAGAGCGCATCAAGGCGCAGCAAGACCAGTTGAACCTGCCTGCACTGCCCACCACCACCATCGGTTCTTTCCCGCAGACCGCAGAGATTCGTCGCGCGCGCACCCTGCACCGCACCGGTGAGCTATCGGATGCGGATTACAACGACCGCCTGAAGCAAGAAGTCAAGGACGTTATCGAGCTGCAGGAGCGCCTCGGCCTGGACGTGCTGGTGCACGGCGAGCCGGAGCGCAACGACATGGTGCAGTACTTCGCCGAGCAGATGGAAGGATTTGTTACTACCGATAATGGTTGGGTTCAGTCGTACGGTTCCCGTTGCACCCGTCCACCGATCGTGGTCGGCGACGTGTCCCGCCCAGAGCCGATGACTGTGGAGTGGGCGAAGTATGCGCAGAGCCTGTCCGATAAGCCGGTCAAGGGCATGCTCACCGGACCAGTGACCATCCTGGCCTGGTCTTTCCCGCGTGATGATGTCTCTTTGGCAGAATCCGCCGACCAGATCGGTGTGGCACTTGCCGACGAGGTCCGCGACCTTGAGGAGGCCGGCATCCAGGTGATTCAGATTGATGAGCCCGCACTGCGCGAGCTGCTGCCACTGCGTGAGGATGCACGCCCTGAGTACCTGAAGTGGGCTGTGCGCTCCTTCCGGCTGGTGTCTTTGACCGCTAAGCCAACCACTCAGATCCACACCCACCTGTGCTATTCCGAGTTCGGCCAGATCATCGACGCTGTTGCTGGCTTGGATGCGGACGTGACCTCGATCGAGGCCGCGCGATCGCGGATGGAGCTGCTCGAGGACATCGACGAAACCTTCCACTCCGAGATCGGCCCAGGTATCTGGGATATCCACGCACCGCGCGTTCCGTCAGTGGCTGAGATGGCGGAGCTAATCCGCGCAGCGTTGAAGAACGTGCCAACTGAGCGCCTCTGGGTCAACCCTGACTGTGGTTTGAAGACCCGCGGCTACGCCGAAGTGGAGCCGTCGCTGCGTAACCTCGTGCTTGCCCGCGACGAGGTTGTGGCTGCAGGAGTGTAGCAGCGATCTGGAGACCGCCCCGCTACTTTAAATGTGGCGGGGCGGTGTCTGGTCGCCCACATTATCGCCTGAAGGTGACACGGCGGAATTTACCGTAATTATCGAAAATTCAGTTTCTTTGCACTATATTTGAATCCATGAGCCTTTACTTTCATGAATCTCTCAGCAAAAAGCTAAAGACTGGTATCGTTGCTGTAGTCGCTGTACCTGCCCTTTTCCTGGCAGGATGTTCCGAATCTGATGATCAGAACAGTGCTTCTCAAACAGAAGAGACTGCTGCTTCTGAATCTTCTGTTGCATCCGAGAGTGCCACGACTTCGGCAGAGGAAAGCAAGGATAAAAAGGATAAAAAAGTAGATGGTGATCTGACTGAACCGGGCACGACTCTGAAGCTTGGTGAGACGGCGACAGTGATGACAGAGGATTACGATGGAAATCTTCTTACCTGGGAACTTGCCGTCAATGAACCTGTTGAAAAGACCGTAGAAGAGGTTCATGAGGCAGCTGGGCAGGAGATAGGAAAGCCTGAAGATCAGATTGAAAAGTTTATTTGCGTGCCGTACACGATGACTTTGAAGAAGGTTGAACAAGTCGGCGAGGAAAAGCCATACAGCGTGGAACAACCTGACATCAACCTGACGGATGATCGTGGCTACAAGGCGAATAAGTTTTTGTTGTTCGGTGGTGGCGAAGAAATTGTTTGCGGAATCGATGCGGTTGATGTCATGCCAACCGCTCTTGAAGACGTCCAGATTGATCGCCCTTACCAATACGCTGCGTTGAGCTACGTAACTTCTGAGGGTGGAAACCCTGCGACAGCAGCTAGCTTCGAATATGACATTCCGTCCAACTCGGATCTAACACCATCTGATCCAATCTCCTGGCGCTAAACGCCTACACACAGCACAGCAAAGTTTCTATTCGGCCCCGTGATGGATATGCGGGGCCGTTTTGCTTATGATTTTGTTTGCGTAGGTATCCAGTAGCGGATCAAACCATCGCTGGTGCCCTCGATTATTCCACCTGCTTTTTCGATGACGCGTGCCGACGCTGGGTTCGCCTCAAGGCAAGTTACCATAACCTGTTCCAGGCCGAATTCATGGGCACGAGTCAGTACCAACGTGAGCGCTTGAGTAGCCAATCCGCGTCCGCGCGCTGACGGGCGGACTGTGTATCCGACGTGCCCGCCACGGGTGCGCAAATATTCGGTACCTAATGTGTGCCGCAGTTGGATCGCACCAAGGTACTCCGAGCCTTCCACCATCCACCAGTTCGTCGCAGGAACACGGCCGGAGCGCGGGGAGACGGCCTCGTCGTTAAGCGCGTAAACCCATGTGGCAAAGGTGGTGGGATCAGAAAGGTCTCCGTCGGCAAGCTCGAGGCTCATACCGTGGCCCTCGTTAGGGCCGTCTGCGTGCTGTAGCTCGTGAGCGGCCTCTAGCCAGGAGGCGTGGAAGGCAGTGTTCGGCTGGGTTAGGCGCATGGCAGTCTCCGTCAATGTCTAAGTAGCCCAGTGTAGCTTGCCAATCCAATGCTTAACCGAGCGTCTGATGAAGATCGCGCAGGGCTTCATAGATATGTACCAGGCCGGAGTGAGGGCGTTGAGGAACCAAACAGCCAAGTTCCACAGTCGCGTCAGGCCCTAGCGTGATAAATGTGAGGCTCGGGTCAAAACCGCGGATTGCGTCTCGTGGTAGCACGCCGAAAGCACGCCCTTGTGAAAGCAAGTACTGCTTTGAGCCTGTCAGTTGTGCGCTTCCAACAATCACAAGGGGGTCAAGGTTGCGCTGCTGGCAGCAGCGAATCAACTCGTCATAGTATTCGGGGTGCTGGTCGCGTGGCCAGGACATCAGTGGGGTGCGTTCTAGCGAGCTGAGATCAGCGGGGTCCTGAACGAGATCGATTATTTCCTGGGTTCCTACCAGCACCAACGGGTCGTGCCCAATTGGTACCACGGTGAATCCGGGAATTTCGCGCGGGCAGTGGCACACGCCAATGTCTGCTTGTTGTTCTTCTAGGACTGTTTCTACTTCGCCGGTGCCTACTTCCTTGACGGCTAGCTTGACATGGGGGAAGGTTGTTTCCATTTTTTGCAGGAGTTTAGGTATGAGGTTGTTCACCAGGCTGGGGGAGCACGCTAGGTGGATTGTGTGGGGGAATCCGGTGGCTAGGCTTGCTGCGTAGTCGACGAATCGGTGTGCGTCTGCCACGATGCGGCGGGCGTGTTTGATCAAGCTGTGGCCTTCTTCTGTCAGGGTGGCAGGCCCTTGGTCGCGGTCAAAGAGCTGCACATCCAGGGTTTCTTCCAGGCGCTGGATTTCTTTACTGATTGTTGGTTGTGTGCGTGATAGTTCGGCTGCCGCGCCGGAGAAGCTCCCTTTGTTTACTGTGGCGACGAAGG
The DNA here is from genome assembly GCF_900187295.1 of Corynebacterium cystitidis. Taxonomy (NCBI): domain Bacteria; kingdom Bacillati; phylum Actinomycetota; class Actinomycetes; order Mycobacteriales; family Corynebacteriaceae; genus Corynebacterium; species Corynebacterium cystitidis. Next base: position 2,648,904 of record NZ_LT906473.1, on the reverse strand, counting down.
CTTCTAACTGTTTGAGCGTAATTTCACAGGTGGCTTTGTTGGTCATGGCTGCGAACCCTCCCCATAGCGTTTAGCTATGCCTATATTCCATTAGGGCTATTGTCGGTCTTGTCTTCATTACTTAACGTTAAGCATGACATAAGTAACAAGAAGGAGACAGTGATGAATAAGTCACAGTATTTGTTTGTGGGGGACCATGTACAAGAAGCGCTAGATTCAGGTTCACCTGTTGTCGCGCTTGAATCAACCATTTTCACCCACGGTTTGCCTCAGCCGATGAACGTCAGTGTTGCGCTGGAGGGTGAACAGATCGTGAGCAACAGCGGGGCGGTACCGGCCACAATCGGCGTGTATAAAGGCCAGCCAACGGTGGGTCTGACTACAGATCAGATCGAAGAGATGGCAGCACAAGACAAGATGTTGAAAGCCTCGGTGCGTGAGCTGAGTTACGCCCATGTTCACGGGCTTTCTGCTGGTACGACGATTGCAGCCACCGCCCACCTGGCACACCAGGCAGGCATCGACGTGTTCGCTACCGGTGGGCTGGGTGGAGTTCACCACGGTGCCAGCGAAACTTTCGACGAGTCAGCTGACTTAATTGCCATGAGCCAGATATCTTTCGTGCTGGTGTCTTCGGGTGCGAAGGCAATCCTGGATATTCCTGCCACGCTGGAACGTTTTGAAACCCTCAATGTTCCTGTGATCGGCTACCAAACTGATCAATATCCGGGCTTCTATGTGGCAGATTCTGGCCATGCGCTGAACCGTAGGGTAGACACCCCGGAGCAAGTGGCAGAGATGCTGCGCGTGCAGCGTGATCTTGGCGTGAAGTCTGGGATCAATATTTGTAACCCGGTGCCTATGAAAGATCAGCTTGATCCTGAGCTTCTCGATCAGATTCTTAGCCAGGCCTGGGATGAGGCTGAACGCCAGGGGATCTCCGGTCAGGAGTCCACTCCGTTTTTGCTGGACTATATCCGCCAGGCAACCGACGGGAAATCGTTGGAAGCAAACGTTGCACTGTATAAGAACAACATCGCGCTTGCTGCTTCTATCGCGGGATCAATCCGAAGAGGTGAGAAATAATGTTGTGTGTTATCGGTGACATTGTTCAAGACATTGTTGTGTGGCTAGAAGAAGAGATTCGCCACGCTACAGACACGAAATCAACTATCACTATCACCCGTGGCGGTTCAGCCGCGAATGTTGCAGCGTTTGCGGGCCCGCGCACGCCAACCCGGTTTATCGGGTGTGTAGGGGATGATTTGGCGGGTTTGGCGTTGACCCGCGATCTTGAAAGCCTCGGTGTTGATGTGAAGATGCAGGTGCGGGGCACAACGGGCACGATTGTGGTGCAGATTGACCAAAGTGGTGAAAGGAATATGTTCCCTTCGCGCGGCGCGTCTGGCATGTTGCAACCCATTGATCAGCAGTGGCTTGCCGACGTCTCCCTGTTGCATCTCACCGCGTATTCGCTTGAGGTGGAACCTACTCGGTCTTCGGCTATTGCTGCGGCGCAGGCAGTGCGGGCCAACGGTGGAAAAATCTCTTTCGATATTTCCAGCGTGTACACCATCGAGAGTTTAGGCAAGCAAACCTATCTGAAGTACATGGCTGAGATCGCGCCGGACTATATTTCCGCGAACAGGGATGAGGCAGAGCTGCTTGAACTTGCGCTTAACGACGAGCCCGGCCCCGGATTGGAGCAATTCCCGCAGGCAACACTGCTGGCACGCAATGGGGCGGAAGCAACACGCGTGTTTGTGGGCGGGCAACTCCAACACGTTGTACCCGTAGAGCCGGCAACCACTATTCGGGATCTTACCGGTGCTGGGGATGCTTTTAACGCGGGCTTCCTCGCCAGTGTCGCCAACGGGGAAACTGACCTAGAAGCCAGCGTTCTTGCCGCTCATCGCCTGGCGCGCCGGGTTTTGGTGTCGCCAGGTGCTACTGAGCCTGCCGACGTTGAGCCGTCAGACTCTGATGCGGAGAAGGCGAGCTAGGACCATGTCTACAAAAGTTATGGAAACAACTCGTAGAACTACCGGTACTGTTGGTCTTGTTCTGGCGTTGTTGTCTGCCATTCTGGCCTTCCAGCTCAACGCGTCAATGCTATCGCCGGTGCTTGCCACCATGGAACGTGAGCTGAACGCGACAGCGGTGCAAATCGGTGTGAGCCAAACAGCGTTCTTTACCGCAGCGGCGCTATTTTCTCTGGTGTTGCCGCGTTGGGGGGATCTTATCGGGCGCCGCAAAATCATGATTGGCATGCTGGTGGTCACGGCGCTAGGTTCTGTAGCCGCCGCATTGTCCGTCAATGTGTACATGTTATTTGTGGCCCGCATTATCCAGGGTGTCTCTGGCCCGATTGTGCCCATGGCCTTAATCATGCTGCGCGCCCAAATGCCTGATGAGAAGCGTTACGCGTTCTGGATGGCGGTGTTAACCTCTGTCAACGGCGGTATTGCTGGTGTCGATGCTCTCGCTGGTGGTTGGCTAGCTGCGAACTATGGGTTCCGTTCCGTGTTTTGGACGATGGCTGTTGTCGCAGTATTAGCAATTGTCTTTGTCCGCTTGGGCACTCTGGAAACACGTGGGGAACAGTCTCAGAAGATGGACTGGGGTGGGGCTTTCGCCCTGGTTGTTTCTTTGGGTGCAATCCTGACTGCGTTTAATGAGCTGGGCAAGCTAGATCAGGCGAACTTCGTTTTGGTTGGGATCTTGCTGGTTGTCGGAGTAGTGGCATTCTTCATTTTCTGGAGGATCGAATCCACTATCGAGCACCCCTTGGTTACTACGACCTATATGAAGCAACGTCGCACTTGGGGTTTGCTCCTCACCACAGTGCTCACGATGACAGGGATTTTCGCCATTATGAATGGGCTGATTCCTAACCTTGCCCAATCACCTGAGTTCGCCGGCCTAGGAGCAGACACGGTGTCTTGGTTTACGCTGACACCTTATGCCTTGGCAGGACTCATCATGGGGCCGATTGCAGGAAAGATCGCAGGAAAGTTGGGCTATCTATCTGTGTTGAGAGGCGGGTTGGTGGTCACGTTGTTGGGCATCTTCTTTGCCATGTATGTGGTTACTAATACCACGCCAATCACATTGCTGATCGTGTCACTGTGGATTGGTATCTCTTACGCCGGTGTGTGCAACATCATGCTCAACGGCTTAGGTGTTGTGCTTTCGCCGAAAGATAACCAGGGCTATCTGCCCGGGATGAACTCTGGCGCTTTCAACATCGGTGCAGGACTATCTTTCGCCTTGCTGTTCATGGTTAACACCACTGTGGGAGCAGCTCAAGGCGAAGCTGCAGGTTACCAGGCAGGAATGCTCACCGGTGCGATTATTATCGTGCTAGCTTTGGTGGCTTCCTTCCTGATCCCTTCTCCCGCACGGGTAGAGGAGGAAGACCAACAAGCTGCGGCTGCAGCCTAAGACCGACCGGGACCGCTTGCGCGTCTGCCTGCCAACCACCCTGTGCTGGTGGCGCAGGCGCGCTGTGCGCGAACACGTACAGCGATGACGCTTCAACTTCATCGTTGCCTTAATGAAAGGCCACTGCGAAAGCAGTGGCAACTTATCTTCCGGCGCAAGATCATCAACTGCTGTGAAGCCTCAATGAAAGGCCACTGCCGAAACAGTGGCGACGGAAGCCCTGGACGTGAACCGCACCCCTCCTACCTGGCCTCAATGAAAGGCCACTGCCGAAACAGTGGCGACGGAAGCCCTGGACGTGAACCGCACCCCTCCTACCTGGCCTCAATGAAAGGCCACTGCCGAAACAGTGGCGACGTGACATGAACCATGAATGGTAGCCGAGTGAGTTGCCTCAATGAAAGGCCACTGCCGAAACAGTGGCGACCCCATCCAGGTATGCGCAGACGTGCCAGTCACGTCAGTGCCTCAATGAAAGGCCACTGCCGAAACAGTGGCGACTGCGGCGACCCGGGCACTTGATGGGCTCGAGGCGCGCCTCAATGAAAGGCCACTGCCGAAACAGTGGCGACGATGAATCGCTGACGCGCGCCGGTAGGCCTGTTCCCGCCTCAATGAAAGGCCACTGCCGAAACAGTGGCGACCCCATCCAGGTATGCGCAGACGTGCCAGTCACGTCAGTGCCTCAATGAAAGGCCACTGCCGAAACAGTGGCGACCTCCTTACGAATCTCCACCGGGGTTGTGATCGGGTGGGCCTCAATGAAAGGCCACTGCCGAAACAGTGGCGACGTTGCTGCACTTGCAAGAAACGTCACAATTGACGAAAGCCTCAATGAAAGGCCACTGCCGAAACAGTGGCGACGGAAGCCCTGGACGTGAACCGCACCCCTCCTACCTGGCCTCAATGAAAGGCCACTGCCGAAACAGTGGCGACCAAAGGGTCATCATCGACCGAGACAAAATCCAAGAAGCCTCAATGAAAGGCCACTGCCGAAACAGTGGCGACCGAGCTAGCCGGGGCGAACCTGTCGCGGTGGGACGCCTCAATGAAAGGCCACTGCCGAAACAGTGGCGACTGTTTTCTTGTCGGCCCATAGTGGCTCGACGTTGGGGCCTCAATGAAAGGCCACTGCCGAAACAGTGGCGACGCAACACAACGCCAGCCGCGACTTTCTTGCACCAGCCTCAATGAAAGGCCACTGCCGAAACAGTGGCGACGCAACACAACGCCAGCCGCGACTTTCTTGCACCAGCCTCAATGAAAGGCCACTGCCGAAACAGTGGCGACGGAAGCCCTGGACGTGAACCGCACCCCTCCTACCTGGCCTCAATGAAAGGCCACTGCCGAAACAGTGGCGACTTAGGCGCACGCAGTCCCATCTTCGACCACTTCGAGCCTCAATGAAAGGCCACTGCCGAAACAGTGGCGACCTCAACCACGGGTAGCATGTCACTGACTTGCTGACGCCTCAATGAAAGGCCACTGCCGAAACAGTGGCGACTTATCCCCGCGCTCCAAAAACTCGACGCGCTACTAGCCTCAATGAAAGGCCACTGCCGAAACAGTGGCGACTCCCAGCCCGGCGCGTGTGACGGCTCGTTCTAGGCCTCAATGAAAGGCCACTGCCGAAACAGTGGCGACCAGCTCGTCACCAACCGCCTCCTGCAGATTTTCGAGCCTCAATGAAAGGCCACTGCCGAAACAGTGGCGACGCTTCGGCTTCGATCATAATCGCTGCGGTCAACGCAGCCTCAATGAAAGGCCACTGCCGAAACAGTGGCGACGATCAAACCGCGAGTCAAATCTATGGGTAAGTTCGTGGCCTCAATGAAAGGCCACTGCCGAAACAGTGGCGACAGCTTTCCGTTGAGCTTTTCAAGGTCTTCCGCACTGCCTCAATGAAAGGCCACTGCCGAAACAGTGGCGACGTTGCCGAGTCCGGGTAGTTGGAGGTGGCTGCCGTTGCCTCAATGAAAGGCCACTGCCGAAACAGTGGCGACAACGGCTGGGGGGACCAGGAGGGGCGTATTCCCTGGCCTCAATGAAAGGCCACTGCCGAAACAGTGGCGACGCTGGGGAGGTCTACGCGCCGGAAACGTACGAAATGCCTCAATGAAAGGCCACTGCCGAAACAGTGGCGACCCAGGGACACGCGCGTAGCGGGTTTGTGCGTGAACGGCCTCAATGAAAGGCCACTGCCGAAACAGTGGCGACTGGTCAGAGGAGTCACATAAATGGTCACGGGTGTCTGCCTCAATGAAAGGCCACTGCCGAAACAGTGGCGACATCGTCTTCGACTCTCCATCGCTCATAGGCCACGCGGGCCTCAATGAAAGGCCACTGCCGAAACAGTGGCGACGTTGGTTCCACACCCCGGCGAATCGAAGGATGATCTCGCCTCAATGAAAGGCCACTGCCGAAACAGTGGCGACCCAGCGGGGCCGCCCGGCCCGCAAGGCCTGCAGGGCCTCAATGAAAGGCCACTGCCGAAACAGTGGCGACCCAAGAGATAAACCTCGTCCATGCCCACACTTGAGGCCTCAATGAAAGGCCACTGCCGAAACAGTGGCGACCGCCACGTACCTGTCGCCGTCAGCGATCGTCTGGCGCCTCAATGAAAGGCCACTGCCGAAACAGTGGCGACACTCCGGTAGCGAAGGCGTCCCCGGTTGTTCGAGACAGCCTCAATGAAAGGCCACTGCCGAAACAGTGGCGACCATGTGGTTTTCCCTGCCTGTGTGAATTACAGTCTTCGCCTCAATGAAAGGCCACTGCCGAAACAGTGGCGACCCCGATTGCGCTTCGAAACCAGAACCTGCTGAAAAGCCTCAATGAAAGGCCACTGCCGAAACAGTGGCGACTTTGACCGCGAAATGGTGCATGCACTGCTGATATGGGGCCTCAATGAAAGGCCACTGCCGAAACAGTGGCGACGCGCACTTGCCACTTCCTCCATCTGGGGAGCTGGGGCCTCAATGAAAGGCCACTGCCGAAACAGTGGCGACGTGATGTGAATTGGCCGGAAGATGTGGAAGATCCCGCCTCAATGAAAGGCCACTGCCGAAACAGTGGCGACACTTCGGTAAAAGAGATGGTGTTGCCGTCAATAACGCCTCAATGAAAGGCCACTGCCGAAACAGTGGCGACACCATGCGACTGCGCCCCAGGCCCATCTAACCTGCCCGCCTCAATGAAAGGCCACTGCCGAAACAGTGGCGACAGCACCGAATAAAATAGGGGCGCTTCCAGCGTATATGTCGGTAGTTGCGAGTGCAAGCAGAATTTGGTGAGTTTTTGGCACATCAGTGATGTGGAAAATCGCAAATCCAGCGCGTAACCAGCTGTTTTAAGCTGCGAGCGCGTGCCGCACTCAATTGCAATCGTGTGGCTCTCGCATCAATATGCTTGGGGCTCAAGTCAGAAGATCAGGGGCCCGTCGCTAGTTAACTTAGGTTCTAACCCCAAGTAAGAATAATTCGTCTTTTGAAGAGTTGCCACCAAACCGATATCGCAAAATAACACGGAGTCTTCATCCGTATTGATGATTTCCCGCAGTTGCTCCTTGAGCCGCAGCAGCTGAGCGGGGATGCAGTCGACGATGAACACGCTATATTGTACTCGGTCTCCGTAGGTCAACAATGTTTGGGCAGCTTTTGTACGGCGACGGTCATGTGGAATATCGTACGCGACCAAAGTTCGTCGAAGATCGTCCCTCACTATCTCACCCGAACCCCAAAGTAACGCTCTTGAGAACCCTCAAGTAGAGCTAAAACCTGTCGGGCTTGCACCTCAATCGCACGCCGCCAGGTAACTTTGTAATCGTAGACGGGATGATTGAACTCCGTTGAGAGCCGTGTTTCAACCGCCTCAATTACCGCCCTCCTGCCGTCCTTAGTCAGACGGGTGCCTAAATCATTACTTACAAAACCGTCCAGCGGAAACTCTCTGCGGTTCAGCAGACTGATAATGGCAGAATCTGCGATAGTAGGTCGGAACTCCTCCATGAGATCCAAAGCAAGCGCTGGCTTATTCCGATAGCTGCTGTGGAGCACACCGATATGAGGGTCTAGACCGATCGAAACTAGTGCCCGCAAGCATTCGCTAGTCAGCATTCCATACGCATAATTGAGTAAAACATTTATCGGATCGATAGAGCCACGCCCCTCCCTCCCGGGGAAATCAAACTGGTACTTGTTCTTAGCACCATGCTTTAGCATCGACGTAAATCCGGAAAAATACGCTTTTGCTGCAGCCCCTTCAATACCAAAAAGTTCATTACGCGAAATTGCCGCATCTACCTGTTGTGTCAGGATGGCTAGATCTTCAACGGGCCTTGGGCAGTCACCATTGCGCCGAAGCAAAGTCCGCTGATTAGAAATTTTGGTTTCAATCATCTGCTTGGCCAGGGACAGGAAATCATCACTTGCAAGCTCATGCTGCCGTGATCGAGATAACCCATTAGGGCTCGACGCCGGTTGCGTCCAGCTATACACCCTGCCACTAAACGAGCACCACACCACCGCTTTCTGGTGCCAGCTTAATTCCCTAATCGCAGCACTAGAGACATCGACATTTCCATGCACTGTTACGCCATCGACTCGGCCCAAGGGAACAGAACCTAGCTCTTCACCCCGTTTCTTGACAATGAGTCGCCCCGTTTTCACAGAGCAGCGCGAACCCTGCTCCGTGAGATGAATGACGCTGCCAACAGGTTTCTTTGCATTGATCCTTCTGCGAACAGGCACTCCTTGCTTTTCATCAGGAAGACACACCGGCATATGAGAACATTTACTACAGCGCGCATCATCAATCAGAGGAGCCGGAGCGGTCGGCGACGCAATTATCTGGCGTGTTTCGTCGACAAGCTCCACTGCCTGAGCGCGAAGTTCATCCGTAATCGGAACCTCTTCCGAAAGGCGGGAATCCACAAACCGCACAGTCGCCCTACTTACACGGTGACCAGCAGACTCAAGGCACATGGTTTGCAAAGCCAGCTGAACCTTGTGGGCAGGAGTAGCGGCAACAACATCACGCAGAGGAGCAGTCTTGTACTCCACAACATGAATCGATCCATCAGACTCAGGTTCAGCGACATCAGCACGGCCGTGAATGCCAAGAGCCGGATCACTGATTGCAAGCTGCCTTAACTGATGCGGACGTGAAGAAGTTGGATCATCAACACGGCGGTGGCCTTGATGCCCGGCCTGCATCTGGTAGGTGTCAGTAACCTCCCCGTTTGCCTCCAGCCAGGTTCTACGAGGGCAAAACTTGGTGTGTAGTACCAAACTGATGGGGACGGACCCATCTACGGGAGTACTCATAACGCCTCAATCCTTCCGGTGAGAACCTGGCGTTCTGGGGCACTATCAGACCCGGCCTTTAGCACCGAGAAGTGCACTAACGCGCCCATCCCACGCGCTCTTAACCAATCCTGCGCAGCAGTTACCTCTAACGTTTCGTTCTCATCCTCAGCCCTTTCATCGGAATACTTTTGCGATGCGTGGGAAAGGGCCTCAGACACCAACACAGCTTCCAACCGCGATAATGTGATTGGTTGTGCAGGAACCGGAAGGACCATGTGCCTAGTGTGTAAGACATTTTGTGGATACGCAGCTGGAGTGACAGATAACTCTGTTGATTGGTGTAAAACCGGAAAGCATCCTAAACCGACAAGACCGCAAAAAGCTAAGGCCACATCGGTCGCTCGAGGCGTAGTAAGACCGGTAGCAGTACGCGAGTCCGCTTTCTGCTTGCCCAGAGTATCGTTGACCTGAGTACCTGTAATTCCAGCAAGAATGTCTTCAGAAGACCACGAGCTTAGTTCTGAACACATCGGTGCAAACCGGTGCACAATGAACTCTTCACCACGGTTGCGGGTCTTCATTTCCCAACGGGAAGCTCCATGATCTGGCCTACGATCCTTTCCCTGGAACCGCCAATATGACGCTTCACCCAAACCAGCGATCAGACGCAAAGCCAGACGATCACCCGCTTGCTCCAATTGGTCAATATGCCTGTGGCGAAACTCCTGGTGGGCTATCCAAGTGTCACGGGAGTCAATCACCTGAATACGTGGCGAGAAAGGCGAGCGCTCTACGCTTTTCTTCTTATCCGGATAAGCCATTGTGTCTTGAGCCCAGGACCCCGGTTCGGACCACCTCTTTGCCACGTGCAAAACAGCTTCGGCCACCTCAGTTTCACCGGCAGTGGTCTCGAGAACTGCTTTTGGATCTACCTCGGACGTGAAAGAAACCAACACTGGCTGGTTCAATTCATACTGCACAATGCCTGCAAGACCGTATAGGGCAAAGTGGGTCAACGTGGACTGGGCATCACCAGCAATCTGAATCGAATACATTACTTACCCTCCTTTGATACTTGGGCATCAGCAGCGCGTTGCACAGCTTCAAGGAAAGCCAAATTATGATGGCCAAACTGATGATTCAAATTGGAGACCATGTGCTCCCAGTCACCAACCGAAAAAAGTTGCTCAGCATTCGAGTAAAGCGAAGAATCTTCCGTCGCCAGTAACTCGGATGCGACATGGTTAAACGATGAACGACCATGCCCATGGCTTGTTCCAACAAGGTATGTGACCAAATCGCGATACTTTCCGTCACCGGTTGACTGGTCAAAACACATCAGAGCTGACAGCTGCTCATGCCTCCACCCAGTAGGAAGACCACTGCGCGCCCGGCTCAGTTGAACTTGTTGTTGAGAACGCCGCTTGCTTTTGGCCAAAACTACAGAGCCACTATTATTGCCCAAACGGATCTGGAACCTTGGGTCAGCCTTGCCATCATCATGGTGCAAACCGACCTCAGCAACAACATCGACCAACTCATCAATCACATCAAGTTTTTCAGCCATCAATCGGGCACGTTGCGCCACATCGTCAGCATGATCCGAAAGAAGCACTTGCCCCTGTGAAGAAGACCATTCCTGACGGATTTCGTCGGAAAGCTCTGAAGCAGGTGGCTTAACAAAAAACCAGCTCACAACCTCAGAGCTTCCACGCTCAGTGGTGCTTGCGGAAAGCACCACCTCTCCTTCATAGCCTTCTTCGTTCAACGCCTGAGTGGCTTCTTCAGGGGTAAGGCCAACAAAGTCACGCAGCCAAGCTACATCGCTCTCGTCGGCATGCTCGGCGATAACTAACCGCGATACGTCAGGATGAGGGACCTGAGCGGGAGGAGTATCCGTTGGTTCAATGACAGCGACATTCTCTGAGGTAAACCGCAACCCGGGATCAAGAACCACGATATCGCCGGGTTTTAAATGATCATTAATATCCATCAATGTCATTTCATTATCACGATACAAAAACAAACGACGTTTGAGCGTATCCTTTAACTCGGCTTTAAACCTGTCACGAGGTTCGAGCACAAGTTGCTGTTTAATCTGGCTCAGTATATTCAGCGAAGCGGGAAAAACCTCATCAGCAAGCGGCGGCAGAGCCTTCAACAGCTCCAAGGCAACCGAATCTGTGGAAGGAAGAAACTCGCGAACAACAACGCCACCCATCGCCGTTTCCGGTTCCAAGGAGTCGCGCAGCCACAGTGAGAGATCAGGCTGAACCAACAACTTCTCGCTAGTGCGTGCCAGCAAACCAAGATCCGATAGTTCAACTCTCTGAAATAAGTCGCGTTTCGGCGAAGAAACAGGAGGCGGGAGCTCACGAACCGCAGCAGGATTAATCGACTGAGATTCAGACAAAGAGTGCAGCCAGCGTAAGCCGTTTACCAAATCCTCACCGGAATACGGAGGGTGTTCATTCTTGATCACCTCTTCAGTTGGGGGTACCACAACCCGCACCTGGGAGTTTTCCCACCGTCCGTTACGGTTCGTGCGGCCCACACGCTGTGCAAGTGATGACGCCGGAGCAAGCTCAGTAACTAGGCTGTGGAAGTCCATATCAACACCAACCTCGAGAGTTTGGGTTGCCACCACAAAATCCACCTCAGAGTCCGTCTTCGACGCAAATAAGTGTGGGTGCTGTCGGCGAACTTCTGTCACGTCATGAGGCCGCATGCGACCCACTAACAAAACCGTAGTAAAGCCTTTATTCTGTAGTTGCCGTGCGACTTGAGTTGCATTTTCGACATGGTTAACAATGCAACCAACCGTCGCTGAAGCATCCTGGTGCAGTTCAAGAGCTTGTTCAACCACGAGCTTGGTAAGCCCACTATTCTTTGGCCGACCATTCCACTTCTGAAACTCCACCAACTCAAGCTGCTTCGCCGAGAAGAATCGAGCGGAGAGCGCTGCATCACGTTCAGGATCAAACTGATCAGGATTGACATCAATGCTCACAGCTTCATTACCTGGATCGCTGCTTGCAGTAGCTGTAGTTTCCACTACCTGAAGCGTAGGAACGCCGATTGTTGGGTAACGCGATTGAAGATCCGCTACACGTCGCGCGGTGAACAGAAGCTGTCTGTTCAGATGTGCTTCATCCAAGATTAAAACTGAATCCATGGAAATCAACGCAGTTTCTCTCGGACGGGCATGCACCGAACTACCATATCCTCTGAACAAAAGACGAGAGCCCCACATATCCGGGGTGGCGGCGACGATAGCGCACGCAGTAGGATCATCAACCGGAAGCGTACGATTAACCAAATTGCCGCGAAGATGTCCCACCTCTAGAGGGGTATCGGCAGAATCGCTCCGCAAAAGACGAAGGTTAGCCGCCACCGCACCTAAGATCGAATCTGCTGGGGCAGCCTCTAGCCTGTCTTTAATATAATCAGCCCTTATTGCTTGGCTATCCACCAGACCGCGCCTATTTACAACCGCATGAAGCCGTCGAGGAACACGCACACCATACGTCGACTGTGCAGCGTTAACGAAAACGTGAGCATCGGTGACAAAAGACTTACCAGATCCGGTAGGGGCGGTGATCCTGTCCGGCCAGCGCCCATGATTTAGCACATGTTCTACGACATCACGCTGCCACGTGAAGGGCAAATTATCGTCGTTAAGCGCTCGGAAAAAATCGTCGAAATCATCAATAGTTAACTTTTCCACGGCTAAACCTCCTGCTTATTCAGCGATTGGAGCAACTGGCGTGGAAGATCGACCGGGACGAGTAATCCCCCACCAAGATGGCGTGATTGGCCGATAGCAACAAGCGTTTGCGCATTGGCAAGGTTGCCCAGGCTCAGTAATCCATTCCACGGCTGAACCGGCACGTTGGTGTGGGTCCTGTGCACATATGACGCAGCAGCATCGCCTAACGTTGAGGCCTTATACACACGCGCCTGAGAACCTGCTACTTGATTGCGTAGGTGGGCGTACATGTGCTCACCTTTTCCTACAATCTCGAACTCATCACGCCACACAAAACCGAGCGACAATAAACCAGCGTCTTCCAAGGTCCATGGGCGATTTAGCGCTTTCTTCGACACTGGTCGAGTCTCTGGAATGATCGCTGTATCTGCAGACCAGAGCCGTACGTGGCCATCAGCCGGGGCGGCCCAAAATTTATCAGCCGCCACACTAACACCATCGAAGGTGACTCGGACCCGCCCCAAGTTCCGCGACCACAAAACTGAAATAGCGGAAAGAGCTTGCGCAATCTGCGCCAATTGCTGATCATCTGCATCCCGTGGGATCATCAGGCCCAGGGCAGCACCGTGCACCCCATGCCGTTGTACGTAGCTGCTGTCAAAATACTGGATTGCCAGCCGGTTAGCAGGGCGTTGCTTCACCTGGCGCTCATACTTACCCGTCACCATCGGCGACGCACCAAAACCGATTGCGCTAATCAGTGCCTTATGCATGGTGACACACAGCTCTACCCGATGTTTTACCGGAACGTTCTGACGGTCGATTTGGAAAAGGAGTACATGAGACCAGGGGGTGTCCGGCGGCTGAACGGCCGGTACTCGGTACATCACCTTAGACAAGAATTCTTCCGCTGGTTCCCTGTCGCGAGGTTTTTCACTCGCAGTCCATCTATCTTTGGCAACCGTGGGCGGTTTCTCCGGATAGTATGACTTGTGGCGAGCTATGAGATAGTCCGTGCGCCCTCGTTGGGGAATACGGACAAAGCTGCCCCCGCTATCAAAGGCTGATGCTGAAGAGTCTTTCACTAACGTGGGGTTGACAGGCCCAGGTTCTACAATCGCGACACTTGATGCCTCCCCGAGGTAGCCGATATCTTCGCTTAACGCGGTAAGAGTACTAGCAACTGCTTCGGGAACATCGTTCCACAGATAACCGTAACTTCCGTTTACAGCCACACCGTCTGAGACGGGGCGCTGTTGAATTTCGGAGTTAGTGCCAGAAGTGACTTTACGGTACGCGAATCGTCCGGAGTTCGGAGCGCACCAGCGTTTCTGGGGCTCCTCAATGCCATCGGGGGCGTTGGCCTCAAGCCAACGTAGCGCTGTGAGGGACTCCTCCGACGGTTTGAGGGCAGTGGCTCCATCAGGTTCGGCGAGGGAACCCTGCGCCGCTGCGTTGAGAAAAGCGCTGTGCAGCCGGGCAGGATCAGGCATCCAGCTGGGAGATTTGTCGTCTCTGTGGGCCTGGTATATCCAGAGGGGGAATCGGACCCGTAGTTCAAGTTTGGTCATTTCTGTTCATCCTCAGCCTCTTCGACTGCCCCTCCAAGGACAATGGGGTTACCCTGAACTTCAAGAACCTGCCCGGACCAATCAACAACACCGAGCTTGCGCGCTTCTTCAATAGCGGTAGCTAGAAGCTTGTCTGCCTCCTTTACGGTGAGAGCGCTAAACTCCTTAGATTCTCCGTGGCGCTGATCCAGGATCACTTGTGGTGCGCTCTTTTCGACGAGGTGACAGTTTGCGCGCAAGTAGTTTTCCTCCTCCGCACGTGCCATCGCAGCTAACCCAAATGCGGCAAGGAGTGCGCGCCCAGCAACATCTTGCTCATAGCTGCCCCCGAAACGAAGTTGACGCAGAGCGGCAAAACTCAAAACCCAAGTGCGAATGATTCGTTTACAGGACACGCCACCTAAAGACTCAAGTTTTGGTGGAATTCCTCCCAGCCCAAGCGACGAAGCCGAGATTGTGCCTTTCTTCTCGGACTTAATTTTCTTTTCAATCTCGCCCACCTTGGTAGGGCTTAGCTCTTCACGCTGTGCATCTAGCAGCTCCTTCATCTGCGGGCCGGTGAGTTTGACACTCATTGCTAGGGAATCGACACGCGCACCACCACGCTTAGACTGCTGTTCTTCACCAGTGGCATCCTGATCTGCCAAGACGCCTATAACCTCACCAACCAAAGCGCTAGGAAGGCGGAGCTGGTTGGTCGCACGGGTAGAATCCCAACCACCAAAAACTGCCGCTGCTGGTGCTGTTTGGACAAGTGCCGTGATATTTCCCTGGGTGGAGTTGCGCACCGCCCGGTATGAATCATTCTTAGTGGCTGGTTCGCCATCAATGGTGCCGGCACGGATATGGCCGTCTGCGAAGCGGTGGGGAAGCTCCATGTCCGTCAGTTGCCCGCCTTCGCCGTAATCCACCACAATGCGGGGGACCTGCGAAATAGGTGCAAAGCCTGCGTCAATATCCTGCTGGATGGCTTGTTCTGCGCGGTTGAGGGACGACTGCTTGGAGTCGAGTAGAGCAATGGTTTGTGGTTCGCCGTCGATGTAACGGGTTTCGAATGCGAATACTGAGTTCGACCGCTCGACAAACTTTGCTGGTGCCACAGAAGCGTGGGGGCCTGCAGCCGGTTCCATCTCGGTGACGGAGGTAAGCACACTGGCGCCACCCCGGGAGCAAGCATCAAGCAGATCTTGATAGTTCAACATGAAATCTCCTTAGAACTCTTGTTTGAAAATCGGAATCTTGTTGTCGCACCAATCCATAGAATCGAATTGTATGGATCGGTGCTGAACTTGATAATACACTTAAAAAACTAAAGTGCAAGTCCTCTCGTACTCTCCAATAAATATAGAGAGTAGACAGATAAGGCTTTTGGGGCGCCACGGCAACCGAATAAGCCAGACACTTTCCAAAAAATAGAGAGAGCCTGAATGAAAGGCCGTGGCGCTCAAACCATCGTACTGCCTAAGAACCTTGTGGAAAGCAATGGTGCGAAAAACACCCTAAGCGAACACGGGACTCTATGGTTGTTGCTGCAAGGTCATCGCGTTGTCGGTTCGCAATTGCGGCCTTGGCTTCATTCGATACTTTTTCAATCGGGTTGTGATCAGGCGCGTACGGGGGAAGCTAAACAGGTGGAAGCCAGACGAGGTGAATATGAGCAAACTCCTGACTGATCTGGCCAAGAATCTCACGTAGTTTCTTTGCACGATGCCATCTGGCGTTAACCCATTACAATCGTGATCTTTAAATTTGAGGAACCACATACCTTTCGCGCTCATTTTCTGTAAGGTACCCGTTTGCTTGCTAGCTTTCTGCTCGCGGGTTAGACTTGAGATGCCCTAGGGCAAAGAGAAACAAGCAAGAAGGTCACCCGGCGTCAACGAGTGATCCTTTCTTTTGACCTATGAGTTCATCCAGTCCCAGCTCTTGCTGATCAAATCCGCAAGAAGTTTGGATGTAACTACGGCCAGAACCCGGCTAGCAAAAGCTCTTGGCTTTTCTAGGCGGGTTTCTTCTTTGCGGCGGTGATCACCGTGAGTAGATCCAGCCATCTCAGCCCTCCTCTCCCTTCGTTGTGTGCTAAGCCTCCGCGCATAGAGCATGGCGCTGATTCTTTTGTCCACCGATCCATAGAATCGGATTGTATGCATCACTGCTAACCTTGATGATACACGTTAGACATTAAAGTGCAACTCCTCTCGTACTCTCCAATAAATATAGAGAGTAGACAGATAAGGCTTTTGGGGCGCCACGGCAACCGAATAAGCCAGACACTTTCCAAAAAATAGAGAGAGCCTGAATGAAAGGCCGTGGCGCTCAAACCATCGTACTGCCTAAGAACCTTTTGGAAAGCAATGGTGCGAAAAACACCCCAAGCGAACACGGAACTCTATGGTTGTTACTGCAAGGTCATCGCATTGTCGGTTCGCAATTGCGGCCTTGGCTTCATTCGATACTTTTTCAATCGGGTTGTGATCAGGCGCGTACGGTGAAATCCACACTAGAATAAATGTGGGCAAACTCGTTGTGCGCAGCGGTTGTTGGAAAGTGTTTTTCTGTTGATTGGAAAGCGTGATTCTGGGGTTTGGAAAGTGTGGGTCTGGGGGTAGTCCCCGCACATTGAGTTGCGCGGGGACGTGTCGAAGACTATGGGTCTTCTCGTGGTTGGTGGGTTTGGCGTAGATTTTCTTCGCCGTTGAGCACCACGGTCGTTGATGGGTGCAGAATCCGGTTGATGGGGGATTCTGCGGTGACTTTGTTGAGCATCACTTTGCCCCAGTCTGTGGCACCGAGCTGTGAGACAATAGCGGTTGCTTGGCCGGTGCGTGCTTCCATGATTTCGAAGAGCACGCGGGTTGCGTGTGGTGCTTATACGAGTAAGGCTTGAGCCCCTGTGCCACACACTCCGGCTGGTAACGTTCGTGTTCAACCTTGACCTTGAACTTCCTGCCAGGATTCTTCGCCCCGAAAATCCGCTTGCGTCGAATCAACGCCCTCGATATCAATATCGGCATACGACTCGTCGCGATCGTAACGCCGGTCAGGAAACAATTCTGCCAACTGCTGACGATCTAGACCCTGGATATCTACCTCAGTCAAGCCATGGTCATGCACAACCGCCTTAGCCAACCGCACAGTTTTCGATGAGCACTGATAACTCTGCTGAATCGTGGCATAACTATGCCCACGCAACACTGCGAGCATAATCGCCCGATAATCCGTCACCATTGCAACGGACTCCTTTCTAGTAACGCGGGTACCCCTTACACACCGAGGCACCCGTCAACTACTAGAAAATCACCCCCGCCCCACGCCGCACGCCCTGCCCCTTTCCAACCCCCAGAAATACACTTTCCAACCTAAGCCGCAAACACTCGTTGCCAGGGCAAGCAGTTTACGCAGTTTCTTTGCACGATGCCATCTGGCGTTAACCCATTACAATCGTGATCTTTAAATTTGAGGAACCACACACCTTTCGCGCTCATTTTCTTTAAGGTACGCCGCGCGGATGCCGGGCTGGGCGGGGGATTGCTAAAGGTTAGCTGACGTCGAATCCGAAAAGGAGGCGCTCATCTACGGTAGCCATCGTTGCGTCCACGGCATAGACCTCGTGAAAGAGTTCTTTAGTGAATACCTCGTTGGGGTTGCCCTCTTTGTAGATGGAGCCATTGTGGAGAACGATCACCCGATCAGCGAATCTTTCCACTAAATCAATCTGGTGGAGGCAGACTAAGGTAGTCAGGTTGTGTTCGATAGTGAGATCCTTGATCTGGTGCATGATCCGGTATTGGTTTTCAATATCGAGGGCTGCCGTTGGCTCGTCGAGAAGCAATACCTCTGGCTTTTTGGCAAGCGCCTGTCCAATGAACACTTTTTGGCGTTGCCCACCAGAGAGATGTGCGATGGGGACGTGCTGCAACTCGTGAAGGTCCAGCATGTCGACGATCTTGTTGACATCGTCAATGTCTTCCTGGCTGGTGCGCAAACCCAGTTTCACTGCCTTGCCAATCAAGATCGTCTCAAAAACAGTGAAAGGTAAGTCTGCCTCGATGTGCTGGTTCAAATAGGACACCACACCAATTGATTCAATGTGGCCAGTGATGTGAGTATTGCGATGGCGTCGAGAAGGATGAGCGATATGATTAAGCAAGCTGGTTTTTCCTGCCCCGTTTCTGCCGATGAGGGCGGTTACTTCACCAGGGTGCGCTTGGAAGCTTGCGCCTTTGACAATTTCGTGGTTGCCGTAGCTTAAGGAGAAATCCTTTACCTTAATCATATCTATGCAGCCCTTTGCTTCCGCTGGCTGAGCAGGGCGTAAACCAAGAACGGTATTCCGATGAGCGAACTGATAATGCCAATCGGTACAACAACGCCCGGTACAACAATTTTGGACAGCGATGATGCCAACAAGAGAAACATTGCCCCGATGAGGGCGGACGTTGTCAAATAGTACCGCTGGTCTTCGGACACTAGCCGCCGTGCCAAATGGGGAGCAGCCAGACCGATGAAACCAATTTTTCCGGCGAAACTCACCGCCAACGCGGTCAAAACTGACACCAATAGCAAGGACACAATTTTAACGCTTTGCACTTTGATCCCGAGGGCGGCAGCTCTGGTGTCACCAAACTTCAGCGCAGTCAGTCCCCAGGAATTGCGCATAATCACGGCGAAAACAATCGCGAAACAGATCAACAATGTCCAGGCCTGCGGATATGAACCGCGTGAAAGGCTACCCATTGTCCAGAAAACAATATATGACAGGCTTTCTTCTGAAGCACGATACTGGATCAGTGACAACAGGGCATCGAAAAAGAAGTTCAAAGCGATTCCGGCCAAAACGAGAGCAGAATTACTCATCTTTAAATAATTGCCCGCCATGAAGATGACCAGAACCGCAATTAGTGCCATGACGAGTGCGCCACCTGTGACAAGCACCAAAGGAACCGCCATCACAAACGCCAATGCTGCACCGAAACTAGCGGCTGACGAAACCCCAAGAGTGAACGGGCTGGCTAGCGGGTTGTTGAGGATAGTTTGCATCACTCCGCCAGCAAGCCCCAAACTCAGACCTATCCCAACTGCCATGAGGGATTCCACCATGCGCAAGCGAAAGAAAGCGACGTGCTCAACCGAGTTGGTATCAAAAATGACAGCTAAGTTGTCCAGGGAGATTTTAGCGGGACCAACAAATAAATCGACGACAAAGAAAACTACCAACGCTATGACGGCAAGCGCCACCCATCCTGCACGAGGCACTTGCCAATTCTTGCGTCTAGTCTCTACGGTCGACTCGTGATCAGACCTATCCATCATACTTGATAAACCAGGTGCCTTGGTAGTCGATGGGCATGAACTTATCGAAGTACTCTTCCATCAGGGCCTCGGGATCAATGTCGGAGAATTCCTCGGGATGGAAAAGCTTGGCCAGCACAGCGTAGGAGTAGAAATCCAACATGTCTCGGGTTAACGCGTGCCCAATGCCGTAAAGCTCATTATTTTGGATCGCTGTGAGTCTGTCCCAGCCCTCCCGCTCCCGGTAAGGTGCCAGAGACTCAAGAGCCTCTTGCTCACTAACCGCAAAACCCATTTTGACTGATTCTGGATTATCTGGCCAAATGGAGCCAGCGAGAATTATGGTGTCTGGGTCGCTGACCAAAACTTGTTCTTCGGTGAGGGGAGTTGCATCCGATGGGGCAAGGAATTCGGTGGCAATGTTGTCAGCCCCTACTGAATCCAGGATGGAACCCCACATCATTTCAGAGCCGTATGAATTACCCATTTCTGACGGCCCTATGTGGCCGATTTCGATATAGGCAGTAGTGGAGCGATCTAGGTTGGCTGCCCGCTTTTCGATATCTCCGACGACATCGGTATAAAAATCGGTTATAGCTTCGACATTGTTAGTAAGTCCGGTGGCTTCTGCGATAACCTTCGTGGACTGGATGTGGGTGTCCAATTGTTGCGCGTGGTAGTCCACGTATAGGACCGGGATGCCGGCTCTTTCGGCGATGATGTCCATTTTGGCTTTTTGGCGCACTGGAACAATAATCCCGTCCACTCCTAATGTCAGTAGCTGTTCCGCTGTGACCTCGTCTTTATTCACATCCCCGATGATCGGAATATCGTCGAGCTCTGGGTTCGCCTCAACAAGTAGTTCCCACAAATCGTGTCTGTTTTTCTTCAACCCGTCATCCATTGCAGCGATCTTGGAGGTGTAATTCTCCCGATCCAGTGCCGCCATGGTTAAAAGGGGTCCACCCGAGCCGGATAGCTGAACAACGGCCTTCTCAAACGGTTTTTCTAGCTCAACAGTTGTGCCAGTAACGTCGGTAATAGTAACTGGACCAGCTTCTGATGTTGCTTCGTCCTTTTCAGTGGTGTCTGCCACAGTTGAAGTCCCCGAGGTAGAGGAGACCGCATCTGGATCGTCGGAACTGCACGCTACTGATGAAAGCGCGAGCAAGCCAGTCATTACTACGGCAAGCGCTCTTCTTGATAACAGCATTACCGCCATACCTTTCGTCTGAGTTGGGCTCATGGACAAGGATTAGTTTTGCCCAACAAGCAATCAATTAAACAATCGAATAATAGATTAATGGTTATGTTAGCACGGAATGACTAACTATTCTGCGTAATCTTCGCCACTGCCAGGGCTTCAAAGAGCCGTCGAAAAGTAAGCGTGGAGGTGGTCGCTGGGAATACGGCCGATATGTCGAACGAGGTGTTCGTCGTAAAGCAACTGCACCTAGCGTACCGCCCTGTGAACTGCCCCAGGTTTTGTTCCGTTTGATCAGGATGCGAAAGATCGTGTTGTGCGCCTGGTAGAGGAACGCATTCTGGCGGAGAATCTTTCTATGCAAGCCGCGTGTCAGGCTGTTGCGCCGAAGTTTGGAATATCGTGGCACACAGCCCGCCAATGGGTGCAGAAAGCTCTCGGCGAAGGACAATTTCCTCACCACCTGCCCGACGATCTGGCTGCAGAAAATGCCAGGCTACGCCGAGAGGTTCAGGAGCTTCGCGACACCAACGAACTGCTTAACGACGATCACCTGCACGCCCTAAGCGAACACGGGGACACGGCAGCACCGGTTCCCGGCACAACCTGAAGAAATTCTTTAGACTGATAGGCATGACTCAGAAGACTGCTACTGCAACTCTGCACACAAACCTCGGTGACATCGTCATCGACTTGTTTGGCAACCATGCTCCACAGACCGTCGAGAATTTCGTCGGCCTGGCAAAAGGCACCAAAGACTACTCCACCAGGAACGCATCCGGATCCAACGAGGGCCCGTTCTACGACGGTGCCATCTTCCACCGCATCATCCCTGGTTTCATGATCCAAGGTGGTGACCCAACAGGAACCGGCACCGGCGGCCCAGGCTACCAGTTCGCTGACGAATTCCACCCAGAGCTGCAGTTCGACCGCCCATACCTGCTGGCCATGGCAAACGCTGGCCCAGGTACCAACGGCTCTCAGTTCTTCATCACCGTGGACGCAACCCCATGGCTGAACAACAAGCACACCATCTTCGGTGAGGTCACCGACGAGGAGTCCAAGGCTGTCGTAGACAAGCTGGCGAATGTGCAGACCGGCCGCATGGACCGCCCAGTCGAGGATGTTGTGATCCAGTCCATCGACGTCGTCGAAGCATAAGATTTCCTATCTTCTCGCCCCCGCCAGCGTGCGGGGGCGTTTCCATTTCTAGGACCAACCTAGGACCAACCACGAAAACTAACATGAAAACCAACAACTGGCTGACTGATTTACGCCACACCGCCCCCGCCACCAGCATCTTCGCCGTGATCTGCATAGGGGTGTACCTAGTTACCGCCGTGCAAGCCCGATCGCTTGACAACTCCGTGTGGGGTTCAGAACTTGGTAGCCGCATGGTGTTGTGGGGCCCCTACGTCCAAGGCGAGCCGCTTGGCGCGTTGCGGGCCCTGAGTGCTGTTTTCCTCCACCTCGACATCGGACACTTGGCTTTTAACATCCTCTTTCTCCTTCTAGTTGGCGCGGAGGTTGAACGCTTCGTCGGCACGCGGGCCTACGCCGTGGCTTTTGTGGCTGGGGGCCTAGGCGGATCGGCCGCGGTGCTGCTCATGGATTTTGGCACACCGACTGCCGGGGCTTCCGGAGCACTGTACGCCCTGATGGCCGTGCTTGTGGCGATCGCTTCACGACGCTCCACTGACCTGCGCGGTCCATTAGTGCTGGTGGGGGTCAACGTTATCTACTCGCTGCTCTCCTCAGGTGTGAGCCTGTGGGGTCATTTGGGTGGGCTGGCCGCTGGTGCTGTGATGGCGTGGCCATTGACCGGGCCCAGTGCGTCTACCCGTGTACTTGCCTCGGTGGTCACGGGGATAGTCGCATTAGGGATTGTGTTGTTCATTGCACTGTAACGAATAAGTAACCTCCACCAGCTGGAACTAACCCACATCCGGATTCGGACGGTTGTGGGTTTTTTGCTAACCCTCCACCCGCTCGGCTGTGCGTTGTGTACAACCCGGCAAGTTATCCACCGGTTATCCCCAAGAGAGGGTTATCCACAATTGTTGTCCACATTGTGGATAACTACATTCTTGTAATTTACCGAACAGGTTAGCGAAAAGTGGGGCTGTGAACAGCATCTTTCGACTTTTACCAGCACAACTAGACCCACTGTGGAAGTAGTGCACAGGTTCATCCACAGCCTGTGGAGTAGTCGCAAAAGTAGACTTTCCACAGATTCTTCCACAGGCTGTGGATAACTTTGCTTCTTTTTGTTCAGAGCGGTCTTGGATTAGCGCGATTGTTCCAGGTTTAAAGTACACACGACTGCGGGGAGTAGGTCCCCCTGCGTTTCCCGGACTGCTGTTTGCTCACACAGTCCTGCCACCACACCTAAACCGGTATAGTCCTCGGGCCATACTGGCCGATGTCATCAGGTTTACCTCATCTAGACCGATACTCAACTGCAGAACGAAAAAGCCCCTGATCTGCACAAGCAGAGCCAGGGGCGCGGAGGAGACAGAGTCAGGGGCGTAAAGGCTGAAAAGGTTTAACGCCAGCCCATAGTCATCAGCAGGCCGATGATCAGGCCACCGAAGCCAATCAAGTAGTTCCAAGGGCCGAGTTCCATCATGAACTGGATCTGGTCACCCGCCAGGTAGTTCACAACCAGCCATGCGAGGCCAAACAGCATGAAGCCGAACATCAGCACCTTGTACCACATCGGTGTGCCCCCGGTGTTGATTTTCACCGGAGTGCGGCTGGTACCTGAGCTGGTGGTCGTGGTAATAGGGGTTTTCGTAACCTTCGCCTTGGGCATTTGTCTACTTCCTTCGTATCTACTGCATCAATAATGCATCAATAGTGCATCAATTCGGCTTAGCGCCGTGGCGGGTTTGGCGCGGAATCTGGTGCTAGTCTAGCACCCGGATCCAGTGGGCCTGCGGGCAGGAGCTCGCGTGCGTCGAACCTCCATAGGCTGATCGTCACCGTAGCGTCTTTGCGGATGGTGGTGTTCGCCTTCGGTTGCTGGCTTGCGATGAGGCCTTCGTCGATAAGCGCTCCCGTCGTAGCGGCCGGACCTTCCCGGAAAGTACCGGTCCAGCCCAATTCCTGCAAGGCGGTGGTGGCTTGCGCCGGAGTCATGCGGGTGATGTCGATCATCTCCATCATCATGCCGTTTGATACCTGCAGGGTCACCGTGGTGCCCGGAGCTACCTCGGTACCCTCACCGGCCACGGCGAGAACTTCGCCGGCTGGGCGCTCAGAGTCGACCTCCTCAACCTTGCTGCTTAAACCCAACGAGCTCAGAATGGACTCGGCCTGCTCCGAGTTCATTCCCACGAGCGATGGAATACGCACAAGCTCAGGCCCGACGGACACCACAACCTTCACCGTGGATCCCTTTGATAACTGGGACCCCGGTACGGGGCTCTGCCGGATGATGTGGCCTTCCTTCACGGAGTCACTGTTTGCCTCATCGACTTCCGGGTCTAGCTCCAGGCCGGCCCCTTGTAGTGCCTGCGCGGCTTCCTGCGGGGTCATATTCGTAATGTCTGGAACGTCGGTGATTTCGCGTCCAGATGAAACAGTCAAGGTAACCAGTGTGCCTTCGCGTAGCTGCGATCCAGCGGTGGGGTTGGTGCGAATCACATGGTTACGTGGCACATCCGGATTCGGTTCCTCGTTAACCTGCACCTGCAGGCCCATGTCCTCGAGCTGGGAGACTGCCTCGCCACGCTCCACACCAGTGACATCGGGGAGCGTGATCATGGTCTCGGTGATTGTGGGGTCTTCTTCTGTACGGAAGTAGTCCGCCGCAAACGCGACAGCAAAACCAAGCACGACCAGCGCCAACAGGGCAGCGATCCACTTCAGCCAGTTGGTCCCTTTGCTGGAGTTCTCCTCACGGTGGCGCGCGTAGCGGGTGGAATCACCGTCGTCGTACCTGTCGTCGTACCTGCCGACGCCCGCAGCACCAGCACCCGCAGCACCCGCCGCACCAGCAGCACCAGCACCAGCAGCACCAGCACCCGCCGCCGGTACCCCAATGATCTGGGTGGCGCCTTCGGCATCAGCGGGCGGCGCAGCGGGCAGTGCCACGTGGCTGCGCGCCGCGGAAGTCACTGCGCCACGAGCCAAACGTTGCAGGTCTTCGCCCATTTCGGTGGCGGTTTGGTAGCGGTCTGCCGGGTGCTTCGCCATCGCAGTTAGCACCACAGCGTCCACGTTTAACGCAGCCTGTGGCGACAGGCCCGAAATGTGGGCGCTCGGCTCCTCGGCTTCGTCCTGCACGTGCTGGTAGGCAACTGCGAACGGGGTTTCACCCTCAAATGGTGGCCGTCCCGTCACGGCCTCGTACATCACACAGCCTAGGGCGTAGATGTCGCTGCGCCCATCGACGGGTTTGCCACGCGCCTGCTCGGGGGACAGGTATTGCGCGGTGCCGATCACCGCTGATGTCTGAGTCATCTGCGCCGTCGAATCATCTAGTGCGCGGGCGATACCAAAGTCCATCACTTTGACGTCACCGGTGTTGGTGACCATGATGTTCGCGGGTTTGACGTCGCGGTGAATGATTCCAGCATTGTGGCTGGCCTGCAGCGCAGCGGTCACAGGTGCTAAAAGTTCAGCGGCGGCCTCGGGGGTCAGGGGGCCTTCGTCGCGCACAATGGCGCGCAGGTCGCGTCCGATCACGCGTTCCATCACGATATACGGCACGTTGACTCCGTCCACAACATGGGTGCCGGTGTCGTACACAGCAACAATATTGGGGTGGTTCAGGCGCGCCGAGTTCTGGGCTTCACGGCGGAAACGCTCCCTGAAAATCTCGTCCCGGGCCATGTCAACCTTGAGCATTTTGATCGCGATTTCCCGGCCAAGCATTGTGTCTGTGGCCGAATAGACGTCGCTCATGCCGCCGGTACCGATGCTCTCACCGAGCTGGTAGCGGTCACCTAATAACGACATTAGACACCTCCCATGTTCTCAAGACCTTGCGTGATTCCATTTCCCGCGTTGGGGTTTCGGCCCTCGGCAGCCTCGCCACTATTCTGAATCGCCTGGGATGGTACTTGCTCCGCCGGGGCCTGCTGGGTCGGTGTCTGCGGCACGCTGGTGAGCTGCGGTGGATCCGGTTGTGCTGGCTGTTGGGTTGCCGGGGCTTGTTGCGTGGGCAGAGGCTCGGTGACTAGTGGTGGTTGCGGGTTGCCGCGCTCGGTGTCGCGTTCGCCCGGTTCGTCGGGTGCTTCACGACGATCATGTGGCTGCTGTGCTGGTTCATCAACCGTCCGATCAGCGGGGCGTGGCCCAGAGGGGCGCTGAATTGGCTGGCGGCGTGGTTCCGAGGAATCCTGCCGGTCCGCTGTGGGCTCGGCCGTGTCGGGGTCGTCCGTGTCTTCTGTGGGCGTGACATATTCGGTGATTACTGAGGTGCCGGTGGTTTCCTCACCGCGCCCACCGGAGGAGAACGGCCCGGACACGAATGCCCAGATCAATGCGCCAACAGCGGCAAGTACGAGAAGGCCTACAACAATCCACGTGGCACTCGAGCCGTTGTCATCGTCGCGGCGCACTGGTGGCGTCGCTGCGGCCGGTTTGCGTTCAACCAGTCCCGCAGGCGCTTGACGACGAGCTTCCGGATGCAAGGTGGTCGGTTGAGCAACTGCCGCCAACTGCCTGGTAGACGCCGTAGGAGAAGGCTCCTCGGCGATTTGAGCCATCGCCGCACTTGCCGGTTGTGGTGGGCGGTTACCGTCGCGAACAGCGGCAACGGCCAGGGCCAGCTCATTACCATCGGCAAAGCGGGTGGCCGGGTCTTTCCGCAGCGCGATCCCGATCAGTTCGCGCGCCGGGGCAGAGGTTTCTGTCGAGAGGGCTGGTGGCTCATTATTGACGTGTGCTAAAGCAACGCTTACAGAGGAATCACCAGTGAACGGGCGGCTTCCGGCCAACATTTCGTAGCCCACCACGCCGAGCGAATACACGTCAGAAGCAGCAGTCACTTCACGGCCTTGGGCCTGCTCAGGTGACACATATTGTGCGGTGCCAACCACCATGCCTGTGCGCGTTAGGGGGACTGCGGCCGCCGCCTTGGCAATACCGAAGTCGGTGATCTTCGCTTTGCCGTTCTGCGTGATCATGATGTTGCCTGGCTTAATGTCGCGGTGAACCAGCCCCATCCGGTGGATCACGGCCAGCCCGTGGGCGGCCTGGTCTAGCACCTCCAGGGCCAGCGGTTCATCGAGTTTGCCTTCGCGGGCTAGCATGTCTGCCAGCGATTCGCCACGGATGTACTCCATGACGATGAAGCACACCGTGTACCCGGCGTCAGCCTCCACTTCCCGATAATCGTAGGTTTTCACAACATTGTCAGAGTCGATGCCCTCGGCAGCTTTGGCCTCGTTGCGGAAGCGGGTGAGAAATTCATCATGCGACGAAAACTCGGGTTTGAGCACCTTGATAGCAACCTCGCGGTCGAAGCGGGTGTCGTCGGCAAGCCACACCGTGGACATGCCGCCGTGGCCGATGATCCACTGCAAGCGGTAATCAGAGCCAATCAGCTGCTGCAGGCCGTCGCGGTTATCAGGGTGCATTACTGGCCACCTCCAGCCGGAGCCACGCCCAAGATGGTGCGGCCAATCGGGGCGGCCACCTGCCCACCTGTTGCGGACGAGCCGTAACCACCACCGTTTTTTACGACGACACCCACAGCCACATCCTTTTCGGGGTCGAATGCGACATACCACACGTGTGGTGGTAAATCGTCGGCATGCTCGGCGGTACCGGTCTTCGACGCATAGTTATTGCCGTTATACCCGGCCGTATTGCGTTCCGACGCGTACATCAAATCAGTCAGAGTCGCAGCCTGTTCCGGGGTGACCGCCTGGGTGATTTCCTTCGGAGACTTCTCCGAACGCACCTCAAGATTTGGCCCCAGAACACGGGAAACCACATAGGGCTCCATGCGACGTCCCTCATTAGCCACGGTGGCCGCCATGATTGCAGACTGCAGCGCCGTCATGGTGACATCGCGCTGACCGATGGAAGACTGGCCGATGGAAGCATCGTCGGCAAGCTCGCCCAATGAGCCCGCGGCGGTAGGAAGCCCCATGTCGTAGCTTTCTCCCACACCGAAAGCTTCGGCTGTCTGGCGCAACTGATCCGCGCCCACTCCCAGCCCTAACTCCACGAAAGCGGTGTTGCAGGACAAGGCGAAAGCCGTCTCCAGTGAAACCTGTCCACCACCGGCGCAGGCTTGGCCCGCGTAGTTAGTCAACTCAGTAGTAGTGCCGGGTAGCGTGATGGAAGCATCACCCGTCAGCTGCGAATCAGGGGTATAGCCTGCTTCAAGGCCCGCGGCTGTAGTGATGATCTTGAAGATCGAACCCGGGGGCAGCTGCTCTTGCGTTGCATGATTGAGCAGTGGCCGGCCTGGATTATTGTTCACGGCCTTCCAAGCCGCGTCCGCGGTCTCCGGGTTGGTGATCTCGTTGGGGTTGTAGGACGGTGCGGACGCCATGGCCACAACCTCGCCTGTCGACGGGCGGATCGCTACAGCAGCGCCCTCGTACCCATTGTTGGCAAGAGCTTCGTAGGCGGTTGCCTGAGTTTGTGGATCAATGGTCAACTCAATTGAGTCACCCTTGCGGTTTTCTGTCCCGGTGGCGAGGAAACGAGAGTTGAGCAAGGTAGTGGTGTCACCGTTGAGCTGGGCGTTGAAACCCTGCTCCAGGCCAGCCGCACCGTACTGGTCCGACAAATAGCCCACCACGGGCGCGAACGAAATCGGCATCGTCGGATACGTGCGGTGATACAGACCATCGTCACCCTGGACCGATTGGGCCAAAATCTGCCCACCGGCGTTGATTTGGCCACGCTCTGTTTCCTTCATCTTGATGAAGGCGCGCTGGTTGAGTGGGTTCTGGGCGTATTTTTCCTCGTTGAAAGCCTGCACCCACGTGAGGTTCAAAAGCAGCGCCACAATCATTAGCAGCGAGAAGATTGCACCGATTCGGATACTGCGATTCATCGTGTCACCTCCGCGCCGACGGACTTTCGTGAGGCAGGGAAATAGTTTGTGCCGGCGCCAGTCTGCGGGGAATAGTTCGCGCCTTCGTCTATCTCAATGGGTTTGCGTGCACTATTCGAGATGCGCAACAGCATTGCCAAAAGAATGTAGTTTGCCATCAACGCGGAACCACCAGCAGACATAAACGGTGTGGTCAGGCCTGTCATCGGCAACATTGCCGAGATCCCGCCAACAACCACGAACACTTGGATAGCGATGGTCAGCGAGAGGCCGGCCGCCAACAGCTTGCCGTATGAATCACGAACCGACATCGCGGCGTTAAATCCACGGGTGATGAAAATGGCGAACAGCACGATCACACCGGACAGGCCGATCAGGCCGAGTTCTTCACCAATAGAAGACAAAATGAAGTCGGTCCATGCCACTGGGACGTGGTGCGGGTACCCCATCCCTAAGCCGGTGCCGGTCATCCCACCCCAGCTCATCCCAAATAGTGCCTGAGATAGCTGGTAGCCACCGCCGTCACCATGGTAGGTGCCCAGCGGGTCAATAAAGTTTTCCACACGGGACTGAATCTTGGAGCTCACATTGTACACAGCTACTGCGCCGATAGAGACCAGGCCGATACCGATAATCAGCCAGGAGGCGCGGCCCGTGGCGAAGTACATCATGCCCAGCACAGTGGCGAACAGCAGCAGGGCAGGACCAAAGTCATTCGACACACCCATAATCAAGATCGCGATGGCCCACACCACAAGAATGGGTGCGAGGTCGCGCAGGCGTGGGAACTCCATGCCTAAGAAGCGGTACCCCGCTACCGTGAACAGGGCGCGCTTCTGGGTGAGTAGCTGCGCGAAAAACATCAGCAGCAAAATCTTCGAGAACTCACCTGGCTGCACCGAAAACGGGCCAATGGTCAGCCAAATCTTAGCCTCTGCGTCCTCTGGCTGAGGCCACACCAAAGGAAGCGCCAACAGCACCAAGCCAATGAGGCCCAGCAGGTAGGAAAAACGCGCCAGCGTCTTATGGTCACTGATCACAATCAGGGTGATCACCAGCAAAATAATGCCCACTAAAGTCCAGAGGACCTGGCGGGCAGCCAACCCGGTATCACGGGCTATATCGATGCGGTAAATCATCACCAGCCCGATCGCATTAAGGGTTGCAGCCACGGGCAGCAGGATCTGGTCAGAATACGGTGCAGTAAAACTAATCACCACATGGGCCAGCGCAAACACGCCGATGAAACCACCGATCAGCCACGCCATGTCCGTGGTCAGCGCATTGCCCTGCGACAGCTCCAAACTGATCAGCATCAAGGCAAGCAAACCGGCCACCAAAATCAACAGCGCTAGTTCAATCTTGCGTCCAAAAATGCGGCTCACGTTACTTCACCTCCCGGCATTCCACAGATGAGACAGCAGACTCGCTCGGCTTTTCAGCCTTACTGTCAGCCTCCGCCTTATCATGCTGACGCTGGTGGGGTGTTTCGACGCACACCGGCAGCGCCTCGTCGGCAAGCCTGTTCATCTGTTGCGACACCTCGTCGAACGACCCGCCCGACAGGTCCTGAGCCTGGCCTCGAATCGACTCCGGTAAATCGTCGACAGTAAACAGTTGGCAGTCCTCTGGAACCGCGTCAATGTCGACGAACTTCAGTTCGTTCTTGTCATTAATACACGTGTGTTGAATTGGCTCATGCAGGGCGTTGCCAAAAACTGCGTAATCAAATCCGTGCTCGACGACGAACGCGCCCTGCTCGTTCGTCGAGACGAAAAAAGACTCATCTCGCTTCTTATCCAAGAAGAACCCGCCCGCAAGAACCACAATCAAGACGGTAAGCAGGCTAACAATCAGCACCCAGCTTCCCTTCCCACGCCGGGAATGAGGCTCCTTATCGTCACGGTTGTCGGCTGCTTTCAATTTATCATTGTTAGCTCCCCCAGCGTCGGAGTTGCGGCCACCCTGATTAGGAGGGATGACCTGGCGGTTCTTGTTCAGCGCCGCCGCACGGCCCGCAGCCGTGTCCGGGTGTGTCTCCTTCTGCTCCAGAGCTAACGCGCCGGCCACAGCAGGTTTCGTGGGCACCCGGGTTGCGGAATCAGTGTGCGTATCGACGATATCCGCAATCACAATGGTGATGTTGTCTGGGCCGCCGGACCGCAACGCAAGCTCAATCAGCTTGTGCGCCGCCTCATCGGGTGTGCCCTGGCCGAGAGCCTCCTCAATGGTGGAGGCCGTAACAGGGTCCGACAAACCGTCGGAACACAGCAAAAGGCGATCACCTGCACGAGCATCCACATGGGCCAAACCCGGCTCCACAGGACGGCCCGTAAAAGCCTTCAAAATCAGCGACTTCTGGGGGTGCGTCGACACGTCCTCTGGGTCCAGCTTGCCCTGCTCCACCAGAGACTGCACGAAAGTGTCGTCGATAGTGATCTGCTCTAACTTCCCGTCCCGAAGGCGGTAGCCACGTGAATCACCAGCGTGGATCAAGCCGAACTCGCGGCCGTTGAACAGCAAAGCGGTCAAGGTAGTACCCATCCCGTCTTGCTCCGGATTCTCCCGAATGGCATCCGCAATCGACGCGTTTGCATCATCTGCGGCGACACCAAGTAGCGCCAGCATGTCATTATCTTTAGGATCCTGGTCGAGGTGTTCCATGTGGCTTACCATCAACTGGGACGCAACCTCTCCCGCGGCGTGGCCCCCCATGCCGTCGGCAAGCAACAGCAGGTGCGGGCCCGCATAGGCAGAGTCCTCATTATTACCACGCACAAGGCCACGGTCAGACACAGCCACATAATTCAACTTCAAACTCATGGGATCAACCTCACAATCGTGCGACCCATTTTGATATCCGTTCCCACACTCACACGTTCGGGCTGTTCAATCCGTGTACCACCCACGAACGTGCCATTCCGTGAATCCAAGTCCTCCACAAACCAGTCGCTTCCGCGGCGGAACAACCGAGCATGGCGTGACGACGAGAAATCGTCGCCAAGCACAAAATCATTCTCATTCGACCGGCCGAGCGTAAACGCCTCAATCGACGCAATGTTCATGTGGCTGCCCTTCAGCGGGCCCTCAACCACAGTGATGGCGCGGGCCTTCTCACGCCGAATCGGGTTTGATGACACAGCCGCGTGGCGAGTGCCACTCGACCTCTTAACATCCCGGCGCAGGGCGAGGATCACAATAATAATGAGGATCCACAGCAGCACCAGAAGACCAAACCGGACCAAGAGAAGAACTACAGAGTCCACGAGATAAACGGCCTTTCTTTAACGGTTGAGCACGAAGTTAACAGAGTAAGCGAAGCTAACGCGGTCACCCTACTAACGCACGAGCAGGACTTTAGCGTGACGGCCCGACAATGCGGACCTCAATATTCGAATGGCCAATGGTGATTACGTCACCGTCTTGCAGCAACCAGTTATCCACATTCTCATCATTGACGGTAGTGCCGTTCGTTGACTGCAGATCCGTCAACACCGCATCATGACCATCCCACGTGATCTCAGCGTGCTGGCGTGAAACACCCGTATCCGGCAGGCGGAAATCCGAATCATTGGAGCGGCCAATAATATTCGAACCCTCATGCACCAAGTAGGTGCGCGAGGATCCATCTTGCAACAACAAGCTGACAGCTGGGCCGTGGGCATCGCTAACCGGCTTGACAGAATTAGGTTCGGACATGTCATCCTCCTTGGAGACCTCACTGTGCGAAGTACTGGTTGAACCGGGGATCGGCTGCGCCGAATTTCTCTTTGCTTCCGCGACGATGGCATCAAACCCGCTAGCCACGTCTGGATCCGGATCGATATACGACGAGACGCTGAGCTGGCCGGTACGCAAGCCCGATTCCTCAGCAATCCGCACCACCCCAAACCCAGCAAGAGCCCAACCCTGGTTACGGATATAACGCATCAACTGGTCCGCAAGGCGCTCCGGAAGTTCGCGTTCCTGCGACAGATTCTCAAGGTCCTTCGACGACACACCCACCGCGAACACGTTCGGGGCCATCAGACGCTGCTCCTGCGTTTCGGTGACATTGTCCTGCGCCTCCTGCTTGAGCAGTTCCTCAATCTCAGCAGGCACAACACGGCCACCGAAGATAGCAGCGAAACCATTATCAAGGCCACGTTGTAAACTGCTATCAAACTTGGCTAGGCGGTCCATTAACCCCATCGTCCGCACCTCCTCCCTGAAGTCAGTTGTGCATTGAACATAGATACATTGGACATAGTGGACAGATGTATTCTGTGCCAGTATAGAACCCTTTCCTCCCCGTTACCTACCCAGTCGCTGCAGAATTGGCTGATAACGTCCGAAGAGTCTTCGCTTTTCGACGAAACATGCTGGCGATTTGGCGGTTATTTCGGGCTGAGCTAGGGTTATTTAAGTCGCCCGCCCGGGTGGCGGAATTGGCAGACGCGCTGGCTTCAGGTGCCAGTGTTCGCAAGAACGTGGGGGTTCAAGTCCCCCCCGGGCACCATTAATTATCCTAATCAAGACACCGCTCCATGGTGTCTCGATTTTTCCTTTTGATTGCCCGCATTCTTTTCACTGCCAGCCACTGTTCTTCCGGCTTCACTGTTCTCTTCGTTCTCTTCGGTTGCCAGTTTGTGGTTTTTCTCCGCTAAAAACAGAAACTGACGACCGAAGAGAACAGAGGCCCCCACATCACCGAGCAGGCCGCAAACAGCACGTCAAGGCTCGGCCCCGGGTTCACCTCGTCGGAGTCGGCTTCCTCATACGCTCATACTTAGTTTCACTATCCATCGCCGTTTCCACCACCTCAGTCACCTGAAGCAGGAGATTCGATACGTATTTCTAGCGTCTAATTCTCTTTTAATCGGCGTTGCTAAGGCATGCACTAAAGGGGCTCGTTAAGGTCGATGTGCCTGCTAGCAATGTGCCTGCTAGCAATGTGCCTGCTAGCAATGTGCCTGCAAGATGGCCAGTGCAGATTTAGAGCCGGGGTTGTCCAAGTCGCCTACGTGCGAGGAGTCGAACATGGCTCGAACCCAGAAATCTTTGGCGTCGCGGACCAGCCAAAAACCAATCAGAACAGTCACCCCGAAGGTGATTGCCGAAATTACAGCCGCCACTTCGCGCCCAAAACATCCAAGGCCACCAGCAGCATCGAGTTGCTGTGACGTTCCGTGCAGCACACTCTTGCTGTCATCGCGGGAAGTGAGTCCGGCCCCGGGATAGCTAGAAGGCATGGGTAGTCACTACAGTCGAGGTTATGATCTGGATTGATGCCACTGCCGGGGTCGCCGGCGATATGCTGCTAGGCGCCCTCGTGGACGCAGGGGTTGACATCGCTGATTTGCAGCGCGCCATCGAAGCAGTAATCCCCGACACCGTTGTACTGCGGGCCGAGGAGGTCACGCGCGCCGGGCAGCGCGGGGTGAAAGTGCACGTAGACACGCTTATCGACGACCAGCCCCACCGCACTTGGCGGGACATCAAGGCAATTCTGGCCACCGCTTCGCTTCACGACGATACCCGCGCCAACGCCCTGAGTGTATTCGAGCTGATCGCTGTTGCCGAGGCGAAAGTACACGGCGTGGACCCTGAAACTATTCATTTTCATGAGGTAGGAGCGTGGGATTCTATCGCCGATGTTGTGGGCGTGTGCGAGGGCATGCGCCTGCTCGGTGCTGCTAGTGGTTCTAACTGTTCTGGCCGTGCTGGCGCTCCGGTAGCGTCGTCCCCGGTAGCTCTTGGTTATGGTCGCATTACTGCAGCTCATGGTGATATTCCGGTGCCGGTTCCTGCGGTAGCGGAATTGGCGCTTGGGATCCCGACCATCTCCGGCGAGATTTTGGTGGGGGGAGAGCACGCGCACGGTCATGACCACGGTCATGAGCACGGTCACGACCACGACCACGAACACCACCACGGGCATCCCGTTTCTAAAAATCCTGGTGAGTTGGCAACACCCACCGGGATCGCGCTGGTGAAGCACTTTGCTACAACCTTTGGTCCTCTGCCTAGTGGCGTCAGCGAAAAGATTGGGATTGGTGCAGGGACCAAAGATACCCCGGGCCGAGCGAATATGGTGCGCCTGGTTGTCTTGCAGGCGCCGGAACAGGAGAAGCCGGCGACCCCGAACTCGAATCCCGACACAGGCCGACTGACCCAGCTGGAGGCCAATATTGATGATCTTGACCCGCGAATCTGGCCAGTGGTCGTCGAAAAGCTTCTGCAAGCAGGCGCGAATGATGCGTGGCTGACACCGATAGTGATGAAAAAGGGCAGGCCAGCGCACACAATTCATGTGCTTACCGACGATCCTTCCGCCGTCAAGGACGTGTTGTTTACGCACACCACAACGTTCGGTGTGCGGTCGTGGGAGGTGGAGCGTGAGGGGCTCGACAGGCACTTTGAGGTGGTCGACGTCGATGGACATGAGGTGAAAGTAAAGGTGGGTACGCGTGGGGGAGTGGAAATGACCCGTCAACCCGAGTTCGACGACGCACGCGCTGCCGCCGAGGCACTAGGGTTGCCGGTGAAAGAAGTGCTGCGCCGGGCGGAAAGTAGGGGTGCACAGGTAGTGTTGCTTCAGTGAGTACTGTCCACCAGGTGAACAACCTCCAGCGGCTGAGCACCCATGTGCAACAAAATAGGTTTTACCTACTTTTTGTGCGGGTGGGCCTCATTACGTTTGGGCTGGTCTACGGGCTGCTCGGAATCCTGGTGGCGCAGATCGCGTTTAGCGGAGGGCTGTCGGAAAACCCGGCCTCATTCCACACCGTGCTGGCTGCAGTGGCACGCCAACCATTCGGTCACTTGTTGCTGCTTGTGGCGGCATCAGGCCTCGGGGTGATCGCGGTGTGGCAGGCCATTGAGGCGCTTGTTGGATACGCGCACCTGAAAGGGATTCGGCGGTTCAATCGGCGAATGTCATCAACTGGTCGGGCCGTCATTTATGCGTCGTTAAGTGCCTTCGCCGTGATGATCGCCCTGCAAGTGCCGTTGCGCGGGGCGGATTGGCCAGGGCTTGTCGACGAAGCCCTGTCCCGCCCCGGCGGCCGCCTCACCGTCCTGATCGTTGGTGTTGTGATGATGGGCATTGGGTTCGGGCAGATTGGTCGCGGACTGGGCAGAATCTTTGTGGACGAATTTCGGGGGCCAGTAGCGAAATGGGTGGTGGTCGCCGGCATGATTGGGTACTCGATGCTGGGCTCCTCCCTGATTCTGATTGGTGGGTTGGTGGCGTGGTCGTCGATAAGCGCGGTGCCCGAATATGCCGGCACGATGAATGACGCGGTGCGGTTTCTTGTGGGCCTGCCCCTGGGGCGAGTGATGGGTGCGCTGGTGGCGGCGGGTTTTTGGTCCTTCGCGATGTTCTGCCTGATGTGGTCGACGCAGCCACTGCACGCCACGCATGGTCAAAAGAGCGGTGGTTAGCAGCGGTAGGTCTCATCATTGATCTGCAGCACCATGTGCCTGACCTTCTCGGCAAAAATAGGGCAACCAGCATTGCGAAGTGTCTTCGGCAGATTCACAGCGATCGAAGGGTCAGTCTGCTTCTTAGTTTGCCAGTAGCGCAGTTCATCATGAGAAACCTGCAGGCACAGTTCTGGTGCGGATTCGTACACCAAGCAGAGGAACTCATCGGAGCTTAAGATCTCGAAGGGAAAATCGTCGAGGTTAAGTCCGCGTGAAAATGCTTTGTCGTTGGTGACTAGGTAATCCGTCTGCCCAGCTAACGCGGCATTGACTATGTGGTAATCATGTCCATCGTGGTGGTCGGTGTTAGTGATCTTGTAATCGGTAATCCGCCAGTCCTTCAAGCTCTTTCGAATTCGGTCGAAACGCGCATCAATCGAGCCAGAGGGCTGTTCCGGGCACTTTCGCCGGAGGTTATAGTGGGCTTCTGCCAGAATGTCTTCAGCCCACTGGGATAGAAAAGAGGAACCCCATCCTCTCTGGAGGATGGGTGCAGCTTGAAGAACCAGTCTGTCAGAGTTCGAGAAAACCAGATGTTAGCATCAAAAAGGACGTAGTTACCGGGCACAACCCACATGTCAATACACGCGGGTTGCCGAGGGAACTAATCGAAGATGTCGTCATCGAGAAGGCGCATCTCCTCAAAAGCCTTCTTGGCTTCCGTGTGGCGTTTACGGCGGTAGTCGAATACTGCCTCGGCTTTGATGCGGGTATGGGTGCCTACCTTGAACGAATCAATCTCGCCTTTTTTGATCTTCCTCATCAATGTTGGGCGGGAAATGCCGAGCTGACGAGCAGCCTCCGTAGTGGTGAGGACTTCTGGCAAGCGTGACAAAGTGATCGTTTCCCCGTTTGCCGCAGCGCGAAGCACTGTCTCAATGACGTTTGCGAGCTCGTGTGGGATAGCGCCGTGCGTTAGATCGTGCACGGAACGGTTACTAGAAACGACGTGATCAGCTTGTTCTTGGATTTTCTGGGTCAGTTCAATTTCCGGTGCCACTGTTGTAGCCATGGCCCGTCCTTCCTGTGATGATCTTACACATGCAACTGTAACAGTATTTCAGATATAAGTGCAAGATAGGATGTGGTCGACGCAGCCACTGCACGCCACGCATGGTCAAAAGAGCGGTGGTTGATTCAGTTACCGTGCTGCGATCTGGGCTGCCAAGTGGCCAGCGCCGTACCCGTTATCAATATTGACCACGCCCACACCTGGCGCACACGAGTTCAACATGGTCAACAAAGGAGCAACGCCTCCGGCGCCGGCCCCATAACCCACCGATGTTGGCACAGCCACCACCGGCGCAGACACAAGGCCACCCACCACCGACGGCAAAGCACCGTCCATGCCGGCGGCCACAATAATGACGCCTGCGTCGTGCAGTTTCTGCTCATGTTCCAGCAGGCGATGAATGCCGGCCACACCGACGTCGACAAGCAGCTCCACCGATCGTCCCAGATAGCGGGCAGTCAGCATGGCCTCGCGAGCCACCGGCAAATCAGAGGAACCAGCGCACACCACCAGCACCGACACACCAGAGACTTCCGGTTCGGCCGGGGGCCACACCACCATGCGGGCCACCTCGTCGTAGAGCGCGTCGGGCAGCACACCAAGCACAGCTTCGGCCTGCTCCTGGGAGATACGGGTGAATAGGGTGGGGTAGTCGTCGTTAAGCGCTCCGGCGATCGCCGCAACCTGGGAGACAGTCTTGCCCTCGCAGAAGATGGCCTCGGGGTAGCCACGGCGGCGGACGCGGTCCACGTCTAGGCGTGCGAAATCACCGACTGGGCGGGTGTGCTCCGACATGGGGATCCTTTCAGCGCGAGGATAGGCCCTACTAGTCTAACCGCTACGCCGGGCGGCCCATCTCACGCGGATCAAGTGGGCGGATATGCCCTGCCAGGTGGGGGTTTCCTTCATCGTTGATCACACCGTAGCGCACAGTACCAGCAGCAGTACCAGCAGCAGTTCCAGCAGCAGAATGATCGGTGGCGGTCTCGCGCACGAAGTTCACCGCCGACGGAAGCGGCACGGGCTTTGTGAACTGCACGCGTGTCTCGTACGCCGCGGGCAGCACGTCTTCTTGCTGGGCGAGCGCCCAGGCGTGCGTCCACATGCCGTGGGCGATGGCAGACTTAAATCCAAAGAGTTTCGCGCTGGCGGCCCCGAGGTGGATCGGGTTAAAGTCACCGGTGACCTTGGCGTACTGCCTGCCCAAACCCGCGGGAACCTCGAGGCGGGCGCTCGGCTGGGCATCGGGTACATTTTCGCGCTCGACCTGCACATGCTGGCCTGGGATGTCGTAGCGGGGGATGAGGTAGTCGCTGTGGCCCGCCCACACCAGCTCGCGTCCGGTCTCGACGGTGCACGACATCGTGGTGATAGTGCCCTTGGCGTGGGGATACAGCTGGCCTACCTGCACACCGATGTTGAGTTCTTCGTCGATATGCACGGGACGGAACTGCCGCATCAGGTTAGCCACGTGCACCGTGCCCAAGACGGGGAAGGGCCAGTCGCGGCTGGACATGATCTCGGTTTGCAGGGCGAAGGTTTGCACGTGCAGCCAGGTGGCCGGCACGTACTCACTACGGTCAAACCCACAAAGGTCCTGGTAGGCAGCCAAGTTGGCCTTGTCTTGGGTGAAGCCAGCTATCCGGGTGCCGGCCACGGGTGCGCCCGACCACGCTGGTTTACGGCTCGCGGTGGGGCGCAAAGCTGTGGCGAAGAACCGTGCCTGGCCTGCTACTTTCTTCAGCGCGCCCGGAGCGCTGCGGGATGTGGAGCTGAACATGGCTGTCTCCTTACTGTCCGATCAGGTTTTGGCCACACACGCGCACGATCTGGCCATTGATGCCGCCGGATGCGGGCCGGGCAAGGTAGGCGATGGTTTCGGCGACGTCCACGGGGCGCCCACCTTGGCTCAGGCTGTTGGTGCAGCGGAAAATTTCGCGGCTGACATAGGGGATGGCGGCGGTCATGTCGGTCTCAATAAATCCGGGCGCCACAGCGTTGGCGGTAAAGTCGCCGCTGAGCGTTGCCGCCAGCGATTGGGTATAGCCGATCACACCGGCCTTACTTGCTGCGTAGTTGGTTTGGCCTTTCTGCCCGGCAATTCCGCTTGTCGACGCAATCCCAATGATTCTGCCCCCATCGGCGAATCCGCCCGCATTATCGCCTGAACTGTCACCTGCATGGTAGGCGTCTAGCAGGTCGGCGTTGATCGCCATTTCGGCTTTGAGGTTGATGTCAATCACTTGCTTCCACTTGGCTTCATCGAGGTTGGCCAGCAGCTTGTCGCGGGTGATACCGGCGTTGTGCACAATGGCCCATAAGTGGGCGTTGTCCCCGTGTACGCTGCGGATGTGGTTGCGTATCGACTTCGCTGCCCCCGCAGCCGTGATGTCTAACTGGAGGGCGGAACCACCAATTTCCACAGCCACTTTGGCCAAGGCCTCGCCGGCGGCGGGCAGGTCCACGGCCACCACGGTGGCGCCGTCGCGGGCAAAGGTGCGGGCAATGGCCTCACCAATCCCGCGTGCTGCGCCGGTGACCACGACGATGCGCCCGGCAAAAGGTTGTGGCTGATCGGCCACCTCCGTAGGGGCGGCGCCCACTTCCCACGTCTGGCCTGACACAAACGCTGAGCGCCCACTGATTAAAAAGTTCATGCTAGAGGCAAGGTCATGCTCGGTGGTTTCGGGGCGCACCCGGATCAGGTTGGCGGTAGAACCTGCGCGTAACTCCTTGCCGATGGTGCGCATCAGCCCATCAAGTGCGGTAGCCACGGCACGTGCCTCATGGCCCTCAGCGTCGCCCGGTGCCGGGCCAAGCAGGATCACACGGCCCGATTTTTCCAGGTCATGCATTGCTGGGCGCAGCACGCTGCGAATCTTTTCCAGCTGGTCAAGCTTGACCATGTCGGTGGCATCCACCACCACAACGCCGGGGCGGGTGGGGTAGCTTGCTACCTTTTCCTTCCCGTTATCGACAGTGGTGCGGGTGGCGGGCTCGTCGAAAAGCGGATCGATGGGCGTGATCCCGCATAGTGCGAGCGTGCGCGCGCTTAACGACGAAGCCCCTGTCACCGCTAGAACTACCTTGCCGGCGGGGAGGATGTCGCCGCGGCGCAGCTTCGGCGGATCAGATAAGCCCAACTGTTTGGTGGCCAGACGGCCCGGGCCAGAGGTGAGGATGGTCTCTAGGATGTTCATGATGTTGCCTCCAGAAGTGCAACGACGCCTTGGCCGCCAGCAGCGCAGATGGAGATCACGCCACGGGTGCCAGGACCTGTGGAATGCAGGCGCTTGGCCAGGCTGGCCACGATGCGCGCACCGGTGGCGGCGAACGGGTGGCCGGCAGCCAGGGATGAGCCGTCGGGGTTAATGCGGTCAGGATCGATAGTGATGCCCTGCTTCTTCAGGGCGTAGACATGGCTGAGAACAGTGGCGGCGAACGCCTCGTGGAACTCGAATACCGCGATGTCATCCGCGGTTAACCCGTTGCGTTCCAGCAGCACCGGCAAAGCCCGAACCGGGGCCATGAGCAGGCCGTCAGTCCTCGGATCACCGCCTACAAAATCGACGGCTGCCACTTGAGCATCGACGAATTTGGCCAGCGGTTGCCAGCCACGCGATCTGGCCAAGGCCTCGTCGGCAAGCAGTACTGCCGCGGCACCGTCGGTCAGCGCTGTGGAATTTCCGGCGGTCATGGTCTCGCCGAAGACGGGCTTGAGCGAGGCTAACTTCTCCAGGGTTGTGTCGGGCCGCACGACGTTGTCGCGAGTCAGGCCCTTAAACGGCGTGACCAGGTCATCGAAAAAGCCGGAATCCCACGTAGCGGCGAGGCGCTGGTGGCTGGCTAACGCGAGCTCATCTTGCGCCTCGCGGGAGATCTGGAGGGCGGCTGTGGTTGCGGCCTGAGAGGCACCCATTGATAGCCCTGTGCGCGGCTCTTCCACCTTCGGTGGATTCGGCGCGAGGTGGCTCGGCCGCAGTGCGGTGAGTGCTTTGAGTTTGTCCTGAGGTTTTTTGGCCTGGCTGACGCGCAGGAGGACTTTGCGTAGGCCGTCGGACACGGCGATCGGGGCGTCTGATGCCGAATCCACGCCGGCGGCGATACCAATCCCGGCCTGGCCGAGCCGA
This sequence comes from Corynebacterium cystitidis, assembly GCF_900187295.1. Taxonomy (NCBI): domain Bacteria; kingdom Bacillati; phylum Actinomycetota; class Actinomycetes; order Mycobacteriales; family Corynebacteriaceae; genus Corynebacterium; species Corynebacterium cystitidis. The sequence goes on along the minus strand of NZ_LT906473.1, from coordinate 2,607,743 downwards.
ATCTTATTGGCCAGGTAGACGGTGGCCTCCAGGCTGGTCGCGCAGGCCTGGCCCAGGTCCACGGCCGGGGTATGCGGATCCAGCGCGGTGCCGAGTACGGCCTCGCGGGTGAGATTGAAATCTTTGGAGTGCTTGAGCACGGCGCCGCCGGCGACTTCGTCGAGGGTTTCGCCGGCCAGCCCGAAGCGTGCTACCAGACCGTCAAGTGCGGCGGTGAGCAGTTCGCTTGCCGACGATCCAGCGTATGCCGTTCCCGTGCGGGCGAAGGGGGTGCGGTTACCCCCGATGATGACGGGGGAGTGGGTGAAATCTGTCATGGTTTTGCCTTTGTTCTTGGAGATCAGTTGGGTGTTTTTCTCGCTTATTCACTGTGTGTGACTCATGTTACATGATACTCAAAGTATATGATACCCTCAGTTTCATGAACGAAATGAAGGTGACACCAGACGGGCGCTCCACCCGCTGGGAAAAGCACCGCCAAGAGAAGAGAGAACAGCTGCTCGCGGACACAATTAGAGCCCTCCGTAAGCACGGCGCCAGCGTGCACATGGACGCCATCGCCGACACCGCCGGCACCTCCAAGGCCGTGTTTTACCGGCACTTCACCGACCGCGCCGGGCTCTGGTCCGCAGTGGTGGCCCGCACGGTCGAATATATTTACCGCCACCTGCCATTAGCGCCTCGCCCAACCACTCCTTTACCCCGCCTCGTTCATGATCTTGCAGAGACGTACCTCACGCTCGTCGACAAGGACCCCGCAGTCTACGCCTTTGTCACCACAACTCCTGATGCCGCTATCGGCGACGGCGCAGACCCTGTAGTCACCCTCACTGCCCTGATCGGAGAGCGGTTGGCCCAACTCCTGCGGGAGCATGGGTTTGAGCAACGCAGCGACATCATCGCCCAAGCCATCGTCGGCGCCATCTGGGCAGTGACAGACCGTTGGGTGGCCACCGGTCAGATCAAGCCCAAAGACGAGATACTTGCCGCCCTCGACGAATTGTTCACCCCATACCTAAATTCCGAAACCAGCAATTGAAAACCAGCAATTGAGCACCAGCAGTGAGAATGAGTGAGAAGGAGAAGAACAATGAGCATGCACGGACCCGCCCTCCGCCGGGCTCTCGACGGAGCACACCACGACACCAAGCAACGCTTCCGCACCGAACTGACCCCAGATATCGTCGTGCGGCCCTATGACCAAACGATGGACCAAGCCCGCCAGTGGACATTTGAGTCCCTGAAAAAACTATCGAAGATCGGCTACAGCAAAGTGGGCATGCCCGAAGGTTTGGGTGACGGGGCACCCATGGCCAGCTCAATTGCCGCCTTCGAAATTCTCGCCATGGGCGATCTTTCACTAACTGTAAAAAGCGGAGTCCAGCAGGGCCTGTTCGGAGGAGCGGTGCTCAACTTGGGCAATGAGCAGCAAATTGAGAAGTGGATGCCGGGAATTATCGCCTGTACCATCCCGGGCTGCTATGGCATGACTGAGCTTGGCCGGGGCAGCGATGTGCAATCGTTAGGCACAACGATCACATATATGCCAGACGACGATGAGTTTGAAATCCACACCCCCACCCCACAGGACCGCAAAGCATACATCGGCAACGCCGCCAACCACGGCGAACTAGCCGCCATATTTGGCCAGCTCATCGTAGGCGACGAAAACCACGGGGTGCACTGCATCATCGTGCCCGTCCGCGACGAGTCCGGCCAGCCCAGGCCCGGTGTCACCCTCGGCGACCACGGCCTGAAAGGTGGCCTGCTTGGCGTGGATAACGGCACCATCTCTTTCGATCACGTGCGCGTTCCACGCTTCAACCTGCTGGACCGCTACGGCACTGTTGATGTCAACGGCCAGTACCAGTCGCCCATCGACAACCGCGGAAAGCGTTTTTACACCACCCTGTCTACGCTGGTGCGCGGCCGAATCTCGGTGGGTGGGGCAGCTGCGTCCGCTACCCGGCGGGCACTGGTGATAGCCACCCGCTACGGGTTGAGCCGCACTCAATTTGCTACGAGTACCGGCGAACCGGTGACCATCCTGGAGTACCAAGCACACCAGAAAAAGCTCATCCCACAACTGGCATTCGCCTACGCGATGGGCTTTGCGCAAAACCGTGTGATGGAACACTTCCAACAAGTCCGCGACGGCGCCGACGAGAAAACCACCCGTTCCCTCGAGGCCCGCGCCGCCGGACTCAAAGCAGTACAGACACGCTGGGCCAACGACACTATTCAGGTCTGCCGAGAAGCCTGCGGCGGCGCCGGGTACATGGCAGAAAATGGGCTGACCACCCTGCGTGGAGACGCGGACGTGTTTGCCACATTCGAAGGCGACAACACCGTGTTGTTCCAGCTTGTGGGCCGCTCCTTACTTGCTGAGTTCCAGTCCAGCTGGAAAGACTTAGACATGATCGAGGCCGCACGCCGTTCCGCGGCTCTGGTTGGCAACCGCCTGTTAGAACGCACCACCGCTACCGCCACCATTGATCGCCTCGTTACCGCAGCTCAAGGCAAGAAGGGTGATGACATTCTGCTGGCCCGTGGCTGGCATGTCGAAATGTTGGAGTTCCGCGAAAAACGCATCATCGAATCATTGGGCTTGCGCATGCGCGACGTGCTAAAAATGCCGAAGGAGGAGCAGTTCACCGGATTCAACGCCTGCCAAAACCACCTCATCGCGGCGGCGAAGGCGCACATGGATCGCGTAATCCTGGAGGCATTCATCGGTGGTATTGATGAAACTGCGGAGGGCCCCGCCCGTGACCTGTTGATCAAGCTGTGTGACCTCTACGCGCTCAGCGTGATCCGTAAGCATCGGTCCTGGTTCCTCGAGCGCGGACAGATCGACGGCGCACGCTCCCGCGCGCTGACCGCCACCGTGGAACGCCTGTGCGCGGAGCTCACCGTCAACGTCGACGACATCATCGATGGCCTCGGCGTACCAGAACAGTGGCTCAACTCAGCGTTTGTTCAGTAGCAGAACTAGATCGAACTAGGTCGAACTAGGTCGAACATCGCATTCCTTAGTTCGAAGTCCTCAGTTCGCATTCCTTAGTTCGAAGTCCCCTACCCACTTCGTCTATCTGCATAAACTTTAAAGGCAATCGTCTCGGAAAAGCTAGAATGCGAACCGAGGAATGCGAACCGAGGAATGCGAACCGAGGAATGCGAACACCGCTAGTCCCTGCGTTCCTCATCAGCGCCGACGTATTTTAGTTTGTCTTTCAGCTGGTCTTTGAGCGACTTCATGGCCTCCAGCGTCATAGCCCCGGACTGAATCCCCTTCAAATCCACCGTGGCGTAGGTGAAGCCCAGCTCGCGGGCAGACTCCACAATGCGCATCGCCACCGCCGGGTCAGCGGCGCGCGCCATCTCTTCCGGCAACAACTCGATGCGCGCAATCTTCTCATGATGCCGCACACGCGAATCTGAAAAGCCCAGCTCATAGAGGGTCAGTTCGAGGCCCTCAATCTGGGCGAGCTTCTCCCGGTTCACTTCCAACCCATGCGGCACCCGCGACGCCAAACATGGTGCCGCCGGCTTATCCGCCACCGGCAACCCAAAACCGCGCGCAATCTCGCGCACATCGGCCTTGGTCAAGCCAGCAGCAGCAAGCGGGCGTAGCACCCCATGTTCTGTGGCAGCGCGCGCGCCGGGGCGGTCGATGCGCTTTGCGTCATCAGCATTTTCGCCGTAGGCGACAGCTTCCAGATTGTGCTTATCGACGACCGACTGGTCGATCACCTCAAACATTTCGTTCTTGCAAAAATAACACCGGTCAGTGGTGTTTTCTTGGTAGGCCTCGATCTCATCCTCATGGGTTTCCACCTCAATCACCTCAGCGCCAATCAGCGCTGCGGTGTCACGCGCCATCGCCCGCTCACGGGCCGCGAAACTAGCCGAAATCGCCGTGATCCCCAGCGTGCGCTCGTGCCCCAGCAGGTAATGGCACACCGCCAGCAAGGCGGCAGAGTCCACCCCTCCTGAATAAGCCACACCGATCCGACCGGTCGTCGGCAAGTGCGGCGCAACCTTATCAATCAACGCACGAGTAGCAGGATCAGGCTGGAGCAAAGACATGGCTACCACTTTAGGTCTACTCCCCCTTTAGGGGGAGTAGGCGATGCATACACCTTGCCCGCTGTGTGCGTGGGGTCCCATTAGCTTTCTGGACAATCTTAACCGGCCCAGCAGGTGGCGCTTTTTGGGCAGGCCGATTTTCCTCGACAATGACTCGGTGCAACGCCAAGGCAAAGCCATCCTGGACATCTCTGAACTGAAAGGGATCTACGGTGGCGCGCCCGAGTTTGCCCAGGCACGCCACGAGGCAGAAGAAGCGGTGCGCGATAAGTGCCCTGCAACAATGTGAAACTCCTAGCTCCTGCGCCTTTTAGTTCGTACAATGGAATAACTCACGTTAGCCCTATTTGAGCGAGATAGACCACATTGAAAGGACTTCACTATGTCTGCAGAACGTCCATGGATGGATGAATCCCTGACTGATCGCGAGCGCGCCGAGAAGCTCGTGGAAAATATGACGCTGGAGCAGAAGATCGCCCAGCTGCACGGCGGTATGAAAACCGTCAACATTTACGCGGCTGCCAATGAGCCCGAAGATGAAGAAGCCATGGAGCAGCTGGCCACCCAGATTAACGTGGAGCGCCACGTGAAGGCCCTGGATGAGCTGGGCATTCCGCGTGTCCGCATCACCAACGGCCCCGTGGGTGTGGGCATGGGTGACGGTAATGACGCGCCGCACGCGACCGCGCTGCCGATGACCATCGGCGTTGCTGCCTCCTTCGATACCGAGTTGGCCTACGAGTACGGTGATGTCATCGGCCAGGAAACCGATGACGCCGGCCAGCACGTTCTTGAGGGTCCGGCTGTGAACCTGCACCGCACTACCACCGCGGGCCGCAACTTCGAGTACTTCTCGGAGGATCCGTACCTGTCTGGTGCGATGGGCGTGGAGATCACCAAGGCAATCCAGTCGCATGACATCATCGCGATGGGCAAGCACTACGCGGTCAATGACCAGGAGTATGAGCGTTTCCGCACCAACGTGGAGGTCGATGAAGTTCCGCTGCGCGAGCTGTACTTGCTGCCGTTTGAAATGCTGGTGAAGGACGGCAAGATCGCCTCTATCATGTCCGCGTACAACCGCGTGCGCGGCGACTACGCCACAGAGAACCGCTATTTGCTTAACGACGTCTTGCGCCGCGACTGGGGCTTCGAGGGTTATGTGCAGTCGGACTTCTGGTCCACCCGTTCCTGCGCCGCCTCTATCAACGCTGGCCTGGACCACGAGATGCCGGATGCTAAGTGGCTGAATGAGGAAAACATCAAGGCAGCGCTTGAGGATACCTCTCTGGAGATCGAGCTGGTCGACCGCGCCTTGGTGCGCCGCTACACCCAGATGTTCCGCTTCAACCACTTTGATCGCGAGTACAACCCGGTCGATATCGATGGTGAGAAGCACGGCAAGATCGCTCGTCGTATCGGCGCGCAGATGGCTGTTTTGTTGAAGAACGACAAGAACGTGCTTCCTTTGGATCCGAATGCGAACAAGAAGGTGCTCATTGTGGGCCAGGATAGGTTCGCCGAGCGCGCTTGCCAGGGTGGTGGTGGATCCTCCAAGGTTAAGCCGATTTACACTGTTGCCCCGCAGCCAGGTATGCAAGACGTGTTGCAGGAGCTGGGTAGTGATGCGCAGGTGGATTTGTTCGTCGTTGAGCGTGACCTATCCAACTTGGATGACGCGGTTGCCGCTGCGAAGGATGCGGACCTGGTGGTTGTGATGGCCGGCCTGATCGCCACCGAGGGCGCAGACTCCAAGACCATGCAGATGCCACACCAGCAAAATGAGATGATCCCGGCTCTGTTGGCTGCCAATGACAACAATGTTGTGGTGCTGAAGTCGTCTGCACCGATGGTCATGCCGTGGCTGGACCAGGCCGCGACCGTGCTCGAGGTGTGGAACCAGGGCGTGGAAGACGGCCACGTTGTCGCTGACCTGCTGTTTGGTAAGGTCAACCCGTCCGGCAAGGTGCCTACTACCTACCCTGCGCGTGATGAAGACTGGATTGGCCACAATCATCCAGAGCGTTACCCAGGCACCAACGAAGGTGAGGGCTACAACACCATTCGCTACACGGAGGGCCTTGAGATGGGCTACCGCTGGTTCCAGGCGAATAATGTGAAGCCGGCGTTCGCGTTCGGGCACGGCTTAAGCTACACCACTTTCGAGCTTTCCGACGTTTCCGCCTCCGGCTCCAAGGATGGTGTGAAGGTGACGGCGAAGGTGACCAACACCGGTGACGTTGCTGGTGCTGAGGTTGTTCAGGTGTACCTGGGCATCCCGGTTAATGGCCAGCCACCGAAGCGCTTGGTTGGTTTCAAGAAGGTTTACCTGGAGCCTGGTGCTTCTGAGACTGTTGAACTGAACGTCGATGCAGCAGCCACCAACCACCCGCTGGGCGTGTGGGATATTGTGGCGCATGACTTCGTGGTCCCATCCGGCGAGTTCACCGTCTACGTGGGCACCTCTTCTGAGGACAATTCCTTCGTCGAAAAGTTCACAGTGTAGAGCCCACCGCCTGGCGGCCGCCTTTCGGTGGCCCCTCTTTAGCGCGCACTATTCGGTCGACAAATCTCAGTTCTCCCCCAGCGGAGGCGGGATTTGTCGACCGAATGGTGCATTTTTGGTTGCCAATCATCGACCACCATGTCGTGCTTCTGGTTGTGGTGGGGACCGGGTGGGCGTCGTTAAGCAAAAAACCTAAAGTGGGACCCATGCGTGGTGTAAGGGTTGAGCCGGGGCCTGGTGTGCCGGAAGGGTTGGTGATTCCGGCGGCAGATCTGACGGAGAGGTTTGCGCGGTCGTCCGGTCCGGGTGGCCAGAGCGTGAACACCACTGACAGTAAGGTGCAGCTCAATCTCGATATTGAGCAATGCAGTGTGCTGAGTGAAAAGCAGAAATTGCGCGCGATAAAAAATCTTGGCACCACTGTGCTCACCGTAGAAGCCTCCACCCAGCGTTCCCAGCTTCAAAACCGGAATGAGGCGAGGAAGCGACTGGCCAGCCTGTTGCGCGATGCCCTGGCACCGCCCCCGCCGCCGCGGAGGAAAACAAAGCCGACGCGAGGGTCGGTGCGGCGCAGGCTAGATGCGAAGCGGCGACGTTCTGAGATCAAGAAGCTGCGTCGGCCTCCGCTATAGCCAGGAAGAATAGCTCGAATTAATTCCGTGGGAAGGGGTTCGTGTCTGACGTAAAACCTATTTCCGGCGCAGAGGGTTTTCTAACTTGAGGAGGCGCTCTACGAGTAGGTCTACTGCGGTGGGGACGTCGTTTGGTGGTTCAGCGTGAAAAGGTTCTGGCTTTGAAACAGGACTAGGGCACATTATGAATGCCAGATAAGAAATTGACTCAAAAGGCTAAGAAATTCTAAGGTAGATGCCAGTTTTATGGTCCATCCTAGTAAAGTACTGCGGGGAAACCCGTTTGATGAAGTCCATTTGAAATAGGAGTTTTTATGCGAACCAACAGGGTGAAGAGGCTGAGCGCCACTATTGTCTTCACTATTGGGCTTAGTACTGCTGGTGTTAGCCCTGCCGTAGCTGACTCGGAGCACCCGGAAGCACAGCAGGCTTCCCTGTCATCCCTGTCATCGTCGTCGACGCCGACATCATCGTCGGTATTCGACTGGTCCTGGGATTTCTTGAAGTTTTGGGAATGGTGGTCGAAAAGTGATGATTCCAATAAAGGGCACGCTTCCGAAGGGCGTGTAAGGCCAGCGGTTCGCGACGCATCCGGTGGAGAGGTTGTTGTTGGTAACGTAGCGCTTACTTCCGACGAAGCTCGGATGCTTGAGTTACTCAATAATCACCGTGAGGCGCATGGGGTGCAGCCGTTGAAGGTGGACCAGCAGTTGATGGACCAGTCGCGCGAGTGGTCGGGCGTGCAGGCGCGGGAAAATCGTATGTACCACGGTGACTACAACGTGTTTGAAAACGTTGCGATGAACTGGAGTGGTGATCCAGACCAGTTCTTCAACATGTGGAAAAACTCCCCAGGCCATAATCGCAACATGTTGAATTCAAGTGTGACAAAAGCTGGTTTCGGCTCTGCAGATTCTTCAAATGGCTCCAGCTACGGCACCATGCAGTTGATGTGGTAATCGCAATTTAGGCAGACTAGTCGAGTTTTCCCGCAACTGGATTTGTCTAGGTTCGTCTATCGTCGATGAGCGCGTCGGCGCTGAAAGGTGACGTAGGGGGGGCGGGAGTCTACAGTGACCTCGAGTGGCCCAGGTGGATCCAAGGAAACGGATGGCATTCTGCGGATCCACTAAACGTACTTCACGGGGTGGGCAAAACGGGGGTAGGCATTGGGTGGGGTCTTTGTGGGGCATTTACCTGCTGAACATGAATTTGTCAGGAGAATGGCGAAAAAAGAGCAAACTTTCAGCTAACTCTTGATTCTTTGGCAGCGCCACAATAAGGTAAGGTTAACCTGGGTGAGGTTAGGCTACCCTTACTTTAGGGTGAGTTCACTCAAGGTTCCCGTTTCTGGTCAGATAAGTCTTCGAGTACATCTTCGAGAAGCGCCTTTAGTTTCCGGTGTCCACAATCGCTGTGAAACGCAGCACGAAGACTTGGTGTGGCTAGATGTCCTGTCGTTCTATTCATATGAGGAAACATGAAAATCCGTCCCCTCGGCAAGCGTGCTATTGCAGCGCTTGTCTCCGCTTCCTTGATCACCACCGGTGTTTCAGCCACCGTTTCTCCTGTCGCTACGGCTCAAACCTCCGTTGACGGCAAAACACCTCGCGGCAATGCTGAAGGCCTTGGCGATGGTGTACTCAATCCCATTCAAGATGCTCTTGCCGGCGGTGAAATCACCATCACTGGATCGGGTTTTAAACCACGCACCAGTGACACTGCGTTTATCGGGCTGAAGATTAATGACGGCGGTACTGAGCCGTTTAAGCAATGGCCCGAGCAAACCGCCCCAGGCCTCGATGTATCACCCGCAGATACCCTGAATTTGACCCGAGAAGCTCTGCCAGATGCCGATGGAAACTTGAATGTCACCGTCAAGCTTCCTAAGGACATGGAGCCAGGCGCGTACTGGATCCGTGTCCTGGCCGGAGCCGATGGCGATACTGCAGGAATGATCAGCAAGTACCAGTGGTTCAACGTGGTCGAAGAGCCTGCTGCCCCCGCACCGGGCGAGGAGCCACCGGCTGCTGATAACTCAGAGGGAACCATCTCCAGTGCAACCACGCGCGGAACCCTGGTTGATGTTGAGGCCACTGGATTTACCCCAGGAGAGAAAATCACCGGTACTGTTAAGGGCGAGTCCGTGCGCTTTGGTGCAGGTCGCCGTGCAACCGACGAGATTGAGGCTGGTGCCACCGGCAACGTCAGCGCCGTAGTCAACCTCGGCAGAGTTAGTGTCGTTGCTGGTGAAGAAGCTGAGCTGGTCCTCACTGGCAGTGATAGTGGTACCGAAGCGAAGACCACGATCGTTGGCACCCCGAGCATTTCTGCAAGCACCGATGTAGGTCGCACACCGGCACTGGGAAGTGCTGCCACGATCACAGTTTCCAACCTGCCAGAAGGCACAACCTTGCAGGGAGTAGGTCTCGTCGGGGAAGACGTTGAACTGCTTAGTGATAGCCAGAAAGGCACCGCTACCGAAAAGCGGGAAGAAAAACAGCACGACGGAACTGTGCGCGTGTTCGATGAGATCACGGTCGAAGGCGTTCAAATTCCAAATGACAACAAACTGCTGTTCAAGGAACTGACCGTCACCGTGGCTCTGCCAGGTGTAGCTGAGCCGGTAACTTACGATTCCGGCCAGCAGCTAACCCCTTCAAACGTCAAGTTTGGTGAAGAGCAGTTCAACATCACCAAGGGATACCTGCCGTCTGGTCTTTACCAGACTGCCTACTCCGAAAAGCGTAACTCCGTGTATGTGACCCGTTCGGTAGGGCGCCCACCGATCAAGGAGTCCACGCTATACAAGCTGGATGCAGACACCCTAGAAATCCAGGCTGAGGCAACTCCAGAAGAAACTGACTATGGGCGTGGTGGCCTCTGGGCCGCATATGGCGTTGGCCTTGATGATGAGCGTGGCCTGGTGTGGATTACTAACACCCGCCAAAACACGATCGCTGTGTATGACGCTGACACCCTTGAACTGAAGAAACAATGGCCAGCTGATGCTGTCCACCACTCTCGTGATGTGATCGTCGACCAGCAAACTGGTAAGGCATATGTGTCCTCCCCGCGCTATGGCTCGGGTCTGATCACCGTCTTCGACGGCAATGATCTCGAGGCTGAACCAGAAAAGATCATTATCGACGATTTCATTGACACTATGGCACTGGACATGAACCAGGACACTGGTGACCTATACACGGTGTCCCTGGTGGAAGCTAAAGTGGCCAAGATTGAAACCCGCAACGGCAATAAGGTAACCGTTTGGGACAACTTCAAGGACGAGCAGATTGTCCGCGGCTCCGGCATTGCATACGAGGCAAAGCGCAACCGCCTACATGTTAGCTCCCAGGGCTCCGCGAATAATCTCGTCATCGATGCAAAAACCGGTGAGGTTATCAAGGACATTCCTACGGGTGCAGGTGCACTGAACTCTGAATACAGCCCGCAGGATGATGTGGTTTACGTCACCAACTTCGGTGGCGATACCATCACCGTCATCGATGCTGAAACCCTCGAAATCATCGCCAACCTTGATGGCGGAGGTGCGCGCGTCAACCACGTCTCCCTTGGTAAAGACGGTGCCGTCTACGTGGTCAACAAAGCCGATGTCACCAATGAAGACGGTAAATCAGGCTATAACCAGATAACCAAGCTCAGCCTGGCGGATGGTGCGCCAGCGCCAAAGCCTGGCGACAAAGATAAGCCTGGCGACAAGGATAAGCCTGGCGACAAGGATAAGCCTGGCGACAAGGATAAGCCTGGCGACAAGGATAAGCCTGGAAGCTCCAACGATCAGGCCTCGTCGAAGCCGGTCATAGCGGTTGGTGCTGTCGCCGCCGTTGTCGCTGCAGCAGCTGGGATTATCGGATTCCTGCTGCATGCAGGAGTCATTCCTAAGCAGTTCATTCCCCAGCCAATCATTGAGCTGTTAAACCTCTAAAGCAAGATATGGGACGATATCGCTCGGGCTATTGGCTCCAATTGCCGGTAGTCCGAGTGATTGTCGAGGGGGCCAATATTCACCCGCAGTAATTCTCAACTGCGGGGTGATTAGAAAATTCAAACGACATAACCAAATATTTACCGCCATCAACTAATCAACAAGAACAAAAGCTGTTATTGGAGTAAAAATGAAAATCCTTCTCACTGCAAAACGCGCAATCGTCATAGCGGTGTCTGTCCCGCTGATAGCTACAGGCACTTTCGTTACCGAAGCTCCTATCTCCTTTGCGCAAGCTGAGACAACGTTTACTAAATCTGTCACGGGTGAGGTACCACGCCAGGTAGACCTTGGGCCAGGAACCATTAACCCGATCCAGCCCGTTGTCCAGGGCGATGTGATGACAATATCTGGCACAGGGTTCAACCCCAGAAACTCCGAACAGGCATTTTTATCATTTAAACTCAACGATGGAGTCAATCTTCGTTTTGAAGATAATCAAGCCGGAACGGACGTTGTTGAAGTAGATGGTAGCGGTACGGCCTATTTCAACGCACCCAACGTGCCACAAGCTGACGGATCCTGGCAGGGAACGTTGAGAATTCCTGCAGATCTTCAGCCTGGCGCTTATTGGGTTCGCGTGCTGAGCGGAACTGATGGCGATCCTGCTGGGCCAATCTCTAAGCTCGCTTGGTTTGAAGTTCTAGAAAACGATGGCACGACACCACTTTATGAACCTGATGTCACTGTTACTGCACAAGGATTCGGCGCAAGTCTCCAAGTGAAAGGTTTTCAGCCAGGAGAAACGGTGACAGCTACGATCAAAGGTCAACCCGCCAAGTTCAGCGACGGAGAGCAATCCGTGACGGCTGGACCCGAAGGCAGTTTTCAAACTGCTCTCGACCTCACCGCCACCCCAGTCCTGGCAAATGAACAAGCAGAACTTGTGCTAACCGGCTCTAAAGGAACCGTGAAGAATTCTCGCTTTCGTGGTAGCCCAGAAATCAGCGTGAACACTCCACACGGTTCCGGCATTCCACTAGGATCCACAATCACTCTCACCGTGCGCAATGTTCCACCTACTACGTCAGTGGACAATATGGGCGTGCTGGGAATTAACCTCATCGAGGATCACCCGGACCGTTCAAATGCTGTTGCTAGCGCGGCAGGTACGGTCTCTATCCTCGACATTAAAATTCCGGTGAAGGAGGAGCTACTTGGCCAAGAAATGGCAGTGATGTTGAGATTGCCTGGGGAAGATCGCAATCGCCGATACGATTCGGGTCTCACCTTTACCGCTGCGCAGAGTCAACCAAGCCCAGCGCCTCAGCCTGACCCAGGTACGAAGCCAAACCCAGACCCTGGCACTCAACCAGGCGGATCGTCGTTAAGTTCAAACGAGGAAGGGAACAACGACACGCAATCGTCGAAAGGTTTAGGAATTGCTGGAGGGATTCTGGCCGTTCTAGGAATTCTCGCTGCAATCGCCGCCAGCCAAGGACTACTGCCACTGCATCTCCTGCCTTTCTAAATGCCATCTGCCAGCAGGCAGCCAACGCAGGCAACCACTACTGTGAGGAATGACCGAACAATGAATAAAGAACGCTTTACGCGTCGCTCTTTTCTGAAACTGCTCGCTGTGAGCACAGCAGTGGCAGGGTTAGCCTCATGCTCAGACACCGGAACATCCGTAACAGCCACAGGTGCAACCCGCACCATGGTGGACGTTGAAGGAACAACAGTTGAGGTACCAGACAAACCGCAAAGAATCGTGACGTTGTCTGAGCCCACGCTTGATGCGGTCCTAGCATTAGGGCACACACCAGTAGGTACTGTTGCCGGACGTGGACAGCAAACCGTTCCCTCTTACCTCATGGATAGGGCAGCTGACATCCCTCTACTAGGCTCCGTATCCCAGCTCAACTTCGAAGCGATTGGAGCGGTCCAACCTGACCTCATCCTTGTTGACGGCACATCAGTAAACAACAACCCGCCCATTGTTGAAGCCTTGCGAGAAATCGCGCCTACTGTATACACCGGTTATGCAGGAGGAGATTGGCGCAAAAACCTTGGATTCGTTTCGCAAGCTCTTAACGAAGAAGGTGAGGGAGAAAAGGTCGTCGAAAAGTACGAAAAACGAGCGGAAGAAATGAAAAAGCAACTTACTGCTTACCACAACGACACCTTTGCTATTGTTCGCTGGCAGGGCAACGCCCCATCGCTCATCCTGAAGGAATTGCCGGCCGGGCGCGCTCTTGAAGATATCGGTTTGAAACGTCCACCCTCCCAAGACCGGTTAGGCCGCGGGCACTCCTGGCCAGTGTCCGCAGAAAATATTGCTGAGATCGATGCCGACTACATGTTTTTCGGCACTCTGGGCGGCTCCTCTGTGACCAACCCCGAAGCAGGTGGCGATGCCGACCGCGCAGCCGCAGAAGACGCACTGCGTGTAGCTATCCAAGTCCCCGGTTTTACTGACCTGACTGCCTACCAGAAAAACCACATCATCCCAGTCGATGGGGCTGCCTGGACATCAACTGGGGGCCCACTTCTGATGAACCGCATCCTCGACGATGTTGAAACCAACCTCCTATAAATGCTCGTAACCCCTACGCTCTACGAAAGACCATGAAACGCCAAACAAGTCACCGCATCCGCCACATTCTCACACCGCTCCTTGCTCTGCCTCTTATTCTCACCGCCTACACTCCGGTTGCCCAAGCTGAGGAAGACATTCAACCTGATGAAACGTTGCTGGAGGAAGACAGCCAGCTGGCGGAAGATGCTCAGCTGGCGGAAGATGCTCAGCTGGCGGAGGATCTCCACCAAACCACCGCCGATCTCCTAGGTGATGCTTCTCAGCGAACGGTGACGTTCACCCTGAAAGACGCACACGGTCACGAAGTGTTGGGGGCAAACGGGCAACCCCAAATCGCCACGTTGACCTATGACGAGAATATTGAATCAGGTGGCAATATCGTCGTGACCGGAACAGGGTGGACTGGAGGTTCAGCAAACCAAGGGTCATCCGTGGTGGTCAAGGCACGAACGCTCACACCAGTTGTACTGCCAGGCGATGAATCCCAAACTGTGTACCTGGCCAATGACTACGCCCGGAGTGGAGGTGACATTAAAAACCATCCAACAGCCAATGTGCCAGACCCGTCACTGTGGCAAGTTATCCAAGCGGATGAGAATGGTGATTTCACCGCCACGATTGATTTGCCTTCCAATCTCGAGGCCGGGCAGCATTTCGTTTTAAACTTTGCTTCCGGCCTGCACAGTTGGGATATTCAGCGGACCTTAACCACATCTCCGCTGGTAGTCAATGGCACACGGTGGGCAAGTGATCGGCCCCAGGTGGAATGTGTTACTAACTCCCGGCCGAATGCGACAGCTGCCGAGTTTTCTGAAGACGGATTCCTCCACGTTAGTGGGGAAGGTTTCTGTAACGCCCACTCTGGTGGTGTAGTGGTCTCGGTGAAACTTGATGGGGGCGCAATTTCACGGTTGGATGATAGCCTGCATTCAAACCGTACGATTTGGTACTTCGTCGCATCTGACCCGGAGACCGGCACGTTCGATGCAAAAGTGCCACTGCCAGATGGAACCAACAGTGGTGATTTAGGCTCTACACCTGTCTTCTCCGACGGGTTACACAGTGTCCAGTTCCTCACAGGTTCGCTTAACGACGGTGACCCGATCTTTACAAAAGCCGTGCCTTTCATCCACGGCGAGTACAAGCCGAATCAGCCACCGCTTCCGGTTGTGCCCACGTCTCTTCAGGGCCCTTCAGGGGGCGGGGTGACCGCCCGGGTAACGGGGCCTACCGTGGAAGTGACCATTCCGGCTGCGAGCCGAGGTGACTGGGTATATGCGTCGATCTACCGTGGTTCGGACTACCGGATTCCATGGCAGGGTGAGTGGTTCCAAGCCGACGCGGACGGTACTATTTCTTTGCCTACAGAGGGCAAGACTTTTCTGCCTGGGGAACTTAAGCTCTTAGTGCAAAACGGTAACTATGGTGAAGACGCAACTGGTGAGCCGTACTTTGGTCAGGTTTATGGTTGGGACACGGTTGTGCTTAACGACGGCCACGGCAACGTTCCTGTTTCCGATGGCGGCAAAACCGGTGACACTAGCGGCGGCGGTAATCGCCGTCAAGGCGAGAAGCCTAAACAAGGTAAACAGGGCACTGGAGGACAAGCACCGTCACGAAGCCAGCAAATTCAGGGCATAGCTACTGAAATTGGGGCACTTGAGCGCTCGATTAAAGATCTGGATAAGCAGGTCGCAGCTACACGTCCAGAAGCTGCCAAGAACGGTCGTACCACCGCAAACAACCAAAACAACCAAAACAACCAAACAAATACGCCACATAACAATCAGGGTGGTGCAACTAACAATCGGCGAAATGGTGGTGGCAATGTTGAAGAGATTATCGAGATCACTGAAGTTATCGGTGGCGGGGCCACTGGAAACTCCTCGCCAGCACAGCGGTCTACAGCTTCACGTGGTGGTTCACAAGCTACAGGCGGTGGCAATAATGCCTCTGCGACTCCCGCCCATGCAAGTGGAAACGGCAACACTCAAACGAAGAAGCCAAAGCCAGACTTTGTTCCTGATTCCACGGTGAAGGATGCTGGTGAACTCGATGATGGCAATATCGGCGATATTCAAGGAACTCTTGATGATGACTTTTACCTCACGGTGACCTCGGAGACGATGAAGCCAGGTGACTGGGTCTATGTTTATGGTTATTCGCCGGAGCAGATGGACTATGGCTGGCAACAGCTTGATCAGAATGGCCAGCTAGTTATTGATGTTGCGAATCTGGGAGATGGCGAGCACAAATTTGAAATCCTGGACTCCAACGGTGACCTGATCGGTTGGACTGGTGTTTCGTTCAGCAGTGGGGACACCGTAGGGACCGTGCCGGAAAATGGTGAGGGCAGTACTCTTATTGCGTCAATGCCTACAAGCATTGAAGGAAAGCTCATGACGTTGAGTGATTGGCTGATTATTTTGGTAGCTCTTGCTGTTGTCAGTGCTATGGGGTTGGGGAGCTACGCCTGGAAAGCGGCTGGTAATCGCCGTTAAACCATTGAACGGAGAAAGGTAACATGACGTGAAAAAGATGAAACGGAGGCTAGCAGCCATTGGCATCACGCTCGTGGCTGGTGTGGCCTTCGCCCCACCAGTGCATTCGTTGCCCCCGGGCGGAGCGTCACCTAATACCCCTGGTACAAGTTCTGCGCTGTCTCCTACGTCTGTGGAGGCGTGCGGGACGATGACCTGGGAAGTGTGGGGGTTCGCCCCGAATGAGATCGTCAACGTGAAAATCAACGACGGTGCCCTCTCAGGAGGGGATATGTCGGTCCAGGGCCAAGGTGTGGTTTCTCAAGCCCGAGCTGATAGCACTGGTTATGCAGTGAACTCTGTTGATATTCCGTGTGGGCTTGAGCCAGGCGGTAACTACTGGCTGCGGTTTTTGGCCACGGAGGTGCTTAACGACGCTGGCGAGACCCGAGGTTACACCCACCAGTCTCAGTACTTTGAGGTTTTGCCTGCAGCCAATTCTGGCGGTGGCGCAGGTGGTGGAACCCACAATGGTGGTGGTGCCGCACAAAATCCTAGTGGCAATCGGAGATCTGGTGGTGGGCAGAATAGTCCTGGAACTGTTTCAGGAACAGACCATTCAGGTGGGAATCCTAGCAACACTGGCGGTGGTGTCATCGGCGGTGGCGGCGGCAATAACACGGGTAGCAATACGGCCAATAATGCGGGTTCTACCGACTCAGGTGGTGGAACAGGTAACCGCCGTACTGTGAGGCGCCAACAGGTCGCAGGTAGTAATCAATCTAATCAAGCGGGGCAACCCGCTGGCGGTGGCGGTGATTCCGGTGGGTCAGGCTCTGCCGGATCCGGTGCTGGTTCTCCAGGTGGCGGTGGTGCGTCCTCGTCGAATAGCGGTGGCGATCAACTGCAAACGTCTAGTGATATTCTCGCCGCCCAGGGTGGGGGCAACGGAAACTATGGCGGGACCGGTGGAGGTGACTCATCGGCCGGTTTAGGTCTATTTAATCCGGATAATTCTGATACTTATGCCAGTTCCGCCTCGGGTTCTTCTCCTCGGGCCCCGATTGTCGGTTTGACAGTTGGTGGTTCCATCCTGCTGGTGGGGCTGACCGGTGTCATCGCCTATGTGTATGTCAACCGCCCGCGTCGCAGTAGCGTCAGCGGTGAGGAGGGAACTGAGTTCTGAAGTGACTACAGCTACCTTGAAGGCTGACACCGCAGGATCCCGCCCTGCGGTATCGTGGTTTGCACGGCGAAGCGGTTCTATCCTGGTCCTGCTTGCCTTACTTGTGGGGTTGGCGCTTCTTTCTTTGGCCATTGGGTCTAATCTTTTGCCTTTTCGTGATGTAATTGCAGCCCTACAGGGTGAGGGGACGGTTGAGGCACGCCGGGTGGTGTTGGATCAACGCCTGCCACGGCTTGTTCTGGCTATTATTGTTGGCGCAGCTCTCGCAGTGGCAGGCGCGTTAATGCAGGCCTTAACCCGTAATCCGTTGGCGGATCCGGGTATCCTCGGTGTCAACGCTGGTGCTTCTTTAGCTGTGGTGACGGCGGTGGCGGTTATTGGCAACACGTCTATTTGGTTTTATTTATGGTTTGCTTTGGCGGGTGCTGCTCTTGCTTCGGCTGCGGTTTTCATTCTTGGTGGGGCAGCGTCTCGGCACACATCTCCATCGCGTTTAGTGCTAGCTGGTGTTGCTTTTTCCATGGCGGTGACATCGTTTGTCCAGTTGGTGATCATTTCTGATCAGAAAGTGTTTAATGAGTTCCGTTTCTGGTCCGCTGGTTCTTTGGAGTTTCGCAGTTGGAGCATTATTGGGGCTGTGATCCTGTTTATTGTCGCGGGCTTGATATTGGCGTTGTGGTCTGCCCCTGCTTTAAATGCTTTAGCGCTTGGCGATGAAACGGGTGCGGCTCTGGGTATTAATGTGAAGGCTTTGCGGATCACAGTGCTGCTGTCGATCACGTTGTTGGCTGGGGCTGCGACTGCTGCGGTCGGGCCGATCATGTTTGTCGGTTTGGGAGTGCCTTATTTAGTGCGGGCTTTGGTTGGTCCGGATGTGCGGTGGGTGCTTCCTCTGTCTTTGCTTGCTGGGCCGGTGTTTTTCCTGGTTGCTGATGTATTGGCGCGTGTTGTGGTGATGCCCCAGGAGATTCAGACCGGCATTATGACAGCTTTGCTTGGAGGTCCTGTTTTCGTGGCGATCATCCAGCGCAGCACGGGAAGGTTGTTGGTATGACTTCCTACGTGTATTTAAAGACACGGTTATATCAGGGCCGGATTCGGCGGAGAGTCTTAATCTTTAGCGCAACCGTGGTGGCGACTATTACGGTTGTGGGGTTGACTGCTTTGATGCTGGGGGACTACCCGTTAACCCTTGCACAAACTTTTTCTGCTGTGGTTGGGCAAGCAACTGATCACTTGGCTAACTTCTTTGTTCGCGATATTCGGCTGCCCCGTGTTTTGGGGGCTGTTTTGGTGGGAGTGAGCCTGGGGGTGGCTGGGGCGATTTTCCAGGCGCTGACGCGTAATCCTTTAGGCAGCCCGGATATTACGGGGTTTAGCGTTGGGGCGGCTACCGGCGCGGTTGTACAGATTATTGTTTTCAATACGGGGCCGTTTGCAACAGGTGTGGCAGCGATTGTGGGCGGGTTGCTTACCGGTGCTATCGTTTTTGGTTTTTCGCGTTCGAGCGGCATTAATGGGATCCATTTTGTGCTCGTCGGAATGGGTCTGTCTTTCATTCTGCAGGCGCTTAATACTTTGCTTTTGGTGAAGGCTGAACTATCCGCAGCACAGACTGCACAACTGTGGCTGGCTGGTTCGCTGCACGGCATTGGTTGGTCACAGGTTGGTTTTCTGGCTTTGGTGCTGGCTTTTTTACTTCCCCTTACTTTTGCTGCTTCGGGTGATCTGACCATTATGACTACCGGTGATGATGTTGCTTCCGGGTTGGGGGTGAATGTGCAGGCCCAGCGGGGGCGTTTGTTGGCGTTGGGGGTGACTTTCACTGCGGTTTCGGTTGCTGTTGCTGGCCCGATTGGTTTTGTTGCCTTGGCGGCCCCGCAATTGGCGCGCAAGATTTCTGGCACCGCAACTGCCGGTGTGGGTGTCGCAGCGTTGATGGGGGCTGTCGTTGTCTTGGTGAGTGATGTGATTGCGCAGCGTCTTTTCGCCCCTACTCAGTTGCCTGTTGGTGTGATTACCGGCGT
This sequence comes from Corynebacterium cystitidis, assembly GCF_900187295.1. Classification (NCBI taxonomy): domain Bacteria; kingdom Bacillati; phylum Actinomycetota; class Actinomycetes; order Mycobacteriales; family Corynebacteriaceae; genus Corynebacterium; species Corynebacterium cystitidis. The sequence goes on along the minus strand of NZ_LT906473.1, from coordinate 2,588,275 downwards.
GGTTGGAGGGGTGTACCTGATGTGGATTTTGTATCGAGAATGGAAAGGACACTGGGCCTGATGCCACGGTTAGAAGCCAGAAATATCAGTGTTGGATACGGCGATAAGACGGTTTTGTCCCACCTGGGCGTAGAAATTCCCGATGGTGAATTTACTGTCATTGTTGGGCCTAATGCGTGTGGCAAATCCACTTTGTTGAAAAGTCTGGCTAGGTTGACCACCGCGTCGACAGGCGAGGTGCTTCTCGACGGCGCTGATATCCGCTCGTATCCTTCGAAGCAGGTGGCGCGAGAGATCAGTTTGCTGCCACAAAATCCGATCGCCCCCGATGGAATTGTTGTTGAAGATCTTGTGTCGCGCGGCCGTTATCCGTATCACACGATGATGCGACAGTGGTCGTCGCAAGACCAGCAGGCCTTGGAGTGGGCCATGGAGCGGGCTAATGTCGCACAGTTGAAAGATCGACCTGTTGCCGCCCTTTCCGGGGGGCAGCGTCAGCGAGTGTGGTTGGCGATGGTGTTAGCGCAGCAAACGCCGATCGTTTTGTTGGATGAGCCCACCACTTTTTTGGATATTACGCACCAGGTTGAAGTGCTCGATTTGGCGGCTGGCTTGTACGAAGCCGGGTCTACTGTTGTTGCTGTCCTTCATGAGTTAACTCTTGCCTTCCGGTATGCCACGCATGTGATTGTGATGAAAGCAGGCGAGATTGTTGCGCAGGGGTCGGTGAAAGATGTTGTTACTGCGCAGCTTTTGGAGGAAGTCTACGAGATTGCGTGTGATGTGATTGCAGATCCCCGGACCGGAAAACCCATAGTGATTCCGCGTACAAGCCGCTTTCGCCGTGCCGCTGCCACCACTCCTTCTGCGTAGCCTCGGCTTTTAATGGGGATGGGTTGGTAGTGGCACGACCCAAAGAAATGCCGTCCAGGTTGGGGATGTTCAGGCTAGGGAAGCTGCTAAGAGAGCACTTCCCACCGGCCTTTACGTGCGCTTCCGCGCCGCACCAGTGCACCCTCTTCGCGTAGCTGCTTGACGGTGCGCTCGGCTGTGGCCACAGAGCATCCTAGATGGGCAGCAAGTTCACGAACAGTGGCGGTGGGGTCGCTGCGGAAGAAGGCCAGCGTGTGGCGTGCGCGTTCAGCTGCGGGGTCTGGTGGATTGGCAAAGGGCTGGAGTGCCTCCGCGATGATCTCCAGCATGAATTCGACGAATGGAGTGCTGGAGCCCTCGTTGTTCGAGGTGATGAAGCGCTCGTAGTATTCATCTCGTCGCTGTGCGATCAAGGATTCAACGGGGAGCCATTGCAGCATGTCCCTCCAGCGTGCCAGAATCAACATTTGCCACATGCGACCCATGCGCCCGTTTCCATCGCTGAATGGGTGGATGAACTCGAACTCATAGTGGAAAATACATGAAGTGAGCAGCGAATGTTCGGTGGTATTTTGTAGCCAGCTGAACAAGTCCGTAATGACGGTATGAAGGTAGCGGGCTGGTGTACCCGTGTGGATGAGCCGTCCTTCCCGGTACACGCCCACGTTGTTGGCCCGAAATCTGCCGGCGCCGGCGGCTAGGCCGTCCATCATCGTCAAGTGGGCGCGCAGGAGATCGTTCACGCTGTGCGGGTTGAGCTCTGGCAGCAGGGAGTAGGCGTTGCGCGCGTTTTTGACCTCCCGGATGTCACTTTCGGGTCCGAGGACTCGCTTTCCGTCGAGGATTGCGGTCACCGCGTCTTCCGAAAGAGTGTTTCCCTCGATAGCTAGCGACGAGTGGATGGTACGAACACGCAGATCACGGTGGAGGGAGGGATTGGTGCTGAGCGCCGAATGTGGCCGCAACATTCCGACGAGTTCAGCGATGTGCATGCTGAGCATGTCGGTGCGCGCGCTTCGTTGGAACGGTGGCGTATAAGGCACTGATCCTCCTTTCCGCATTAACTTTCAAATGCTGATTGCCCTCATCACTTTACCCTCACTGAGGGTGATAAATTTTGCTTTACGACGATTAACCGGCCGCACAGAGACGGAATCTAAGGTGTAAAGCATGCGTGGTGGAAAGGGTGTAAAGATTGCCCGGGTGGCCAGAGCGTGAATACGACGGACAGCAAGGTGCAGCTCAGCCTCGATCTTGAACAGTGCAGAGTCCTGAGCGAGAAGCAGAGGCTGCGTGCCATCAAGAACCTAGGTACTACGGTGCTCATGGTGGAAGCTGCTACTCAGCGCTCCCAACTCCGCAACCGGAACGAGGCGCGGGACCGGCTTGCCAGTATGCTTCGTGATGCCTTAGCACCTGACCCGCCGCCAAGAAAGAAGACAAAACTGACCAGGGGATCGGTGCGCCGTCGCCTGGAGGCGAAACGGCGGCGTTCTGAGATTAAAAAGTTGCGGCGGCCTCTGCGCCTCGACAGCGGTGGGTAGACAATTATGAGGTAGACAGCTTCCCACAGTGTTATGTTGAGTGGGATGTTGGCTAGGAAGTCTGGAATCTGGGTCGGCCTCTTGTCTTGAGGGGTAAGGATTAGCTTCTTTGTAAAAAGTATTACTAAATTGCTGGCGACGATATAAACTACTCGGTAAAGATCAATATTAAAGATCAGTATAAGGTAGAGCGAAAGCATTAGGAGGACACTGCCATGTCAGAGAACACTGCGGTAACCGGCACCGCGTTTGATGATGCCAAGAAGCAACTCAGGGCGGCTCAGGAAATCCTGGGCTTCTCTGACGATGACTACGAACTGCTGGCCACCCCACGCCGCGAACTGTCGGTAGCCATTCCTGTCCGTCGTGATGATGGCACCCGCGAAGTTCTGCACGGCTACCGTGTGCAGCACAATCTTACCCGTGGCCCAGGTAAAGGCGGCACCCGCTACGCAGAGGACGTGGACATGGAGGAAGTACGAGCACTGTCCATGCTCATGACTTGGAAGTGTGCCCTGCTCAACCTCCCTTACGGTGGCGCAAAGGGCGGCGTGGCGTTCGATCCCACGAAGTATTCGGAAGCTGAGCGCGAGCGCATCACCCGCCGTTATGTGGCGGAGATCCTGCCGATTATCGGCCCTGAGGTAGACATTCCAGCACCCGACGTTGGTACTGACGCCCAGACTATGGCGTGGTTCATGGACACTTACTCCACCGCTGTGGGCTATACCGCGCCGGGCATTGTTACTGGTAAGCCGGTTTCTCTTGGTGGTTCCGTCGGCCGCGCTGAGGCAACCTCTCTGGGCGTGTTTATCACCACCCGTGAAGCCATTAAGCATCTGGGCCTTGAGATTGAGGGCGCAACCGCCACGGTTCAGGGCTTTGGCAAGGTTGGCCGTGACGCTGCGATCTTCATGGACAAGGCGGGCATGAAAGTCGTTGCTATTTCTGACGTATATGGCGCGATTTATAACGCGGATGGCATCGACACCCAGGCGCTAGCCAAGCATGTCGATGAGACCGGAAAGGTCGTTGACTTCCCGGGCGCGGAGGCCATGGATCCGGACGAAGTATTGCTTCTCGACGTTGACGCTGTGGTTCCAGCAGCTGTTGAAGGTGTTATCACCGCCGACAATGCAGATCGGATCAAAGCCAAGGTTGTCATCGAAGCCGCGAACGGCCCCACCACTGCTGGTGGCGACGAGATCCTTAACAACAAGGGAATCATGGTCGTTCCCGACATCCTGGCCAACTCTGGTGGTGTGCTGGTTTCTTACTACGAGTGGGTGCAGTCCCGCGATAATTTCTGGTGGGATCTGGAGCGTGTCCAGGCCCATCAGGAAGAAGCGATGATGTCTGTATGGAATGACGTGGTGGCGTTCGCTGAAGAGAAGGACATCACCATGCGTCAGGCCGCAGTGGCCATGGCCGTGGAGCGCGTCCTGGATGCGCACCACATGCGGGGCCTATTCCCATAAAGGTGAACTAACTCCCGAAAGGGCTTTAGCGGCGGATCGGGTTCTTCATGGCTGGACTCCTTCTTGCTGGGTTGGGGGAGTAGTCGTTGTGGGTTGGGTCGATGGTGGTTGTTCGTAGGGTATTCCGAGGGCGTGGAGTTGGGGGCTGACTGTGCCGGTGGTCAGCCACCGGGCGATGTGTGTGCGTGACACGTTCGAGGTCAGGGGGATTGGGATGTTGATGTGTGTGCTTTCGCCGTTGTTGGTTTTGTGGATGGTGGGGAGTTTTTTGGGGTTTCCGGTTGTGGTGAAATCGGCAGTGATGGTGAGGACCCACGGCGCGTTGAGCACGCTCCAGCCTTTCTGGTAGCGCGGTGTGCTTGTCGTGTGCAGCTCTGATTTTTTGGCGGGATAGCTGAAGCTGTATTTTTCGGGCGAGAATGAGTCGATATTGCGATGGTGAACGTGGGCGAGGAGGTAAATGCTCAGTCCCACAAAAACTAGTCCTATAAAAAATACGGTCCCTGATCGTCGTTCTCCGGGTTGGTCGCCGTGGAAGATTGCCCATAGTTCTGTCGTTCCGGTAATCATGGCGGATGCTGCGTAGAGCAGTGTGGCTAGGGTTGTGGTGCTTCCTTTGGTTGTTACTGTGAGGTAGTGGCCGTCAAAATGTGCTTTTGAGGTGGGTAGTCCTAGCCATTGTGGCCAGCGAGGAACAACTATAGGAATTACGAATCTAAGAAATGCTAGGCTGCCGAGGACGGCGGCTATTGCGTACAGCGTGTAGTAGGTGGATCCTGGTTCTACTCGCCTGATCAGCTTCAACGGCATGCCGACGTGAAAGATGAGCAGCAAGGAAATCGAGAATGACGACAAGAGGCCATGAATACACCATTGCCGAAGTGATTTTTTCATGGCTGAAGTCCTTCCTGCTGGGGTGGGGGAGTAGTCGTTGTGGGTTGGGTCGATGGTGGTTGTTCGTAGGGTACTCCGAGGGCGTGGAGTTGGGGGCTGACTGTGCCGGTGGTTAGCCACCGGGCAATGTGTGTGCGTGACACATTAGAGGTCAAAGGAATATAGATATCACAGTTTTGGCTTTCGCCGTTCTTGTTTTCGCGGATGGTGGGGAGTTCTTTGGGGTTGCCGGTTGTGGTGAAGTCGGCGGTGACGGTGAGTGCCCACGGAAGGTTGAACGGGTTTAAACGGCGCTGGTAGTCTGGTGTGCTTGTAGTGTGCAGCGCTGAGTCTTTGGCTGGATAACTGAAACTGTACTTCTTAGCAGAAAATGACTCGATATGACGATGATGAACGCGGAAGAAGGAGAAAATGGCGGCACCCAGAAAGACTAGGCCCGCAATAAAAATAGTTCCTGATCGTCGTTCCCCGGGTTGGTCGCCGTGGAATATCGCCCATAGTTCAGTTGTTCCGGTGATCATCATGTTTGCAGCCTGAAAAAGGAGAAGATAAGTACCGCTATTTGCTTTGCTTGTTATGTTGAGTCGTGCCCCATCGAAGGAGGCCGACGCGGTGGGTACTCCTAACCAACGTGGCCAACGTGGCGCGAACACGAGAACCGTGAAATTAAGAAATGCTAAGCTGCCGAGGACGGTCGCTATTGCGTAAAGCGTGTAGTAGGTGGACCCTGGTTCTACTCGGCCGATTAGTTTAGTTGGCCCGCCGATCGTCACTATGAAAAGTCCAAATAAAAGGATCAAGCAGAAAAGAGCATGTATACACCATTGCCGAAGTGATTTTTTCATGGCTGGACTCCTTCCTGCTGGGTTGGGGGAGTAGTCGTTGTGGGTTGGGTCGATGGTGGTTGTTCGTAGGGTATTCCGAGGGCGTGGAGTTGGGGGCTGACTGTGCCGGTGGTCAGCCACCGGGCGATGTGTGTGCGTGACACGTTCGAGGTCAGGGGGATTGGGATGTTGATGTGTGTGCTTTCGCCGTTCTTGTTTTCACGGATGGTGGGGAGTTTTTTGGGGTTTCCGGTTGTGGTGAAATCGGCAGTGATGGTGAGGACCCACGGCGCGTTGAGCACGCTCCAGCCTTTCTGGTAGCGCGGTGTGCTTGTCGTGTGCAGCTCTGATTTTTTGGCGGGATAGCTGAAGCTGTATTTTTCGGGCGAGAATGAGTCGATATTGCGATGGTGAACGTGGGCGAGGAGGTAAATGCTCAGTCCCACAAAAACTAGTCCTATAAAAAATACGGTCCCTGATCGTCGTTCTCCGGGTTGGTCGCCGTGGAAGATTGCCCATAGTTCTGTCGTTCCGGTAATCATGGCGGATGCTGCGTAGAGCAGTGTGGCTAGGGTTGTGGTGCTTCCTTTGGTTGTTACTGTGAGGTAGTGGCCGTCAAAATGTGCTTTTGAAGTGGGTAGTCCTAGCCATCGTGGCCAGCGAGGAACAACTATAGGAATTACGAATCTAAGAAATGCTAGGCTGCCGAGGACGGCGACTATTGCGTACAGCGTGTAGTAGGTGGATCCTGGTTCTACTCGCCTGATCAGCTTCAACGGCCCACCAACCGTAAAAAAGAGAAGTAGAGAAAAGAAGGCTAAAGATAAGAGGCCATGAATACACCATTGCCGAAGTGAGTTCTTCATCGATACTTCCTACATCGATCCTTCTAGGCCGTCACCGTACCGGAGGTCTTCGTGGAGATCGGCCACTTTTTCTCCCGGCGCGAACCATGCTTGAATCAAAGGAGGGAGAGTGTCGCCGGCAATCTCAGACCCAGCGTTTTTCAGACCTTTACTTTGCGCAAAAGCTTTTATACCTTTGGCTACGACTCCGCCGCCGACAAGTGAGAATCCTGCCTCTGCTGCGGCGGCTTTTACTGCAATGTCAGGGTCGGTTCCTTTTCCTACTTCGGCCACTAACCCCACGGTGGAGGTCACTGCTGTTCCCCCGAGGTCAAGAGCGGTTAGCCCTACAAGGCCACTTAGTTTGTCTGGAATATTCTCTAGTTTTAATTCTGCACTTGCTTGCCTGGTGAACAGGTCATTTAGGTCTTGAACATGGTCATCTATCCCGTTGATGATGCTGATGGCGGAGTCACTCCACGTGAAATTCAAGGTAAGGAGCAGCATGCTGAGCGATTCAGCCGTGGTGGTATCGCCGTGAATATATTCTTTTGCCCAGTAGCGGCATAGATCACCGGTGTACACGATCTTCTGGGCCAATAAAGAGGCTTCATCATCCCAGTCAGCAATGAAGTCTTCGACAGCGCGCTTAAGCTGTTGGCCTGTTCCATGATCACAGCCACTGGGTTCTGGCCGGTAGTCGTCGGTATCAAGGATCGCTTTAGCTTGCGTGTCCATAAACGACTCTGATGACTTAAGCTGGTGGGCATCAACCTCCAGGGCGGGCCCAGATTCACCGTCGTAGTCTTCTGGCAAGCTGAAGCTGCTGGTATCGGTGGCGGTTCTGGGTGCTTCAGTAACGGTTGTGGCGTAGCCCTCAACCCGAGTGTTAAAGGCAGAAACAATGGAGTCAGCCGAATCAAGAGCAGTGTTAAATTCCTTGCTGTAGTCGGCGTTAAAGTTGAGTGCTTCTTCATACTCTTTTTGGTGATCCGCAGCGGCGCTGGTATTGCCCTGGCGCATCGCATTATCCCACTTGGTCCAGGCGGATTCTGCACACTCTGCCCATTGGTTGGTAGACGAATGAGCGGCAGCGGCATCGCCGGCAAGTGCTTTTAGAGTGTTCGTGGTTGAGTCAAAGTCATTGGCGTAGTCACTCAGCGCGTCACTCACCGTGGCGTGAGCAGCGGCCGCGTAACGCAACCGGGCCGGGTAGCTGGTGTTCACTAGCCCGGCGAAAGCCTGCCCGGCTACCCCTTTGTACCAGGAGGTATCAAAGTCCTCGAAATCTTCGGCAATGGCAGTCCATTCGTCGTGGGCATCCATCCACGTGCTGGCAGTATCGTCTGCTTCGCTGGTGTTTCCCCCGAGTTGAAAGCGCGGTTCAAAGTCATGAAAAGGTGCTAGCTGTGTGATCACACAATCCCCCGATTGAACTAGTTGTGTAGCTCTTAAGCCGTTTGTTCACTGATGTTAACACGGAGTTACAGGTTGCGCAGAGTGGGTGTAAAACGACCTCTATTTTCTCAACCCAGCAATGATAAGTGAGCAGCAGATCGCCGAGATTTCCGATGCCGCACGTGCCCCCGCGGTCACCGTTACTGCCATAGAACCTGAATTATTTAGTCAATGGGCACGATCAGCGGGCAATTCCTTGTGGGGTGTTCTTGGCATAAAACGTTCTGCCCGTAGATTGAGGTAATGAGGGGTGCCTGTAATACTTCAGTGGGGGTGCCGTCGGCAACAATGCTGCCATCATTGAGCATGATCACCCGATCTGCGTATGCGGCAGCGAGGTTGAGATCGTGGACAACAATGACCACACAGCAACCCTCGCTTGTGAGGTCACGAGCGGTGCGCAGCACGCGTTGCTGATGTTTGAGGTCAAGAGCGGCAGTAGGCTCGTCGAGAAGCACAACCTGCGTGGTCTGCGCCAACGTGCGGGCGTAGGCGGTGCGAGCCATCTCACCACCGGATAACGTTTGCACGTCGCGCTCGCGTAGATGTGAGACATCTGCGGTGGCCAGAGCCTGAGTAATAATCTGTTCATCTTCATCAGGTGAGGTGGAATGGGAAAGACGTGCCAGACCGACGATTTCTTCGACCGAGAAGCTGAAACGCATCACATGTTCCTGCGGCATGACAGACCGGATTTGCGCAAGTTCTTTCGGTGAAAGCGATGACAACGGCTGCCCATTGATGTCCACCGAACCAGAACTAGGAGAAATGTCCCCGCTGAACACAGAAAACAATGTGGATTTACCAGCACCGTTTGGCCCCACCAGTGCGGTGAGCTGGTGCGAGTAAAGATCCACATGGACGTCGTCAAGCACGAGCTTTGACCCAAACTCAACGCTGATATCGCGCACGGACAAAAGGGGGTTATTCACGGTCCTGCCCATCTACTTAGTGCTAGTGCGACGGCGGTAGAGCAGCCACAGGAAGAACGGCCCACCAATCATGCCGGTGAACAGGCCAATGGGAATCTCCGAAGGCGGATTCAACGTACGCGCGCCAATATCAGCGGCCACGATCATGATCGCACCACCCAAAGCAGAGATCGGCAGAAGCCAGCGGTGCCCTGGCCCCACCAACAAGCGCACCATATGCGGAACAACCAAACCAACAAAGCCGATGGAACCAGCCATCGCCACGGCAGCAGCGACAGTGATAGCAGTTGCTGCAACCAACAGAAAACGGGTCCTTTTCACATTTAAGCCCACGTGGAAGGCCTGCTTTTCACCAAGAGCTAAAACGTCCAAGGGTGTGGCCAACCGCATCAGGAAAAATATTCCTACCAGGAAGAATGGCAGGGCGGTAGCCACCGACTCCCACGAAGCACGGTTTAGCGAGCCCATCGACCAATAAACAATCGACTCCAACTCGGTGGTATCAGCAATATAAGTGAAAAACCCATTTATGGCCCCACCAATTGCAGAGATAGCAATGCCCACCAGCAGTAGTTGAACAGTCCCGCCACCAGCGCCAGGACGCGCCAAAACGTAGATCAGCATGGTCGTGGCCAAACCCAGAACAAAACTCATAAACGGGACCGTCCACGCCCCGAAGGCGGTCATACCAAAAACAATGGCCATAATGGCACCCAGCGACGCCCCCGAGGTCACGCCAACTATCCCTGGATCCGCAAGCTCATTACCGAAAAGACCCTGTAGTGCTGCTCCAGAAATTGCCAGGGATGCACCAACGATCGCCGCCAACAATACGCGGGGTAAGCGCAGTTCCCACACCACGTGAACTTCTGCCGTCGAAGCGGGTGCCACCCCTCCTGTGAGCTGCGCCCACAGAATCTGTGCAGTGTGCCCAGGGTTCAGCGAGAGGGGACCAAGGATGACCCCTGCGAACAAAACCACAAGCAGGATCATGGCGCAGACGGTAGCAACCATCGCGCCGGGTGGGCGACGGACATCAGTGCGCGTGGCTGGGGGAGCGCTGGTGCGGGATGTGCGGGAGGAAGTTGCGGTGCTCACAAGAATTGGACGTCCTTCGCGGGTTTAGGAAAGCTCTGGGTACAGAGCTTCTTGGAGCTCAAGAGCGGCCTTGCCGGTGTTGACGCTAGCGCGCGCAATCAGTCCGTGAGGCATGACAACCAATGCCTTGTTTTCGGCAGCTGGGGTGCCGGCAAGGCCATCAACGTGGTCCCAGATTCCGTCTTCGCCTCCGAGGTCATCGATTTCATCATCAGAAACAACAATGACGTCAGGTGCAGCGGCCGCGAGACCTTCACCAGTAATAGTTTGGTAGCGGTCCAGCCCTGACTCCGCACCAGTATTGATGCCACCGGCAGCCTCTACGATTTGGTGGGCAGGGGTCTGCTGGCCAGCCGCAGTAGTGTTGCCAGTGTCGCCGGCGCCACGGGAAGAAAGGACCATCACGCGCTTCTTCTCTGAAATATCGGAAGCATTCTTTTCGGCTTGCTTAATGTCCTCTTCTACAGATTTTGCAAGCTCGGTGCCCTCTTCTTCTTTACCAACAACGGTGGCAGTTTTCGTGATGATATCAGGTGCAGGCTGGGATGCGTCGATAAGCGTTGCAGGAATTCCGGCGTCTTGGAGTCCGCTGATGAGGTCCGCGTGCCGGCGCATGTTCGTACCGATTACAAGGCTTGGGTTCATCTCAATAACGCCCTCGACGGTGACCGCGCCTTTGCCCGCAGGGAAGAGTTCCGCCGCTGACACCTTGTCCTTGACCATGGTTGATTCAGGGGCGAACGCGATCGAGTCATTCATCTCGAGCGCATCGAGGATGTCCACGGTGGCATCGTCGAGGACCAGGATGCGTTCGGTGCTTTCGACGGTAATCTCGTTGCCGTCATCGCCAGTGAAAGTATGTCCGCCAGCGTTGCTTTCCGACGATTGCTCGGTGCTCGAACCATCCGTGGCGCTCGTGGTGCTTGAGGCGCTGGAAGAGTCCGAGGAGTTTGATGAATCTGTGTCATTACTGCAAGCAACCATTGAGAGAGCAAGTGCCAGTGCAGTGCTGGCGCCAAGGATGCGCCGAGTGTGGTTCACGAGAAGTCCCTTTCAACAACGATATAAGGTAAGGCTTACCTAATGTATTGTTAAGGCTAGCATTTGTCAAGGGCTTTTCTGAGTTCGGAGCTTCTTATCCTCGCCGAAAACCTGAGAAATCGATCGCAGGGTAGGGAGGGAACTTATCCAAGAACCACTTGGAAATCGGGCCTAACGCAAATACAGAAATCACAGTGGCTTCACGCACACCCACCACCATGCCCAAAAACACCAGGGCAAGTACCACGGCAAGCACTACGTGGGTGAAGTCGCTGGCAATCTTTACATTGCCAAAATGTAAGTGTTTCCGTTCACCAAAGGCTCGTCGTAAAGCGGAAGTCAGCGCGAGAACGAGACCCTCTCCGGGCAGATTAATCACGTTGGCATGAACCTGCACGCCAATCCCCAGGCCCATCGCAACCACCCCGGCCAGCGCCATTGGCAGCTGGAGCAGATACGCATCGGTTTGCAGGGGTGCCACAATGAACATGGCGACATCAATGAACACACCGAACAACGCGCCTGTGGCCAGCTGGAACAGTTGGATCCACTGGTAGCGCTCGCGCAGCAAAAGAATCTGAATCAGCACATACGACGAGTTCGTGATCACCGTGACCGTACCCACGCTCAAGCCCGTAATCGGGCTCAACGCTGCAGGCAGAGCCGAAATCGGGGTGGTGCCCAAGGTGGACAGCACTGTTAAGGCCACGCCAAGCGCCATCAAGCTGATACCTGCGACCAAGATAATAATGCGTATCAGCATGGTACTAGTCTTCCACTCCTAGAGGCCCCGTGCGTGAGGTGCCGCGTGAGGTGCCGCGTGAGTCAGCTTTCGGCGGCACAATTTTATTACACAGGGTAACCACCCAGCCCACCGCCAAGGCGGCAGCAATCGTACCTTCGCGCACGCCGACGAAACCACCAAGGAACACCAAGGCCAACACCAGCGCTAACAGGACCTGCACGGTATCGGTTACAACTTTCACGCGCCCAAACTCATAGCGGGGCTTCGCGCCAAACCGGCGGTGTAAAGCAAAACTGAGCGCCTGGGCAATCCCCTCACCGGGCAGGACGAAAAGCCTGGCACGTACCTGCAGGGTCACGCCGATACCCACCACGATGATGCCCACGATCGTGAGCACCCACTGCTGAAAGTAATTCGAATACCCCACACCCAACTGGTCTAATAACCACACTGCGCCGTCAATAAACGGGCCGAAGTACAGAAGCAGCGCCAGCTGGAACAGTTGGATCGGGGCGTAGTCGCGCCGCAGAATCAGGATCTGCAAGACGACCAACACCACGTTAACCAGCACCGTTGTAGTTCCCACGCTGAGCCCACTGATCAGGCTGGTCACGGCAGGTAAAGCCGAGATGGGAGTAGTGCCTAAATCGCTCGCGAGGGACAACGCCACACCAATAGCCATGATGGCGTGACCGACCACCAACGTGAGAATACGAGAAGCAAGTTGCACAGCCTAGAGGCTACTCTGGCGGAAACATTTTCTCCTGCTGTTCCCACATTTCCAGCTCATCGAGTTGCTCGTCGATACGCGCCTGCACCGTCGGATCATCCGCGGGGTCGATCGCGTAGAGCGCGTCAAGCCGCGCCCGAATGCGCTCCAGCTTCAGCTGGATAATGTCGATTTCCATACCGAAAAGCTTAACGCCACCCCAGGCGGTGGGATGGCGCGTGCTTAACGACGATCGCTTGGCGGCTCTAGACTAGTTGGCGACGATGCGAACTTCGCCCACGTCGTTGCGCTCGGTGTCATCGAGGTCGATCTGCCATTCGATTGCTGCGCCTTCTTCCTCGAGCTCAGCCTCATCGACGATAGCACCAGGGTGCTGGTCAAGGGCCTGGCGGATGGCGTCCTCGGCGGAGACCTTTACGGCTGCGACCTTGTTCACCTCGTCCTCGTTCTGGTCGCGCTCACCCTCGACAACGCTGCTGTTGGCGGCATCGACCTTCAGCTCGACTACGTCAGCACCGTCGACGATGTCGATCTCGTAGGTCTCAGTGTCATCTTCGCGGTCGATGGAAATAACTACGCCGTCTGGGTACTCACCAAGCACAGCGCCGAGTGCGGAGAAGACTGGGTCTTCGCCATCTGCGGCTGCCGCAGCCTCGGTTGGCTCAGCTGTGGTGTCATCGGCTGCCTCGGACTCAGCGGACTGCTGTGCGGTTGAGGATGCAGATTCTGCAGCGGACTCTGCGGCAGTGTCGGTTGCGTCTGCAGTTTCGGTTGCTGGCTGTGGGTCAGCGTCAGTGCCGCACGCGGTCAGCGCTAGTGCGGTCGAAGCGGAAAAAGCGATTGCCATGAAAGATTTCTTATTGATTTTCATACTTTCTAACATACGGGAAGGGTTCTGGCCCTGCCACTAAATCTTCTGCAGAAACTGTGTAAAAACGATGCCTGTTAAGCTCCGCTAGGTGGCAAAAGTGCAGTTCAGAGAGAGCGCAACTCTAAACGGTAACAAAAGGGCATCAACTCTTATGGGAAGCATTTTCCCCGCGCTTGGGAGCCCTTTTAGTTAGGGAGCCAGTATTCGCTTCACAGAAGCTAACCTACGGCCTGACGCTCCGTAAATCAGTAATTCTGGAGTGTGCAGTGATCCACTCAGCCGCATCAGGGTCAATCCATGTGGCCAGCAGTTTGATAGCTTTCTGTGCCTGATCAAGCTCAGTGTTTTCGCTCTGCATATTCTGTTTGATAATCGGCTCATGGTGAGCACACCGATTGCGCAGTTTGTAGACTACATCAACCTCATCTTGGAAATCGGCTAGAGATGGCACAAGGCTGCCGTCGCCGTTGCAATCTTGCGTGGCCACAAGAGTCTTTTGAACCAAGGGCCAGATCGTTGTCGCATATGTATTGGTAAAAAGATACCTCCAGAAATCAAAGCTTAGTTCCGCGATTACACGCCCAGGCGGTGGTGTTTGTGCCTCATCACTCCTCGTACGTCGTTCGGCCTTATTGATAGAGTTCTTAGCCTGAAACGTAAAAGGTATATGAGGATGGGCATACCAACGTGGCCCGTATTTTTCGGAAACGACCATGTGAACACGGTTACGCAGTAGCACCTCTATGTGTTGAATATCCTCCAGGAAAGCCTTGGTAACATGGGTATTCCATAGGTAAAGAGCTTCGGGATCGGGGTGAAAGCTGTAGGTCTTCATCCGCTCGTGTGAAAACCATTCTTCAAGGTTGTTCTTTGCAGTTTTCTTGTGTTCCATAGCTATCAGTGTTACACTGGAAATGAAAGCCTCGGAGCGATCCCTGCGTTTGAGACGTATATCACCGGGGTTATTGTTTTTGGATTAAGGGCGGGTAAGGGCCTAAAGGGGCTGATTGTTGATAGCACATGTCTTCTTTCTCCTGTGGGGTGATATAGCCCTCGGATTGGTGAAGACACTTGTTGTTCCACCAAACCACCCCAGTCACGCCTGACTGTCAGGGTGGCTGATTCATCGACCCTTTTGCGCTGAGAGTGGAAGTCACAATGCAGCTTTTAGCGTGTCGCAGCGGATTTTCCCTCCGACACGCTTATTTCCACAGTGTGACTTCCATACTCAGCGGCTCTTCGTGGCGTGGCAGGAGCGTTGAAACTAAAAAACCACAAGGCGAGGCAAGTGCTCGTCGTTAAGCGCGCTGCGATTTCAAACGGTGCAGGATTTCGCCGGCGTGCTCGACGATAAGGGTGTCCTCGTCGGCCTCGAATGCCTCCCAGTCCAGCTCATCAGGGTTGGCGTAGCCCAAGTTATAGGCCTCGCACACCTCCGGCGGAACCTGAGAGGCAAGGGTGATCTGGCAGCGTAGCGTTTCAACTCCCGTCTCAACGTCATAACTGCCCAAACCGCGCACGTGGGTGGAGTGTGCGATCTCGCCCCACGGGTGGTCCTTGAACTTATCCCACTGCTTGGTGAAGTAGTCGATGCAGTGGTAGCCAATCTCACCGATACCTGGGTGCATCTCGGAGATCTCAGTGATGTGGGGTGCATAGACGATGATTTCGCCACCATCGGCGCACACCGGCTCCATCTTGTACACACCCTTCGCACCAGTCCACAGGTCCTCGTACATCTCCGGAACCTTGGACACGATGCGCTGATACGGGCGATCCAGCCAACGGATATGGGTCTGGTGGGCAATCTCCGCGTTAGCGGCCCACGCGGACTCGGTAGTGCCCACGGCCACGGAATGCAATGTGACGGAATCATCATCACCGGTGGTAGCCACATAAGTAATGGCCAACTTCTCACCCGGAATCATATCCGATGCCGTGTTAATCAGCTGGCGGACAGGGGTAATCCCTAGGGTGCCAATAATGTCCGAGGCAGTAATCAGCGCGCCCACCCAGTGCGAAATATCAATCACATCGTGCACCGAACAGCCTGGGAAGAAATACTTGTTACCGCCAGACATGCCCACTACCTCGTGCGGGAAGATCGGGCCGACCACCAGGTTCACATCAGCCTCGGCAACCAGCTTATTGATCTGCACGTCCATCGCACGGTCTTCCAGCAGCCCAGAAGTCAGCCGCTCAATTTCCTCAGCAGGTACGGTACCCAGCGACGCAATCGCATCCGGGTTGTGCCAGTCATGGTTCACAATCTCAGCTTTGGGGAAGCGGGTCTTGAGCTCACCGGGGCCAACACCCAGCAGCTTTTCAATTGCAGCCTCTTCCATCGCAGCATGGGTGCCCAGTGCAATCAGAATGGTGATGGACTTCGCACGGTTTTCGATCGCGTCATACGCAGACTGGATCATCAACGCGTGCGGTCCGGAACGAGTGCCGTCAGGGATGACCATGACCACGTTCTTATCGTCAATATCGGCATCATCCAGCTGGGCGAGAATGAAGTCCCGTGCCTGGTCGTCGGAAAGCGAATCGGTGGGGGAGCCAATGAGGGCGGCGCTTTCAGCCAAGCCCTCAGGCACGGGGAGAGTGAGGTTTTCCTTTGTCATACCTCTAGTTTTCCCTTATCAGGCCCAGGTTTCAAGCGGACTCTTCCGATTGCTTCACCTCGAGCGTGGTTCCCGGCGGCAAAGCCTCCAACAAAGCCAGCTTGGCCAGCAGCGGGTTCTGCTCCAGCACCTTCGCCGTGCCCATCCGTGCCCGCGTCACTTTCACCTCAGTGCGCGCACGTTCCAGATCGGCCTGAGCATTGAGCTTATCGACGACCGCCCGGTCCACCGCCGAACTAATCTCCCGCGGCAGGCTAAAATCTTTCAACCGTACATTGGGTGCCACATCTATACCCACCGCGTGGCCTGCGGCAATTGCAGCCTGAGCTACCGGCGTCAAATCCATCCGGGAGCCGATCATTTGCTCAAGAGGAGTGACAGCGACAAGTTCACGCAGCGCGATCTGAGCAGCCAAGTAAATCTCACTCTCAGGATCTGCCGCGGCCTGCACATATGCCAGTGGGTTGCTCACGCGGATCGACAACACAAAGGTCAGTGTGACATCAATACCCTCGCTGGTTGGTACCTGCTGGGGAGCCAGGGACAGGTGGCGGCGCCGCAGATCCACCAGGCGGAAGCGGTCACCGGGGCGTGCAAACTCACGTTCGTGGAGTGGCTCTACTTTCCCGTCACGGGAACGCAAAAGAGCATGGCTTGGCACCTGAGCTGGGCTGCGCAGCCCGTCCGCCGGGTGCCACTGCTGCGTCAAAGCCGCTTGCGTAGTCCAACCTAAGTCTGCGGATCGACGACGAAAAAGAGCCACGGTAAACCACCTTGTGATGTTGTTGCGGATAGTTGGTTTTGATAGCTCCCGCCGCGCCGGGCTGCCTGCCGGCGGGGCAGCGAAGCGTCCGGGTGCCGTACATCGGCCCCATCGGTTTCGGGCCACAGGCCAGCATGCAGAAAGTCCGGGGCGAACGGGAGCTATTTTAGAAAGAATGAAGGACTCGAACCTTCTTGCCCACGGGGGCGTGCCACGTACCGCAGGTTCATAGTTAAGGAACACCCCGCAATGAAAAGCGGAAGCGCCTGTTCACCCTGTGCGATACCTTTCGTAGCTTAGTCGCGGTGGCGGGAAGGAAACAGCAGTGTACACCCGTATGGGTGTGCGTGGCTGAAGTTTTGGCAGACCGTGACTGTGCCCTGTCTCAGTGGATAGCGTCAGCTGTACGTAACTGCATCAGCATTCAAGACCGCAACGCCGTCCGGCTTGTAAACCGACACGCATCATTCATGCAGCTACTCTTCGACCCTTTTACTACGACCTTTTAAGGTGATTGACAATGGCTCCTCGGATCGACGATTCAACAGGACTCGACGCGGTTTCCCCAAAGACCCACAAGGCGCAGGATGCGACACATTTTCGGCCCATCATTGCCGTCAACGAACAGCTCGCCGAGTGTAAGCCGACACAGGAAAGGGTTTTACCATGAAAAAAGGATTGTCTCCCTGGCCCTTGCAGTAGTTGCTAGCGGGCTTCTGTTCGCACCGGCATCTACTGCTGGGGAAGGCCCTCGGGGCAGTGTGACGCACGGATGCCAAGCATATATCCTAAATCGTGCTGCATGGACCAACTGCTACAACGCTTCGCGTACAGGAAATGTGGCCACACACGCACATTGCACTGCACAACCTACCCGCTGGGGAATGTGGAGCTATGTGTCACGTGGTTCAACTGCTACTAATCTTTCTCGAACCGGGTGTGCCGTCAACGTTCATACCGCCCAGACTCATTGGCAATAATGTGAGGGAGACTTCGTGAGACTACGAAGAGATGTAGCGGCGGGTGCCGCAGTGCTGATAGTCGCTGTGACCGGGTTCGTCGCTGCATTTCTTGTGTCGGCGTGGACTTCTTCCCTCAATGAACTCAGTGTGGTTCTCTACACGGGCTGCATGTACACAGCCCCGATAGTCACGTTTTACGGTTGCTGGACTGAGTCGCAGCAGCGCAACGTTTTGCGTCGCTCACCCTGGCTGACGTCCCCGCGTCCATGGGCAGTACTTATTGCTCGTTCTCTCGCGTCACGTTATTTCTTGGGTGTCGCTGCCCCCTTATTACTGGTGCAGTTGAGTGTGATCGCTCTCGGTCTACTCGCAGGTGCCAAAGGATTCTGGGATCCGCGTTACGCGCTGCTGGGACATGGGCTTTTTCTGGTCTTGTTTTTATTGGGGGTGGTGATCGGGTATCTCCGCTTGAGCCCGACAATTCGCTGTGTCGTAGCGGTGTTTATAGGATTGTTCTGTGCGTCGCTAGCATCATACACCGATGAGAGGGAGGCAGCTGTGGTTTCAGGCCCCATTGATTCTGGAATACATACCCGGGGATGTTTATTGGACGCTCATGATCCATGTCACCGAGACGGTGATCAATAGGATGGTGATCACTAGGATGCCAACAATAGTCCAAATATAGGGCAGTGGTGTCGGAGGGTGGGCCGAGTGGCACATTCGGTTGCCAATTTCGTGTTTTTCTTCCGTGAGAACAAAAACCGGCAACCGAAGAGACCCTGGGGAGAACCTGTAGAGAACCAAACGCCGAATCCTTTTAGGCCATGGAGTAATGCTCGATCCCCTTGCCAATGCGGCCGTGGACACCTCAGCGTGATGGCGCATGTGGATGGACTTGGCCTGTTCGGGGTTTAAAACAACTCCAAACAACTCCAAACAACCCCTGAAAACTAGCCTGAACTGGGGAGAAGCTGGATTTTCTCGAGCTAAAGTAGGTTATTGAAAACAATAATTGTTTAATAGTTGCATGGGAGTTGTTGAAAAGATGGAAAATCGCATTTTCAACAACTTCCTGGGGAAATGCGGGCAGCCCGCGTTCCGAACCCTGCAACTGCTCATGTTCGCCGGTGGACTCCTGTGGTGCCAGAATTTTTGGTGCAGCACTTGGATTCAGCAAGTAGGCGGCACAGCAGCGCTTCGGCAACTAACCGTGGGGCAAGCTGTACCTTCCTCGAACTCAATGCCACAACTGCTTGACGACAAGTGCTTGACGACGAGGTAGCCTCGGGTCATGGCTAGCCCGTTTTTCACAGCTGAGCAGCTTCACGGAAGGCTCTCCCACCAGCCTCCTGCAGCTGTTTCCGAGTTTTTGAATTCTCATAACTGGCCGATGCAGGATAGTTCCTCTGAGCGTGTGACGTTCGCGTGGCACCAGGCATCTGGTAGCAGCACTCCTGATTCATCGCATGTGCTGATGCGTATGAACAGGATTAGTGACAAGACCAATCTGACCCGGGGCCTGATGGAAAACGTAGCAGGCACATCGCTGTGGGTGCTGACATTGGATTTGCCAGCCACCTTGCGTGCCTCATATGGTTTTTCTGCTATCAACGGCCCGATTCCACAGACCACTCCGCCACCCGGCCAGGGCCCCAGCGTTCTTCCGGATCCGCTTAATCCTTCATCGTGTAACGGCTGGAGCGTGTATGCCGGGCCGAGTGCGGCCCCCCAGCCGGACTGGGAAAACTCAGACTGGGAAAACTCAGACTGGGAAAACTCAGGCTGGCAAGGCTCAGGCTGGCAAGGCTTCGGCTCTGCTCCGGCAGGTCGGCATGGAACTAAAGCGCTGCGGTTCGCAGACCACAAGCGCAAATGCCACTTCTACCTGCCTAACCACGAGTACTGTCAAGCCACCAACCAGCCGCTGAGGCTACTAGTGTTGACAGATGCCGATGTTTGGTTTGACGGACTGGACTTACCTGGAGCCCTCGATAGGGCGATCCACAGGGGTTATCTTCCCCCGTTGGCTGTGGTGGGGGCGGTGAGCACCTCGCCGCGAGACCGGCGAGAACACCTGGCCGGCAACAGCAATTTCTTTGCAGATCTGGCGCACGCATTGCCCCGACAAGCCGTGGCGTGGGCTGACCAATCTGGGGTTGGTGTCACTACTGGTTCGATGGTTTTCGCCGGTCAGAGTTTGGGTGGTTTGTCGGGCTTACAACTCCTGATGGAAGAGCCGGAGGTATTTGGTGCCATCATCAGCCAATCCCCGTCACTGTGGTGGACACCGGGTGAGGAAAGCGCACCCGCCACGTGGTCTGATAGGCAGGTCGACTGGGTAACCGAAAAAATCGAACAACTCCCAGTGGGCCGTGAAAAGATCCTGTTGAGTGTCGGGCAGCAAGAGGGGTTCAGCGTCGAACGGGTCGAGCGTCTTGCACAAGTGTTGAAGCATCGGGGCTGGCGCAGCAGCTTCTCCATTTATGACGGTGGTCATGATTATGCCTGGTGGCGCGGAGCGCTTTTCGACGCTCTACGTGCTGTCTTGATATAGCTGCGGGCCATGTGCAGCCGCGGGCCAAGTCTGGAACCGTGCCGATTCGCTCGGTGGCAGCCCTGTCAGCCCTGTCAGCCCTGTCTCCGGTTAGTATCTTCCCCTAGATGCGAGAATAAGGGTAGGCTACCCTAATATAATTCAGGGACAATTCATAATTGTTCTCTAGCCGCTTATGAGGAGAAGAAACATGGTCAAAAACTTTCGACGCACACTGGCTACGATCAGCTGCGCTGTAGTCGCCACAACTGGTCTGGTGGCTTGTTCATCGGAAAGCGCTGATACGGGTGGGCAGAATGCTGATTCAACATCCACCAGCGTGGCAGACAATACCGACACTAATTCCGCCGAGACCGCTGAAGATTCAGCGGAATCAACCTTTCCCCTCACCTTGGAGACCCTCGATAAAGACGGGCAACCAACCGAGATCACGATCCCTGAGCAGCCAGAGCGGGTAGTTTCTGCCTCAGTAACTTTAACTGGCGCGCTTCTGGCTATCGACGCTCCGGTGGTGGCTTCTGGTGGTGGAAACCCTAATACACCCATGTTTGCTGACGGAACTGGTTTTGGTTTGGCGTGGAACGATATCGCAGAGGAACGTGGAGTTGAGCCGATTTTCACTATCGGGTCGGCGGACGCAGAGGCGATTCTGGAGCAGGAGCCGGACCTCGTCGTGATGTCCAATGTGGGTGCAGATAGCGGTGCCGAGATCTACGATCAGCTCAAGGATATCGTCCCTGTTCAGGTGATTGACTACTCGGATCAGTCGTGGCAGGAAACCACCCAGGAGGTAGCAAAGGCGACTGGCTTGGAGCAGGAAGCTGAGAAGGTGATCTCTGACTATGAAGATGCTGTTAAGAAGGCGAAAGGCAATCTTGATATCGCCGAGCCGGTGAATCTGGTGACCTTTAACAAGGACAATGGCATGAACTTCTTCACCAGTGAGTCAGCGCAGGGACAGGTGTTTGCTGATCTCGGTATCGAGCTTTCAACCCCAGCACCGGATTTGGTTGCCCAGACGCAGCAGGGAAGCAACCGGGGTGATATTAACCCGGTTAATGCTGAGAATCTTCCGTTGGCACTGGATGGTGAGACTGTCTTTGCCTTGAGTTTTGATACCGCGAAACCGGCGGATGAGCAGCTCAAGTCGAATCCCGCGCTGGCTGAGATTCCAGCGGTGGTGAACGATAATGTGGTTAACTTGGATGCTCGTTTCTTCCGCATTGATGCCTTTACTGCACAGGCGTTGGTTGAATTCCTGGTGGAGATCTCCGGAGCAGAGTAACTAATAGAGCTCCGCCTCAATGCTGCTTGGTTAGCCGCCGCTTGGTTAGCGCGGGACTACTAACGGGTGGTTGTTCACAGGTGAGTCAACAACCACAGCATCAAGATCGAAGACCTCCTTCAAAGTTTCGCTGTGAAGCACTTCGCCTGGTGTGCCGGTAGCGGCGATAGTGCCGTGCCGGTTGAGCATGATGAGGCGGTCGCTGAAACGGGCCGCCAGGTTGAGGTCATGAAGAACCATCACCACTGAGCGCCCCTGGGTGCGGTTGAGGCTTTGAACTAGTCTGAGAACTTCCACCGAAGTTGCTAGGTCAAGGAATGTGGTGGGTTCATCAAGCAGCATTGTCGGGGTGTCTTGGGCGATGGCCATGGCAATCCATGCTCGTTGGCGTTGCCCGCCGGATAGTTCATTGAGACGCTTGTCGACGATCCCTGCAACCCCTGTTGTGTGGATCGCTTCGGCAGCGACACTATCGTCGCGGTCTGACCATTGTGTTAGCCACGACTGGTAGGGGTGTCGCCCCCTGGCAATGAGCTCTCGCACTGTCAGCCCTGCCGGGGCGGTAGGCGATTGTGGCAGCAATGACATTTCTCGCGCCCGTTCTTTTCTACCCCAGTTCGTGAGCTCACGCCCGCCAAATTCAACTGTTCCTTCATAGGGCAGCAGGCCACACATTGTTTTCAGCAGGGTCGATTTTCCGCACCCGTTGGGGCCAATCAGGCAGGTGATCTCTCCTTCGTTGATGTATCCGTCAAGGTCTTTGATCACGGGATCTCCGCCGTAGCCCGATGTTAGGCGGTCGAAGCGAAAAAGCGTGGTCACTAGACTGTCTCCTTCCGGCGGATGCGGATAATCATGAAGAGGAGGAAGGGAGCACCGACGAAGGCCGTTACTACCCCTACCGGTAATTCCCATGGAAGTAGCACGCGCGCTATAAGGTCAGCCCCTAAGAGCACTACTGCGCCGATGGATGCGGACAACACCAGCGGGGGTGTGGGCGTTCCTGCTAATCCGCGTGCCAAGTGGGGGGATACGAAGGCGATGAAACCGATTGGTCCGGCAGCCGATACGGCCACGGCGGCCAGCACCACAGCGGTGAGCAATTGAATGAGGTAGCCCAAACCTACTCGGTGCCCAAGAACGTGGGCAGTAGTGTTGCCAAGGACCAAAGCTGAAAGCTGAAAAGAGAGCCAACCGGCAAGCGCTATTGCGATCAACAGTACGACAAGCGGTGCCCAACCGTGCGACCAATCACGGCCGTTTAAAGAGCCGGTTAACCACAGCCGGGCGTTGGCTGCCCGATCCAATTGGGCCCATGCCAATAACCATGAGGTGAGCGAAGAAAGAAAGATTGACGCACCGACACCCACCAACACCACTTGGAGGATTGAGCCGCGCACAGAGCGCGCCAGTAGCGCGATGACACTGGCCGTCGTTAGTGCCCCTGCGATGGCAGCTCCCGGCAAGCCCACATTCTGCACAATAATATTGGCGCCTGATTCCAGTGCCCCTCCAGAGCCACTGCCAGCGAAAATGATGGCTAGCGCGCCACCGAATGCGGCGCCGTGGGTGATTCCGAGGATATCTGGACTTGCTAAGGGGTTACGCGCCGTCGACTGGGTCAATGCCCCGGAATAAGCCAGAGCAGCACCTACGGCACAGGCCACGACGCTGCGGCCTAGGCGTAAGTCGAAGACTACAGCCCGTTCGATTGTGCTGCCGCCACCAGCGAACACAGTAAGGACCTCGCCAAGTGTGAGGGAGTACTCTCCTTGGGTAACTGACCACGCCACGGCAATGAACAGCAGCACGAGTGTCACACCAAGGCAGAGCACAAGGCGCGGGTTGAGGCGAAAGGACAGTCTGCCCAGGCTTATCGACGAAATAACCTTACTTGTCATAGATTGCCTCCAATCCGGCCACGCAAAACCAGCCAGATGAACATGGGCACGCCAAATATCGCAAGGACAATACCCATAGGTAGTTCGCCCGGTGCGGCAATAACCCTGCCCACAATGTCGGCCCACAGTGCCAGAAATCCTCCCACCAGGCCTGATAATGGGAGGACTCGTTTATAATCGGCGCCAACGAAAGCGCGGACCATGTGCGGGCCCGCCAAGCCGATAAAGGCAACCGGGCCAGCAGCAGAGACGGCCATGGCGCTTAATCCAGCGATGGCGCAAATGCCGAGGGTTTGCTGTCGGCGCACAGCCAGACCAAGAGAATGTGCAGTTTCCTCTCCCAAGGCAAGCAGGTTGAGGCCGGGGCCGAGAAGTAATCCGAGGATGAGGAAAAGCATTGTGGGGCCGACCACTATGCCCACTACCCCGAAATCCCGGCCGGCCACAGAACCGGTTGCCCAGTGGCGCAAGGCATCCAGCACAGTGAAATCCGCGAGCACTAGAGCGTTGACTACAGCGGATAGTAAGGCGGACAGTGCCATTCCGGCTAGTACAAAACTTAATGGGCTGCTTGATATTGAACCGCGGGAAGACAGCGCGAACAGCAAAATAGTAACCAGCAGTGCCCCAATCATGGCTGGAATGGTGTAGGCGGAGGAATCGTCGATAAGCCCGAGGGCAACTCCAATCGCCACCGCGGCCGAGGCGCCGGCGCCAACGCCGAGGATTCCCGGGTCAGCCAGCGGATTTCGCGTAAATCCTTGCATGAGCGCTCCGGCCGTGCCGAGGCATACCCCGGCGATCAGTGCTAGCAGGGAACGCGGAATCCGCTGCAGCGCTAGGAGAAGAACGATGTCATTGTGGGGCATTGCTTCAGCAGCTCCGGGCACCAGCAGGTATGCCCACGCGTGTGGTAATGCCTGCCACACTTCGACCAAATCGGTAGAGCGAGCCCCTACGGAAAAACTAACCCCCAGGCTGAGCGTGACCAGAATGACAATCAGCAGTCCAACCATGACTGCCGAAACAGGCTTGGATCGCCGAGCGGGGAGGGGTTGATGTTGTTGTTTCATGAGCCTCGAGCTGACATCTGTTCTCATTCTCAGGTTGGACTTTAAACGGCTCGGCAGAGTTCATCTCACCGATTGGGTATTAGGGTAGCCTAACCTTTGTTTGCTGCAAAAGCGCGAGACGGTGGCGATTAATGAACAACTCTCCAACAACTCCAAACAACTTTCCAACAACTCTGAACAACTATTGTGAGCTGCTGAAACGTGTTTTTGTTTCGGTGAAAATGGCCGATAGTTGTTAGTTAGTTGTTGGGGAGTTGTTTATAACGTCGAAAAGCGCTTTTCAAACAACTCCCTGGGGAAATGTAGAATTACCATATGGATCAGAAGATAGAGGACAGTCAGCATGGCATCCCTGGGCACATCGCCACAGCCTTGGAATCCATCCATCAGGGTTCGACGGCGAACGAGCACGAATCGTTAATACTCGAATTTAAAGAAGACCCGCAGGTTGTGAGCTCGAGGAGCCAGACCGGAGGGAAAGGCAATCCTCGGGCACAGCTTTTTGAAAAGCTTATCGACGAAGCAATTTGCATGGCGAATAGTGATGTTGGCACCGGCCATATCGTAATTGGCGTAGCTGATAAAACTTCTGGCCAAGGAGCCTTTACAGGAACAGAATGTGGTGAAGAGGAAGTGGCCCGCACGATTTTTAATCGGACCGAGCCAAATCTACGCGTCGATGTCAAGACAATAGAAGCGTACGGATGTCGGCTACTTCTTATTTTCATTCCAGAAGCTTTTACTCTTTATACCCGGAAAGACGGCCGCGCCACCCGGAGGCAGGGAACCTCCTGCGAACCTCTTGACCAACCACAGCGCCAGGCAATAATTGCAGCAAGAGCTAACCCTGATTATTCTAATCAGCTAAGTCGTGCAAAAGAACCTCATTACCGACTCGACGTTATTGAGGAAGCGAGAACGCTCCTCCAGCGAGAAAGAATGCGCAAAGGAGAAGATGCTTCAGGCATCGAGACGACAACAGGTGTACTCCGGCAACTGGGCCTAACCAATGAAGCAGGCCATCCGAAAAAGGCGGCAGACATACTTTTCGGCGAATCCTTGCCCGGGGAAGTAACCATCCGCCATTTATGGCGGAACTTCCCCGGAGTCGATCCCGCAGTCGCTGAATTTTCCGGCCCGCTAATTTTGGCGCTGCCGGCTCTGCGCAGACTAATCCTGGAAAACTCTGGAAGGGAAATCGATCGAGTGCTATATCCAGACGGGCAAGAAATTGCCATCCCTCGGTTTCCTGAACAAGCTGTTGATGAAGTTGTAGTTAATGCCCTCATTCACCGCGATTGGAGATTACCTTCGCCAGTGGTTATTGAGCAGTCCCCTCACGTGCTGAAGGTTTGGTCCCCTGGACCGCTGCCAGACGGAGTAACTACTAACAATCTTTTAACAACCCAATCGATCCCACGGAACAACCGCTTGATGTCCGCAATGCGCATCTTGGGCCTGGCGGAAGAGAGCTCACGTGGATTTGATCGGATGTGGGCATCGATGCTGCGAACAGGCCGTGACGCTCCTGAAGTAGAGGCCACACAGAATTCTGTCGAAGTAGTTCTCGCGGCAGGGCAGCCAGACACCACCTTTATGCAAGCCTTGGCCGCCCTGACTGAATCATTCGGCCCCGAGCTAGCCGAGAGCGTGAATACGCTGATAGTCCTATGGCACCTGTGGCACTCGCCAATGATCACTGAGAAAACGGCGATGGAGAAGACACAAGCAAGCCGCGTAGAAGTAAAAGAACTAATGGCAGCCCTGCGTGACCTAGGGGTGCTCGACACAGTTCGTGGCGCTGATGAATGGGTCCTCAGTGCCAAAGCTCAGAAAACTATGGGCAAGCTAAAACCTGGTGAAATAGCTGCTGTCACTGTCCAAGAATGGATCGAAACACGCCTAAACTCTGGGGAAGCCCTCAGTTCTGCCGAGGTCAGTGAAAAAACTGGAATCAGTAGGCAGGAAGCAACCGAACACCTGAGACATCTTCGAACCTTGGGCCGTGCCCACATTGATCCGACCGGCCCACAGCGGGGACCAGGCACAAAGTGGATAGCGTTATAACGAAACAATAGGTGAGTTGCGGCAAGGTGGTGGAAAGCCATGGGGAGACAACTATCCAACAACTCCAAACAACTCTCCAACAACTTTCCAACAACTCTGAACAACTATTGTGAGCTGCTGAAACGTGTTTTTGTTTCGGTGAAAATGGCCGATAGTTGTTAGTTAGTTGTTGGGGAGTTGTTTATAACGTCGAAAAGCGCTTTTCAAACAACTCCCTGGGGAAATGCTGTCGTGGAGGCCGGTTGACCAGCTACCCACTAACTTCCCACAGTGTTATGTTGAGTGGGATGTTCCGTTCCCGGGTCAACGGTGCCGCTAGGGGCGTCGGTGTTTACGTGAGGCTTAAGATTTGACTTCGCTTGATGTCGAGCCGGGCCTGCTGTAATCATAAATAGCTGGGGAGGCACAAATTTGTAAAAAGTATTAATTATTTTCGTAAGGCAATAGCGCGAAGCGAAAGCCTAAGAGGGAACCATACTGTGTCAGAGATCACCTCTGAAACTGGCACGGCGTTTGATGATGCCAAGAAGCAGTTCGGGAAGTCCCGGGTTTCTGATGATGACTATGAATTGTTGGCCACTCCGCGTCGTGAGCTGTCGGTTGCCATTCCGGTACGCCGTGATGATGATAAGCGCGAAGTTCTGCACGGCAACCGTGCGTAGCACAGTTTTACCCGCGGCCCCGGCAAGGGTGGTACCCGCTACGCGGAGGATGTGAAGGAGGTTCGTGCGTTGTCGATGCTGATGACGCGGAAGTGTGCGCTACTCAACCTACCGTACGGTGGTAAGGGTAGTGTGGTTCCCCTAAGAACGAGTAAGGAAGACCTCATTATCTTCAGGCTGTCCGCTTGTGCCTGGCCTTGGTGATGGGCGAGGAGGTAGTACTTCAGGATTAATTTCGAGATGGCGATGGTGGTTTCGAAGGCGTTAGTGGTATCTGCAAGGGTTTAACGTTGACGGTTTACGAGAGCGGTTTCAAGTTTATTCCTTCGCTCGATTCACTTAAACCACGAGGAACTATCACTGGACCTGAGCTCGTTGGGTCATCCCACACCTCTGCGTGTAAACCGTAGGCGTGGGCGAGCACGTCCGGTGTGAATGCTTCTTTTGGGCGGCCCTCAGAAATCACCTCACCAGCTTTCATTATGAAAATGCTATCTGAATATTGGCTTGCCAAAGTCAGATCATGCAACACCATCACCACAATTTTACCGGCTTCGGCTTGCCGACGGATTAGTTGCAGCATCGCAATGGCGTTTGCGGGATCGAGAAAAGTTGTAGGTTCATCAAGAAGAATTACCGGGGTATCTTGCGCCAAGATCATGGCTAGCCACACCCGCTGTCGTTGTCCACCAGAGAGGGAGTCAACGCTCCGGTCTACCAAGTGCGCGATGTTGGTTTCGGTACAAGCCCTAGCCACAGCCTGCTGATCCGTTTTCGACAGACCGCCGAAACGGCGCCTCCAAGGATGCCGTCCTCGGGCGACGAGTTCTCCGACCTGTAAACCTTCCGGCGCTACTGGATGCTGAGGGAGCATGGAAACCAGTCGAGCTGCCTCAGTGGCAGTGAGGTGATGAATGCTTTCACCGTTGACTGACACGGAGCCTTCAGAGGGCGCTAGCACTTTGGACATTGACTTAAGCAGCGTAGATTTACCGCAGCCGTTGGGGCCGATCAAGGTAGTTACGCTGCCTGCCAGGGCCTGTAAACTAATACCCTTGACAACATCTCGCCCCTTCTGATATCCCGCTCGCAGCTGTGTAACGTCAAGGGGCGGATAGTGGCTTTTCATGATCTGGTTCCTCTTAGTCAGCGAAGGAAAAGTAGTAGGCATGGAAGGCTGTCCACTTAATGTCGATTGCCAATCACCACGCCCTTGGTTGATGAAGGGTAGCCTACTCTAGTGAATTTAAGGCTTTAGGGGTTTAGGGTGCGGGCTGCCTTAGGGGCGGGCACGCCCGTAAAACCAGTAGGGAGACCACGTCACCTGCTCTTTGGGTATGCCCCATGTATCAAGGGCGGTGCTCCGTACCGCTTTGGCGATTTCTCCTTCTCCGGCGACCCAGACGGAGGTGGGAATATTCTTGGAGCAGATGTCATTCATCTCCCTTATTGTTGCTTCCGGTTCGGCGGTTTTTTGAGGTTCTATAATGCGCAGGGTCCGGACCTTTCTGGCCCACTGGTCAGTTAATCCATCCTCCACTTCGTCGAAATCAGTAATTACTGCGATCACGTCGGTAATGGAAAGGGAGTAGGGCATGTGTGCTTCGCAGTACTCCAGGATGTGTCGGAGAGCGGGTAGCGCTGAAGCATCGGCGAGAAGGAGCTGAGAACTAGTCGGAGGAGCCCAAAGGCCGTCGCAGCGGTACATGCCCGCCGTCATTCCCGGCTGGGAACTGCTGATCCACCTCGAGCCGGGCCCGTTGTCTCCGTGGGTCACGATGTCGACATCAATCGTTGCCTTTGTTGGATGGTGGTGGCGGATGGTATACCACCGCAAGTCGGGGCGAATCGTCTTGGGTAGTTGGGCAACTGCAGCGCGGATATTCGCTCCTTCGAGTTTGAACGGCTGGAATTGCTGCCCGCTCTGCGGCATGAGGAGACCGAAAAACTCGTCCGGACTTGTCAGACGGAAATCCTGGAAGCTCGGAGAGTAAAAGGTGAGTCGGCGTAATCGAGGTTTTAGTAGTTGGTTAGATGTAACTGTAAGGAGTTCAAGCGAGTGGTTCATCAGTAACCTCAAAAGAGTAAGGGTAGCCTTGCCTAAGCAAAACGATAAGCATACTATCTATGTGATCATGGATTCTGTCAACCCCAAAGGTAGGAAAGCATGGGTATATCTAAAAAACTGACCTCTTCTTTTGCGGTAATCGCTTCTGCCGCGCTCGTTGTCGCTGGTTGTACTAAGGGGGAGGGTGATACTAACTCTGGTGCAACTGATAGCAACCCTGACGACCAGCGTATTGCCGCTATTGGTCTCGGCGACGCTGATACTTTACTTGCTCTAGATATTGTTCCGGTAGCCATTGCTCCGTGGGGCGCTGAGGGAGACGTGGATGAGCCCGGCCTAGGGCCGTGGTCTGCAGACCTGATTGGTAATGCCCAACCAACAGTTATCTACAACACGGCGCAGGGCTTTACGGCCGACATTCTAGAAGAAATCGCATCAACAAATCCCTCGCAGATCATTGCAGTCAACCACGCGGTGGATAAGGAGGCTTACGACGGATTGACGGCGATTGCACCAACCACTGTTAAGCCCGAGGAGTACGAAAACTGGCAGGTGCCCTGGGACGTGCAGATAGAGACGATCGCAGCGGCAGTGGATAAAGAGGCAGAGGGTGACAAGCTAATCGAAGATACAAACCGTGAATTTACAAGCTTCAAAGAATCCCATCCAGATCTGCAAGGGAAAACTGCAGCGGTGGTCATGCCTTATGAGGGGAAAATTGGCCTGTACACGTCAGGCGACGGCCGCGGGCAATTCATTGAAAGCCTCGGCTTCGTTATCCCTGAAGAACTTGAAGGGGACGGGTCGAGCTTCTTTGTAGACTACGCACCAGAAAACTACGCTTCGCTCAACAATGTGGACTACCTTTTTGTTCTTGATTACCAGGGGGCGGTAGATACAATCAAGCAAGATCAAACCTTCCAAGATCTAGACATTGTGAAAGATGGACGGGTTCATTACTTCTCTGATGACGTGGGCAACGCGATGAGTATGCCCAACCCAGTAACTATTCCTTGGGTAATTACTCAATTTGACGATCAGCTCTCCTAAGGAAAGCCGTAGCGAGTGTCACAAACGAAAGGCAGAAAGAATCAGCAGTTAGCTATCGTAATTCTGAGTTGTACTGCGGTCGCGCTGCTGGTTTTATCGTTATTCCTCGGATCCCGAATGTTGGCACCAGGTGAAGTTATTTCCGGTCTGAGTGGTACTGCGAATCCAGATATCCACGGGATCATGTGGAATCTGCGTATTCCCAGAACTCTTCTAGCTTTCTTGGTCGGTGCTGCCCTCGCGGTAGCTGGTCTTCTTGCTCAGGCCTGGACCGGAAATCCTTTAGCAGATCCTGGGATAATCGGGATTACTGCAGGAGCCTCATTTTTCGTTGCTCTAGGTGCCGTCTCGGGACTTGCAGTGACCGCTGAAAGTAGAACCGTTGCTGCTTTGATCGGCTCCGCACTCGCTGTATTGTTAGTTTTTTTCTTCTCCCGTCGAGCATTCGGCCCTCTAGCGTTAGTTTTAGCAGGAGTCGGTGTCTCGGCTTCTCTTCAGTCAGGAGCCGTCATAATCGGCCTGTTTTCCACCGAGGTTTTAGAGAGCATGCGGCGTTGGACAGTCGGTTCGACATTCGGAAGAACGTACGAAGACGTTGCAATAGCCGCCATTGGGCTCCTACTAGGGCTGGTTCTAGCGGTTCTCGCTGCTCGTCCCTTGGACCTGCTAGCCATGGGGGAAGAAACGTCTACGGCTCTTGGTAGTTCACCTCTGCGTGCTCGACTTCTCGCCACGACAGGGATCGTCGTCTTGGCCGGCTGTGCAACCGCAGCAGCAGGTCCGATTGCGTTCGTCGGATTCGCAGTTCCTCATTTTCTCAGGGCTCGGCTTGGTCCGCGCACTGTCATTCTAGTAACGCCAGTGGCCCTCCTCGGCGGGATTTCTGCTCTTGCGGCGGATATCATTGGTCGGCTGATAATGCGTCCGGGGGAACTTGAAATGGCCATCGTGCTCTCCATGATCGGTGCGCCCTTGCTAATCATCGCGGTAAAGCGAGGATTGGGCTGGAAAAAGGAGACGATCTAAATGGTTACGGCGCTTGCTGGATTGGTCACGCTACACAAACGTCAGCGACTGCGTACAGCGGGAGCGCTGCTGCTTCTAATTTTTATAACAGTGGTTGCGTACCTAGCTTTACTGGGTCTAGGGCCAGTTCGCTTCTCTCCGTCTGAAGTTATCGATGTTCTCACCGGCGGTGGAACGTCGTCCCAAATCAATGTTATTTGGGAGCTCCGACTTCCCGTGAGTATAGCTACGGTCATTGTCGGAGCTGCCTTAGGTATCGC
This sequence comes from Corynebacterium cystitidis, assembly GCF_900187295.1. Lineage (NCBI taxonomy): Bacteria > Bacillati > Actinomycetota > Actinomycetes > Mycobacteriales > Corynebacteriaceae > Corynebacterium > Corynebacterium cystitidis. The sequence continues at coordinate 2,556,644 of NZ_LT906473.1, read as the reverse complement.
TGGGGCGTGGAGTCAAACGATGTCTCGCAACCCACTAGCGTCACCCGACGTTCTTGGGGTGACAGGTGGCGCGTCAGTCGCTGTAGTATTTGGCACTGTCTCTTCTCTCCCAGGTTTCGCGCAAGACATTCCAACTTTCTGGTGGCGTGCAGGACTAGCAATTCTGGGGTCGCTGGCAATCGTGCTGACGTTAACTTTGTTGGGAGGCGTAGGAACCAGCCAGAAAATAGTGCTCATTGGGTTTTCTTTGTCGCTCATGTGCCAAGCGATAGTGAGTTACCTTTTGCTGAAAGCTCAGATTCTCCGTGCTGCGGAGGCTCAGACCTGGCTCGCGGGCTCGACAGGATTTATTCGGATGGACGCCATTATTCCTTTGTGCACCGCCTTGGTACCATTTCTCATCATTGGAGTGTGGTGTGCTAGAGATCTTCCCGTCCTAGCTCACGACGATGTTTCTGCCACCATGCTTGGCGTTGATATCCGTTTTCAGCGAACCCTGCTGCTGATAGCTACCACGGGCACGGCAGCTGTTGTCGTCTCCGTTGCAGGTCCTATCGGGTTTGTGGCTTTGTTGGCTCCGCACGGGGCACGAATGCTTACCGGTAGTGCTCTACCGTCGCCTTGTGTTGCTGGCGCTGCAGGGGCAGCGTTACTTTCGGTTTGTGCTGTCGTTGCGAAGCTCTTACCTGTGGCGGTCCCCGTCGGCGCAATAACTTCGGTGGTTGGTGGGATCGCTCTTGTCGTTTTGATCGGCCACCACAGTTCACGGGCCTCACGCCATTAATACCGCCAGGTTGTCACTGCGGCAGCAACTCGGCTGAGTCTGAAGCTGTACCCTTGGCATCATGCACAGTGCTCCTCACATCATCGTTGGTACCGGCCTGGCGGGCCTTGTCGCAGGCTACGAGGCTGTCAAGGCTGGTAAGCGGGTGGTCTTCATCGACCAGGAATCCCGCGCGAATCTCGGTGGCCAGGCATTTTGGTCGCTCGGTGGTCTGTTTTTCGCGGGCTCGCCGGAGCAAAAACTGATGCGCGTGCGTGACAGTGAAGAATTGGCCTGGCGTGATTGGCAGAACTCCGCGCGTTACGACGACACCCCTAATGACCTGCACCCGCGCCAGTGGGGCCGCGCTTTTGTCCACTTTGCTGCCACCGAGATGCACCCGTACTTGAAAGACTTGGGTCTGCGCATTATCCCCACGATCGGCTGGGCGGAGCGTGGCAGTGGTGATGCCTCCGGCCACGGCAACTCTGCACCACGCTTCCATGTGACGTGGGGTACTGGGCCTGAGGTGGTGCGCGTGTTCCGTGAGCCACTCGAAGCCGCCGAGGCCCGTGGCCAAGTTGAGTTTAATTTCCGCCACCGCGTCGATGAGCTGATTGTGGAGGACGGGCGCGTGGTGGGGGTGCGGGGCATGGAGCTTGCCGACGACCACTCGCACCGCGGAGCGCCCTCCAATAGGCAGGAGCTGCGTCACTTTGAAGCCCGTGGTGCGTCGGTGGTGATCGCCACCGGTGGTGTCGGCGGCAATCTGGAGAAGGTGCGCCAGATGTGGCCGGATAAGCGGTGGGGCGACTGCCCCGCAGACATGGTTCAGGGCGTGCCCGATTTTGTTGATGGCCGTGGCATCGATATCGCCGCTGCTGCCGGGGCGAACCTGGTCAACACTGATCGCATGTGGCACTACCCGGAAGGAATGATGAACTGGAACCCGATCTGGTCCGCTCATGGCATCCGCATTATTCCCGGCCCCAGCTCCATCTGGTTGGATGCAGGCGGCAATCGCTTGCCGACGAACCTCTTTCCCGGCTCCGATAACTTGGCAGCACTGGCACACATAGGGCGCACCGGGCGGGGCTACTCCTGGTTTGTGCTAAACAAGACGATTGTAGACAAAGAGTTCATGTTCTCTGGTTCTGAGCAGAACCCAGATCTCACCGACAAGTCCCTGAAGAAACTAGCCGGTAAGTTGGGCCCCGGCACCCACCCCGCAATCCAAGCATTTATGGAGCAGGGCGAGGACTGGGTTGTCGCCGACAACCTAAGTGACTTAGTCCGCGGGATGCACGAGGTGTCCGGGGAGTCGTCGATAAGCGAAGAAAGCTTGCGCACAGTGCTGGAGGACCGCGACGCCCAGCTAGACAACCCGTTCAGCAAAGACGCCCAGGTCAACTACGTGCGCACGGCGCGGAATTTCCTGGGCGACAAGATCGTGCGCGTGGCCCCGCCGCACAAAATTCTGGACGAGGAACACGGCCCGCTGATCTCGGTGCGGCTGCGTATCTTGACCCGCAAAACACTCGGCGGGATTGAGACTGACCTGGATGGGCGTGTGCTCAACACAGATGGTTCCGTGCTGCCCGGGTTGTACGCGTGTGGTGAGGCTGCTGGTTTCGGTGGCGGCGGGATGCATGGGAAGAACGCGCTGGAGGGTACTTTCTTAGGAGGGTGCATCCACTCCGGTAAGCGCGTCGGTGAGGCACTCGGGCGCTAGCGAGGCCACTAAAGAAGCGGACGGTGTGTTTACCCCGGTGGGCCTTTGGTTTCGTCTGGTTTTGCCGATAACTTAGCGAAGGCGAAGGTCGCCACCAGGGTACTGTCCGGGCATAGACCGCGTACTGTCCGTACGGCCGTCGCAGGTACTTACAGTTGCTCGGGTTCCCCGATACGCTCCCGCTCGGCGGCGATGACCTGTTCGATCAGTTGTGCTTCGGAAATGTCCATGGCTTCGGGGTTGGCCTCTGCCGCTGCGGAATCACGTGCAAACTGGTCGAACACGGTGCGCTTGTGGTTCAACATTTCTACCAGCCGCTCCTCAAGGGAATCCGGGGTGAGCAGGCGGTGCACCTCTACCGTGTTCACCTGCCCCATCCGGTGCGCCCGGGCGATGGCTTGGGCTTCTACGGCCGGGTTGAGCTGCGGTTCGAATAAAATGATGCGGTTCGCGGCTTGGATGTTCAGCCCTTCGCTTGCAGCAGTGATTTGTGCGACAAGCACCGCGCCAGCCTCAGCAGCTGTGAAATCATCAACGGCTTGCTGCCGTTCTGCGTGGCTCACCCCACCAGCAATGGGTCCGTAAGCGCGATCCCCTAGTACCGCCATGAGGTCGCCCAACACCCCACGAAAATAGGTGAAAATGATGGTTTTGCCTGCCTCGGCGCCGTCATCGAGAAGCTCCGTTATGCGCTCCATCTTCGCGGAATCTGTGCCGCTGAACGCTTGGCGCATGTCCATGAAATGCCCGCGCCGGACCGCATCGTGATAGCCCTGCACCTGTGCGGGCTTCGGCTCAATCCACTCTTCAACCTCAGTTAGTGGTGGTAGCTCATCCAGCACATCGGCCTGGTTGCGGCGAAGGTACACGCTGGTGATCGCGGCCTGGAATGCGCTGGGCTTTCCGCGCAGGTCTTCGAGCGTATCGACGATCGTGGGGTCCAGGTAGGCCAGCAGGGTCTCGAATTCGCTCACCCTGTTTTCCAGTGGTGTACCGGTCAAGTAGATGGCAATGTCCGCGCCTTGGGTGAGTGCGTGTACACCCTGGGACTGCAGCGAGCGTGGATTCTTCGCGCGGTGTGCCTCGTCGACGATGAGCACATCAAGCACCCGGCTGGTCAGCTCGGGGTTGTTGCGCACCTCCGGGAAACCGGCGATGGCAACCCCGCCATCAAGCTTCCACGCTTCATACGCTACGTCTTTGTCAGGCCCGTGGAGTACATGGGGGACAAGATCGGTGAATTTGGTCAGTTCGCGTGCCCAGTTGATTCGCAGTGAAGGCGGGCACACCACGAGTGCTGTGGTGTGGCCTTTTGCCGCCAGGTGAGTGATTACGGCGAGGGCTTGCATCGTTTTACCCAGACCCATCTCATCACCAATAAGAACCTTGCGCTGGGCTAAAGCGAATTTCGCCCCGAAAGCTTGGTAGCCGCGCAGACTGGCATGCAAGGTGCCACCGAGGTGGATGTCGGCGATGCGCTCAGCGATCTCCTCGGGCACTTCGGTTCCCGCGCTGCTGTCGCCGTAGGCGTGGAACTCGGCGGCGCGCACGGCATACAGAGCCCAGGCCTGGTCCGGGGTGAACATGGATGGTGGCTCTACTCGCACCTGTTCCAGCAGGTTGTCCTCTCCGGCGAGTGCCACCAGGGTGCCTTCGGGCACGCGGGCCAGTTGCATTGCCTCAGTTGGCAAGTCGCGGATGGTGTCGCGGAAGGTGAGCAGGCGTGCGAGTGCCACCACGTAGTCCGTCGACGGCAGTTTGTCCTGGTAATCAATGTGTGGAGTTTGAGTTTCCACCACATCAGCACAATAGGTGCGCGCCGCCGCGATGGCCTGGGTGGCCGTCTTTTCCCCCACGCCTTCATAACGCTGCAGTTGCACCGGTTGTGCGTCGGCGATCTGGCGCAGCGTGAGGTGTTTCAGCGGGCCCAGCCGGAGCCTGCCGTCAGTGATGTGATCCAGCACCGAGATATCGGTCTTGGCCAGGGTCGCTTCAGCCTGGTGCTTGGCCAACGCACGTCCTGCGTGTTGCACATCTGATTCGAGCCGGTGGGCGAGGTCGCGGGCCGAATCGAGTTGGGCTACGGCGTCGGCATGCGCATTGACGCGTGACGACGACACCCACTGCACTGGCCAGCCTGTCAGGCGTGTGAGGTCGGCCTCTATGGAGTCTCGGAATTGTTCGGGACGGAGCGCTTCAAAGCTACCGTCAGGGCTAGTACCGAGCGCGGCGTCGATCCCGCCGAGGATCGCGTGAATGGCAGAAACGTTCATGGCGCTAAGCTGCGTTATGGCCTGCTCACCCTCGACGGGCCTGCGGGTAAACCACCTGCGCAAGCCGGTGTGGCGTGGCACTTTTCGTGCTTCGGCGGACATCTGGTTGAACTGATCGCGCGTTGGCAGTGTCACCTGCGAGAAATCTTCGCGCAGTTCTCCCAGCGGACGTGGTTGGTATTGGGAAAGGTAAGCCGCTGTCTCTACGTTAGGGCCGAAGGCAAAGATGCGTGTGTTGTCGTCGCTTCCAATCGTTGGCGGGGTGCCACCTTGTCCGATCGCAGTAAGACGGGCCTTGGTGGCCTCGTAGTGGTCGATGACTCCAGCGATACTGGTAAGGAGGTGTTCCACGTTCTGGCTATCAAAGCTCACCGCTGAAAGCATAGTAGACCCCACCTGAGGGTGGAGATCGCGTTGTGGGTTTGGTTCATTAGGGCAGTTCAGCGTGCCTGGTTAAAACCCGTAGACTCGCATACATGCGCAGCCCAATTCCTGACTTTATGAATACCATCCTCGACGAAGTCCGCGATCTTGATGGCGGTGAGCCGAATCAGTCCATCCCGCAGATGCGCGAGGTGGATACCAGCAAACTGTCGCTGGCCATTTGCACAACTACTGGGCATATTTACTCTGTCGGCGACGATGATCAGCTGTTTTCCATGCAGTCTATTGCCAAAGCTTTTGCCTACGCTCTTGCATTGGACCAGTTGGGCCATGAGGAAGTGGACAAGATTGTTGGCGTGGAGCCATCGGGTGAGGCTTTCAATGAGATGAGCCTCGAGGAAGAATCGAAACGCCCCGATAACCCGATGATTAATGCGGGGGCTATCGCGGTGAACCAGTTGATTAACGGCCCAGACTCAACGGTCGATGAGCGAATTGAGCGGATTGAGCAACTATTTTCTGATTTGGCTGGCCGGGAGTTAACGATTGATCGAGAGATTACTGATACTGAGTTTGCGGGGGCTTACCGTAACTTGTCGATTGCCCACATGCTCAAAAGTTATGGCATGATCCAGGATGAGCCTAGTGATGCAGTGTATAGCTATATTGCCCAGTGCTCTTTTATGATTACGTCGCGTGATCTGGCAGTGATGGCCGCTACTTTGGCTAATGGTGGCGTGCAGCCGATCACCGGCACCCGAGTGTTTGGGGAGGATGCGTCTAGGCGCACGCTCGCGGTGATGAGTTCCGCCGGGATGTATGATGCTGCCGGCCGTTGGATGGCAAATGTGGGGATCCCCGCCAAATCCGGTGTGGGTGGTGGCCTGATTGGGTGTATGCCCGGACAGTTGGGCATAGCGACATATTCGCCGCGTCTCGACGAGCAAGGCAACTCCACCCGTGGCGTGGCAACCTTTGAGCGGCTCAGCAAAGAAATGGGCCTGCATTTGATGAGCTCTAACTACTTCGCTGTGCCCGGAATCCGTTCGATAGAGCGTGAGGGTGATGCCACGGTGATCGCGCTGCAGGGCATGGTGAACTTCCCGGCTGCCGAAAATGCGTTGCATGAGCTGGGCGAACACCGCCTCACCAGTGAACGGATTGTGCTTGACCTCTCGCGTGTGACCGGGTTTAACCGCATGGGCCGCCGGGTAGTGAAAGAAGGCCTGCGTCGGTTGCGCGAAGAGGGCTACCAGTGTGCGATCTATGACCCGGACACGGTGATGGCGGACTTGGTGTACTCGGACGGCACCCAGGCCGATGAGGTGGAGGACTTCCAGCTCACAGTGCTTATCGACGCGCCCGTGGAGAAGGTGTTTGAGGCGGTGAGCAACCCGGAGAATTGGTGGGTGCGCGACATCGAAGGTGAGGCGCAAGATGAAGGCGATATTTTCGAGGTGGAAGTGCATGACCACTTCTCGCAGTATCGGGTCACCGAGTTTGAGGAGAATGAGCGGATTGTATGGCACGTCGATGAAACAGGGCATGCTGATGAGTTCAGTGAGTGGAATGACACCGATTTGGTGTTCGAGTTTGCCCCGGCCGACGGCAACCCTGAAGCCACCGAGCTCACTTTCACCCACCGTGGCCTCCAGGACCACATGGAGGTTTACACTGAGGGTTCCAACGATTGGGTGCTGTACCTGCGTGAATCTCTGCCGGCTTTGGTCACGGAGGGTAAGGGTAAGCCGCGTGAGGCGGACGGTGAATAGAAGATGTTCACGCCCATTCCTGATTATCTCTCCGAAATCCTTGAGGCCGTGCGTGGCGAGGATGGTGGCGAGGTGGCCAGCTATATCCCGGAGTTGAACAATGCTGATCCTGACAAACTCTCATTGGCTGTGTGCACTAGCACGGGGCGGTTGTACTCGGTCGGCGATGATGAGGTGGAGTTTTCCATTCAGTCAATTTCGAAGCCCTTCATCTACGCTTTAGCTCTCGACGAGGCAGGCGAGGATCAAGTCAACCAGGTTGTTGGCGTGGAACCTTCCGGGGAAGCTTTTAACGAGTTGAGCTTGGAGGAAGAATCGAAACGTCCGGATAACCCGATGATTAATGCCGGGGCTATTGCGGTAAACCAGCTGATTAACGGCAAAGAATCCACTGTTGAGGCCCGGATGGAGCGCATTGAGCAACTTTTTAGTGATCTCGCAGGCCGCGATCTGCATATCGACGTAAAAACACGTGATTCTGAGTTATCCGGTGCTGACCGTAACTTGTCCATTGCCTATATGTTGCGCAGCCACGGCATTGTGAAGGCCCGGGCTGAAGACGTCATTTTAAGCTATACCGCGCAATGCTCTGTGATGGCCACCACCCGTGATCTTGCCGTTATGGCGGCTACCTTGGCTAGTGGCGGTGTGCAGCCGGTTACCGGCAGGCGCGTGTTTTCTTCCCGCGCCGCGCGTCAAACGTTGGCTGTGATGAGTTCAGCAGGAATGTACAATGCGGCCGGACGTTGGATGTACAAGGTGGGTATTCCTGCCAAGTCCGGTGTTGCCGGCGGGCTGATTGGCACTATGCCTGGCCAGATGGGTATTGCCACGCTTTCCCCGCGTCTCGACGAGCAGGGCAATTCCGTCCGTGGCGTATTAACGTTTGAGCGCTTGTCGGATCAGATGGGCCTGCATTTGATGGGTGCCACTAACTACTCCACCCCGGGAATCCGGTCCATTGAGCGCGAAGGTGATATCACCACGATCACTTTGCAGGGCATGATCAATTTCACCGCGGCCGAAAACGTCCTTTATGAGCTCAGCCTGTATCGCTTAACGGGCCAGCGCCTCGTGCTCGATATTTCGGGGGTGCTTGGTTTTAACAAAATTGGCCGCCGCATGGTCAAAGAAGGTTTGCTTCGTTTCCGTGAGGACGGGATCCCCGTGGCGATTTATGATCCCCGCGATGTGATGGTGGACAAAGAATTTTCCGACGGCACACACGCTGATAAAATCCATGATTTTGATCTCACCGTGAGCATTGATGCGCGTGCCGACGAGGTCTACGCCGCAATCGTGCAGCCTTCACAGTGGTGGGTGGCCGACATCAATGGTGATGCATCAACTGAGGGTGGCACCTTCGAGATTGATCGCCCCGGCCACTTTTCTCAATACCGTGTTGTTGAGGCCGATCCCGGTCAGCGTGTGGAGTGGCACGTGGAGCAGACCGGGCATGCCGAGGAGCATTCCTTATGGGTTGGCTCGGCTTTAGTATTTGAGCTTGAAGAAGTTGAGGGCGAAAACGGAGTGTCGACGGTGCTGCATTTCACGCACCGTGGCTTGCAGGCACACAAGGCTGCGTATCAGGAAGGCTCCAATGATTGGACCACCTACTTGCGTGAATCGCTTCCGGCGTTGATCGCTGAGGGAAAGGGTACACCGCTGCAGCCCTAGCCCCAGTCGCCCAGTGCACCCTCGACAGCCCCAAGGGTTGCCTCAATCAGGGGCCAGCGTTGCTGCTCGACAAAACCACCATCAGCCCATTCGAAGCTGGCTGCCTCAAAGAAGCCGATTCCGCCGGAAATGGCAAACTTACCGCGCTCGGTCGTGGGTTGGAGCAGATTCAGTAGGTAGGCCTGGAGATTATCGCGCCACTCTAGGCGCTGGTGGGTGGCTTCGGCCGGTTCATCCCCTGAGCGTTGTGCGGCAAGCCAGTCTGCTGGGTGGTTGGCAATGTGCTCAGTAAAAGCTTCCAGTCCAGCCTGGATAGTATCGCGCCTGCTTGTATTGGGGGGTAGTGCCTGCACTGCTGCAATAACGTGGGTGCTCAGTGCTTGATACACCGACTCAAGCCAGGCCAAATAGACACCGGACTTGGATCCAAAGTAATGAAAGATCAGCGCCTGGGAAGTTTCGGAGGCATCAGCGATCGCTTGTGTGGACACTTCTGGGTAGGGGGCAAGACGGAAGAGTTCTCCGGCTGCCGCCAGTATCTGTTGACTGCGCTGTTCGGCGCTGAGCCGCTGGCGGCGTTTGTTTGGTGGAGTAGTTTGTGCTGGTTGTGCGGTAGCCATAGTGACAATCATAGCGTGTTTGAGCTACACTCAACAACAGTTACTGAGTTCTACTTAATAAGGAGTTTGTCATGTTGAATAGCACTCTCTGGTGGCACCTCTACCCACTGGGTTCTACTGGTGCCCCAATCCGCGACCGTGAAGGCGATGATTCCGGCCACCGGCTCCGCATGATTGAGCCATGGCTGGATTATCTCATTGAGCTGGGGTGCAATGGACTGTTACTCGGGCCGATCTTTGAGTCAGCCACCCACGGCTACGACACCTTAGACCATTTCCACATTGATTTGCGCCTGGGAGATGAATCGGATTTTGACGCGTTGATGCGCGCCTGTAACGAAAAAGGTATCCGCGTGATGCTTGATGGTGTGTTCAACCATGTTGATCGCAGCCACCGGGCAGTAGCTGCAGGTTTGGCTGGAGATACGAACTGGGAAGGCCATGACCAGCTTGCCACCCTGCATCATGAGAACCCGCAGGTGCGCGACAAGGTAGTGGAGATCATGGAGTATTGGCTGGCCAAAGGGATTTCTGGTTGGCGCCTTGATGTTGCCTACTCCGTTCCGGCTGATTTCTGGGCCGAGGTATTAGGGCGTGTGCGGCACAACTACCCGAATGCCGTTTTCCTCGGTGAGGTCATCCACGGTGACTATGTACACATCGCGCAGGCAGGCACACTGGATTCGGTTACCCAGTATGAACTATGGAAAGCACTGTGGAGCTCCATCGCTGATAAGAACTTCTTCGAACTTACCCACGCACTTAACCGCCACCACGATTTTTCGCAGCACATGATCACCAACACCTTTGTGGGTAACCACGATGTGGATCGGATTGCATCGAAGGTGGGCCAGGACGCGGTGATTCCTGCTGTTGCCATGTTAATGACGCTGCCCGGCAGCCCCTCAATTTACTACGGCGACGAACAAGGCTTTACCGGACTGCGTGGCGAAGGCTTTGCTGCCGACGACCCCGTGCGCCCACCCCTGCCAGCAACACCAAGCGAGCTTTCCGACGAAGGCGCCTGGCTTTTTGCAGCGCACAAAGAATTAATCGGGGTGCGTCGTCGTCACGCGTGGCTAGCTACCGCAAAGCTGGAGGTAAAAGCCACAACCAATGAGACGCTGAGCTACGTTGTCTCCAACAAAGCCGATGGTGAAGAGACATTGCAGGTAGACGTGTGGCTTGAACCGACCCCAGGGGTGCGTATCCATGCTGATGGGGTCACCGAGTACCAGTGGCCCCAAAGTTGATGGCGGAAGCAAAGGTTATTCGTCAAAAACCATAAGACGCACGCCATGAAAGCATGCTACGTTGGGATCACCTCAGGTTCCGAAATTCTCTCTACAACAAGAAAGTAAGCACCATGGATTACTCATCCCGTATTCGCCGAGCAGTTGCCACTGTCGCCACTGTCATTATCGCCGGAAGTATCAGCGTAGTACCTGCGCTTGCCCAATCAAGCAGCAGCGAAGTGCTCGACGGTGGACGCATTGGCGGTGGCTCCTCCCAGCTTGCCCCGAGCGGGTTCTCCACAGACCCATTGCCAGAAACCGACAAAGAGGTTGACCTCAATGAATACGCCGGATTCTGGTACCAAGTGGCTGCAATCCCGCAGCCCTACACCCTACAGTGCGTCAGCAACACTACCGCTGAATACACAGTGTTGGATCAAGACACGATCGGCGTGACCAATAGCTGCACAACCATCTTGGGAAATGAATCAGCGATTGAAGGCACAGCAGATGCACGCTCCAATGCCTCACTGCGAGTCAACTTCCCCGGCGTGCCCTTCCAAGACCCCAACGGCCCGGACAACTACCGCATCACCTACCTGGAGGATGACTACTCTCTGGCAATCGTGGGCGACCCTGATCGACTATCCGGGTTTGTGCTGTCACGCACACCAGATCTCAGCGCCGAGCAGTGGCAGAAAGTAGATACTGTGCTCGAAGAGCGTGGCTTCTGGCCATGCGCGTTTATCACCACTCCACAGGATGGTGGGAACAATGGCGCTCAGCCTGTTTGCTTGAAGGCTAACGATCTGCCAGCCTCAAGCACTCCCGCTCTGTCTTCAGCAGACTAGAGCGAGGAACCAGCCGGCAGCTGGACATTGGATGATCCAGCTGGCAGCTGGATATTAAAGGTTGCCAACAAGTCTTTGATGATATTCAGCAGATCTGGCACGCGCACTGTCGCAACATCGGCAACAGGTACATCAACAAAGGCGGTACCCTGAGGTGCCAAGTTGATCAGTTGACCGGAAGGTGCTGGTGCTGGCTTCGAAGGCGCTGGCGTGCCTGGTCGCGGTGCAGGGTTAGCTGGGGCTGGGTTGGCACCACCGCCTTTAAGTCCGCAACGGTTGGCGGCTTCGTCGACACGCGCCAAAGCATCCAAGATCTGCGGCCCACGGGAGTCGAACATGGCTACGGTGCGGGCCTGGGCAACTTTATTGTTGTAGTCTGCCTCATTGGTCCAGTACTTCTCGGCCTGCTCACAAGAGATCTGGCCTGCGGGAAGTTTGGCAAGGGCATCGTCGATAGCATCAGCGTTAGCTACAGCGGGGGATAGAGTGAAGGCGGTGGCAGCAGCCACGCCAGCAAGAGTCATGCGAAGTTTCATACCCAGCACAATACCCGATAGTGATTGCTGTGGCACATGCGACCCCTGGGGACAACGGGACTGACGAGATTGGGCGTTTTACTTCAATAGTCGCTGAGGGTGGAAGTCACACTGTGGAAACCTGCGCGTCATCGCCTTTCCATGCCGCGACACGCAGACAGCTGCATTGTGACTTCCACCCTCAGCGGCTGCTGAGGTTGTTCACGCGTGTACCCCACGTCGCTGCTCAGCGAGAGAACAACATGCCGCAGGTCATCATCCATCAAGCGCATATGTTCCAGCACAATCGCCGGTTTATTAGGAAAGTGCAGGTACAGTGCGGTGCGCGAGAATCCAGCCTGGACCGCGATTTGGTTCATGCTTGTCGACGAATACCCCTTCTCGCGAAACAGCTTAAAGGCAACGTCAATAAAAAGCTGGTGGGTCTCGGCGTATTGGCGGTCGCGTTGATTTATCGCCATGTTGGGTTCCACGCCTACATCCCCAGAAATCGCCTGGCCAGGCGGTAGTATGCCTGGGCAGTCAGCTCCACGTCTTCTACTTCCACGTATTCGTCGTGGGAGTGCAGTTGGTTTAAGACTTCGTCGAAAAGCCGCTCCCGCGCATGGAGTGCAAAACCGTAGCCCACCCCGCCAAGGCGTCGGGCAAAGCGCAGGTCAGAGCCTCCGGCGGCGATGGTGGGAATCACGGGAACGTCGGGGAAGAACTCGTGGAACGTGTCGACGATCGCCTCATACAGTGGGCCCTCTGCTGGAGATATGGTGGCGTCTTCGGTGATCAGGTGCTCGATTTCCACGCGGTCAGCCAGGTCGCCCAGCGCGTTGCGCAACACCTCATCGATTTCCTCCTGGGTCTGGCCAGGCAGAGGACGAATGTCCAGCTCCACCCACGCGTGCGAGGGCAGCACGTTGATTGCGCCACCGGCGCGCAGAACAGTGGGGGCGTAGGTGGTGTGGCTCATCGCGTGCGAGTAACGGGCAAGGGGCCCGAGTGCCTCATAGTTTTCGCCGTTGATCAGCTGTTTCTCGGTCTCGGGGTCAAACTTGAAGGCGCGGACATAGCCTTCCCACAGGTCGCTGGAAGACACCTCGGGTTCAATCGCGCAGAGGCGGCGGGCTACCTCACCAATCACGCCGACCGTCATATCGCGGCCATACGGGGTGGAGCCGTGGCCAGCATCACCGTGGACGTGAATGCGTCGCTGCGCTGCACCCTTTTCACCCACGACAACAATTAATGCGTCCGACCCGTCACTCACCGACAAATGCGAACCACCTGTTTCGCTGAGGCAGTTCTTCCACGAAAAAGCGTCCGGTTTGTGCTGGGCCAACCATCCCGCACCGAGGCCGCCGCGGGCTTCTTCGTCGGCAAGCCCAACAAACGTCAGCGTGCCACGCGGGCGGACGTTTCCATCCGAGGGCTTCGTCTTTTCCGTTGCGGCGATAGCCGCAACCTCGCGGGTCGCGGCGGCCATGGCGGCGGTGATGAAAAGCATGTCGGTGGCACCGCGGCCGTAGATTTTCCCGTCGACGATTTCAGCACCGAAGGGGTCCTGGGTCCACTTGGGCTTATCGACGGGCACCACATCGGTGTGGCCAAGCAAGGTCAATGGTTCAGCATCGGGGTCAGTTCCTTCCACTGTGAAAGCAATAGAGACGCGGCCGGGGTGGGGCTCGAAGCGTTCAACCGTGACGGTACCGGCGGCGATCTCGTCGGCGAAAAACTCTTCGAGAGTGTCAGCGTTGCGGACTTCCGCGCCAGAATCGGCGGTGAGGTCATTGACACAGGCGTTGCGGATCATATCGCGCAGCAGGTCGATGGTGGCTTGATTCAGTTCTTGAACTGATGACTTATCCGAAGAGGTTCCCGAAGACATAAGCACAGACTAGCAATTCTTAGCAACCGCTATGATGGTGGACATGAACACAATTGTCGTATTTGAATTTCCATCGTCTGGCCCCTACGGTGCCGAAGCAGAAGCAGCATATGCAGACCTGGCACAAGATATCGCAAGCGAGAAGGACCTGGTGTGGAAGGTCTGGACGGAAGACCCATCCCGCCAGGTTGCCGGTGGCGTGTACCTGTTCACCTCTGAGGAGGCGGCAGACACCTACATCGAGAAGCACTCCAACCGCCTAGGCGGCTTCGGCATCACCGACATCAAGGCTGTGAAGTACCAGGTCAACGATGGCCTTTCTGCCGTCGACCACGCAGTACTGTCGCGTTAGAGCGCACCTAGCGCGCGGGCGCTGCGCTGACAGCCCAGCGCTTCCAGCCAGTGCTTCCAGCTAGCGCTCTAACCCACCGTTCCCAACTCTGTAGCCAGGTCGCTTAAAGCGTCCTGGCTATCCTTTTCCGAACCCGATTCTGACCGCGCGCCCAGCGCAATGCCGTACACGGTTCCATCAAGTTCGACGAACCCGAACTGGCGGGAGTGGAATGAGCCGTCATCATCGTCAGACCAGCCACCTTTGAACGCAGCGTCATCAATCTCGCCGAGACCCCAACGCTGCTCTTCTACCACCTCGTACATCGCATCGACCGTTAGCACGTTTTCCGGAAGTCTGCTGAGGTAGTACCCGAACTTTGCCTGGTCTTTGAAGGTCCAGTCAGTCATGCCGTAGGCATCGGGGACCTCTACACCCGGACTTGCCCGAGCGATCACGTTTTCGATCTTGGAGCGGGCCTGTTCCTCAGATATTCCCTCGCATTTAAACAAGCGCCATGCAGCATCATTGTCCGACCACTCCAAGGAGGCACGAATCAGGTTCTCTCGTGAACGCTCGTTGATGTCGCAGTGCGCCTCCGCCACCAGCGTAAGGGGAACCTTGATCGTGGACCAGGCTGGCAGTGTCTTCAGCGATCCCGCAAAGTACTGAGTCTTCGGCGTATACAGCGCTACACCGATCTCAACGTCGTACTCGTCTTCGAGGTTGGCCACAGCGTCGTCAAGATCTAACGACGCCAGGCTGGTCTTCGTGCCCCGCGTGGATGTCAACGAGTTATTGGAGCCAGGTGACGACGAATCCGCCACGACCGTGGTACGAGGAAAAGCATCACCAGCGGCAAGCGACCGCCCACCATCGGCAGAGGAGCACGACGTAAGCAAAGTGGCAGCCGAGACGGCTACCGCTAAAGCTCCAATACGAAACCCCAGCACGAGTGTGTCCTGAAATTATCTAGTGAGATCATCGAGTGGTGCTAAGTCGACTATTCGTCGAACATTGCTATATCGCCGCAGCTTGGCTTCATGTAGTCGTACACGGCCTGCTGGTTCTGCATTGACTCTTCCGAGTTGATCGCATCGCGCACGGCCTCCCTGTCTTCCGCCGCAAGGTGCTCTTGGATCTGTTCCCATGTTGCCTTCGATGCGGAAACCGCGTCCTTGATGTCGCCGGGTGCGGCGCCTTCCAAATCGCCGTAGTATGCGACCATCGCATCGGCGAGTTCGACTCGGGACTCAAGGCTGGAATCCGTGGTGTCGGTTGCCGCCATGAGGTCTTCCTCGTGATCTTTGGCGACCTCGCACATCGCCTCTACGCTTGTCGACGAGCACGCCGTAAGCAACGTAGCGGAGAACAGGGGCAGGGCCGTAAGGACAATGAGCTTCTGAATTCGCATGGGTAATACGATAGCGCAGAGCCAACTAGTCGGCCATCCGAGCAAAATTGCCCCGAGTGGTATCGCCCCAGCCGGTTCAAGCCTGCTGGGAGCGCCACTTGCGCAACAGCTCGTAGCCGTCATGGCCGTACACTGTGGGAGTATCCGGGTAATGCGCAGGCTGTGAGAGGGCCGTCATCGTACCGTGCGACAGCACGTGCTCCTGGGCGCTGAGTTTGCGGATCGCTACCTGCTTCACTCGGTCTGGGTGCTCGAAAATGGCATCGCCGTAGATCAGCGGATCGTGCTGGCCGTCATCACCGACAAGGATCCAATTGATTTCGGGGAACTCGATGAAAAGATTTCGCAGCTGCACCTTCTTGTGCTCCTTGCCGGAGCGGAACAATCCAGTTGGTGTGGGGCCCCAATCGGTCAGCAGCAACGGGCCCTCGGGCAGATCATGTTTCTTGATGAAATGCACCAACGTTTCATAGGTATTCCATGCGCCGGTGGATAAATAGAAGACAGGCGCGTGAGGGTCGTCGGCAAGCAACTCGTTGTAGAACGCGCCCATGCCCTCCACAGGTTGGCGGGTGTTGGTCTTTTTCACCCACGAATTCCAGGCGGCCAAGACAGCGCGCGGCAGCATGGTGACCATTACCGTGTCGTCGATATCGCTCACCAGGCCAATGCGCGCATCTTTCGACACAATCTGGACCGGCGCGTTCGCGGTAGTGCCACCGTCCACAGTGATTTCAGCCTCATGCCATCCGGGGTCCAAACCATGATCGGCAATAAGCACATCGATATAGCCGTTATCGTTGGTTTCAGACCGAACTTCCTGCTCACCCAGACGCACTGTCACACCGATATGCGGAACCTGTGTGGTGAAAAACTGGCGGTAGCCGCGAACCACCTCGAGGTCAGGTTCCTGCTGTCCACCCATGACAACACGGCCGAGAACGTGGGCGCGGCGGGTGGAGCCGTAGCCGGTAAACCCCGTAACTTCCGGAACCCACCCATTCTCACTTTTGCGTCGCACACCGCGACGGTTAATGCGCCGCTCGGCGGCACGGACGATGTCAGATAAACCCATGCTTTCTAAGGTACCGAATCGAGACTTGTTGCAGAGCGTGCGGCCCGGGGTGTTGCGCGTGGCTCGCCTTACTGTTTCTGTTTGATGCCCACAAACCCATACTGTGTCACGATAGTGTGGCCGCGAGAAACACCGAATTTCTGGTCCAACACAGAAATTTCTTCCAATTCGATGCCCCGCACTTGCTCTAACCCTGCGGCCGAAAATAAGTCCAGGTAGGGCTGGATGCTGGTTGCTGTGGCCAGGGGCAAAGCTGCGAGCTGATCGCGGTCATAGACCCGGGTAAAAGCGTCCTCCCCATCGTCAGAATCCACCGAGACATCCGCATGAGCACCAGCCGGGAACCAGTTCGCGTCGAAAGCAACGATCCGCCCGCCGGGTACCAACAGTTTTTCCCAGGCGGCCAGCGCCCCCGCCGGATCGGGAAGCGTCCACAGCAGAAACCGCGAAGTAACCACGTCAAAAGGCCCATGCACCGGCGGGAGCTGCGCATCACCCAGCATGAAAGAAGCAGTGCTTGACGACGATTCCCCGGCCCGGCGCGCCAGGTCAAGCATCTTGGCGGAAAAGTCGACACCAATCACTTCATAGCCGAGGTGGGCCATCTGGTGCGAGAGATAACCGGAACCACAACCGACGTCCAAGACGCGCGCAGGAGGTGGTGGCAGGAAGCGGGTGATTATTTCCTGCCACGCGGCGCGGTTTGCTTCAGCCCGCAGGCTAGTCACTTGGTTGTGGTGATAATGCGTGGCACGCCCACTCCAGTAATCGGCGATTTTTCCGTCGTCATGCTCTGCAGATGTCATGGTTATCGTAACTCCTCCTGCAGCAATTTGATGCCGTCTAGGGCCAGCGGGGTGGCTGGTTCGAAGTAGTTAAAGAGCATCGGAGTAACCTGCCCTTTCTGGACAGCAGTAATGGTGTCTGCGCCTTGAAGCGAATATACCTCTTCAATGATTGAGTCATCCGTTTGGTGGAGGACCAGAATCCGGTCGGGATTAGCCGCCACCAGTTGCTCGGCACTGATCTCGAAAACTCGGTCGCTTTCGTCCGCAAAGACGTTTGTCAGTCCTACAGCCTCCACAATCGGGTGCGACATCGACCCGGTGCCATAAGCGTAGAGAGTTCCGCCACCTTCCGTCGGGTACACGATAGCCACAGTTTCGCCTGCGCCTGCTGTAGAGTCGATACCTTCCAGCTCCGCGGCGATTTCCTTCTTGTAGGCTTCTCCTCGTTCCTCTCGGCCGAACAGTGTGGCGTACAAGTCAATATGGTCATAAATGTCATCGAAAGAAGCCTCTTTCGTGTCTTCGCAGTAGCCAGCCTCATCCACAATGGCGGCTTCAGTGACAGTATCGTCATTGACTGTGTCGCTAAAACCGATAATGAGATCAGGGTCTTGTGCGATGATAGCTTCTTTGGTGATTTCAAGATGTCCGCTTGCATCGAGCCTGTCAGACAGGGTTTCAATCTCATCGAGCTTGGCGTTGATTTCGTCGGAGTAGTACTCCTCCGGGTAGGCACCTGCTTTTGCTACCACACGATCAAGTACCCCAAGCGCATCCAAGGTGAGAACAGCCGGCGCCTTCTGCAGCACTACTCGCTCAGGCGGACCATCAAGCTCAACAGTATTCCCACAGTTTTCAACCACGATCGCTGCGGAATCGGTACTCCCAGCCTCTTCGGTGGAAGAGCAACCAGCAAGTATCAAAGGGCAAACCAGTAGTACGGATAAGAGTGATTTCCTCATGGAAATTTCCTTTCAAAGTGAAGATGGGTGCTGGTGCGGATCACCCGCACCCGGTAGATCGGTTCCAAAACTTCAGGGACTAACACCTCGTTCGGAGGGCCAGAGGCCACTATTCGGCCATGATTAAGTAGGTGAACAGTGTCGCAATACTGCAGCGCATGATTAAGATCATGCAAAACCACCACCGAGTTGTAGGGCCGATTAGCAATTTGGTTGAATACTTCCAGCTGGTAGTAAATGTCGAGGTGGTTCGTGGGCTCGTCAAGCAGCATATGCTTCGTATCCTGAACATAGGCCCGGGCGATCATCACCCGCTGCCGCTCACCACCGGACAGTTGTGAGAGAGGGCGGGTAGCTTTATCAGCCATTCCCACCCGTTCAAGGGCCTCGACGATGGAGCTTTCGTTATTGTCCTTGTGCGGCAGTCGTCCCAAACGCACAACTTCGGCCACTGTCATTGGCGGTGGCTCGCCTTGATCTTGGCTAACAACCGACAGGGCAGTAGCCACCTGGCGAGCTGACAAGGTTGAAAGCTTGCGCCCGTCGATAAGCACCTCGCCACTAGTCGGACGATTTGCACCAAAAAGACAGCGCAACAGGGTGGTCTTGCCGGATCCATTAGGGCCAACCAGCCCTGTCACTCCGTGTTCTGGAATTTCCAGGGAGATGTCCTGAAGAATTTCGTGGAAACTTAAGTGCTTGACGGTAATCATTGATGGGCACTCATTCTTCTAATTAACAGCAGTAAGAACGGAGCCCCCACCAAAGCAGTGAGAATGCCAATCGGAATTTCCTGCGGTGCTAACAAGGTACGCGAGCCTATATCAGCCAAGATCAGCAAGGTGGCACCTAAGAGTGCGCAGACAGGGAGCATGTGGCGGTGCCCTCCACCGACGAGTCGCCGGGCGGCATGAGGGACAACTAGGCCAACAAACCCGATTGAACCTGCCATAGCCACGACTACTCCAACGAGCACACACACGAGGATGACCAGCTGGACTCGTAAACGATCTGGGTTGATGCCGAGTGTTAATGCAACATCATCGCCAATAGTCAATGCATCTATCCGGGGCCCCAGCATCCAGAGAATGATAGTGATAGCAAGCACGACGGCAACGGTTAGTGGTAGCACTACTCCCCACTGACCCAAGGCAAGAGAACCCAGCAGCCAGAACATGACTGAGCGAGAACCTTCAGCCGAGTCTGAGGCAAAAATCAGAAACGAAGTTAGTGCAGATAAGGCATAACCAATAGCTACCCCGGCCATCAGCAACCGTACCGAAGTTAAACGTCCGGCAGAGCGAGCAATGAAAAACATCAGCACAGAAGCTGCGGCTGCTCCCACAAAAGCCGAGCCTTGAAGTGCGAGGTCACCGAAAATTGCGCCAGCCCCAAATAAAATAGCTAGTGCTGCGCCGGTAGATGCTCCCGAGTTGATTCCCAGGGTGTAAGGATCTGCCAGCATATTGCGGACTACTGCTTGTAGAATCGCACCCGCAACCGCTAAACCAGCCCCAACGGCCATGCCAAGCAAGATGCGGGGAAGGCGAATATCCCAGACGATCGCATCGGCGGTTCCCAATTCTTCTGGGAGTTCCGCCCCTGTCAGGTGGTGGCGAGCGATAGTGAAGATGTCCCCAACATGCAACGGGGTAGGCCCCACAATCAATCCGGCCATCAGTGCGACTACTAGCGCACTTAAGAAAACCAAGGACCAGATGGCTGTCCTGCGTCGTAACGCGCGAAACCCCAAAGCATCTGTCGCCATGCTGACAGGCTATCAATTAATCAATTGAATAACAAAAACCTAAGTGTGCTCATTTCTCCTTCTCAGCCAAATTGTGCAACACCGCCCGCACCACACGGATCACACGCACATCCTGGGGCATCTCGTCGTGATGTACCTGGACACCATGCTCTAAGTCTTGGACCCACACATTACGCACCTGGCCGGGGGTCGAAGAACGCAAAAAACATGATTCCGGCGGCTGGACAATGGCATCAAAACGCGTGGCCACACACGTGTAGGTCACGCCCTCCTCCACATCACCACCCGCGTTGGTCTTCTGCAACAGCTCAGAACCAGAGATCTGCTGGAAGGCCGCCGGGCCAAGCGCGTAGCGGATCAACGAACGCATCGCCTTTTCCGCCACCTTATTGGTCACCAGCGGGCTGGCGATCCCGCCCAATGTCGTCCCATGGTTCGGAGAACTGAGACAGACCAGGTGTTTGGTGCGCCTCGCCCCATCGAAATGCCGCATCCAGTACCGCGCCAGCAGCCCGCCTTGGGAATGGCCGATCAAAATCACCCGGTCTGCACCTGTATGCGTCAGCACCGCGCTGATGAAGGCCTCCACCTCGGTGGCAGAATCTTCAATCAGGCGGGTGCCATGATTACCAAAGTTAAGGGCGTAGACACCCCAACCGTCGGCACGGAGGTTTTCGGCCATGGGGTGCCAATAGTCACGGTCAGCGCCTGTGCCATGGATCATCACCACAGGCCAGGGTTGCTCAGCGGGGCGGAAGTCATCCTCGAAGTAATTCTTACCCCGCACTTTTGGCACAAACGGCAGCTGTTCCGCAGGTTCCGTTTGCACGTCAAGCTCAGCTAAACTCCCAGCAATGTCCTCGTCGATACGATCCACGTGGACGTTCTTCGCGTGCTCCACCAAATCGTCGGGAAGATCAGAGGCGTCAACGTTCCAGATCTTCGCCAGTTGATGTTTAAAAGACGATGAATTCATGGCGCGCCTCGAAACCTACCTAGGCGTTGTAGGTGACATCGCGGGTGCCAAACATGCCCAAGTCCATCGGGCAATCGTCGTCGCCAAGCTCGCGTTTGATCAGTGCGTTGAGCTTAGCCAAGAGCTTATCGACGAGATCCCTGTCAAACTTTGGATTATCTGGATTCCCAATGTTTTCAAGCTCATCCGGGTCATTAACCAGATCATGAACAGTCACATCGCTGGTCTCATAAAGCTCCTCGACAGTCTGTGGTGGGGCGTACTCGGTGGGGGAGAACCAGCGCACCAACTTGTATTGGCCGTCAACCACAGCGCGGAAAAATGTCCGGCGCTTAAAATCGGGCGCACCATACTTCTTACCGGTCTCCTTCATCGCCTCCACACGTGCCTCAGTGTCCAGCGGCAGCCCCGTCATTTCACCAAGCGCACCCTCAATGCCCCACTGCGGATCCAGCTGGTGCAAGCCCTCCCACATCAACAAGGCACCAGCGCCAGGCTCATCCGCATCACCACGAGGTGGGGCGGTGGTTTCCGGAGCAGTGAAGATGCCAGAGAGATCGCGCCCCGGCAGGTCCGGGTAGAGCTCAGCACGTTTTTCGTCGTTAAGCCCGGCGAAGGCGAGGATAGTAGGCGTAACGTCCACGTGCGAGCCGACGGCCGACGAACGCTGACCCTGCGCACCACCAGGGACCACACCCGTCATGTTCACCACAGTGGCCTCGTTGTAGTGAATACCGCCCTTCTGCGTCATACCATGAGCACCATTCATCTCGCCGTGATCAGAAGTAAACAGCACCACGGTGTTTTCCCACAGCCCCTGGCGATCCAACTCATCGAAAATGCGACCAAACTGATAATCCACCAAGCGCATGGAATTAATCAAGTAGTTGCGGCGCTGCTTCCACACCTCGTGGCCCTCCTCACCCTCAGGCGGAGCCGTATAATTCATGCGGGCAAAATCACGGTAATTGTGCACGCCAAGAGGCTGGTCAGCCAAGTCGTCGTCAAGCGACTTCGGCAGCGACGGGTCATGCCACTGCTCAAGGATGCCCATCGACTGCACACCATGCTGCTTGGCATAGGTGAAGCCACGCGGATCGCCTTCCTCGACATCGCTGGCGCGGAAAAACATGATGTCATGCGGGTTAACCATGGAGGAAACCAGCAACCACGGCTTATCCTGAGGCGCCTTATAACGCAACCAATCCACCGTTTCCTCAGCAACCGTGCCGTCGTGGGTCTGGCCCTCCATCGGACGGCCCCAATTATCGCCCCAGGTTTGATAGTCCGAAAAACCGTAATCTTCCAGCGCGTCCTGCGTGCCAGCATTGATCTCCGAAAGATGCCACTTGCCCTTAAAAGCAGTGTAATAGCCCTGCTCACGCATCATATCGCCCACGGTAGGGGTGTCCGGGCCCAGCGGTTTAATCCAAGCAAAGTCGGTGTTGTCCCACATGCCCAAAGTTTTGGCGTGCTGGCCAGTCCACATCGTCGTACGCGACGGAGTGCACTGCGGCACCGTGCAATAGTGCTGCTCCAAAGTCACGCCCTTGTCTTCGAGGCGCTTCAGGTTAGGCAGCTCCACGCCCTCGGGCAGGTCCATATGCATATCCCACTGGTCCATACACAAAACAAGGATATTGGGCTGAGATTTTTGAGAAGAATCCTGATTTACTGCTTCATTTGTTGCCCTATTTGTTGCTTCGCTAGTCATTGAAGATTACTTTCTGGCACTTAGGAAAATGAGTAATAGCCCCCACTGTAGGTAGGTTGGGCAATAATTTAAAGGGATTTTTATCAATCCGTTCATCGATGAAGGAGCCCAAAATGGACCTCAATGAGTTTTTGCGCCAAGCCCGCGAATCAATCGTGGTGGACTGGATATTCGCCATCGTCCTAGTGATTATCGGCATTGTTCTTGCAGCGTGGCTAGCAAAACGGATCCGCAGCTTCGGGCGTAACTACACCGCTGATGACGGCCAGCAGGCAAACGCTGTAGCGATTGTCTCACGCATTGTGCAATCCCTGGTAGTAATTGTTGTTGTGGCCACGGCTTTACGCATGGTTGGTATTGACCTCGGCCCGGTGTTGGCTAGCGCAGGTGTCGTAGGCATCGTGGTTGGTTTTGCGCTGAAAGATATCGCAGAAAACTATATTGCGGGAACCATCCTCGCTTTTCGACGAGCCTTCGTAATCGGCGATGAAATCATCGTGGCTGATCAAATTGCTGGCCGAGTAGAAGAACTCAGCCTGCGCTACGTGCGGCTGCGCACACGTGACGGGCTACGGGTGTATGTGCCAAATTCGACGATGCTGACAGAATCCTTCGTCAACTTGACGCGCAACGGCTCCCGGCGTGGCGAATTCGTCGTGGGGGTGAGCTACGACGCGGACTTAAACCACGCCCGACAGATTGCTATCGACGCTGTGAACAGCGTAAACGATCTAAAAGACCCGTCAGCTGAGGCATGGGTCAACGAGTTTCAGTCGTCCTCGGTGGAGCTGCTGGTGTGGTTCTGGTACGACCCGAATCTCTCCAACAAGGGTGTACGCAGCAAAGCGATGATCGCGGTAAAAGAGGCCTTCGACCGGGAAGGAATCGAAATGCCCCAGGAGAGCATCCAGATCACATCCCAGCGGCCCAACCCTTTCCGGGCCGACCCGGCCGACTAGGTGCTTGAGGAAGGCGGTGCCGATAATTAGGTGCCGATAATTAGGTGCAGGCGATTACATGCTGGCGATTAGAAGCTGCGGTGCTGGTTTTGCAGATACGGCGTTGCCGGTAACCTCGCTGCGTCACCGAACCGCTCCTGGCCGTCCCCGAATCGCCTTATACGCCTCGATGGCGGCCCCGATACACCGCAAAAGGAAGTAATCACACATTGAGGATGCACTAATTCCGGCGTTTTTGGGGCCAGAGTGAAAGACCTCAGAGTGTGATTACTTCCTTTTGCGCTGCCGGTCGTGGCGGCGGGGAACAACCAGCCGCCGAACCAACCAACCAGCCGCCCAGCCAACCAGCCAACCAGCCGCCCAACCAACCAGCCAACCAGCCAACCAGCTAGGCGTTGGCGTAGGGGCGCTTGGCATCACCGGGCATGTCGGCCTCGAGAGGTTCGAGGAAGGCGATCTTCGCGTCATTGCCAAGCCGTGTTGCCAGCCCGAGCAGCACGAACATCATCAAGGTGTTGAGCATTGCAATGGTCACAAACACCATCGGGTCAGTAAAAGAAGCGGCAGTAATCATGGAAGCAGCCGTGTTGCGCTGGGCGGTGCCCAAAGCGCCGAGCTGAGAGTGGGTTTCGTTGCCATGCCCAGTGCCGTAGCCAATGTAGAAGGTAAGCAACAGCGCAACCATGCCCACGGCAATGGCTTTCCACAGCTGCCAGTCAGCCAACTGTGGCAGGTATCCGATGATGGTCGCACCCAGCAGCGTATACAGGGCGATGTTTGATGCTTTCGCGATCCACGGCTGAATCACACCTGCGAACTTTTCGGCCACTTGGTGCAAAATCATGCCAATCACCAGTGGCAAAATCATCTGCAGGAGCAGAGGTTTCGCAATGTCCCATATGCCTACCTCCACGCCTTCAAGGAGTAGTGAAAGGTAGAACGGCAGGATAAACACGGTGGACACCATGAGCACCATTTGGATAGTGGCACCGGCGGAGATATCGTTGTCACTTTGCTGCGTGAGCTTGATTAACAGGGGTGCCCCAGCCGCACACGCAAAAACAGTCAGCGCGATGGCGTAGGGGCCGTCGATTTCGAAGATGGTAATAAATAGCAACATCACGGCTGGGACGACGAATAGGTTGGCCACCACCATGCGGGTGAGGTATTGCCAGTTTGAGAGGTGATGGACAATCTTCATGGGGTTTTGGGTAAGCCCCACGTTAAACATTGAGGTTAAAACGAAAATTGTGGTGGCCGTTGAAGAGAGCCACTGGAAAAATTCAAACATATAAGAACTTCCGGAATTATAAGGAATAAGTGTTACGTTCGACTGTAGGCGTACTAGCTCACCACGGTATAGAAATCTATGAAGATTCGAGCATCTAATGATTAGGAATACTAGAAGCGTTCTCACCGACCTTATCGACGTTCGCGGCGCCGATTTCATTGCCGGCACGAACAACTTCTACCCAGAGGAAGGCCCGCCGCGCGCCACCCACGTTGCTGACTTTCAGTTAGAGCAGCACCCCGTCACTAAAGCCCAGTTTGCCGCCTTCGTCGAGGCAACCGGCTACATCACCACCGCCGAGCGCACACCGGAACCCGCCGATTATCCCGGTGTCGATCCTGCCCTGCTTGTTGCCGGTTCGCTGGTCTTCACCCCGACGTCCGGCCCGGTTGACCTCCGGGATTGGTCGCAGTGGTGGCGCTTTGAGCCCGGCGCTAGTTGGCGGGATACGCGTGACGACGATCACCCCGTGGTCCATGTCAGTTTTAAGGATGCCCAAGCCTATGCCACCTGGGCTGGCCGCCGCCTCCCCACTGAGGATGAGCTTGAATACGCCATGCGGGCTGGCCGGCCTGCCACCGTGTACGCCTGGGGTGATGAGTATGCGCCGAACCAACAGCTGCAGGCCAACACCTACCAAGGCCGCTTCCCCTACGACAACAAGGGTGCGAAAGGTGCCACCGGCATTTGGCACGGAACTTCCCCGGCGGGTGATTTCGGGACTAATCCGTGGGGCTTCGCCGATTTGATCGGTAATACGTGGGAGTGGACTACCACCTTGTATGGCACAGGCCCGCAGCGCGAACAGTTCCAGGCCGCCGCCACGTGTTGCGCCCCCGAGGCAGAATGGCAGGCTGCTCGTCGACAAGCAACATCGGTGGGTGAGCGGTACCCGCGCCGGGTGGTCAAGGGAGGCTCGCATCTGTGCGCCCCCGAGTATTGCCACCGCTACCGCCCGCAAGCGCGCCAAGGGCAGACGGAGGATTCGTCGACAAGCCACATCGGATTCCGCTGCGCCGTCTAAGGGTGCGCGCAGCCACGCGGGAATGGCTAGGGTGGGATTATGGAGCACGTTCAGACAGTTGACCAGGCCGTCGATGCCTTGATCGAGATGTATCACACCTCGTGCGACAAGGCCCGCGGGATCATTGACCAGGGCAATTACGCGCTTTACGACGAAGTGCGCTACCCAAAGGTGCGGGTAGATATTTTAGAGTGGGCACCGATTGATCGCACCGAGCCCTATGGTTACGTGGATGAGGAAGGTGCCTATTCTGCGACGGTGTCACGGCCGGACCTGATGGGAGATTACCTGCGCCACCAACTGCAGCGGCTGACCGATAATTACCCGAGTACGATCTCGGTGGGATATTCAGAAACGTGCATTCCGCCGGAGTATATCCGCGGCATGGAAGGGATTTCGGAGGCCCGGCGCGCTGGGAAAGACTCTGCTGCGATTCCGCGCCCAACTTTGGATGAAGTGCACGACGGCATCATCGACGGCAAATGGGAGGCCTTCCACGGCGCAGAAAAGCCCCTGTTTCACTTCGGGCCGCAACGTTTCGATATCGCGTGTGCACGCATTGAGCATTACACCGGCATTGACGTGGACACGATTCAGAAGTACATCCTGTTTACCAACTATGACATGCACACCACAGAGTTTGTGCGTTTCGGGTTGGGCGAGCTGGCGCGTGAGGGTTCACGCTACACCGCGCTGCTCCTGCCGAACGGCAAGAAGATCACCCGCGAGCATGCAGCGGAAATCCAGGTAGAAGACCTTTCTTTGGGTTCGAACTACCAGATGCCACGCTATGACCTGGTGGCTGAAGGTCGCACCGGGTTGACCATGATCAATATTGGTGTGGGCCCGTCGAATGCGAAAACTATCACCGACTCTTTGGCGGTGCTGCGACCGGAGGCGTGGATCATGATTGGCCACTGCGCCGGCTTGGACGCCCGCATGCGCATCGGTGACTTGATCAGCGGCAATGCTTATGAGCGTAAAGACCATATCCTGGACAACCACATCAGCCCCACCTTGCCGGTGCCTGCTATCCCGGAGATTCAGCGCGCCCTTGAACGCAGCGTGCGTGAGATCTATGGTGACGCTTCCTCCTTGATGCGCTCTGGCACAGTGCTGTCCACTGATGACCGCAACTGGGAATGGCACACCCCGCAAGACCTGTGGGAATGGTTGCGTGGCTCCACCGCTGTGGCCGTGGACATGGAGTCGTGCACTCTGGCCGCCAACGGCTACCGCTACCGCGTGCCCTATGGCACCCTTCTGGCGGTTTCGGATCTGCCGCTGCACGCTGTGCCCAAGCTGCCCGCTGGTGCCCAGGCGTTCTACTCCAATTCCAAGGAAGCACACGTGATGTGTGCGGTGCGCGCCATGGAATCGCTGACCGAGAACCCGGAGCGCCTGCGTACCCGCAAACTGCGTCGCGCACTAGCTGAGGTGCCATTCCGTTAATGGTGGCGCGTAACGACGGCGCGGGTTGCGACGGCGCGCGTTTCGACGACCCCGAGGTGCAACGTGTCCACGCGTCTGCGATCCGCAGTATCCAGCGCGTGGTGGAGGAAACGGCCCAGCCCACGGACCCAGAGAAGGCGTTGGCTGGGGTCGTCGGAATGCTGCGCGCCGGGCCGGTTGCTGTACTGACCGGCGCGGGCGTGTCAACAGATTCCGGCGTGCCCGACTACCGCAGCCCCGGCGGGCGCCTGAGCACCGGCCGGCCCATGACCTACCAGGAGTTTGCGCATTCGCCTCAGGCACTACACCGCTACTGGGCGCGTGCTTATATCGGCGTGGCCCAGATGCGCTCTGTTGCCCCCAACCGCAACCACTACGCGCTGGTGGAGTTGGAACGCGCCGGTCTGGTCAGCGGGGTGATTACCCAAAACGTCGACGGGCTCCACGGGCGTGCTGGCACGCAGCGCCTGGTGGAATTGCACGGAGATATGGACCATGTGGTCTGCCTCGACTGCGGATACCGTGAGCCCCGCGGACAGTTCGACCAGCGCCTTGAGGTGGCGAACCCCGGCTACCGCGAGTCGGTCGATGTGTCGCAGCACCAGATCAATCCGGACGGCGACATCGAACTTGACGACGAGATCACAGCACGCTTTACGACGATCACCTGCACCAAGTGCGGCTCACCCCGGTTGAAACCGGACGTGGTGTATTTCGGTGAAGCGGTACCACGTGCTCGTCGACAAGCGAGCCAAGCCTTGGTCGACGCATCGACGGGGCTGGTAGTGGTGGGATCTTCGCTGGCGGTGATGAGTGGCTACCGCGTGGTGCTTGAGGCGCAGAAACGGGGAATGCCGGTGGCTGTGATTAATGGTGGGCCGGGGAGGGCTGATCACCGGGTGGAGATTCTGTGGCGAACCCGCATCGCGCCGGCGTTAGATGCGGTGTTGGATGCCTGCGACCTGTAGGCAGCAGCGGTTGTATTTTTTGCTAACACGTCAACGGATGTCCTTGGGCTTTTGGCGAAAGCCGGATTTGCGAGAACCCGGCAGATGTGGTGGTAACACCTCAGTTCGGAGCATCGGCGCGAGTGAAGGAGTTAGTGGCTGGGTGCTCATCGGCACGCGCGCTGTCATCTCTAACTTCAGAGGTTGCAAAATGGCCGTCTTCGGCGCGATCCCAGGTTGTCTGGTCAAGGATTCCGGCGCGTTTAGCGACGACCGTGGCCACGACATTTTGGCCGGTGACATTAGTGGCGGTGCGCCCCATATCAATGATGGGCTCGGTGGCTAGCAGCAGGCCTACCCCTTCGAGTGGAAGACCCAACGTTGACAAGGTGAGGGTGAGCATAACAGTTGCGCCCGTGGTACCCGCAGTAGCAGCGGACCCAAGAACTGCGACAATGATAACTAACACATAGTGAGTAACGGTCGTTTCGATACCGTAAAACTGGGCAACGAATAATGCTGCGATAGCAGGATAAACCGACGCGCAACCATCCATTTTAGAGGTTGCGCCCAGGGGCATGGCGAAGGCTGCGTATTCACGTGGAACACCCATGGATTGTTCAGCCACGCTCTGGTTGACCGGCATAACGCCCATGGATGAACGGGTGACAAATCCTAAGGAGGTTACTGGCCACACGCGCTTGAAATAGCCGAACACTGGGATCTTTGCGAAAGCCAAGACAAGCGGGTAAAGCACGAACATGACCAGTGCACATCCCACGTAGATCGCCACTACGAATTTTCCCAGTGAGCCCATGGCTTCCCAACCGTAGGTGGCGACGGCCTTGCCGATCAAAGCCAAGGACCCCACCGGGGCGAGGCGGATGATCCACCATAAGATCACCTGGACAACCTTCAGGAGAGACTCAGAGAATTTAAGGAAAGGCTCAGCGGCCTGCCCAGCCTTCAGAGCGGCGATGCCGATGGCGATAGACAGCACAAGGATCTGCAACACGTTGAAAGCTATACTCACGTCACCGTCGGCGTTGGTGTTCGTACCCACGCCCAAGAAATTGGTTGGGACAACAGAGTTGACAAAGCCTAACCAAGATCCTTGGCGAGACGGCTCGGCTGCTTGGTCGGTACTGACCCCGGCACCGACACCCGGCTGCATGATCACACCCACCACGATGCCGATCAGCACAGAGATAAACGCGGTGATGGCGAACCACACCAAGGTGGACACCGCAAGCTTGGCTGCGTTGGCCACTTTCCGCAGGTTTGCCACAGAAGTCACCACTGCGGTGAATACCAAAGGCGGGATCATGAGGCGGAGCAACTGTACATAGGTGTTTCCGGTCCATGTCAGAACCCCGGTGAGCCAGGAGGTTTGATCGTCAGCAAGTTCTGCGTCCATGTCACGGGCGAGAAGTCCGAGGATTAACCCGATGATCATGCCGACTATAACTTGGGCACCGAACCCGGTTGCCCACTTGGGTAAGCGCATGTCTGCTCCTTTGCTGTATGAAATAATAATCGAGACCGATCGGTCTATGATCTGTGTAATTGAACAGCATAAGCCCAAGAAATGCAATAATAACATTTATGAACAAGGTTGTCTGTTTATTGAAAGTAAAGGGGTAGGGGACGGTAGGGGATTGTTCGACGCCTCTGGAATTAGTTAGGCCACATGTTCTTAGGTCATAACGAGAGATGTTTGGGCACAGAATTAGGCAGGTCCGCTCTTTTGGTATACCCACACTTGGGCCTGGCCTCCTGGGCATGTATTGCGACGAGCGCCGTCCCCTATACGAATATACGAAGTCGGTAGAGTGAGGTGCATGACCGCCTTGCTGTTTGGCCTCTACGGTGTCCTGATGGAAGACAGGACTGCCGAAGGTTGCCGTCGTATGGAAACGGCAGCCGGGGTCACAGACATCGATCGGATGTGGGCGGCGTACCACCATTTGCGCCCCGCTTATGAAGTAGGAACGTACTCGGCTCATCATTGGTGGGAAGACGTTGCCGTGCGTGCGCGAGCACCAGAATTAGATATTGAAGCTGCGATCACCGCAGACTGGGAAACCATGATGAACCCGGTCTATCACACCGTGGACGCTGCTCTTAAACTGCATGATGCCGGATATACCTGCGGGGTGTTAGGTAACCTGCCACTATGTATTGCCGAGCGGTTGCGTGACAGCCAGGAATGGCTTGCGGAGTTCGATGCCGTGATTTTCTCGTGCGATTTGGGGGTGCGTCAGCCGGATCCGCGGGCGTATGCGGTGGCCGTTGATGCCTTGGGGTCCACCGCCTCCGACACCATTTTCTTTGACCGCAACCCTACTCATGTCGCCGCAGCTGAGGCAGCAGGGTTACGGGCCCGGCTTTATACCGGCCCCAACGACATCACTGAACTCGGGGAATGAAGTTTTCGGCACTCGCCGGTAAGCGCTGTTAAGCACTGTTAAGCGCGCTTAAACTAGCACTGGGTAATCGATAATGGCTCACGCAGGACATAGTCAAGTGCTACAGCGCGGGCAATATCGCGTACAACTTCGCGGTGGGTGGGGATCATGCGCAGCTCAACCTGCCGGTCCTCGGGCAGGTTGGCGCGCACCGACCGGGCGAAAATGCTAGGTCCTGCTTGGTCATCCACGAATGCGGATCCGGCGACGACCATCGTGGTGGGTTCGTGGTCACGGATCAGTGATGCGGCCACCTCGCCGAGGGCTGCGGCGCGCCTGTCTAGGGCGGTGCGTGCCGACGAATCACTCGTGGCGTGTGTCACCGCCTCGATGAGGGTGTGCACGTGTGGGGAGTTGATGTCGTCGAGAAGCCCGGAGGTGGTCAGGTCTGGCCGGTCGATGTCGATGTGGTGCACGCCGTCTGCGGCGGAAACGGCGGCACCGATAGAGTCGTCGGCAAACAGGGTCACGATGTGCTGGGCGGCCACGGTGGTGGTCGACTGGATTTCTGAGCCGATGATGGCGGGTACCGCTGAGGAGACAGTGATGGGAACCGAGAACTGTTCGCGCAGCTGAGAGGCGATGTCCACGTTGCGCCACCCGAGGTTGGGGGCGTTGACGACGCCGTCGGAGGTGACGGTGCCGGAGGTGGTCACGCCCACGCTGGCCAATGGGCGGTCGAGGCCTGCGGTGAGCCGGTTGAGGCCGGCCATGATGTGCTGGATGAAGTCATCTTGGCTTAGTTCTGCAACCGGAGTGTCCAGGTCGGTGTCGCGCAGGGTGTGGCCTTTGATGTCGAAAAGTGCCACGTAGGTGGAGGTGGTGCCTACTGCGATTCCGGCGTGGATGCAGCGGGTTTCGGCAAGTTCGAGGGGGATGGTGGGGCGGCCTCGTCCCTGGGAGCGGGTAAGATCATTGCGCTCAACGACGTAGCCGCCCTGGACGAGGGATGCGATTGCGCGAGTGACTGTGGGTTGTGAAAGGCCGGTGGCCTCAACAAGTTCACTCCGCGACGTAATCGGGTTAAGCCTAATGAGATGCAGGCACTTTGCTGCGGGGGTGCGCAGGCTCGAGAACGGGGGATGTGACGTTGTCATGATGTAAATTCTAAACGAGGAGTAGACCGGATAGTCTTTAGGTACCCCCATTTTATAGACAGAGCGGTTTAGTTGGGCCTTCTGTAGTGCGAGAACTGTGGGAAGAGCAGCATGGACACCCTCACACCCAGGATGACTAAGATTCCTCCGATAAGGGTGGTTGTGCCTGCCCCGAGGAGCTCGGCGGACCATCCGTGGAGCAGATCGGCAATGCGTGGCCCACCAACCACAATAATTATATATACACCCTGGGGTCGGCCTTGCATATCAGGGGTGGCAGACTGCTGCAAAATCGCGTTGCACAAGCTGGCCGAGAGCATGTCAGCCGCACCACCCACAACGAGCATAACGACGACCAACCACGCCCAGACCATCACAGCAGGAGGGCTAACCACAGTAAACGAACCGGCAAGGGCAACCGCCATAAAGCCCAAAAATCACGGCATCGAACTCCGCAAACCATTCCAGGCTGTCACGCATCGCTAAAAATCCTGGGCAGCCCCTGCGCCGCAGTGGTTTCAACAACCACAGAGGCGATCGTCGATAAGTCCGTCCTTTTCGGCGTTACCTCAATAATTGGCGTGCCGCGCTGATACGCGATCACCGGCAAACCAGCAGCAGGATACACCACCCCGGACGTTCCGACGATCACCACAAGGTCTGCCTCATTCATCCGCTGCTCCGCCTTCTCCCATTCGCGGGGCGGCAACGCTTCACCAAACCACACAACTCCAGGACGCACTAAATTGCCACACAACGGGCAGGTGGGCGGGGTGAGACGTTCGACGGGTTCGTCGGGAAGCTCGACGGGTGCTTTCCACGGCCGCGAGCAAATGGAACAACGGTAGTGGAAAAGAGAGCCATGGAGATGTGCTACATCAGAAGAGCCGGCGCGTTCGTGCAAATTGTCGATGTTCTGGGTGGTCACCGTGACCTTCACGTCGTGATGCGCGCCGTTGCGGGTGCCGCTACGCATGCCCCAATCAGCGATGGCGCGGTGGCCAGCATTCGGCTCGGCCTGATTAACAAGGTGGGCGCGCCACAGGTACCAAGCCCACATCGGCTCCGGATCCTGCGCCCACGCATCAATGGAGGCCAGGGCGGTAGGGTCCACGTTCTCCCACAACCCCGTTTGCGCGTCGCGGAAGGTGGCGATGCCCGAATCAGCCGACATGCCGGCACCTGTGAACACCTCGATATGTCGGGCATTGGCTACTAAGGCCTGAGCCTGTTCGGCTGCTTGCTCTACTGTTTCCTCAACTGTTTCCTCTACTGTCTTTTCCAATGGTGGCTGCATTAAAGAGTCATGTCCCGTCATGCTGCTTAAGCTTAGGCGCGCAACAGCTGAGGCGCGCAACCAATTAGGTGTCGTGTCACCTGCACAAACGGGGGTCTCAACACGAAATAGCCGATAAATAAGTAGGCAGTGACAGCGGAATTGGATACACTTTCTAGTCATGACTTCCCAGTCTCATGATTACGATTCTGAGTCTCCGGCTCGACAACCATCCCTCCTGGACGCCACCTGCGAAAACTTCGTATACGACTTGGTGGACATCTCCCCAACACGGGCCACTGAACTGGGCCTTCTCGGCTACGATGACCGGCTCCAAGACTTCTCACCCGAATACTGGGACTCCATCGCCGACCGCATCCGCGACCTCATCGCCGACGTCGATGCACTGAACGACGGCACCGACGACTCCGACGACGACGATGACTTCGACGACATCGACCACGTCACCGCAGCGATCCTCCGCGACCGCCTCGGCCTGCACCTCGAACTGCACCACCAAGGTGAGTGCCTGCGCCTGCTGAATAACATTGAGTCGCCAGTGCAGACCATCCGCGACACCTTCTCCCTCATGCCGCGCGACACCCCCGAGCAGATCGACAACATCGCCTCGCGCCTCTCCCAGGTAGCACAATCGTTGCACGGATACCGCGAGTCGTTGGCGGAAGCCGCCTCCCAAGGCAATGTTGCAGCGCACCGCCAGATCGACGCCGTAATCAGCCAGTGCGAGGAACTCTCCTACGAGGGCAGCATGCTCGAAGAACTCGGAGTTGATCCGGAGTCTGCCCCCGTTGAATCCGCAAAGCGGGCCTTTTCCGAGATGGCCGACTGGCTTTCAACCGAACTTTCACCGCTGGCACCACACGAAGACGCAGTCGGACGCGAGCGCTACGAACTACTTTCCGAGTACTACCTGGGCTTCCAAACCGACCTGGATGAGGCCTACGAGTGGGGCCTGGACCAGCTGCACCAGATCGTCGGCAAGCAAAAAAAGCTGTCACGCACGCTTTTCGACGATGACTGCCCCGTGCGCGTCGCGTACCGCCGCCTCAACGAGGAGCCACGCTATCGCCTCAACGGTACCGAAGAGCTGCAGGAATGGATGCAGAAGGTATCTGCGCGGGCAATCGAAGACCTCGATAGCACGCACTTCACCATCCCCGAAGAGCTAAAGACACTTGAATGCAGGATCGATCCGGCCGGGTCTGGCGGCATCTTCTACACCCCGCCCACTGAAGATTTCTCCCGGCCGGGCACCATGTGGTGGTCTGTGCCGAAAGGCCAAGAGACCTTTCACACCTGGCAAGAACTGGCCACCGTCTACCACGAAGGTGTGCCGGGCCACCACCTGCAAATGGGCATCACGCTGACCGAAAAAGACAACTTAAATCTGTGGCGTCGAGCCGTGAACTGGCATGCTGGCCACGGTGAGGGCTGGGCCTTGTACGCCGAATCACTGATGGCCGAGTTCGGTTACCTGCAGGATCCCGGATTCCAAATGGGCTTGCTGGATTCGCAACGCTTGCGCGCAGCCCGTGTGGTATTGGACATAGGTGTACATCTCGGCAAAAAGGTGCCTGAGGGCACCGGTGTGTGGGATGGCTCCTACGCCAAGGCGTTTCTGCGCGACAACACCGCAATGGATGAGATGAATCTGTCCTTTGAGCTGGACCGATACCTTGGTTGGGCAGGTCAAGCACCGTCGTACGCGCTGGGTGAGCGCGCCTGGCAGAACCTGCGCCACGATGCCCTGGCGGAAGGACAAACTCTGACCGAGTTCCATGACGCTGCGTTGAAGCTAGGCTCCATGCCGATGGATCTGCTGCGCAACGAAGTGCTGAACGGCTAGTTCGGCTGGGCTTTGCCTGCGCTGCTGTAGCCCCTACTGCGCTTTCCCTGCGCTGCCGTTTTCCCTACTGCGGTGCTGTAGCCCCTGCTGCGGTGCCGTTTCCCCTGCGCTGCCGCATCCCCTACGCCAAAAGGAAGTAATCACACACTGAGGTCTTTCACTCTGGCCCCAGAATTGCCTAAAACTGTGGAACCTCACAGTGTGATTACTTCCCTTTGGCGTAAAGGGCGTGAGGGTGTGCGGCCTGAGGGGTGAGGGGCGGGCGGGCGCGCGATGGCCCAACTTCCTGCCCTTATCCAAGCTCTTATCCAGGCCCTTATCCATACACTTATCCAGGCGCATGGAACCTAGACCACGTTTCGTCAGTCTAAAGGGGTATGAATCATGATCCGTCGCTGGCATGGCTGGCAGAGAATATTGTCAATGCGCGAAATCTGGGGCGCCGGGACGCTGACCTGCTGCGAGCCGTTAATACCGATGACTTTGTCACCTTGCATCCTGGTTTTCATATGAGCAAACCGGTTTATGAACAGTTATCGTGGCGCGCAAAAAGGACTGCTCATGCAGTTGCTGTCGGAACAGCGGCATACAAAGCGGTGCTCGTCGGACGCTCCGCCGCCCGGACGCAGGGAATGTGGGTGGTTAATTTCACGCCCGAAACCGTCGAGATCGCCAATCCTCATGGGTACCAGCCTCCGCGCCGTGATCGCGTTGACGGCATTACATACCGCTCGATGATTCTGCTTCCGGAGGATTACCATCGTATTGGCACATGCCGTGCTACCACACCTGCACGAACAGCTATCGATATCGCCCGGTTCCATGGGGTCACCGAAGGTGCGATTGCTTGTGATTGGGCCCTTGCGCATGGTTGGAGTAAAGCTGACCTGGAGGATCAGCTGCGTGGTCTGGGGCGCGTGCGTGGGTCTGGCAGTATTCGTCGCGCGATCGAATTGGCTGAGCGCGGTGTGGAATCACCTTTTGAGACTTATATTCGCATTTTGCTTATCGACGAAGGGTTTACCAACATCGTCGTCCAAGCGGCGGTGGGGCCGTATCGAGTTGACGTTGTGGTCAATGGGGTTCTCATCATCGAAATAGATGGGGATGTGAAGTATTCCAGTGATGCAGAGGTTGCTGAGGTGCTAAGGCGAGAAAGCAAGCGCGAAAAATATCTCCGCAACCGTGGATATTGGGTTCTGCGCTTTACACCTAGGGATCTTCTCAAACACCGCGACCGCGTATTGCAGCTGGTTAAGGATGCTTTGAGGGAGCACGTACGGGCGGAAAGCCCCAAGCCATGGGAACCGGTTCGGCAGGGATAGTTGGCTCTGCCCAGTAGCCTGCCCCTCCAAAAGGAAGTAATCACACCGTGAGGTTCCACATTTTTAGCCAATTCTGGGGCCAGAGTGACAGACCTCCAAGTGTGATTACTTCCTTTTAGGGGTGGGCTGGGAGAAGAGGTAGGGGTGGGCCGGGAGAAGAGGGAGGGTTGGGCCGGGAGAGGAGTTAGGGGCCGGGAGAGGAGGGACTGAAACGGAGAGGGAACTAGATCCGGCGCAGGATCTTTGGCAGGTAACCGGCGATCACCAAGATGCTGACCAGCCGGATCAACTGGATCGCAATCACCGCAGGACCAGCACCGCCTTCTGCACCCAGCGCCAGCACGGTCTCCAAGGCGCCGGGGCTGGTGGCCAAGTAGGCCTCAAAGTAGGAGATGTCCAGCCAGTTCATCAGCCCCACCCCGGTCAGCGCGCAGGCAACCATGATCACCACGATGAACGTGATCGTTGCAGGTAGCAGGCGTGCGAATCGCTTCAAGGCGGGCACCGACAACGCACCACCGCACTCCCAGCCGATGGCCAAGAACGCCAAGATTCCTAGCAGTGGTGGTGCCACCACCCCACCGGGGACAAAGAGGGAGACGACAACGGTAAGAATCAGCGGCCCGAACACGCTTGGCACCGGCAGCTTCACCACCTGTGCCAGAGGCGAGCCGACAAGGGCGATCACCGCCACGATGAGCCACATCCACCAGGGGATGTCGTCGTTAAGCGCGATGGTGCTTGTGCCGGGCACTGTCAAGAAAGACGCCACCACAGGCAACGTCATGGAAACGGCGAGCAGCCGCAAGTACTGGGTGAGGGCGACGTAGCGGACGTCGGCACCAAGATCGGTGGCGATGGCGGGCATGACAGAGGCGCCGCCGGCCAGCATCGACAGCACGCCGGTTTCGCGCGAGACACCGTGGCGCGACAGCAGCAGGCCGCCGCCGAAACCAATCCCGACCGTGACCGCAGAAACCACCAATCCGGGCAAAAGGCAGCTGAGCAGTTCCGACGCGGGCACACCGAACAGCGGCACCGCGGCTAACACGCCGATGATGCCACGGCCAAACCTGTGGAAGGTGCGGTCCACGCTCAGTTCGCGGCCCGTGCCGAGCGCCATCGCACCCGATGCGATGATCGCGCCGAGGATCCATGCCGCCGGAATATTGAGGTAGGTAAACAGCACGCCCAAACCGAGCGACGCTGCAATCACTAGAATCCACCTCAACACGGCCTACACATTACCCGGCGACTAGCGCCAGCCATTGTTCTACTGGAAAAACTTCGAGTGGCCTTTCGTGTCGGGGCAGGTGGGAACAACGTCGTTTCATGTGCTGACAACTATGGGGTGGGCCAGTGTTCCGGTATCGTTTTCGCCTATGGGTTTACCACAGCAATGGCAGGTGCGTCGTATTGGCGGCACTCTGCCCGACCTTGCCCGGATTCTTTCTGCCAATGCCGACGGATTTGTCTGGCTTGATAGTGCGGATAGTGAGCACCCCACGGGCCAGCGCAGCTATATCGGGGCGAATATGGGTTCTGGTTGGGCGGGGAGAACCTGTGGGCTTGACCAGCTTCCGGCGCTTCCGGTGGGTGTGGCGGACGAGCCTACTAACGGGCCTGGCTACCAGCCGGGCTATTTTGTGGCGCTGAACTACGAGTCTACGCAGGCGTTAGTGCTGGTACCTGATGTTGTGGTGGTCCAGGAGCATGGCCAGCTGTGGCTTTATCACAGCTACGAGGCGACGCTTCCGCAAGAATTGGCTGGGCAGGAGGTGGCTGCTCGCGGCGGGAATAGCGCTGGTGATCCCGCCTCTTTAGGGTTGAAGGCACCGGTGCCGGATGTGCGCCGTGACCAGTACGCGGCCATGATCGCACGGTGCCAGGAGTTGATTGCGGCAGGGCAGTGCGCGCAGTTATGCTTAACCACCTCGTGGCGGACGACGCTTTCCGACGGCACGCTTTCCGACGACGCTGTGCTGGATCTTTATCTGCGTTTGCGCGCGCACTCTCCGACACCAATGGCTAGTCTGTGGAATATTGATAACACTGCTTTCTTGTCGGCTTCGCCGGAGCGTTTCCTTCAGGTAACCAGTGATGGAAAGGTGCAGGTGAATCCGATTAAGGGCACGCGTGGCCGTGGCGTATCGCCTGCTGAGGATGCTGCGATTGTTGCTGAGCTTGCGGCCAGTAAGAAGGATTTTGAGGAAAACCGCATGATTGTGGACATCATGTGTGAAGATCTCTGCCAGGTGTGCCGCCCCGGTTCGGTGCAGGTGTCGCAGTTGTGTGAGGTGCATACGTTTTCGGATGCTCACCAGCTGATCAGTACTGTTGAGGGCCAGCTTCGGCCAGGTGTTGGGCCCGTGGATGTGGTGCAGGCGTGCATGCCTCCGGGTTCGATGACCGGCGCTCCGAAGGCCCGTGCGGTAAAGGCGTTACACGTCCTTGAACCGCAGCGGCGTGGCTGGTATTCGGGAGTAGCGGGGCATATCACGGCGGATGGTGCCGCTGACTTTTCAGTGTTGATCCGTACCGTGGTAGTAGACGGTGGTGAGCTCAGCTATGGGGTGGGCGGGGCCATCACTGCTTTAAGTGACACCGCAGCTGAGCTTGAGGAAGTGGAGGTAAAGCTCCGCCCCTTTAGGAAGCTTTTATGCTTTTAGCTGCTGATTCTTTCACTGTTCGGGATGGGAAAGTGCGCGGGCTGAGTTTGCATTTGCAGCGTTTCCACCGCGCTACTGGGGTGCCCATAGATCAGCTCCGCCGGTTGTTGTCCGGGGTGCGCGGCTCGCCACGTTTGGAGTTTACGGCTGCCGGTGTGAGTGTGCGTAGGCGTCCCGCGAGAGTGGAAGAGGATTCGGTGCGAATCATGGGTTCGCTTTTCGACGATCGCACTAGCCCACTGGTCAAAGGGCCGGATCTGGAATGGTTGGCCTCGGTGAAACCGTCTGGTGGGGAGGCGTGGCTCATCGATCACGATGGTCTTGTTGTTGAGGCCTGTTTTGCTACCCCAGTGCTTTTTAGCGGTGGTCGCGCCCTGTTTCCGCAGCACCCACGCCAGCTTGATAGTGTGACGCGCAGGTTGGTGGTTCGTGCTTTCGACGCTTTTGGGTTCCCGTATGAGTTTGTTGGCCCGTTACCGCCAGAAAAGTTTGATGCGGGGTGGTTGCTTAATGCGACTGGTGTGCGTCGTTTTGGTGCGGCTCCGGAAGGGATTCGTCGTCAAGTGCTGGGCTGGATGGATGCCCATGCCGAGCCGGTAGACGTGATCCCGTAGCTCCGGAGACTGTTGTGGTTAGTCGTCGCGCTGGCCCAGGGAGGTATCCAGGCGTAGAACGCCGGTGCCCTCGTTGTCCACTAGGCGTAGCTGGTCGACGATCTCGGAGACGTCTGCCTCTTCCTCGATTTGCTCAGCGAGGAATTCGTGGAGCAGTGGGCGCGAGTCGTAGTCTTTGACTTCATCTGCAATCCGCGCGATATCACGGATGGAGGCGGAAACCTTTTTCTCGTGTGCCAACGATGCCTCGAAGGCGTCGAGAGCAGAATTAATGTTGAGCGCTTCGATCTCGATCTTGCCGATGGTCACTTTTTCGCCACGGTCTAGGAGGTGTGCTGCGAAGCGGTTGGCGTGGTCGATTTCTTCAGCGGCTTGTTCTTCGAACCAGTTCTGCATACCTGGAAGCGACAGGCGGTCCATTTCGTAGGACAGCTGGCGGTAGACCAACGCCGCCTCAAATTCCTTGGTTACCTGATCGTTCAGAGCTGCGTATAGCTTTTCGTTCATATGTTTTAGCCTTACCTTTACGTCGTTTGGTTTTTAGTACTTGTAAAACATGCCGCTCCTCGCGAAGCGACACCGCGTATCTGTGCGCACCATCATACGCATTTCACACGCATCGTGCCGTACGGGCCGCCCACGGTCTCCTCCCTATATGCGCTTCTTCGTGCGCGTGGTAGTTGGTGTTTTTTAGGCGGCTTTGGGGGTGGTTTGGGGGTACAATGCTTACTGGGTGCGGGCTTGGAGCATTGTAATAGTTTGCTGATAACGTGCCCCCCGTTCTCTTATGTTGTTTGTTTCTCTATCGGCCTTTTTCTTCGGGTAAGCAGGCTGTATTCGACAATGTTCGAAGTCATGGGGATGTTGCTATTATTGGCTGTGTTTTAAGGTTGCATGTGAGGGATTGACGTGGTTTTTGTCTTGTATTTTGATAAGAGTGTGGAACTGGGGATGTTTAGTGGAGGGGTCGGTCAAGTTGGTGGGTGTGATGGGGTCTGAGGTTGTTTACCGGCAGGAGGCACCACGCCCGCCGTTTAAGTGGAGGGTAGAGCTTCCGCCGACGTTTTGTGTGCTTGATATTCATCCTGAGACGTGGCGGGGAAGGATTGATCGTACGGTGGAGGCGGTCTTTTCGGGGTTTCGGCTGAAATCTGCACAGAAACGGCAGGCTGGTCAGATATTGTCTCAGGCGGTGAAGGCTGCCCAGGATGCGGGTGCTGTGGCGGTGTTGTTGAAAGGTGGTGTGGTTGAGGGGTCGGTTTTGTCTGTGGCGTCGTTGACGTTTGGCTGGATGGATTCTTCACCGCAGTCGGCTTCGCTTGTGTCTGTGGAGGAGGCGTGTCAGGGCGCGTTAGTTGAGTATGGTCGTACTCGGGCTGGTGTGGGGTGGGTGTTGGCGGAGTCGACTCGACAGTCCGGCCCGATGACTGATCGGCGTGACGTGTATGTGCATCAGGGGTTTTTGCCTTTAGCGCAGACCACTTGGACACTTGTGGTATCTGGCGTAGCGCCAAGTCTGGAGACATCTGAGACCATGCGCAAGATTGTTACTCGCGTGGTTAATAGTGTGGATACTGTAGACGATTTTGCAGGCGATGAAGTTG
The DNA here is from genome assembly GCF_900187295.1 of Corynebacterium cystitidis. NCBI lineage: Bacteria > Bacillati > Actinomycetota > Actinomycetes > Mycobacteriales > Corynebacteriaceae > Corynebacterium > Corynebacterium cystitidis. Next base: position 2,515,304 of record NZ_LT906473.1, on the reverse strand, counting down.
CGGCGACGGAGAGTCAGTTCGGCGAGGAATCGGCGTGGGTTGTTGTTTCAGGGGAGGATTCTGAGTGATGTTTAGTGATAATATTCAGGTGCCTTTGGGCCAGTTGCGTAGTATTGCTGAGAATTTGTTGACGGTGCATGATGAGCTAGTTGCTGCGGAATCTGGGGCGGAGTTGCTTGTTGGTGAGGATAAGGTTCCTGGTTCTGGTGATGCTGTAGCGGAGGCGCTTTATCGTTTTTATGACGAGTGGAAGCAGTCGCGTAAGACGTTGAATGACAATGTTGGTGTGTTATCTGAGGTGACGGCCAAGATTGTTGACCATATCAGCGAGTTTGATGGGATGGTTTCCCACGAGGTTGATTCTGCTGCCGATCAGTTGCGTTCTGGTATTTCTCGTGGTGGTACTGCTTGTGGGCAGGTGTCCCCGTGACGGTGGAGTATGGTTTCCGGGATTCTTCCGCTGATGCTTATCGGGTTGAGATTGGTGCAATTCAGGCAGCGATCTTCGATGTGCTGGGATGGTGTCAGATGGTTTGTGTGTGGGATACCGATCCTGCATGAGGAGATGAACCACAATGACGACTATGACGCGACGTGATCCAGAGGATAAAGCTCGGATTGATGCTATTGAGGAGAAACTGCTTGCCAATCCTGAGGTAGCTAAAATCATCAAGGAGCTTGCAACCTCTACTACGGATGCCAATGAACTGGTCAGGGGCATGCTGCAAGCCTCGCTATCGGCAGCATTGCAGGCGGAAATGGATGTCCACCTCGGCTATCAGTCTGGTGACAGGGCAGCCAAAAACGCTGCTCGGGCTGATAACCACCGCAATGGCAGCTATCCAAAGACCGTGGATTCTAACTATGGGCCTGTCACCATTGATGTGCCCCGTGATCGGCAGGGGACGTTTGTTCCGACGATGGTGCCTAAAGGAGTACGTTGCCTGACCGATGTCGATGACATGATCGTTAGTTTGTATGCCGGTGGGATGACCATCCGTGATATCCAACACCACCTAGCCACAGCCTTGAAGATCGATGTGTCGCATGAGACGATCTCTGCGGTTACTGATGCAGTGCTCGACGAAGTACTGCAGTGGCAAAGCCGCCAGCTAGATGAGTTCTACCCCGTGGTGTTCCTCGATGCACTGCGTATCAAAGTCCGTGATGGTGGGCGAGTGGTCAACAAGTCTGCTTATCTGGCTATCGGGGTGGATATGGACGGTATTAAGCACATCCTGGGTATTTGGATTGCCAAAGAAGAAGGAGCCTCGTTCTGGGCACAGGTCTGTTCCCACCTGGCTAACCGGGGTGTTAAAGACGTTTTCATCGTGTGCTGTGATGGGTTGAAAGGCCTGCCAGAAGCAGTCGAAGCGACCTGGCCGAACTCGATGGTTCAAACCTGTATCGTCCACCTGATCAGGGCAGCCAACCGGTGGGTTGCGTACGGGGACCGTAAAGCAGTATCAGCGGCTTTAAAGCAGATCTACACCGCTGCTGATGAGGACCAGGCAGCGCAAGCGTTAGAACACTTTGCTGCAACTGAGCTGGGGCAGAAATATCCGCAATCAGTGAAAGTGTGGCGCGATGCGTGGGATCGGTTTATACCGTTTCTACAGTTCCCGCCAGCAGCGAGGAAGGTGATCTACACGACGAATTCGATTGAATCGTTTAACAATCAACTACGTAAAGCCACCCGTAATAGGGTGCAGTTCACTAACGATGAATCCGCAGTCAAGACGCTGTGGTTGATGATCTGCAATATCGAAGATCGCCGTGCCGCCAAACGAGCCAAAGAAGGCAAAAAGGTTGCTGCCACAGCCGGACGCCTCATAGAAGGTGCACGCGTGGCAGGGTGGAAACAAGCCATCAACCAAATGTCCGTAGCCTACCCCGACCGCTTCCAAAACTACCTATAAAATCAACCCCACACACAAACAACTTGACACCCTCTGTGCTGGAGGCGATTGATGCGTCGGTGCGCGAACTCTCCCAATCATGGGAGGGGAGTGAGTCGGACATGTACCAATCAATCATCACTGAATGGAATTCCGGGGCGGCAGGCCTGACTGAGGTATTGACATCTGTTTCTGAGATGTTGGGCAGTATCCAACAGGCCAATCAGCAAATGCGTGTGCCCATCAACGAGCTGTTGGATGAGCAAACTAATTAACAAGTAGAGATTTATTCCGAAAGATGCAGTTATGCCTGTTGTTCATCTTGCGGCGTTTCACAAGTATGAGTCGGATGAGTTTTTCATCGGTGGGGATCCCAGTTCTGTTGGTGATGTGGCGATTCGGTGGCGGAATTTTGGCGAAGCGGCGTGTCAGTCTGCTGATGATTTCCGGTTAGTGAATACTGCTGGGTTTGAGGGGACAGAAGCAGAGAAGTATTCCCAGATTGTCTACGATAACTTCCCCCGAGATTTAACCACCACTGGTGAGGCTCACCAAGGTGTGGCTCGTGCGTTAGACGAGTATGGTGAGACATTAACGACACATCTTACCCGGATGACATCTTTGATGGCAGTGGCGCTGCCGACGCACACGGCGCATCGTGCAGCCGTGTCTGCCTATAACACCGCCGAGGCCAATGCTATTCGTGCGCGTGCAACAGCAATGGCTGCGACGGCGACGGCGGCTGGTACCGCGCTTGTACCTGGCCTTAATGCTGTCACGGCGTCTACAGCGGCGACGGCTCAGGCCGAGGCTAGTGCGGCGCAAGCAGCTTTTGAAGCTGCGAAAGCTAAGTATCATTCGGTTAATAATGCGTGGCAGGGTCATCTCGATTCGGCACGTAGTATTAAACAGTCGTTAATATCGAGTGTTAAGTTTGTTGTGGCGAAGGTTGAATCGCAGACGAAGAAACGCTTCGAGGAAAATAAAAACTGGTTGGAACGTCGCTTAGAGGATATAGATAACTTCTTAGATAAGAACGCGGAGTGGTTGAAGAAGTTAGCCGATGGGTTAGCTAATGTGGGGGCAATTGTTGCTGGTATCGGTCTTGTTTTAGCTTTTACTCCGCTTGCTCCGCTTGCTCCGTTTCTTTTGATTGCGGGTGCTGCCTTTGGTGGCGCATCTCTGGGTCTTGATGTGGCCTTGGCTGCGTCTGGTAATCAGGGCTGGATTCCCGTTGTCATTGATGCAGCTTTGACTTTCATCCCGGCGGGGCGATTACTTAGACCTTTGAAGAATACTCCTCTTGCCCGGCATGCCGGTGATTTAGCCCAAAAGTTCCGTGGCCGGATGGATGATAACTCTTTGTTAGCGCGAGGCTATGACCGGGTTAGGCAAGCTCTTGAGCCGGTGGATTTGGCTACTGGTGCAATGATTCATGAACATACGGACGTCCATCTCGGAGGAGTGTTGCCGTTGGTGGTTGACAGGGCTGCGTTTACGTCGCATGAGATGGGCCGTGCGTTCGGCTCGCAGTGGGTTTCCCGTTTGGATGTGCGCATTGAAGTTACTCACGATCGTGTGTACATGCTTACCCCTACGGGCGCGTTGATTTCATTTCCTTCCGCACCAGAAGACGGTTCTGAGGTCCGCGGTGATGGGCGGGGGTGGTTGTTGTCCTATGGTGATGGTGCCTACCGGGTGCGGGATGTCAGCCAGGGCTTGACCTATGTCTTTGCCGTTGTGGGAACTGCTGAAACGCATGCTCACCCCGGCCCGGTAGAAGACACCTCTCCTGGAGTAGGTAGTACGTATGTGGGTATACCTAAGGGATGTATTGCTGATGATGCTGAGCTAGGTATTGAGATCGGGATTTCGTCTGTAGTTCATCACACTGGCCACCGGATTGATTATTTTTATGACCAGGCTACAGGTCATATGGTGTCAATGGTGCGCTCCGATGGGTCACACCTTGAGTTTACGTGGGATGAGGCGGTCGATCGGGTGGCCGGTATTTGGGTGTCGAACCCCCAGACTCATCCAGACGATGCGCCTGAACGTCTTATGTTGTATGAGTACGACCCGTGGGGCCGGTTGTGTCGAGTGATTAATTCACATGAGGGTGTCTTGCGCTATCACTACAACGATGGCGGGTTGATTTGTGGGTGGACAGATCGCAACGGGGTCTCCTACCATCACGTTTTCGATGATTATGGGCGTGTTATCGCGCAAGCAGGCACCGGTGGTGTGTTTGCCAACGCGGTGGTTTATCTTCCTGATACTGGTGAGGATGCACCAGTTGGCGGTGGGGTGACCGTTGCCCTGGAAACCGCGTGTACTTTTCCCCAAGACCCACTAGATATTGGTGATGATGTTATCCCGGACATTTTGCAGCGGTTACAAACGTTGCCTCTTGCGCAGGCGTTGCGTGAACATGGTCTAGAAAGTGTGGGCCTAACCGGGAGGGGGCGGACTGGTGCTCGTGATGATCAACCATGGACGATAAATCCCGAATTACTGTATGACGAGGTGTTGGGTGATATCCGTCCAACGGTGTATCGATCTACTGCACACGGTGATGTGTGGCGAGTGATTACTCCGGAAGGCACCGTGGTGGATACGGAATTCGATGCCAACCACGTGCCGGTAGCGACAACTAACACCGCTGGGGCTACGACTCGTTACGAGTACAACGAGGACGGTGTGTTAGTTTCTGTCTTTTATCCGGATGAGACAAGTACTCATGTGGAACCTGGGTCGTGGGGTGTACCGGTTCGTGTGGTCGGCCGAGACGGGCAGATCACTGAGTACGAGGTGGATGCTTTCGGCATGACTACTGGAGTCACCGACCCGACGGGGGCGCGCTCTACACTTGAGTATGAACTACGGGCTTCTGGTGCGGTGGTGGCCGCGGCTACTAACCCGGAGGGGCTGACTACACAGCTGGAGTGTGATGATGCTGGCCGGCAGGTCGCTGTTGTGGATCCGGCTGGCCGACGTACCAGTGTGATCCGCGATGTACGTGGCTTGGTCATTGAGACGTTGGATGCGGATGGCAACACCACTACCATTGATTACACGCCTGAGGGCTGGCCATCAGCAGTGACACACCCAGACGGAACCACAATCACCACTACTTACGATGGTGAAGGTAATCAACTGTCGGTTACTAACGAAATCGGGGCGACTACGCGAACCCGGTACACAGTGTTCGATAAACCGTTGGCAATAACCGATGCGGCGGGGTCAGTAACCCACCTGACCTATAACACGCAGATGCAACCGGTGGCACTAACTAACGCCGACGGTAACACCTGGAAATATGAATATAATTTGGATGGGATGATCAGCCGTGAGGTGGACTACAACGGAATTGTTACGGAGTCTGTTGTATCGTCTGATGGGTTGGTTGGGAAGGTCATCTCACCGGCGGGAACGACGACTACCACGTGGAATGCTTTAGGGCGGGTGGAGACTGTCGTCGATGCTTCAGGAACGACTGTCTACTCCTACGACGAGCTTGGGCGTATTTCTACAATTAGTAATCCGCTGACTACGGTGTCTTACACCAGGGATGATTATGGCCGTATCACCCATGAGGCTGTCGCGTTGGCATCTGGAGAGTCTGTTGTTCAGGAACTTCGTCGTAGCCCAACAGGCGTGGTAGCCAGCGATCACCTCACGCTGCCAGGTGGTGACGTTTTCAACACGGTTTATCAGCGTAACGAAGTCGGCGAGATCACAACCTCGGCGATCAGCCACACCCGTAATGGCAGAGAGATTGCCACCACGGTCACTGATATCACGTATGGGCGGGGAAGTCGTGGGCAGCGTGACCGCATTAGTGTCGGATCGCTGGTACGTAGCTTTGATTATGATGTTCGGGGCAGGCTGATAGAAGATCTCACCGGCGCATTGACTCTAGCTGCGCCTACAACTGGTGCGAAGTCCAGTGGTGCCGCTTTTGAAACACCTCGTGGGATGCGTAGTGTGGTGGGCCGGAAGTTTTCGTGGCGTGACGATACCACGTTGACTGGCATAGTCGATCAGTTACGCGGTACTACTGCTTTCGATGTGGACATCATGGGGCGTGTGACTGGGGTGCGCCGGGATGCTACAGGTGCCGACATGATTGCCCGTGGCACTCTAAGCGCAGATTCCGCCAATGGTGTGAGTGGTTCCGCAGTTGGTGGAGCAACTACATCATCGGCGGGGGCACCGACAGCAACCGAGTCGTATGGGTTTAGTCCCGCTGGTGTGCTTACCAGTATTGCTGTGCCTGCACCTGCTACCACTTCTGGTGGGATGTCGTTTGGGGTGGGTGATTCCCAGGTGGAATTAGCCGGGACGATGCCGACCCGTGTGGGGCGGACCACGTACACGTATGACAAAGCTGGCCGTGTTACTCAGACGGTGACGAAGCGGATTAGTAAAAAACCGTTGGTGCATCGTTTCTACTACGCTGCCTCGAGGCAACCCATCGGATTCGAGTCTTCTGATGAACCTGGTGTGGGCTACCGATATGTCTATGACGGTCTGGATCGTCGCGTGGCGAAAGAACGGATTGACACCTCTACTGGTGAGATCATTGGTCGTGTGGTGTTTGCTCATCGGGGTGACCGGTTGGCTGGGCAGCAGGTTGCTGTGGGACAGGATCGTGGAGCCGGATATGTATGGTCGTTTGATCCTGGTACTGGAGAAGTTATAGGTCAGATCACTCTCACTCCTAACGCACACGCTGAGGCTTTTGATGACCGACGCACACCGCCGACTATTGGTTTCACTTCAGGTAGTCCTTGCCAGGGTGAAAATACTGGAACTAGGGATGTAAATACCGGCCTAAATGCTGACCTAAATACCAATGGCCCTGATGTGTCTCGTGATGTTTGTGACTGGAGTCAGGATGAGGTCGATGCCGAGTTTTTCGCGTTGGTTAGTGACTTGGCGGGTGCGCCGCACGAGATCATTGACCCAGTCACTGGTGATGTGGTTGGTCGTTCTACACAGACGTTGTATGGGGTGCGGTCGTGGCGTGGAGCTCAGTCGTCGCCGTTGTTGTTTACTGGGCAGTACTTCGATGAGGAGTCTGGGTGGGCGTATAACCGATTCCGTTATTACCATCCGCAGGCTGGGGTGTACAACGCCCAAGACCCTCTCGGCGCATCACCGCGTCTCGCTTCTGCACAGGGCTATGTTGACCACGCCGGGTACTGGGTTGATCCGCTTGGGCTAGAAAGCTGTCCTAGGCCAGGTGCGGGAGGTGATAAGGACCTAGTTGATCCTCAGACACCGAAGAAGAGTGATGCACCTGAGGGGAAACCACACGTGCCGAAGCCTTATAATTCTGGGTCTGACGTTGTTGATCATGTGACCGAGAAGTCGATGCACGGTAGGCCGAATAGAAACGGTGTATTCGAAGTAAATAGCGCGGAAGATGTCGACGAGATCTGGGATACATTACGTCAAGGACACGAGGTCACACCCGTTGAGCGATCAAATTCTCCCGGGATGGACAAGTTTGAATTAGAGGATGGGACGAGGGTGCAGTACCGCCCGGACAGTAAGTCGGGTGGTCAAACCATTGACATTAAGTTACCGGAGGCCAAAGATTTCACCGTTAATGACAATGGGAAAGCCAAATCCTTCCAAGATCTAAAAGTGCATGTGCAGACGCAGAAGTAGAGAGGTGTGTTATGCCATCGGAGGCGTTGTTCGAGCCGAGTTTCTTGCTCGAGATGGATTTTGCAGATTGTGATTTCTCGGTATTTGAGGACGACCCAGCCTTCAATGTTGAGAGGGTCAGATCGCAGGGTGTTGAGTATCTACTAATTGACTCTGATGTGGCTGTTGGGGGGTTGTTTCCGGATACACGTTGGGTGGTGGTTGATGGGATTGTCAGGGAGTTGACTATTAGGTGGGACAACACGTTAGACCAGCTGCAACGGTTGACGATTGATGGGGTTGATGTGTCTGATCCGTACCGGTTTGTTGAGCAGTGGAACAAGCAATACGAGGGTAAACTGAGGGTGTATGGAGGGGATCAGATTTGGAATGAGGATAAATCGGTAGGGTTTCTTTATTGTTCTGAGCGTCTTGGGGCGGGGCAGTTTAGATTGCCACACTTAAAGTATTTCCATCCTAGTCATCTGTCGCATAAGCGCGATCCTGAGTATTTTGTGTTGGGGGCTTATGATGCTCCACAGAATATAGAGCGGTTTTTAGATCAGTGTTTATGGGGCGACCTTTTGCGACAGTGGCCAGTTGATTTGGATGGGTGGCTTCGGTGGTGGCCGGGAATTAACCAACGGTGGCCGGATGTGCGTTTCGACGAGGCTCAGTGGTTGGAGGCGTTGGATGCGGTGATTGGGTATGTCTTTGCTGATGGCCGGTTCGAGGTTTACGACCTTAACACCGACGAGTCGATTACCTCGTTGGAGCGTTTCCAGGAGGTAACCGCTCCGTACCGGGAGAGCGGAAACATTAGCAATCTTGAGTCGTGTTTCTTCGTCTCTGTTGCTGCGCTGGAGTTACGGCCTTAACTAGGCCTTCCGGGCAAGGGCGTGGTTGCTTAATGCGACTGGTGTGCGCCGTTTTGGCACGGCTCCGGAAGGGATTCGTCGTCAAGTGCTGGCCTGGATGGATGCCCATGCCGAGCCGGTAGACGTGATCCCGTAGCTCCGGAGCCTGTTGTGGTTAGTCGTCGCGCTGGCCCAGGGAGGTATCCAGGCGCAGAACGCCGGTGCCCTCGTTGTCTACTAGGGGTAGCTGGTCGACGATCTCGGAGACGTCTGGGCTGTCGGCTTCTTCCTCGATTTGCTCAGCGAGGAATTCGTGGAGCAGTGGGCGCGAGTCGTAGTCTCTTTGACTTCATCGGCAATCCGCGCGATATCACGGATGGAGGCGGAAACCTTCTTCTCATGCGCTAGTGCTGCCTCGAAGGCATCGAGTGGGGTGCGGTCGTGGCGTGGAACTCAGTCGTCGCCGTTGTTGTTTACAGGGCAGTACTTCGATGAGGAGTCTGGGTGGGCGTATAACCGATTCCGTTATTACCATCCGCAGGCTGGGGTGTACAACGCCCAAGACCCTCTCGGCGCATCACCGCGTATAGCCAGTGCACAAGGCTATGTTGACCACGCCGGGTACTGGGTTGATCCGCTTGGGCTAAAAAGCTGTCCTACGCCAGGTGCGGGAGGTGATAAGGACCTAGTTGATCCTCAGACACCGAAGAAGAGTGATGCACCTGAGGGGAAACCACACGTGCCGAAGCCTTATAATTCTGGGTCTGACGTTGTTGATCATGTGACCGAGAAGTCGATACACGGTAGGCCGAACAGCAAAGGTGTATTCGAAGTAAATAGCGCGGAAGATGTCGACGAGATCTGGGATACATTACGTCAAGGACACGAGGTAAAGCCTAGACCGCAAAGCGGTGAAATTAAGATCGATTATTTTGAATTAGAGGATAAAACTATGGTTCAGTACCGTTCGGATAGTAAGTCGGGTGGTCAAACTATTGACATTACGTTGCCGGAGGCCAGAGAGTTTACTGTTAATGACAATGGGCGGGCTGAAGAATTCAAGAAGCTCAAAGTGCATGTGCAGCAGCAGAAGTAGAGAGGTGTGTTATGCCGTCTGAGGTGTCGTTTGAGCCGAGTTTTTTGTTGGATCATGATTTTGGTGATTGTGATTTCTCGGTGTTTGAGGAAGATCCTGAGTTTGAGGTCCAGCGGGTGGTATCTCAGGGTGTTGAGTATGTGTATATGACCGCTGAGTTTGGCGTGCAGAACTACGTTCCCAAGTCGTTGTGGACGATTGTGGATGGCGTTATTGTGGAGAGGACGATCAAGTGGGCGTTGTCGTTGCCGTTGGTTGATGGGCTTGATGTGTCTGATCCGTACCGGTTTGTGGAGCAGTGGAACAAGCAGTACGAGGGTCGGTTGTCTGTGTTTGGTGGTGATCAGGTGTGGAATGAGGATCAGTCGGTTGCTTTTATTCTGCCTTCGGAGCGGACGAAGTCTGGGACTTTGCTCGTACCGCAGTTGACGTATTTTCATCCGGATCGGCCGTCGCATAAGCGTGATCCTGAGTATTTTGTGTTGGGTGATTTTGATGCACCGCAGAATATTGAGCGTTACTTGGATGAATGCTTTCTCGGTGATCTTCGTCAACCCTGGCCAACTGAGTTGACTGTATGGTTGTATCGGTGGCCGAGGATTGAGCAGCAGTGGCCGAGGATTAACACTGATATGGCTCAGTGGTTGGAGGCGTTGGATGCGGTGATTGGGTATGTGTTTGCTGATGGCCGGTTTGAGGTGTATGACAGCGTCCATGATGAGTCGATTACCTCGTTGGAGCGTTTCCAGGAGGTAACGGCGCCGTATCGGGAGTCGGATATTGAGTTTTTGAGGATGTGTCTTTATGTTTCGACCGCTGCGCTAGAGTTACGGCCTTAACTTGACACAGCCCAACTAAGCCTTCCGGGCAGGAGTAGGGGTGGTCTGGATGTAGGTCCGCGTGGCTGTACGGGGCTTGCAACGAGTGTGTGGGTTGTCTGGAGTAGGGATCTGACCCTGTGTCAATTTTTGTGAACCAAGGAGGTTTTGTTGTGTCTGAGTTTGTGAATCCATACGCTACCATTCCTGAGGTTAATGAATTTATAGATGGAATTATTTACCGGACGGTTCCGGACTTTGACATGGATCAGGTTTTGTGGGATAGGGAGTTACGTAAAGCAACGACGCGAGAACAGCGGAAGGAGATTATTGAGAATCTTCGTCCTTATGCGGAACGCTCGTTTGATGATCCGGCTACCCGGAAGTTCTTTTCGGTGGCGATTATGGTGGGTGCTAAAGATCTTGATATCACTTATATTGTTGATGAGATGGAAAAGTACCAGTATGCCGAAGGTCGTGAGGCAGATATGATGCTCAGTTCAGATTGGAGCATGATTGATGAAGTGCCTCATAAGCGGAATTTTGATCAGATGAATCGTTTTCTGCGTTTGGATGGTGAGATCCTGCATGAGGGGCAGGTGCTTATTGTGAGGGGGATTTCGCGGCGTAAGCAGTCTCGTCTGGATGAGAGGTTTCAGTGGTTGAAGCAGTCTCGTTTTGCTACTGATCCGTGGACTGATGTTGCTGTGGCAAACATCGGGGTGGAGCATCCTGCCACATAGTTTCTTCGAGGATTCGACTGGCTAGACAAGGCTTACGTCTGGATCATGTTTGGCGAGCAAGAGCAATCCCCCTGTACCGAAGTCGGAGATACAACGGGGCGGGTCACACGGTCACGAAACTCTGTGGTGGCATAGCCGGCTAGGCCTTGCGTGCTCCAGCTGACTAAAAATCAGGGTCTTTCACATCCGCTTTTTCGTCCGTGCGGTGGCTGGTGCTGTCCACGGGTCTTCGGGCCACGGGTGTTTGGGGTAGCGTCCGCGCATCTCCTTGCGCACGTCCTGGTACGGCCCGTCCCAGAAGCTGCTTAGGTCATCGGTTACCGCCAGCTCGCGCCCGGCCGGAGAAAGCAGATGGAACAGCACCCGCACCCCGCACACCTCTGGGCTAGCCGCCAGGCCGAAACATTCCTGCAGCTTCACCCGCACAATCGGCCTTTCGGTGGCGTAGGAAATCCGCGGACTCGACCCGCTGGGCACGCTTAAGCGCGCGGGCACCAGCTCGTCGAAACGCGATGCTTCCGGCCACGGCAGTTGACGAAGTAGTGCCGGGTACATATCGATCGCGCTTAACGACGCCCCTTTGGCCAGCTCCATCACCTCAGGTGTGTAGTCGCCCTTGCTCACATCGGGCCACGGTTCACCGAGGTGCTCGTGTGCAAAATCTAGGCGGTCTTTGAGTGCTTGGGCCTTCTCAGAAAAGTGGAAGTGCTCGATTCCAACGTTACTGAGCGCCTCGGCTGCTTCCGCAGGGGAGAGCTGCACCGGAGTTGAGCTGAGCTCAATCGCCCCGATCGCCTTCACTTTCCTCCCACGCACTTTGCCGCCGTCGAGGGTGGCTCGCGTCTCTTCGGTAATGCGCTGTTCTGGCGCCCCGCCCAGAATCGCAGCCGACCGGATGATTGCGCCGCGTGCCGTCAGTTGCACCTCGGCAGCGGCGATCCACTCGGACGCCCGCAGCGCCCCCAAGGAGTGGTCCAACGTGGCCCGCGTACCCGCCGCCAGCAGGTACTCCTCGCCCACGCGCTTGCCCACCCAGCCCGGAAAAGCGCTGGCCACAACCTCGCCAGCAGTAACCGGACCTTTGTTGTCTACCAACTTTTTCAATCTGTCGACCTGGCTTTTCGGGGCACGCACGCGGTCCAAATCACCCGACACCCCTTCTGCCAGTGCAGCCACGGTGTTCGCAGCTCCCGCACCATGTTTCACCAGCGCCGACGCCAACCGAGGATCCAACGGCATCCGGGCCAAAGCGGTGCCGTGGTCGGTGATATGTCCTGTTTCATCCACGGCACCCAGGGCACGCAGCACCTCCTCCGCGTCACGGATTGCAGGGGTCGGGGGCTCGTCGATAAGCGGGAGGCCCTCGCCGCGAGGTGTGCCCCACGCGGCCATGACCAGTGCAGCCGAAGTCAGTTCACTGGTGGCGATCTCTGGGGTGATCTCGGGAGCAAAATGCTGGTAGTCTTCCTGCGAATAAGCGCGCAGCACCGTACCGGGGCCAAGGCGGCCAGCACGGCCCGCGCGCTGATCCGCACTCGAACGCGCAGTAGACACCGTGACCAGGCCCTGCATGCTACGGGCGGCGTCGCGGCGCGGCACCCGGGCCAGGCCGGCATCCACCACGCGGTGCACACCCGGCACGGTGATGGAAGACTCAGCGATAGTTGTGGACACAACCACAGGCGCATCACCGTTGAGTGCCTCATCCTGCTCCTTGCTGGTCAGACGGCCGTGCAGGGGAGCGGCGTGGGGCAGCGCCTGGCACACCAAATCCACCTCGCGGGCGCCGGGGACGAAAACGAGGGTGCGCGCTCGTTCCTCGCGCGCATCGGAGGTTGAGGAGGCCGCACGGTTGGAGGATGCACCAGTCTCCTTTCTTTGCTCAACCCCGCCCGCGAGGTCCGCCACGTGCTGGTAAAACTCGCGCGTACCACGGGAGCGCCCCTCGTGCGGGTGGTAGCTGATCTCCAGCGGGTGGGTCACAGCTTCCGTCGATAATATTTGCGCACCCATGTGCTCGGCCAACGCCTGCGCATCCAAGGTTGCAGACATGGCAGCTAAGTACAGGTCCTCGCGCAGCGAGGCCACCTCCATCACCATGGCTAAGACCAGGTCCGTATCCAGTTGACGTTCATGCACCTCATCGACGATCACCGCGCTAATACCAGTCAGCTCCGGGTCTTTCATCAACCGGTTCAGCAGCACAGCCGGGGTGACAAACTCCACCAAGGAGCCGTCGTAATGCTCGCCCCGAATGGAGTAGCCCACACGCTGGCCAAGCTTTGACCGATCCAACTGCGCTAAACGACGAGCTGCCGCGCGCACGGCCACCCGACGCGGGGCTGTGACCAGCACCTTTCCTCCCCTGTGGGTGAGGTTGCTGATCGCGGGTGGAAGTAGTGTGGTCTTGCCGGTGCCGGGAGGGGCCTCGACGACGAGCGGGCCTTGGGTTGGCAGCTGGCCAATCACACCAGCAACAGGGAGACCGGCGCCGATCGCGTCGAGGTTGAAGGACATGGGTGTGAGTCTAGTAAATCTGCTTGGGAACTTGTCTTGGGAACTTGTCTGGGCAGCCTAACCCGCCGTTCATCCCCGCCTGGTACTGAATGCCCACTTTGTGCCACGCCCCGTCAGCGCACTTTTCGGTCGACAAATCCCGCTTCCGCAGAGGGGAAACCCGTTATTTGTCGACCAAAAAGCGCACGCGCCCCAAGGGTGGCGCAAAGGGCGGTACCTTCCGTTCCGGCTCGGCCGGTTTCGGCTAGGCCCGGCACAAGGCGACATCTTGGGCCTAGCCGGATATCGAACTACACGTACGTGGTCGCTGGCGTTGGCTTTTCCAGGCAGAGTACCTAGGGTACGGGGTATGTTGCTTGAGATCCCCCGCCCACCCGCCCGCATCGCGCCGGGCATCGTTCACCTACCAGGGATGCTTGATCTCGAACAGCAGCGCCGCCTTGTGGAACAGTCCCGCGAGATCGCCCGCCAGGTGGCCGGCACCCCGGTAAGCATGCACCGCCGCCAGGTCGGTACCGGCCAGATGGAGGCCTATATCCTCTCGCTAGGCTACTTCTGGGCCACCAACCCCTACCGCCTCGTGCGCGAGGTGGACGGGTACAAGGTCCCACCCGTGCCCCAGAATTTTCAGGTGCTTGCCGACGATGCCCTTGCCCAGGCGTATCAGTTGGATCAGCTGGTGGGAAACACTGTGCGTGCCGAGACTGCGTTGGTGAACTACTACCCACCGGGAACTGGCATGGGAATGCACGTGGATGCAGAAGAAGAGGCGAACAACGCGGTGATCAGTGTTTCAATAGGTGATGAGACGGTGTTCCGCATCGAGTCTGCCACCGGTACCCATGAAGTACTTTTGACCAGCGGGGATGTGATTGTATTTGGGGGTCCGGCGCGGCGGGCGAAACACGGGGTGTTGGGCGTGCGGGACGGCACGGGGCCAGCAGGTACCGGGTTAAAGGAAGGCCGCATCAACATCACGATCCGCCAGGTGGTGCCTTGACATCAGCGCGGTGTTTCAACCCCACCCTGCGCTGAGTGTGAAACGGGTGAAACTGACTACCCTGGGACCTATGAACAACCCAGAAAGCCAGAAGATCGCAGTGGTCACCGGCGGCTCCGAAGGCATCGGAGAGGCCAGCGCCCGAGCCCTCGCACAAGACGGGTGGACCGTGTACGTGGCCGCCCGCAACGTGGACAACATCACCCGTGTGGCAGAAGAGATCGGCGGGATTCCCGTCGAGCTTGATGTGACTAGCCAGGAATCGGTCGACGCCCTCGTCGATAAGCTCGAACGCGTGGACTTGCTGGTCAACAATGCGGGCGGGGCGCGCGGGCTGGACCCGGTGCGCGCCGCCGTGGAAGATGACTGGCGTTTTATGTACGAGGTCAACGTGCTGGGGCTGGTGCGCGTGACCAAGGCACTGTACCCCAAGCTGATTGAAGCGGAAGGGCTGATCATCAACATCGGATCGATCGCCGGCTTCAGCCCCTATGCGGGAGGTGCTGGTTATAACGCGGCGAAACATGGCGTTCGGGCGCTAACGCGTGCGATGCGTATCGAGGAAGCCGACAACCCCATCCGCATCAGCGAAATCGACCCGGGGCGGGTGTGGACAGACTTCTCCCGCAAACGCTTCAAAGGCGACGAAGCGCGAGCTGATGCCGTCTATAAGGGCAAACTCAACCTCACCGCCGAGGATGTGGCCGAAGCCGTGCGCTGGGTGGCTAGCCTGCCGAAGCACGTCAACATCGACACGATGAATATCATGCCGCGCGACCAGGCGTAGCGTCGGGCTGGCGCCCGACCGGGAAAGGGCGCGCTACGGGAGAGGTTTCGACGCCCGACCGGGAAAGGGCGCGCTACACTTTCCGCATGACTTTCGCCTCGTATCTCGCGATGATCGGTGTGTGGCTGGCCGCTATCGCCAGCCCCGGCCCCGACCTGTTCCAGATCATCCGCATCGGCACCAAGTCACGTGCCAACGCCGTGGCCTGCGCACTGGGCATCATGGTGGGCAACACTTTTTGGATTCTGGCATCACTGTTGGGCCTGTCGGCGCTCATTCAAACGTTCCCCGACATCCTCGGTGCCTTGCAGCTGATTGGTGGTGCGTACTTGTTGTGGATGGGGGCTTCGTCGATACGCGGCGGATTGCAGTCGCGCAACGCCACGAATACGCGTGTGTTGCGTGGGCCGGGGATGTCGTCGTCACGCGCGCTCCGCTTGGGCTTAACGACGAACCTCTCAAACCCCAAGGCGGTGCTATTCTTCGGGGCGGTGTTCGCGCAGTTCGTGCGCCCGGGGATGGGGTGGGAGTGGATGGTAATCATCGCTGTCACTCTCATCGTGACTGGTGTGGCGTGGTTTGTGGGGTTTGCGTTGCTGATCCATGTAATCGCGCGCCCGCTAGAGCGCTACGGCTGGTTGGTTGATGTAGTAGCCGGCGTGCTGTTCGTGGCGCTGGGAATTTGGATGGTGGTGGACGGTATGGCTGAGCTGATCATGTGAGGTGTTGGCCTGAGCTTCACACCGGATTCGGATAAGGTGGGGCACTATGGACATTGCGATTAGCGGAGAATCCATCAAACTGGGCCAATTCCTCAAGCTAGCCAACCTGGTGGAAACCGGCGGGCACGCCAAGGAGGTCATCGCCTCTGGTGAGGTGCAGGTCAATGGTGAGGTGGTGACTCAGCGCGGAAAGACGCTGCGCGATGGCGACCAAGTCTTAGTGGGGGGAGTCACAGCTACCGTCAGCACTGACACCGACGCTACCAACGCCGGCGACTACTTCGACGAACGCACCGCAAACGATGATTTTGACCCCGAAAAGTGGAGGGATCTCTAAGCCAATGCCAGCTTTTGAAGCACGACCAGGCATGCCCTACTGGGTCGACATGTCCACCAAAGATCTGCGGAAGTCCACCTACTTCTACTCCAAGGTGCTCGGGTGGAAGGTAGGAGTCCACACGGACAGCACCAGCGCAGCGGATGCAGAAAACCATGCAGAAAACCATGCGGAATCCGACTATATCGTCGCACGCCTTGAGGGTCTGCCGGTAGCCGGTTTCATTCAGCAGCCGCAAGAGGCTTCCAGCACCGACACATGGGTCACCCAATTCTTGTCAGCGGATATCACTGCGGACTGCGACCGCGTCGAAGAGCTCGGAGGACGGGTGCTTTCGCCAGCCACCGAGGTATCACTAGGGCAGATGGCACTGTGCGCCGACAACGCGGATGGTCTGTTTGGCTTGATTCAGCCAGCCGGCGAGGACTCCTTCGTGGCAGCGGGCGAGCCGGGCACCCCCGTGTGGCACGAGTACACCGCCACCGGCCACTTTGATCAGGTCGCGGACTTTTACCGGGGCTTATTCAACTGGGAAACCGCCACCCAAGACGGCTACTCGCTGGTATTGGAGGATGGCGCCGCCTTTGCCGGCTTGTGGGACGCTACTGACCAGTTCCCCAACGAGGTTCCTGGGTTCTGGCAATCCTACCTGGGTGTACGTGACATTGACGAGGCCTCCCGGCTGGTCACTGAGTTCGGTGGTGAGGTGATTCGTGGCCCGGAGCAGTCGTCGTTTGGCCCGCTGCTGCTTGTCAGCGATGCCACTGGCGCAACAGTCACATTCTGCGAGACACCGGAGCCTGTGCCTGAAGAAGATTTGAGTGAGGCAGACTCGATCCTTAATCTGTGATCCACGCTCAAACCAGTAAGAACACGCTATAATCAGCGCATACTACCTTCAGCTGGAAAATTACTCCGTAACTTCGTAAAGGCGGTAACCACCATGAAGAAGTTGTGGGGCATCCTTATCGCCCTTGCTATCGCGTTCGGCCTGGCACCTGCTGCCCAGGCCGTCACGTTGAATCCCGAAGGGATGAACCCGCGCTCCTCGCTGGCTGTGGTCTATTCCGACGGCACAGTCGCTGCCTCCCCAAACGGGTATGAGGCCCGGCCTGCACTCAGCCTGAGCAAGCTGTACCTAGGATACTGGGTGCTTTATAACGGCGCACCACACCACAAGGCACAGGTCGAACAGATGTTGCGTGTGTCTGATGACAATATTGCTAACAACATGGACCGCACCTACCCGCAGGCGATCGACGAGATCGCTCGCCAGTTCGGACTCGGCTCCACCTACCGCAATGGGTACTGGGGTAGCTCGCGGACCTCTGCTGTGGACGTCTCCCGTTTCATTGAGGCCATTAAGCCTGATCCCGTCGCAGCACCAGTGTTTCGGGGCATGGCTGGTGCCACACCGATAGCCGCCGACGGCTTCGCCCAAAACTATGGCACGTCCCGTCTGCCCGGGGTGCAGGGCACCAAGTTCGGCTGGTCGAACGACCGCGTCTCAGCGACCGCAACCGCAAGCTACGGCCACGGTTTTTCCGCAGCCGTGATGACGTACGGTGACGCGGCCACCAACACCAACGATGCTCTACGGGGCTTCGGCGTTGGCCCCGCTGTCGGCCCGATTGCTCACCCCGCACCTGGTTCTGCGCCCGGGCAGCAGCCCCTGACCAGCTCGGTAGGGCCAATCCAGGCCCCAGCCCAGCGGGTAGTTGATGCGCTGCCACCAGAGACCCCGGTGGAGATTACCAACGCGATTCCGCGCGATTGGCTGGTTCCCACTGGTGCACCTGAGCTGGTTCCCGTAGAGGTGCCAGCCATCCCGTCCATCCCGGCTCTGCCGTAGTAGTACCTTCAGGCGGGGCGTTGACGATTCTGTAGTGGGCTAACACCATTCCTGCCCTAAAAACCGCGCAAAAACGCGGCCACATCCTGGATTTTGTCACGGTTAACAGCAGGAGTCGCGATCTTGTGTGTTGAGTAATACTCTGCCACCTTCACGTGTGGCGCGTCCCCCACATCTGGTGGGGCAGCTACTTCATCTTCGAGAGCTACCTGTACAAACGTGCTAGGCCACCGCTCAACTGCTGGGACAGAGAAGCCGTCGCGCAGGTCGTCGTTAAGCGCTGCTTCCAAATCCAGGTCGGGGAAAGTAAGCACGAGCGCGTCAACCTGCGAAGCCACCAAAGTGGCTAACGCACCGCCGGCGCTGTACCCCCACGCGGCGACCGGGCCTGCAGACTGGTTGCGTGCGTAATCAATGGCGCGCACCACCGCGGCGCGAATCTCCTTCACGGTGTGCGCCGGGGCCAACGGGTAGTCAACGTCGAGGATGGTGGTGCCGGATAGCTGTGCGGCCGCAGCAACCTCGGGGCGCCACGCGTACTCGAGCGCGTCACCAGCACCGCGCCACCACCCGCCGGGATGCAACGAAATCGCCCAACGCCCAGTCGGCTCCGACGGGGTGAATTGGGCCGCGCTTATCGACGCCACCTCGGTGACCTCCACCCCTTCGCTAAACGCCACTCCTGGCATGGTGTGGTCGACGGCGGAGCCCAGCATTAGCATGGCGGCGTGCGTGATGCGGTCGGGCAACAGGGCGCTGTAGCGGTCCGCCGGGTCCGGGTCACCCGAGCCGCCCTTCCACGGTGGGGTGAACTCGGGCTCCGGGTAGGTGGCATGCAGGTAGGAGACTAACTGTTCCAACTGCTTGTTCTCGGGGAGGGTGCGGCGTACTCCGCCGACATTGAAATGGTCGGTTCCCTGCTCGTTCAGCGGGTAGTTGTCGTTGGGGTCGCCTGGTTCCAGTCGTGGGGGAGGTGTCATATCCCATAGCGTAGGCGACGGGGCCGAACGACACCCGCTTGCGAGGCGTTTTTACCAGATGGAGACGCGGTCTTCTGGGGCGACCCACATCGGCGAGGATTCGTCGATGGTGGGGAAGGCCTCGTAGAAGGCGTCAATGTTGGCGGCGATGACGTTGCAGCGGAATTCTGCCGGTGCGTGTGGGTCGATTGCCAGGTATTGCTCGGCCATTTCTGGGCGGATCGCGGTGCGCCAGATGCGTGCCCATGCGAGGAAGAGGCGTTGCATGCCACTGTATTCCTCCTCGTAGAGCGTGGGATCTGCACCGTCGACCTCGAATGGCTGCTCCGGGCCATTGTCCATGTTCTTGTCTTCGAGGTACATCTGGTAGGCCACGACGGCGATACCAAGGCCACCCAAGTCGCCGATGTTTTCACCGAGGGTGAACTCGCCGTTGACTCCGTCGATGCCTTCTTTGCCCACCAAAACGGAGGGGATGAGGCCGTCGAACTGGTCGACCAGCTTCGAAGTTAACTGGTCGAAGGCTTCGCGGTCCTGTTCGCTCCACCAGGAGTTGAGATTTCCTAGGCCGTCGTAACGCGATCCTTGGTCGTCGAAACCGTGGCCAATTTCATGGCCGATAACAGCGCCGATGGCACCGAAGTTTTCGGCGATGTCACCGTCGGGGTCATAAAACGGCGGTTGCAGGATGGCAGCGGGGAAGGTGATGTCGTTGACCACGGGGTTGTAGAACGCGTTGACGGTTTGCGGGGTGGTCACCCATTCTTCGCGGTCAGCCGGCTTACACAGTTTGTTCAGCTGGTGGTCATGCTCGAATTCGGCGCCGCGGCGCACGTTGTCTACCAGGTGGGTGCCTGCTGGGGTGAACTCGAGGCCTTCGTAGCTGCGCCAAATATCGGGGTAGCCCACCTTAGAGTTGAACTGGGCGAGTTTTTCTGCGGCGCGTGTCCTTGTTTTTTCCGTCATCCAGTCCAGTTGGGAGATGCGGATGCGGTAGGCGCGAATCAAGTAAGAAACCAGCTCGATCATGTTTTCTTTTGCTTCGCGGGGGAAGTGGCGCTTGACGTATTCCTTACCGATGTCTTCCCCAACCAGGGATTCAGCCAACCCCACGCCCCGCTTCCACCGGTCGCGCTGCTGGGTCGCACCCGACAAAGTGGTGCCGTAGAACTCGAAGTTCTTCGCCCCGATCTCTTCACTTAACACGCCTGCACGGGAACGCAGGATGCACCACGTGGCCCACAGCTGCCAGTCGGCGAGGTTCTCAGGGCGCAGCAAGTGTGCGAGGTGGTCTGTGAACGAAGGCATCATGTTGATCACACGCCCTTCGGTCAACCCGGATCCAGCGAGAAGTGTTTGGATGATCGCCGGCAGTTCAGAAATATCCACCGGGTTGTAGGTGGCTACCGCGTCGCGGGTTTTCACCACGTCCCAATGGCCAGCTGCCAGCTCCTTCTCCATGTTGACGATCCGGGTGGTGGCAGCCTCCACCGGAAGGCCAAACAGGACCTCAGGGTTTAAGAACTTGAGCATCTCCGCGACGTGTTTTTCGTAGGCGGCAAGTGTTTCCGCGTGGGGTTCGGCGCGGTAGTAGGCCTCGTCGGGAAGCCCCAGCCCCGACTGCATCAAGTAGGCCACCGCGTTTTCGCCCTGGGAGTCCTTCTCAATGAAGTAGGTGAGTGGGGCGCCCACACCAACGCGCTCTAACTTGCCTAAGTTGGTGGCAAATTCGTCGATGTCAGCCACAGACAGTAAGGCAAAGTCCTCGTCTAGTGGTGTGATGCCGGCTTGGTTGATCGTGTCAGTGTCCATGAAAGAGGAGAACAGGTCGGTGGCCAAGCCGCTGCCACCAGTTACGATGTCGTGGACGTTGGCTTCTGCATCGTCGCGTAATTTGTGGAAGGTGCCGTCAACGCCACGGTCGTCGGGAATAACATGGGTGTCTAGCCATGGTCCGTTAACAAATTGATAGAGGTCGTTCATGTCTCCACTCTAACTATTAGGCTGGGTCCATGCCTTCGTATCGTTTCGGTCCGCGTCGTACCTACAGACTTTTTTCTTCGTCACTCGCCGCGGTAGCTGCGTTTCTTGCTCTTCCGGCGCTGGTGGTGTGGGCTGTGCCAGACCCGGCGCCAGAGTTGGAGAAAGTCGAGCTTTCTGTGGGGCAGGGGTGGGCGGAGCCGATCGATCAGCTGGTGTGCACAGTGGATTATCACGCAACGTCGCAGCAGGGGTGGACCTGTGGCGATGTCACGGTGACCGCCTCCAGTTCGGAGTGGACGGACGATCCAGAGCGCACGTTACGACGCCAAGTCCGCGCCCATTCCGACTGGTTGGATGGAAAATCGGGCGAGGTGATTAGGGTGGGCGATAACCTCGTGTTTCTCTACGCGAATAAATACACTGGGCCGACCATCGCCATGACTGTGCGCGGTAACGGCGACTACGACAACACGGTACTGTATGTGCAGGTCACGGGTGCAGACACTCTGGAGGTCACTGAGGTGGCATCACGCATCTGGGAGAATCTGACAGGATCACCCTTAGCAGACGATGTTTTGGCTCACCTTCCAGAAATTGATGACAGGCCCAAACCACAACTTCCTGGACCGGAGCACCCAACCCGCCCGCTGCCGGGTGTTCAGAATCTCTAGCAGGAGGTGAGGCAACTGATGTCGACTTTGTTCCGTAATACTTTGATCATCCTGGTGGCAATTTCTATACCGGTAGTGCTTCTTTTGACAGTCTCAATGCTGCTCGTCGACCCCTTGTCAGGGTTGCTCACTAACCTTTTGGGGATGCTGCTGGTAACGGTGGTGCTGCTCATTCTGCGCAGCACCCCCATTTGGGTGCGGTCGCCGGCGGTGCGGGGGCGGGCGTCGACAAGCGCCTGGTGGGTTCTGTGCTCCTTGATGTGGGGCGCGGGTGTGTCACTTTTGATGGTGATTCCCTCAGCCGGGGCGGCGGTAGGCTTCGCGCTGTCGCTGCGCTGGCCAGAAGCGATGGCATCGTTTGGTGGGGCGTGGCCGGAGGAGCCAGCGAAGGCTTTAGGCGTGTTGTTCATTCTCATGTCATTTCGCCAGTTCACACGCCCGTGGCACGGCTTCTTGGTGGGCATGGTGGTTGGCTTGGGCTTTGAGGCGACGGAGAACGCCCTTTACGGCTCTGCGGGTGGGACGCTGCATGCCTCCTCTGACGTGCTGGGTATGCTGGAGACGTGGGCTCTGCGCCTGGTCGCAGGCCCGCTGCTGCACGTTGGTTTTACCGGCATGGTCGGGTGGGGGATTGGGCTGGCGCTGTACGTGGTGGGCAGGTCGCTGGCGTGGCGCATTCAGGTGGTCGCCGTGTATTTTCTCGCGTCGCTGACGTTGCATTTTGCGTGGAATTATGCCCACGAATCCGAGACAGCATACGTGGTCAAGTTTGCTCTGGTAGGCCTCATCTTATACGGGTTGTGGATTTACGTCTGGGTGCGTGCGGTGCGCGCCGCGCGTGCCGACGATACCTACGTGCATACTTTTGGGGCGTTGACATCGGTGAAGCAGCTTCCGCAGGGCTCACACTTTCCGCAGGGCCCGCACCGCAGGTAAGAGAAGCTACAGTTCGGGCCAGGGTTTGTGCTTCGCCCCAGCCACGTTATCCCCATGATGTGGCTTTGGCGCGCGAAAATTGCAGACAGCGTCGAAGTCGTCTGTGTCATGCGGAATAACTGCTAGCGCAGGGGATCAAACGCCTCCAACATGGGGTCTGCTTCACCAGTGGCGATCTGGCGGGCTAAGAGCTTGCCGGAGATCGGCCCCAACACAACGCCCCACATGCCGTGGCCTCCACAGGTATAAACGTTCGGCGCTTGGGTGGCACCGACCAGCGGCAACCCGTCTGGGGTGACAGGGCGTGAACCTACCCACTGATCTTGAATATCATCCCAGTTGACCCCTTGAAACAGCGGTTTAGTCACTTCGATCATGGAGCGCACCCGGCCCGGTTGGAAGGGTTCGTCAGGCCCCCGGAACTCCATGGTGCCCGCGATCTGGAACCGCCCCTCACGTGTCGGTGCTGGGGTGCAGGCCACCCGGGTGTGTGGCAGGTAGACAGAATGCGTCGACGGCTGCTCGGTTGCCACCGTGAACGAGTAGCCACGTCCCGCCTGCACTACAGTGCGCACACCCAGCTGGCGGGCAAGCTGCGGCATCCACGCCCCAGTTGCAATCACCACGGCATCAGCGTTGAGCCACTCGCCGGTGCTTAACTTGAGTGCCGGTTGACGGGTGGACTGCACATCAACAACCTCAACACCAGTGGTTATAGTGCCGCCACGCTGAATGATGCTGTCCGCTAAGGCTTCGCAGAACACCATCGGCTCGATATAGCGCTGACCCTCCATGGCGTAGATTTCTTTGACCCGTGGTGCCAGCATGGGGGCGTATTCAAGTGCTTCGTCGTAAGTAATCTTACGGAAAGGGATTTCCTGCCCGTGGCGGACAGCCCCCTCAACCTCTGTGAGGAACCCTGCTGCCTGGCCGGCCTCTTCAAACCCCACAATGAAAGGGCCTTCGTGGGTGACAGCGTCCACGCCGCCGTCGATAAGCTCATCAAAAGCAGCAAGGGCACCCAGGTCCGCCGGGGTGAGTGCGGCCATAGTCCGGTCCCATGCTCGGTCATTGGCGTGCGCCATAAACTGGGCGACGAAAGCCCACAGCTGCGGGTCGACGCGGAAAGGAACACTGAGTGCAGCGTTTTTGTCCAACAGTGCCGTAGGGCCGTAGCCCCACAGTGAAGAATTTGCCAAAGGGATTGTTTTGCCGGGTGCAAGCCAGCCAGCATTACCCCAGGATGCCCCAGCGGCCACGCCAATTTTGTCGAGTACTTCTACTTCGTAGCCGTATTCTTGCAGGTGCCATGCTGTTGCCAGCCCGGTCATCCCGGCACCGATTATCAAGGCTTTCATGTCGCGATTCTCCTCACAGTGTTAAGTCAGTTAAAGAGGTTATTTTCTCCGTCGTATCTGCGCACTAGCTTTGTGTTTACTATGTCTTATCGGCGGTAATTGCGCTAGGGGTTGACAGTGAGATCTCGGCTAGCTCCACTCGATTGGGGGATGTTGTGCTCATCATCCTTGACCTCGAATCGGCTGACACCATCCACGATCGGCCTGTATAAAGTTCCTGCATAAAGTTCCTGAATAAAACCACAGTGACTGTCCCACGGGGGAAGTACGGAATGATTCCGGGCTGGGTTTGCGCTGGTCTCCCACCCGTAGGTGGGGTCTGATCGTGCGCCCATGTGATGCTCTTGAGCTAGGGGTGGAGAATGGCTCCAGCACCGTAACTGTCGACGATGCCCATTCGGCAGCAAGCCTCATCAATACTGCGGTCGAAGCGGTGTCGGGGGATGGTGGTTGATCTGGCTGTCCACGATTGAAACCGTCACGTTTTCGCGTTTCGACGAAAAATTGTGAGATTAAGGGGTGGCCTAATCTAACAATGAATCCACCATTAGGTATTCCAGTGTTAGATTAGAAGGGTATCTAATCTAACAATCCGCAGGTGGGTGTAATGGCAGAGACCAGAGGGACGCGTGCAAAGAAGTAGACCGCTCCGAGTGGTGGCAACACCGTGACCGTGCACGCGCTTTCGATCCGATGGCGGCAGCGGCGCAAGCGTCGATAAGCGATGTGCGCCCAGAAGCCTTAGCCATTGTTCGTCGCTGGCGCGGAACTGAACCGTTGCAATACACCGACGAGGAACTGCTTCGCGCAATTGGTGCGCTGCGCAGCGATGGTAAATTGTCGGAGGCGGCAGCGCTGCTATTTACCTCACTGGGTCGTTGTGGGATTGAGCTTACCCATTTTTCTGTTCCCGCAGGTCAAGTAATCAATCGGGTCTCGCCTCGGGCTGAGCAATCGCTCGTCGAACAAATTGACGTGATCGAGCAGGCCCTAGCCGTGATGAACACTAAGGTGACAGTGGAAAAGGGCTTAAGCCATATCCAGCTGCCACGAGTGCCTGAAAGCGCTGTGCGTGAAGCGCTGCTTAACGGTGTGATCCACCGTGATTGGAATCGGTCAACGCCCACGGATGTGCGCTGGACTGAGGCGGACTCCATGCTGGAGGTCCGCAGCCCCGGAGGTTTTGTTGGCCACGTCACTTCGTCCAATATTTTAAGCCAGCGGGAGGCGCGTTACCCTGCGTTGGCAGATCTGTTTCGGGCGATCGGCCTCGTCGATAAGCAAGGTGTGGGCGTGGACCGGATGTATCTCGCGATAATTGCTGTCGGGCACAACCCACCCCATATTGAAGAAATTGATGGCGTGTACGTCCAGGCCACGCTCATCGGCGGCACCCCGAGCACGCCTGTCCTTGCCGTGATGGACGCGTTGTGGCAGACCATTCGGGCCTGGTTGGGTGAACATGACGCGATTACGACAGGCGATGTGATGGAGCTAACTGGGGTGGCGCGCGGCACAGCGAAACGAGTTTTAGACACGCTTGTCGACGAAGACCAACTGACACCGAAAGGCCAAGGGAGAGCGTCGAGGTTTGAGCTGCCCGCTCGCTAACTTGTTCATGTACATATGCTGGCCATCACTGGCGATAAACCAAGTCAGGTACGCGATATCAACACTGCTAAACAATGAGCAACCCAGCTCTGTAGGAAGAACCATGGAACTCAACGTCAGCACCTGGGATGTCAGCGAATACCTTGAAACCGAAGGAGACATTGTCGCCTCCCCGAACGCGGCTCTCGAAGACGGGGATCCAGCTCTAGTGGAAGCTGCCCTTGGCGATGTAGCTAAATCGCGTGGTATGACTGCGCTCGCTCGAGAAGTTGGCGTGGACGATAATCCGCAGTGATCTCGTCAAGTGGTTCCGTTTCGTCTTCCGTTTCTGTACACGAATGTTCAAACCCAATTTGTGAGAACTACCACTCGTAACCATAGTCTTTGGGTAAGGCTGCATCGGGACTATTGTGGAGCTACACTTCGCGCTCGTCAACTACGTTGTCGGGTACATCCGATGGTAAGTTTTGGTCCTGATGGTTGATCATCCTCACTGTCAGGGCGCTCAAATAGTTTGTTGATCCCACCCTTGAGGGATCCCGAGGCTGTTAGCTCGTACAAGAGGGTTCGGCAGAAAAGAATCGGTTAAAAGGTGAATTACTTTCTCTGGCCACGTTGTGCCGGGGGAGATTTTTCGCAGAAGATGCGACATGAAGACCATAGAGCCAAAGATCCGTTCATTTTGTGGGCCTGGAATCAGGTGGAGATTTCCATTGTGCTTCAGGATTTCGGCGGACGCTGGAGCGAAAGATTTGTTCCACAAGCGCCCGTGGTGGGCGCAGATATTTCTCACAACTGTCAACTGTTCCAACCAGCTCGCTAGCGGATGACCTTTGCTCAACCTATCCCTTTGATTATTTGAGAGGGTATTGAAGTTGATGTGGAGGTCGAGGTTTTCTGCAATTTTTCGCTGGTCATTATTTCCAAGCCCAGCAAAAAGCCTAGACATGTCTGAGAAGTCCATGACCTCCGCTAAAACCCATAACGGGTACCGTCCCCCATACTCAGCTGCGTAATGCTTGACCGCCTCATTCTTCTTTCCACGGTTGAGCCGCCCATAGATGGTGGAGAGCCATCCGACATGATCAAATCTCGTTCGGAAGCCACCAGAAGAAAGATAAAAGTCTGGTTCATTTGGCTGTTTGGCGCACAGAGTTTCAGTAATCTGGGTCCGCATCGCTATTTCGATGCGCTCCATTCCATCATGGATGAGGGTCCGGAGTTTCCGGTCTGCTTCGTAGAGCCGAGTAACATCTGAGAAATTGGTGTCTGGAACAAACTCATCAGCGCGGGTCGATCCGTCTGCAGCTATTTTGCGTGCTGGATACCAGTAAGCCGATAAACGGTAGTAGCTCACGTTTGAGAACCACTGTTCTGCTTCGACGTTTCTGACGGTCATGCCGCGTCGCCGTAAACGATACACATGTTGACCGATCGATTTAGCGGGTTTTAGAGGGCGGTTGGACATGTTCATACACACAATTCTAAAAAGATCCAGCCCACTCTTTAATCCTCAAAGATCAAAGGCGGGCTGAACGATTAAGTAACAGTCTAACACCTAAAGAAACTAAAGTCAGGTATTGACTAAAATGGGGTGTCATCGTAGGTTCCGCGACTGCAACTGTGGTAGCCCTCATCGTGTAAGCGCTTTCTCTGCTCTTTATCGGCCGGGTCTTTGCCTGATCGTGTGCTGGTTGCGTGCGCTGGCTGATCAGGTAACGCTTTTCCTGTTCGCTGACTTGGTGGTCGCCGTCACCAGACCGGGTGAATGCTGGGCCGTGCTTGCCGACGCGAAACGGGCCTCGATATTCCACGTGTCGCTACCGCTATTAAGCAGTGTTCTGACCAGCTCCGGAATGTTGATTGCATGCATAGAATCAAAGTGCATTGCACATGCAATCAAAATGCATTCAACGGGCAATGCATTTATAGCAAGGAGCGCCCGGTTTTCAACGGCCGCTCAATGGAAGCTGAGGCCCACGCAATTATTGAGACCACCGTCGCAGCAGAACCCTCACGCCGAGGAGATATCCAAAGCCCCTGGCTTGCAGATATGCTCGAACGAACTAAAGAGACCGGAGGCATTGATACGAGTATTGATGTGGTGGTAGCCGCCTTTGGCGGCCTCGGCCTCACCGTCATCAACCCGTTTGAAGCGGGCTGAGACAATGCTTTAAAGTCAGTCGCTACTCCGGGCGCTACTCCAAGCGCTACTCCAGGTCGCGGATCTTCATGTCCGAGGGGTGCCAGAGCCCGTGGCGAATAATCTCCTCATGGTCAATAGTGGCAAGTTTTGGCTCCTCGCCAATGGAGTTGGTACGCAGCTCATACTTCGCCACAGACCCCCAGTCACGCTGCCAATCATTGCGCAGGTAGCCAGGAACCTCGTAGGAGTAGTTCACGGCCTCAGCAGTGCCCAGCGAACCGCCACCGAGGAAGTCCATGAAACCCGACAACTCAGCCTTCCCTGGCGCATCCGGGGAGATGCGGAACTCAGGGATTTCGGTAACCCCTGCGTAGTGGTTGAAAGTGCGCTGGCAGGGGAACTGCAAAGCTGTCGACCAATCGATCAGCCCCGGTGTGTCAGAGTCAATGATCTCATTCATCGACTTCAGTTCCGGAACACGTGGCGGGGTCACGGCGATCCAGTCCTCGGAGGCTAGCGAGGTGTCGCTAGCCACGATACGCACAACCTCGGCTTCTTCAGGCACGTCCTTCAACGGATAGCGCAGGTTGCGCCAGGATGGGGTGGGGCCAGAATCCAGCATTTCGATTTCGCCGAGAACCTCATAGGTTCCGTCGTCGTTACGCGACCCATATTCCACCACAAGCTCCTCGCCTTCCTCCGAGATGCCGTTGATGTCTTTGTGTTCGATCTTGCCCGCGACTGAAATGACCAGCAAAGGAGCGGTGTCCGAAGCCGCAGGAAGTTCATACCACGAGGACTCCAACTCAGCAGTGCCACGTGGTTCCTCTTCCCAGGAGCCAACAACCGGGATCCGGGTGTAGTCGAGGTTGAACGGCAGGTTGACGGTGGAGCCGTTGATACCGGTTTCTTCTTCGCCACGATTGCCTTGTGTCTTACCTGTAGAAGTGGACTGCTCAGATATCGCCTCCTGGGTGGTGCTTTCTGTATTGTTGGTGGTCTCAGGAACCGCCGAATCAGAGCCCCTATCAGAGGTAGTACCGGTCGTGGTGCGGGACCCAGTATTGGCGTTGCCGGACGTCGTTTGCGAAGAATCACCGATGGCACCCACCGAAGCGGAATTCATATTCTTCGGTTCAATGAATTCTGGCACTCCCCTGGGGTGAAACCCGCGGATCTTGCCAGATTCAAGGGAGCGGCCCAGAGGCACTCCGTCGACAGGGGTGAGGAATGCATCGTTGGTGTTAGTCTCCAGCATCGCATCGACGGCTAGCGCGCACTTTTCTCCTGCGAAAGTCCGGACATTACCCATCCCCACAGAGTAGGCAGGGGCTTGGTCGATGAAAGACTTAGTAAACGACAACATGGAGAATACAACGATGCCAATCGAGGCGACCGCGATCGGTGCTGACATGATGCCACTGAACTTGCCGCCAGCGGTGCGCTGGGCCGCGTCGAATTGTTCAACAGTTCCAGCCTCCAAGGCTTTACCACGCTGATAAGAGTGCTTGAAAGACTGCCACAAGCCAATGCCCAGCACGATCAGCGCGATGATCAGCATGACATTGGCCGCCTCAATGCCCTTGAACTGTACCGGGCGGTCCCACCACGGAATGTTGAAGGAGGACACGTACCACCACGCATTCCAGCCAGCAAGGGTGATGGCCAACAGGAATAACACGGCGGCTATCGATAGGGTGCGGGCGCGCACCGACTTAATCGCGATGTGTGAGAGCACCACCGCCCCCAACGCCGCAACAGCGCCGGCGATGGAGGCATAAATACCGAAGTGGTGGGTCCACTTTGTCGGGGTGAACATGAGGAAGAACATGGACAGCGCGACGATCAGCAGCATGCGCAACGTGGGGCCCTTGGCAGCGCCCGGCACCGCGCCGAAACGCGAGAAGGACCACACCACCAAAATGAGGCAGAACAGCATGGTGAACATAGCGAAGCGACGGGTCAAAGAACCATCCACCGATTGCTGGAACAAGGTGGAGTAACGCACCCATTCCGAGTACCACTCCAGCGCCGGACCAACTTCACTGCGCACCCGGGTAGATTCCAGCACAGTGGCCAGGGTTTGGTCTGCAAACACTGGGACGAGCACCGTGGTGCCTGCGGCCAAAAACGGCGCGATATATGTGATCCATGGGGCGTACATCAGCCGCGCACGCATGATGCGGAACAGGTGCGGCAGTGAGATCAAGAAAACGCCCACGGCCATCAGGCCAGTCGGTCCAACCGTTAGCGTCCACGCTGCCGCCATGGTTCCCAAGGCCGCAGGGAACAGCCGGCCGGTGGCAATTGAGCGTTCGAACAGCGCCCACGTCACAATCACACCAAGGGCCACCATCGGCTCCGGGCGGACACCATTGTTATAGGGCAGCCAGAACGCCAGGAACATAAACGCCGCTGTCCAGTACGCCATCCGGCGCTTAGCGACGATATCGCCGAGCCGTGGGAGGATCTCCCGAGAAAGCAGCAACCAGATCAGAATACCTGCGATCAAGGTGGGCAGGCGCATCCACACAGAGGCGGTGGACACGGTGGCCAGCAACGACAGCAGATCATAAAACGGGGAGCCAAAAGGGGACTCCGGCACGCCGTACCAGCGGTAGTAGTTGGCCATATAGCCGGAATCATTGGCCACGCGCGCCATGGTCAAAATGAAGCCATCATCGGAGGTGTTCGCGCCGAAAATATGCCAGAAACCCAGCACAAACACAACGATGCCATCAAGCGGCTTGACGGTGCGCCACGTGGAGTTAAACAGCGGGAACCGGCGGCCATCAGCCTGATCCATGCGCCACAGGCACACCAGGGCCACGATGGTCAACAGGATTCCCCCCGCCATCGCCAGGAACTTTAGCGTGGTTGGAGTGGAGGTAAACCGCGAGTTGATCTCCACGTCTGCACTAAGACCAGCGTCGATCAAGGCTTGAGCATCGCCGTCGATTTCGGTGTAAATACCAGTGACCTGTGGGCGCAGATCCTCATCAGTGTTCTCCTTGTGGCTGGTGCCTGGCACAGACACAGTCACCCCCTCTTCGGAGGCGGAAATTTCCACAACGGCGTCGTTGTTAAGCGCGCCGAATTCCTCCGGGCTGAGCTCGAAGACGACCTTGTTCAGGGAGCTGACCGACGCGCCACCACCCTCGGTGGCGGTGACGAACAGCCCGCGGTCATACGCTTCCTCGGAACCATCCGGCAGCGTGCCAACAACTGTCGATTGGCCGTCGCGCACTGCATCGAAGGCGGCCACGGGCACTGTGATCTCGAGGTTTTCCGGCGCCATGGAGATCAACGGCGCGTTGACGGATTCGAGCGTGCCGTCCTGGGGCCAGCTTAACGACGACTGCGTTTGGTTAACCGGAAGAAACGGAGTGAGCACGAAAAGGAGAAAGGCCAGCAGGCCAGTCACGATCGCGGTTTTTTTCAGACCGCTCGAGGCTGACTGGTATGTTGAACCGGCTGCAGTGGCGGTGCTTCCGGTATCTCCTATTTCTACTGTCTGTACGTCATTCAATTCTCTTAATCCTGACTTGGGCTAAGGCGGTTACTGCGTGCGGACGGCCACGACGAAGGGGCCGACCTGGCTGGTGTCCCACTCTGGGCTATCGAAGACCGCCGGGTTAAAGAACAATCCCTCATAGCGTACATTCGGCTGGTTGGGGAAGATATCTTCGGCGATGTGTGTCTTCCACGGCTCCAGTGAGCCCCCGCTCGACTTACTGTTCTCCGTTGATCCGCGGAAGACAAATGCTTCTGGGGCCTGCCATGGTGTGTTCTCCAGCTCCTTAATGAATGCGGCTGGGTCATCGGCATGCTTATAGGACGCGTCTGCCCAATGGCGTAGTGCCTCATTGCGTGCATCAAACTCGCCGAGGGGGTTAGCATAGTGGCTGGTAAAAGCGTTAAATCCGTGGTACGGGTAGTAGGCCATGAAGTTGACTTCGTCGGTGTAGATGACGGTTTCGCCCGGCACATGCCCCGCAGCCTGAATTTTCTCGTCGACGTCGCTGTAGTAACGCCCGGCGTCAGGGGCGTAGCGGTCGGCACGTTCACCGTTGCCGTCGGTGTCTTGGTAAGCCTGGTCGATGAAGGATTCATTTTCCGCGGGGATCTGCTGGACGTAGTGCAGCCCGCCGAGCGCCACGACGACAACAAAAGCGGTGGTGATGCGTCGATTCGTTTCAAGGCTGAAGCGTGCTGGGTAGAGGTACTCGATACCCACCAGGCGGATATCGGCTAGCGCAAGCACACCAGCAGTAGCCAGCGTGAGCACAATGAGCGTTTCGACGCGGAACCCCAGCAGCGTGGTACCAGCAAGCGTTGCCACCTTAGAGGCGAGAACCCACAGGTAGAACACCATGAGCCCTAATGCAAGCATGCGCACGTCAGGCTCGACAAACCGCACAATCAGGTACACCAGACCGAACAAACATAGCAGGCCTACCACGCTGAAGGAGAGGAATGGAACCGGGAAGCTGGTGCCTTCTTCAGGCAAAAAGTGAGGGGCGGTGGCCCCATTCGTGGGTGCACCCGAGAGCACTTCCACGAGGTATGGGGCCCATGCGAGCAGGGCGATGGCGATGGCACCGACGCCAATCACCAACGTCTGGCGCAGTGGGATCCACGAACGCAAGAAAAGCACCGCCACCAATGCACTGAGAATGACCACCGAGAGTGCCACCACACCTGTGTAGAGGGTGTAGAAGCACGCGGAGACACCGAGGTACAGCATGAGCGCGAGCGTGGCCGGCCATGACCCCATTAGTGCCCGGCGCAGGAGGATCACCATGGCTGGTACAAAGATGGCGACGACGGCGGCGTAGGGCTCGTCCGGAGCCATGACGAGGACAATCGCGGTGGTCACTAAAGCAACGGCTGTGGCCACAGGCAACGAGCCGAGGATTTTTCGCCAGACGGGGCCAACAGCGGCCACCGCTGCAGCCATCGACACCAGCGCCCACGGTTGGTACACCTCCCAACCCGCCAGGTTCAAGATGGTGGCCAACCGGCCACCCAACCAGAACCACCCAATGGGGTAGTAGGTGGGCATGTCGATGTAGTTCATGTCCTGGTTGGCGGCCGTTTCCGTCATCCTGGTTAAAAACTGGGTGCGGAATCCTTGGTCCACCTGGATGCCGTCGAGGTACAGCTTCGTAGCCGACAGTGGGATACCCAGGCTAGTGAGGACTAATCCTGCAGGGGCGAGGTAGCAGATGGTCTCGCCGAGCAGTTCCTTCCACTTCGGTCGCGCTTGCACAGCAACCCCAGCGGTAGCCCCGGCGGTAGTTCCGCCGGTAGTTCCAGCGCCGGTGGCTTTAGCGGCGGCCTCCGCCCTGTTGATATCACGCAACCACCCCAACACCACGAGCACGACTACCAGTAGCACAATCATGGTGGCCGCCGAGCTGATCGCCCGGGTGACATTCGAGGTAGAAAACGCGGGCAAGGAGGTTGCGCGTAACACAAGCCAGCCAGCCAATACCAACACCCCACCGAGGGCTCCGTACACCAGCACGGACACGATAGTCCGAGCGCTGGAGACGGCATCCGGGGCGTACCCGGTGGTTGCCATCGGTGAGGTAGTCCCGCGTGAGGGGGGTACCGCATAGGAGGCGGATCCGCCCTCAGGGGGGTGAGCTTGGTCTTGATTGTGCTCGGTGGGAGAAACGGTCATATCTGACAGTCTCCCATATATGACCAAATTAGAGGTTCAGCCTGCGCATGATGGGGGCAGGAATGTGTTGCAGAACAAATGAAACGGGCCCGAACGCCTTGTGAACGAACAGGTGGGATTCTTTCTTCAGCACTGCCTCGACCGTCTCTTTTGCCACGTCGTCGACGTTAACGGTCAGTGGCGCTTCCTTTTCGATGTCCGCTGTCATCTTGGTGCGCACCTGGCCGGGGCGCACGACGAGGACGTTCACACCAAAGTCGCGCAAAGCTTCGCCCAGCTGGGTGTAGAAGCCATCCACACCAGCCTTGGACGCGCCGTAGACGAAGTTAGAGCGACGCACGCGCATACCGGCCACCGAGCTCATCGCGACGATGGTGCCGTGGCCCTGGGCCTTAAACTTCTGGCCCAACAGCACACCGACAGACACAGGCGCGGTGTAGTTCAGCTGCGCCGAGTCGACGGCGGCCTGCTGATCCTGCCACAGCTGCTCCTGGTCACCCAGGGAACCGAAGGCGACGATGGCGACGTCTATGTCACCATGAGAAAACGCCTCATCAATCACGGCGGGGTGAGTATCAAACGCGGTGGCATCAAAATCGATCACGTTGACCGCCCCAGCGCCGGCTGCCTCAATCTGGGCACGCGCGTCGTCGATACGCGGGGATTCCTTACGGGCAGCCAGGGTGACCGTGGGGTTACCGCCGCGGGAGACGAACTCCTCGACGATGCCCAAGCCGATTTCGGAGGTACCGCCCAGAAGGAGGATGTGTTGTGCTTGGCCTACTGCATTCAGCATGTTTTTCCTTATTCTTTATCGATCGGATCGAGCTTGCGGGATCCCTATTGCAGCTCGAGGCGGCGGGACATATCGGAGGCGAACACACCATTCGGGTCAATGGTGTTGCGGGTCTTCAGCCAGCCCTCCATGCCGGGGTACATGGCGTGGAACATCTCCGGGGTGGTGCGGGATTCCTTCGCCAGGTACAGGCGGCCACCGAACTCCAGAATCTGCTTGTCCAAACGGTCCAAGAACTCGTTGAGTCCCGGGCGGATTGGGAAGTCCACACAGATGTTCCAGCCCTTCATCGGGTAGGACAATGGTGCGCGGTTGCCCTCGCCGAACAGCTTGAACACGTTCAGCGCGGTGTAGTGGCCGGATGCCTGAATTTGGTAGACGATGCTCTTGCACTCTTCCACTGCGTGTGGTGGCACCACGAACTGGTACTGCAGGAAGCCTGCTGGGCCGTAGCCGCGGTTCCACTCGCCGATCATGTCTAGTGGCTGGTAGAACTGCGTTAGGTTCTTAATGTCGTTCTGGCTTGGCGCACCCATGGCGTAGTACAGTTCGCCGATGGTGTTCAAGGTGAACTTGTTCATGGTCCACGACGGGAAGATGTCGGGCACCGTCATCAGCTTCGGTGCACTGAACTTGAGTGGATCCTTCGCCAGTTTTGGTGCGAACTCTTCCAACTGCTCCAAGGTGGCCAGTGAGCCACGGGAGATGGTGGCACGACCCGTCTTTGGTGGCGGGTTAATGGCGTCAAACCATGCAGAGGAGTAGGAGTAGTTTTCTTCAGAACCGTTGGAGTGCTCCTCGATGGTCTCATCAAGAGTTTTGGTACGCACTGTGTCTGAGAGGAAATAAGCCGTCTCGGTTTTGGTCATCTTGATCTTGGCGCGCATGATGATGCCGGTTAAGCCCATGCCTCCCACGGTGGCCCAGAACAGCTCCCCATCCGGGTCATCGGTGCTGCCCTCAGGCTTGAGCTCAAGGATCCGGCCGTCGGCGACCAGCAGGTCCATGGACACAATGTGGTCGCCAAAGGAGCCGTCTGCATGGTGGTTCTTGCCGTGAATATCTGGCCCGATTGCGCCGCCGATGGTGACCTGGCGGGTGCCCGGCAGAACCGGAACCCACAGGCCGTACGGGATGGCGGCGCGCATCAGCTGGTCGAGGGTCACGCCACCGTCCACGTCGACGATGCCCGATTCAGGGTCGATCGAGTGAATCTGGTTCAGCGGCTGCATGTCGATGACGAGGCCACCCGCGTTTTGCGCTGGGTCGCCGTAGGAGCGGCCCATGCCACGTGCAATCACGCCACGGCGTGCGTTGGAGGGCAGGGACTCATTTTGCTCAGCCACCATTTGGACAGCCTTGACAATGGTTTCAGGGTCAGAGGTTGCCAGCACATGGGCTTTGGTTCGAGCGGTACGGCCCCAGCCGTAGAGGGACTTTTCAGTAGTGTGTAGTTCCATCTTTTCCATTCTCATTACAGACGGCGTACAGATTTGCACGTAATTAGCGCGCAGTGCACAGGACAGTCTACAGGTGTGATCTAACTAAAGTTGTAAAGAAACCTGTGAAATAAATCCCATTAATTAAAGTATGAGGCTAAAGCCTATAAATCCATCATCTCCCGGATTTCCGCAGGAAGATCGGCCTGGGAGGTGATCGTCGGCAAGCCCTGCGCTTTATGCTCGGCCAAAACCTCGTAGATCTTAATGCGCGAATGGGAATCCAAAAATGGTAGCTCTTGGGCCATCAGCCGCGTCATGAAGTCATCCAACGGGGCTTCAACAAACTGAGTTGCCACGTGAGTGGCATCCGGATCATCGCCTTGATAGTGCTTCCTCATGCCCCCACCCTACTGTCCAGATACGATAGGCAACTATGGAACACGGATCCTCCCAAGAAGCTACCCAAGAAATTACCTACGAAGCTATTGATTACAACGCCCTCGACAACACCACCGGCGGCCGCGCCCTACAAGCCGGCTTTATCGGCGCGCTGGTGGCGGTACCCGACTACGCGCACAGCGCTACAGCCCGCTGGGTCGCCCGTGGCACCATTGCCGTAGCCAATCTCGCCACCGTCGCCGCATTCAACGCGTTCGACGAAGACCCGCGTAATGACCTCACCGCAGTGCTGCAGCGCGAGGAGCGTAACGACGACGCGCCCGTCGCCTCTGTGGCTACTACCTGGGGCGTGATCGTCGCCCTATTGCTCATTGCCGCTGTCGTTGTGGCAGGTGGCAGCCGTGTCGAGCAAGCCCTGGGCACGTGGTTGGGTGCAAAGGGTGTGGCCAAGCCCCACAGTGTGTTAGGTCTTGCCACGAGCGCGCTGGCTTTCGCCGCGATGGAAGCGCAGGCGCGCCGGCCGTTGCCCGTGGGCGCGACTGACTAAACCCAAAATCGCTACGCTGGGGGCCATGCCACGCATGACCCAGCCTCGCCTCGAGCCACTCAGCTCTCTCGGTTTTTTCGGCGAGAAAAGTGACAGCGATGTCAGCAACGTGATTAATCTCGCTGCACGTCGTGTTTCGCGTAATCAGACGGAATCGCGGTTCCACACGCTGCTCGTGCGCGCCGAAACCGTTGCTGCGGGGGAACACGTGATCCGGCACATCGGCATTGACGAATCAACCCAGTTGGATCAGGTGCGCGACGGGCTCGGCATTGTTTTCGGTATGTCTTTCGGCCCAGCCCCAGCCCGCTTCACGTTGGGGCGTGACGACGCCGGCCGCCTCAACGGCGCGTTAACGCTGGGTTCGCTGCTGCTGCGTACCGGTGACCACCTGCATTTTCACTACGGGCTGCACCATTTCACCCTCATCTTGGGTGATCGTTGGCCCCGCGACGAGGATACCCCGCGCCTGCTGTGTGTCGGTGGGGTGGGGGAGCTGCCCGGCAGCAGCTTCGATCTTGCGGAGATTAACGCATCGCTTGTCGACGAGCGCGTGGTCGACTCCGTGCTTGCGGCCACGAGGCCGGATGTGCGCGATGTGATTGAGCGAGCCAAAATCTTCGATTTCATCCCGTTGCTGCAGGCCATTGACTTAGACCGGCACGTGGATTTGTCCTCTCCTGTCGAGTCTGCCCTGGAATCTTTGCCACGGGAAGCCGCACCAATTGAGGTGGATGCGTTCTGGTCGACGGTGTTGGGTCTGTCGTGTTTGGCTGCCGATGAACTGACGGACACTGTCATTGAGGAGACCATGGAGGCGTTGGGGTGGACCACCGCCACCGGTTCTGGCATGTCAGCTGCTGACACAAAGCGGCTGTGCACCAGTTCCTTGGAGACGTTGTCGTCGATCGGTGCCTACGGTGACGATGTTGTCGCTCCGGCGGACAGGCTGGACGTGTTCCGCGAGCTGCTGCGTAACTCGAGTGTCACCGACTAGGATGGACGCTCATGCCTACCATGCCCCCAGAACCCACCCCAGAGCAACAGGCTGCGATGAGTTCCACATCGCGCGATGAGCGAGCCACGGCTGAAAGCCCGAAGGAGAAGCGTTTTGATGACAGTTCTGCGATCGTGCAGCTTGTTCGTTTCACCGCGGTAGGCATCTTTACCGCGCTCATTGACTGGTCGTTGACCATGCTGTTTACCCACGTGGTGGGGTGGGACCGTCAGGTGGCCAAGGCCATCGGTTGGGTCTTCGGCACCTTGGCTGCTTATCTGCTGAACTCCAAGTTCACCTTCAAATCCGCAGTGAGCGCAAGGAAGGCTTTGGCCGTATTTATCCTGTATGCCTCCACCTTTGCCATCCAACAGCTGATGTACTGGGTGACCAACGCCCCGCTGATCGCCATCGGCTTCGAGGGGGGAGTGAAAGACACGATCTCGTTTGTGATCGCCCAAGGTGTTGCAACCATCACAAACTTCGTGCTGCAGCGTGTATTGATCTTCAAGAAAGACTAGCGGGAGCTGGCGCTAGGCTGATGCGCGGGCAGACCCAGCCACGCCCTAAGGTCTGCGGAAATCCTCGCGTGCGCCCCTGCGCAGCAGCTTAAACCACTGGAAAAACTCGCGGGGGTTTTTGCGCTGCACTAAGAAGAACCAGCCGAAACGCACGAGCTCTTGGAACTGCATCTTCTTCATGCCACGCTGGCCGATGATGTAGCCACGGTTGCGGTAGGTAAAAAAGCGCTTCGTCTCATTGTCGGGGTACTGGGCGTGCGCCTTGCCGTTCATGATGGGGTGGAACTCGCTCGACCCGTCCGGATGTACGTACGCGGTGGTCAACGCGGTGCCGTACCGCAGCCCGGACTGGGAGAGGCGGCGGTGGTACTCTACCTCGTCGCCACGGATGAACAGGCGGTAGTCCGGCACGCCGATGCGCTCCGTCGCTGCCGCAGAGATCAGCGCGCCGTTAAATAGTGAGGCGTATTGGGCAAGGAAGTCTCCCTCGAGTTCGTCGCGGCGCCGCTTCCATGTCAGACCCTGGCGCAGCGGGAATGCCAGCATGTCCGGGTGATCAATGTTGGCCACCACCGGCGAGACCTGGTGTAGGCCTTCGCGCTGTGCCACGCGATACAGTTCTTCGAGGACACCCTCGTCGGCAGGCATGCCGTCGTCGTCCGCGCACCAGATCGCGTCCGCCCCCAGTGCCAGCGCGTGCAAGAAGCCGTAGGCGAATCCGCCGGCACCACCCAAGTTAGTCTTCGAGGGCAGGTACACCGCTTTGTCGCCAGCGAGCTTGACGACGAGGTCCTCCACCGCCTGCTCGCAGCCGTTGTCCACAACGATCACCCACTGGACGGGGTGGGTTTGGTGCACCACTTTCTTAAGCGAGTTGCGAAGTAGCTCCACCCGTTTGTGGGTGACGATGACGGCGGCGGTGGTGCCAGTGGGGTTCAGTGGTGGAGTGTCAGCCATGGTGTTTATTGTGCCACTACCTTGATAGGAATTTGGTGAGTGGACACGGCCCAGTGAGCAATCCGCAATACTTGCGACTTTAATTATTTAGCGGCCGGTAGTTAAGTTAGAAATAGTTTTTCTGAAAAATTGATTAGACATCTCTGACGTGTTAGCTTAGAGCATGACGCTAATAGAAAGCGTGTTCATTTCTGAATGTTCTTTTCTGGTGTGGATATTCAGTTAGACGCGTAATCAGTCTCTTCTCGCTGGTTACGCACCTCGACTTTCTTAGCGCCCTTGCATGTGAGGCACGGCTTTCATGCAAGTGAAAACCCCCGCTGCTGACGTGGTACGGCACTGTCACTAGCGGGGGTTTTCCGTGTCAAAGGAAAGGAGATGTCTCTAATCCTCAGAAGTGTCCTGCTCATGGCGGTTCGATTGGGTTTCATTGTCGGCGTCATCACCGTGGAAGCGTTCCACAAGTGAGCGCACATGCTCGCCAGCTTCTGGGCCTTCGTACGCCTCGACCACTTCGTCGACAAGCCCTGCCTTGCGGATTTCGCCGTGGTCGATCCACAGGGCGGTGGTGCACAGCTGGGCCAGAAAGTCATTGGAGTGGGAGGCAAACACGAGGATGCCGGAGCGTTCCACCATCTCAGCTAGCCGCACGCGGGCTTTGGCCATGAATGCGGCGTCGACGGCACCGATGCCTTCGTCGAGAAGTAAAATCTCCGGCTCGATGGAGGTGACCACGCCCAGGGCGAGGCGGACGCGCATGCCGGTGGAGTAGGTGCGCAGCGGCATGGCTAGGTAATCTCCAAGCTCGGAGAATTCGGCGATCTCATCCATCTTTTGCTTCATTTGTTTGCGTGTTTGGCCGAGGAAGAGGCCGCGGATGATGATGTTTTCGTAGCCGGAGATCTCTGGGTCCATGCCCACTCCGAGGTCAAAGACGGGGGCGACGCGGCCGCGCACGTCTGCAACGCCCCGGGTGGGTTCGTAGATGCCGGACAACAGGCGCAGTAGGGTGGATTTGCCGGCACCGTTGTGGCCGACAAGCCCCACGCGGTCGCCTTCGCGCAAGTGCAGGTTGATGTCTTTGAGCGCTTCGACGACCACGGTGTTGGCATCGTTTTTGCCGATGGCGCCGCCTGCCGACGACAACACGGCCTTCTTGAGGGAGCGTGATTTTGCGTCGAAGATGGGGAAGTCTACGCACGCGTTGTAGGTGTCGATGGAAACCATGTGATGTCTTTCTGTAGGTGCGGCCAGGCTATGTGGGTTTTGTCGTGTAACGCGAGGAACGAGGTGGGTTTTGTCGTGTAACGCGAGGAACGAGCGTTACACCCAGTAGGAGACACGGAAGCGCCATTGGCGCATGGCGAGCAAGGTGAGGGCGATGCCGCCGAGGGTGCAGCCGAGGACGATCCACCAGTGGTAGGCCTCGACGTGGTGGCCGAGCATGGGGGCGCGGATGATTTCGAGGTAGTGGAACAGGGGGTTGATCTCGACGATTTTGGCCTGGTGCGCTACTTCGCCGCCACGGACTTCTAGGGTGTGGGTGGTCCACACGATGGGGGTGACGTAAAACGCGAGCTGCACTAACGCTTCTAGTAGCGGGGCGACGTCGCGGAAGCGGGTGGCTACCATGCCGAAGAACATGGTCACCCACACGCCGTTGAGCACGATGAGTAGCAGCGCCGGTACCGCCATGAGCACTTCCCAGGTCAGCGGTATGCCCAGGAGCGGAACCATGATGACCCAGATGATCAGGTTGTGGAAGAAGAACAGCAGTTGGCGCCACACTAGCCGGTAGACGTGCACTGACAGCGCTGATGGTAGCTGTTTGATCAGGCCTTCGTTGTCGATGAAGACGTTGGCTCCGTCTTTGATGCAGCCGGAGATGAAACCCCACACGATGAAGCCGACGGTGACGTGTGGGAGGAATTGGCGCCAGTCGATTTGGAACAGCAACGCGTATAACAAGCCCAGGGCGACGGCCATCACACCGGTGGCGATGGTAATCCAGAGGGGGCCGAGGGTAGAGCGGCGGTAGCGTTGCCGGATGTCTTGCCAGCCTAGTTCCAGCCACAGTTCGTATTGGCCCCATCCTTTGGTGAGGTCTTTGATGGCGGCGCCGAAAGTCTTGGATTTCGACGGTGGCGTGTTGTCGTGGGTATCCGATGTCATGCGGGCCACGTCGTGACGCAATTCTGTTTTATCAAGCACGCTTATCACACTAGTCGGGGTAGTTGGGTTCTGGGCGAAGGGCGTGGAAGTACCAGCCATCTTCTTTTTTGAAGCAGGGGGCCGTCTCGTCGGTACTCGCCCGTTGGTAGCCCGTACAGGTTCGCTCGCTGCCGTGGGGGCCTACTTCTTCCCATGTGAAGCCCTCGGGTGGCGGGGCGTTGGGGTCGGGTGTGTTCTCGGCGTCGGGGAGCGGGCCCGGCGTGTCAACGGTGGTTTCCGCGTGGACGTATTTGGTGATTGTGTCGGTTTCCGTGACGGTGTGGTCGAGGGTCTGCGTGGGGCCAGGTGAGGTTTCGGTCACGGTCACGGTGCTACGCGCGCTTGTCGACGATGGCGTGGGCTGGTCTGGGGTGCACGCACTTAAGGGGGTTGTGAGCCCGAGCGTGACGACGGCCCCTGCCATCGCCTTTGCTGAGCTCTGGGTACGTGTGGGCTTTCTTCTTGTCATCTGACCTCCGGACGTGTGCCTAGAATCTTGGCGTGAGTATAGTGTAGCTATCAAGCCACATATCAGTGCATACCAGCAGTTTTTGGTCAACTGGGCAGGCGCGCGCAGAGCGTGACTGCTCTGTCGCTCACGGTGTTGATTCTGTGAGGGAACCCGAGAGGGGATCCGGTGTGTGTTGGCGGGCGGGAAGTGGTTGAATAGCAAGGGAGGGATTGCCCGTTGCGTCGATCTAATGGGCCACTAAGGCGTTGAGGAAAGGAACTGTGCATGACATACGACGTGTTTAGTGTCCGCGGGCTGTACACTTCCCTTTCTGACGGGTGGACCTACCTCAATGCCCATGATTGTCCGCAGATTCCAGAGCGGGTGTCTGCGGCGGTAGCGCGCTCTTTTCGCATGTCCACCCAGGCCGCCGCGCCTGATACGCAGGCTGGTTCGCACTCGCGGAGCTATGCGGGCCGCCCGGAAGGTCTGGCGTTTGTTGCGGATGCGCGCCACGCTATTGCTGATCTTGTGGGCTCGACCGCGGATTGTGTGGTGTTGGGGCCGAACTTACCCACGTTGTACGCCGCCTTGTCTGCTGCAATGCGCCAGCAGTTCCGCTACAACTCGTCTGTCGTGTTGTCTACGTTGGAGAATCCGGCACATTTGGTGGCGTTTAAAAATACCAACGCCGAGACGCGGTGGGCGCAGCCGGATTTGGGCACGGGAGTGTTGCCTGCGTACCAGTATGATCAGCTTGTCGACGGTGCCACCCGGCTTGTGTCGATCCCCGCTGCTGATGGGCTCCTGGGCACGATCGTGGATGTTGCCGCTATTACGGAGTGTGTGCGCGACCGGTCGCGCGCGTGGGTGCTTCTCGACGCCACCAACTACGCCCCCTACCGCCTGATTGATGCCGACGAGTGGGGTGTGGACATTATCGCAGTTGATATTGGTGCGTTGGGTGGACCGCAGGTTGCGGCATTGGTGTTCCGTGACGAGGCGATGTTCCGCCGGTTGGATACTGTGTCCCCGCTCGGTTCAACTGAGGGTGCTAACAAGCTTGCTCTCGATGTTGCCCCCGGCCTGGCAGGTGGGGTATCACCGCTGGTCGAGCATTTGGCTGATTTGGTGCCACCTGCTGAAAAGGGCAGAGTGAGTCGCCGGATGCGGCTGGAAACGTCAATGGTGGACTTGGCGGATTACTTCGACACGTTGGCTGAGGAACTCTATCGGGCGATGCGCGTGTTGCCTGCCGTACACATCGTTGGTGTCTCGGGTGAGGCTGCAGTGGGAGCGCCTGAGCAACGCCTTCCTCGTCTCTCTTTTATCGTCAACGGTGTTCCCGCCGACACGGTGTACAAGCGCTTGGTGGACAACAGGGTGGTCACCACGGTCACGCCACCAACCGCGCTGCTGGCGGACATGGGTGTCAACGAGATCGGCGGTGCTGTCACCGTCTCTCTGGGGCCGTTCAATACCACCGCCGACATTGATCATCTGGTGCGCGTGGTTGCCTCCCTGGCTTAATTTTCTTGAGCCTTCTGTTTTTGGGGATGAAAACTATTATCTATTAATCAGGTAATTCTTATGAGATTCATCACAAAATATTAGTAGAAATTGGATTGACCTGCACATTTGCAAAACAGCGCCTGAATGTACCCTTTACTGTTCGAAAATCATACTTATGGTGGAGGGTGAAGGCGTGCTTGAGTGAAAACCATGAGTGGCAACGCAGTCTCTGCCCAGGTAGCACGCACGAATTGCCCAGATCACCCGAGTTTGCTAGGAGGCAAACCAATGTCCACCAAAAAGTTCACTAACCTCACCGTCTACCGCCAACCAGAGGCCAATGAAATCCTGGTTGAAGACGGCAAGTTCAAAGAAATTGGCACCAATCTCCCTGACGCCGATGAGACGATCGATCTCGATGGCAAACTAGTCGTCCCGCCATACGTCGATTCGCACCTGCACCTCGACTATATCGGTACTGGTCGCGACGATGAGGCAGCCGATAACCTCACCGGCACCCTCTTCGAGGGTATTGAGCGCTGGTCGCACATCAAGAAGAACCAAACCGTTGATGATGTCAAGCGCCGTGCGCTGCGTGGCATCTACGAAGAAATGATCCATGGTGTGCAGTACATCCGCACCCACGTCGATGTCACTGACCCTGAATTGATCGGCATGCAGGCAATGCTTGAGCTACGCGAAGAACTCAAAGACACTGTCAGCATCCAGATTGTGTCTTTCCCGCAGGAAGGTATGCACAACTACCCGAACGGTGCGGAACTGGTCGAAGAAGGCTTGAAGATGGGGGCCGATGTTGTCGGCGGCATCCCGCACAGCGAGTGGGCCCGCCAGTACGGCGAGGAGTCGGTCCACAAAACCGTCGATCTCGCGCTGAAGTACGACAAGCTGATCGATGTGCACTGTGATGAGACCGATGATCCGATGTCGCGTTTCGTCGAACTGCTCAACGCGCGCGTGCTTGCCGACGACTATGGCACCCGCACCACAGCATCTCACACCTGCTCCTTTGGTTCTGCAGATAATGCTTATGCCTTCCGCATGATGGGGCTGTTTAAGAAGTCCGGCATTAACTTCACTTCCCAAGGCACAGAAAACGCTTACCTGCAAGGCCGTGCCGATTCCTACCCGAAGCGCCG
Source organism: Corynebacterium cystitidis (assembly GCF_900187295.1). Taxonomy (NCBI): domain Bacteria; kingdom Bacillati; phylum Actinomycetota; class Actinomycetes; order Mycobacteriales; family Corynebacteriaceae; genus Corynebacterium; species Corynebacterium cystitidis. The sequence continues at coordinate 2,470,655 of NZ_LT906473.1, read as the reverse complement.
CGGTTTGACGCGGGTGAAGGAATTCCTGGAGGAAGGCATCAACGTGTCACTCGGCCAAGACTCCATCGTGGATCCTTGGTACCCAGCCGGTAACGGCAACTTGATGAACGTGCTGGATAACACCCTGCACTTGGCGCAGACCATGTCTTTCGCGGAGATGGAGGTAGCACTTGATCTGATTACTTACAACGGTGCCACCACCCTGTCCATCCAGGATGACTACGGCCTGGAAGTAGGCAAGGATGCAAACTTCCTGGTGCTCAACGCGCCAGATGCGTTGGAGGCAGTCCGCCAGCGTGCAGACGTTCTTGCGTCGATACGCGCAGGCGAGTACCTGTTCAAGCGTTCCATCACGCTGGAGCAGGATCTTGAACTGCCAGAAGTTGGGGCGTAGGTCGAGCAACGATGGCTTCCCAACCTCATGACAATTCAAGAAATCACACAACTGCGGCTGCTGATGCTGTAAACGCTGGGCCCACCACTGCGCGCACAGGAGTGTCTTTCTTCGTCCTAGTCTCCATGGCAACAGTGACGATGATGGCGATCCTGTCAGAGCTTGTGCCTTCGGGCATCTTGCCGCAACTGATGGAAGGGCTCAATATTACTGAAGCTCAGGCAGGCAACCTTGTTGGCGTTTACGCCATTGCGTCTGCCCTTTCGGCCATCCCGCTCATCGCGTTAACAGTGACTATGCCGCGAAAGCGACTGCTGCTGATCTTGCTGGTTGGGTTTGCCCTGTCCAACTTCATCGTGGCGATTTCCACCACCTATGCTATGGCCCTGGTGGGCCGCTTGCTTGGTGGTGTGTGCGCCGGTGTGCTGTGGCCGATGATCGCGGCCTTCGGCATGAAACTGGTACCCCAGGAACGGGCAGGACAAGCTACCGCAATTATCATGGCCGGTACTACCGTAGGTATGTCGATTGGTGTGCCTGCGATGACCTGGGTCGGCCTCAGCTTTGGTTGGCGGGTGGAGTTCCACACCCTGGGTGTCATGACGGTCCTCATTTTCCTGCTCATGCTGCTCGTCGTGCCTGAGGCCCCGGGTGAGGCCCGCTCCAAAGAAAACTCGGTGTGGACCATCATCCGCAACCGTGGTGTGCTGCTTGTTGTGCTGTTGACGCTGCTTGCAGTGGTGGCAAACTACGCCATTTATGTGTACATCACCAACCTGGTGGACACCATTGAGTTCCCCAGCTTGGCGTTGGCGCAGATCCTGTTTGGTATCGGCTGTTTCATCTCGGTATTCGCCGCCGCGCGCTTTTCGGACTCTCACTTGCGCCAGCTGATTACTGCCATGCTGGGCCTTGGCGGTTTAGCATTCCTAGTGTTCGCGTTTGCTGGTGGCACAGTTGTGCTGGCGCACATCTGCTTCATCGTGTGGGGCTTTGGTTTCGGTGCGCTAGTCTCGGTGTTCCAGGCTGCCACCACTCGCCAGGTGAAAAGCGGTAAAGCTGTGGCCACCTCGATTCAGTCGGCCACCTTTAATTTCTCCATCATGATCGCTTCTGCTGCTGGTGGTGCGATCTTGGCCCAGGCATCGATGATTACTTTGCTGATCATCTGTACGGTGCTGCTGGCGATAGCTGCAGTGATCACCTTTGCTTCCAAGGGTGCGCTAGCGCCTGAGCTTTACGACGAAGCGGAGATGGTCGCAGCGTAAGCACCAGCACCTACACCACGAGCACTAGTTTGCCGGTCACCGTGCCGGAATCTAGCAGCTCGTGGGCGCGTGCTGCGTCGGCAAGCGGAAGTGTCTTGTCGATCGTGGTGCGGATCTTGCCCTGCTCAATCAGTGTCCACACATGCTCCACGGTAGACGCGCAAATTTCCGCCTTCTGCTCCACAGGGCGTGCGCGCAGTGTGGTCGCGTGCACCGACTGGCGCCGCGGCATCATGCGTGCCACAGGCAGCGTACCTTTCGGCCCGCCTTGGACCGCGATGACCACCAGCGTGCCATCAAGACCCAGGCAGCGCACGTTGTCTTCCAGGTAGGGTCCGCCGATGATGTCCAAGATGATATCGCAGGAGCCTTTGAGCTTGTCGACGAATGACTCTTCCTTGTAGTTAATGGTGATATCCGCGCCCAGTTCGCGGGCGTGGGCGAGTTTCTCTGCCGAGCCTGCCGTGGTGGCTACTTCTGCGCCCATCGCCTTGCACATCTGGATTGCAAAAGAGCCAATGCCTCCACCTCCGCCGTGGATGAGCACGCGCATGCCTTCTGTGAGTCCTGCGAGCATGCCGACGTTCGACCATACCGTGGTGGCCGCCTCCACGATGGAGGCGGTGTCAGTAAGACTGAAGCCCTTGGGGATGGGCACGAGTTGGCCTACTGGCACCGCGACGTACTCGGCGTATCCGCCACCGGCGAGCAAGCATCCGACTTCTTCGCCGACTTCGCGTCCTGTGTCGCCGGCATCGGCGATGGTGCCCGCGCACTCCAAGCCGATGATCTCTGATTCGCCCTTCGGGGGTGGGTAGTTGCCCTGGGCTTGCACAAGGTCGGCACGGTTGACACCAGCAGCGGCGACTTTGACGAGGACTTCGCCCGGCTGAAGGGTGGGGGTGGCAACGTCGGCAAGCTCGAGGGAGCGCGGATTGTCCGGGTCAGTCTGGGTGATTGCTTTCATAGTTGTTGGAACGGTTGCTGGGATTGTTTCGCTCATGGGGACCAGATTAGCCATTATGGCGGGGGTGTAGGTTAGAATCTTTCAAGCACTGATTTTGGTCGGTGTTAGGGAGACGTGGCAGAGCGGCCGAATGCACTGGTCTTGAAAACCAGCGAGGGTCACACCTCCAGGGGTTCAAATCCCCTCGTCTCCGCCATATGTGCGCAACACCGCAGGCTGCTTCTGATCCAAGCAGCCTGCGGTGTACTTATCAGGTGCTTGCCGTACGGAGGCTATCGCGGGTATTGCCCCACTAGTTCATGAAGCGCACGGGCGAGAAGCGGGCAATGCCATCAAGGACCTTTTGGCCCAGCTCGTGTTCCCCTAGTGCATCGGCAGCGGCTTCAATACCGGTTGGGATGTTTGCTAAAACGCTGGAGACAATCTCGGCAGCTGTCTCGTCGGAAAGCCCGAATTGTACCCCTGCTTCTACTAGTCCGATTGGTGTCATCTCATCAAAGGCGTAGCTTTTACCAATCTTCATAGGAAAGTAAGCGCGTTTCTCACCAGTAAGCAATGTGGCAGCAGAGATGGAATCATAGAGCGGGGCGATTTCAAGCGCGCCTGCAGTCCCGAGCATGATGGAATAGTTTTTTGCATGAGCGTCCGTACCTAAAATCCCAACATTGTAGACAATCAGCATGAATAAGTCTGCAAGAACTTCCGTGCGATGAGCAGGGCTGACGTTTTTCTGGAGGGCATTCCGCATGTCGGCAAGTCCAGGGCCACCGTAGCGGTGCTGGTACTTCTTATCCGGCATCACACTGAGCGCTTGGCAGAAGTCCTCCTGGTGGAACCGATAGACTATGCCATCATCGGCTAGGTGGCGGTCATAGCGAGTCAAGATCGTGGCTGTTAGATCGCCGGAGGGGGCATGCCATCTACGAGCTTCAGTGGCAGGTAACCCGATGCGAAACGCTGCATCCAGACAGATCACCTCGAGGCTATCGATATCCCTAATGTAGTAGTCACTGCGTGGGTCAGCGGGTTTAATGATATGTGTAGTGGCGTGCTTCTTAGTTGGGGGGAGAAAAATTCCTTCCTGGTCGGCTGTTAAAGCAATTTTCGGTTGGGCTCCTGCGATGCTGAACGTGAAATCTGCGGCGAGGTTGGGTGAAGGTTGGCCGTGGTATCGTCTCAGCGTTCCAGCCAGGATTGTCTCTAGCTGATCGTCGGAAAGGCGGGCAGGGGTGTCAGTAGTGCTTATTCGCGTGGCATCGCGTGAAGCTTCACCTGAGGGCAATAGTTGAAGTGCTCCCGCTACGTCGCCACCGTGATAGTTTAAGAGGCCCAAAACAGAATTGGGCGAGGTTAATGCTTCCTGGGCCATGGCTGAGAGGGCTTCCTGGTTGTCTGGAAGTAAACCCCAGAGAAACGGGTAGGCGGCCCTGTTCTTGTGCTCGGAGGCGCTTAATGGCATGGATAGAGAAATAGGGAACGTTGCGCTTTCTGAGTATCGGAAGGTGATCTGGCCGTTGTGTTCCTCAAATCGGCCGATTGGGTGGCCGTCGACGTGCGCTTCCAGGAAACGGGTTGGGGGCATGGGCTGTCTCTGCCTTTACACTCAGTGTGATTTCCAGGCCTAAGACACTAATGGCATCAAGCACTGGGAGGAGTTCAACGGTGGTTTTTCCTTGTTCGAGGTCAATGACCCATTTCCTGCTGCAGCCGATTTTCTCGGCGAGCTGTTGTTGGGTCCAGTCTTGTTCAAGGCGTCGCTGCCTGATTGCTGCTGCAAGTTCGGCGACTGTTTCTACTGTTCGCGGGGTTGCTCTACGATCCATATGCGGCCCAACTGTAGTGAATGTCACCGAGCGGTGTCAAGTTGTAAAGTTATCGATCGGTGACATTCGGTAAAGTCACTGTACGGTGACTTGTTGGTGGCGGGCGCTTAACGACGATCAATTGACGACGGCCTCAGCAGACAATTTTGTCTTTAACCCGGAGAATTTTTACTCGATGATTTTCTTGAGTCTCAAAGTATTGATCCCCGAGACTATGAACTTAAGATGGCACACGCCGTGAATAGTAGGTAAGCAAGTTCTGGGCGGGCCTATTGGGCCTTGAACTAGACGTATGCAGCTTGTCGCTGATCCCCACAGTTGGAGCGCACTCCTCAAATCTTCTGATTTTAGAGCCGGGAAAAATTTAAAGTTCTTCTTCGTCGAATTCAACTTGCTCCGGGATCTCAACACTATGGTCCAAGGCTTCAGTATCCTCGTGCTCCACATGTAAAGGGTCGGTTTTGTTATTTGGTGGTTTAACGACGCATTGTCGAATCCCGTCGACATGTTCGCTCAAGCTTGGCGTTATGGGATTCCACATGGGATCAAGAATGAAGTCAATTCCCTCTCTTCTAGCATGCTTGGCAGCCGGAACGAAGTCACTATCTCCAGCAATCATCACTATTTGGTTGACGATTCCGCGCTCGGCAAGCGTCGCAATATCGAGACCAAGCCTCATATCGACCCCTTTTTGCACGATGTCGAGAGTGAAGTCAGATTCACGGAGGTCTTCGAGGGAGAATCCGGATTCCGGGTTCAGAAGTTTCTTGAGAGGGGTCGACTTTAACTGGTATTCATTTTGAGATTCCAACTGTTCGCCACGCCGTAGTGCAACTTTTCTTTTCTTAGTTAACTCGCTGAAGAACTCATTCGTCCACGCGTATGTATCAGTCTGGCGAAGATTGACCTGTTGTCGAGTCAAAGGATGGAAGACTACTTTATCGGAGGGAGGGCAGTCGTAGTAATAGATTCGATATAGCGAGCTTTGTGATTTTCTAATGTGTCGGTGACAGTACTTGAGCAACTCATCAGCGCGAGCGGCAGCACTCTTATCGCCGAAAAGGGAATAAGCCCTATAGCGATAAAATCCACCATCTACCAAGACTGAAGTAATTATTGGTCTGAAAGAGCGAACCATCTCTCTCCTAAAGAATATAAAACGCGCCTGTCATCGGCGCTCTCCTGAATAAGTGGAGGGTCAACGGCAGACGCGTTGTCCCCACTTTAGCAAATAGAGCGAGTAATTTAAATTGAATCGCCTAAGAGTTTACACAGTTCTTCCGGTAGCGATGTAAGCAAGTCAGGATTCAAGTTTCACCACAGCGGATCAACGAGACAGAGTCCTGATCGATCGGCAAAATTTATGCCTACCCGGCCACCCAGCGCCCTACCCAGCCAGCGCTGCCAGCAAAGCAATGGTCACTATCGCGCCAACAACGTAGTTGAGCCAAAGAAACACACGCCAGCCCTTGCGTGTGACTTCGCACTTCACATCGGTCACATTCCAAAAGCGTGCAGCATTGGCAACATACCCCAGACCCACCAGCGAGATAATCCACCCCGGAAAAGGCAGGAAAAGCAGCAGAGCAGAAGCAGCGGCATACAACACCACGGTCAAGCGTGTCACTGTGCGCGCCCCCAGCTCAGTTGCTATCGACGATAAACCCGCCTGCCGGTCAGCCGTGATGTCTTGCACAGCCCCGAAGGCGTGCGAGGCCATACCCCAGAGGAAGAATGCGCCAATTGCGCCCCAGAACACTAACCCCGGTGTTGGGACGACCATGGTGGCTCCGACCAGCGCCGGTGTGGTGAAGTGCGCGGAAGACGTCACTGAATCAAGCACGGGTTTTTCTTTAAACCGCAGGCCCGCGACTGAATAAGCAACAACCGAAAACATGGACACTGCAAGCCAAGCAGTAGACATCCACGTGCCCCCAATAACCAGCACAACCAAAAACGGCACGGTGGTGATCACTGAGGCCCACAGCACCGGCTTGTGCCACTTGGGGTGCAGCACAGAGCCTTCAATTCCGCCTTTGCGGGGGTTGCGCAGGTCGGATTCGTAATCAAAAACATCGTTGATGCCGTAGATCGCAATGTTGTAGGGAATAAGGAAGAACAGCGTGCCGACGATCAACTGCCACGTAAACCCACCGCCTACTAAAAGGTAAGCAGCGGCGAAAGGGAAGGCGGTGTTGATCCAGCTGATCGGGCGCGATGCGGCCAGGATAGTGCCAAACAGCGACATTAACGGCGCCTTTCTTGAGGTGGCCACACGGCGGTAATGATGAGGGTGGCAAAGAGTGGGTAGAACAGGTCTTCAATGGGCATCAGGCCAAGGTAGATGCCCAGATTTTGTTCGGTGCCGTAGTCGACGTTGCCAAAAGCAATCATCAGATTGTCAAAAATAATGGTGAGAACCGTGACGATCGCCAGCACGAGCAGAGTCACCGCGGGCTGCCTGCGGTACACATGGTGTCGCTGCACCCACACCAGTACTGCGACTATAAGAAAAGGCAGGGAGATGAGCAGGTAGGTCATCGGATCACCTGCCGGGCCCCAGAAGTTAAGTTCATCAGCAGATAAACCAGGAAGAACAGGAAAATCGGTTCTTCGATCGGCATTTCTGGACCCAACAAAATCCCAGTCATATAGTCAGCATCCCCGCGGTAGAAGGTGCCTGTGGCAATGCCGAGGACATCCCACAGCAGAAACGCACCTACCAGCACCACAGAAAGGATGGTGGCGCGCCGGGCATCGGCGAAAAATGCCAGCTTCCAGCGCCAGTCGCACAGCACCATGCAGCCAATCGTCGCGAGCAGAATAAACAGGTAGGCACTAGCCATTGATACTCTCCATGGGGGCGGCGTCGGTAGTGCCGTCGATACGCTTCAGCACGTTTTCGGCAGAGATCAAACACATGGGCACGCCCACCCCAGGCACGGTGGTTTGGCCCGCGTAGTACAGCCCTCGAACCTTGGATGAGACATTCTTGCCGCGGAAAAACGCCGATTGGCTCAGTATGTGCGCTGGCCCGATGGCCCCGGCGGACCAGGAGTGGTACCTGTCGGCAAAGTCTGCCGGGCCAATGGATCGCTTGACGACGACACGCTGCCCCAAATCTTCAATACCCGCCCACTGGCCGATCTGCTCTAGTGCTTCATCAACAATTGCCTCAACCGCTGGGCTTGCCTGGCCTGTATAGGCATCGCCATGGCCAAGCGAATCATCAGCAGCCACTGGGATGAGCACAAAGAGATTCTCGTGCCCGGTAGGCGCTACCGAATCGTCGGTAGCAGAAGGCTTGCAGATGTAGATGGAGCGTGACGCACCGCTCGGGCGCGTGGCCTGCGGCCCGTCGTAGACCACAGCGAAATCCTGCGACCAATCTTCAGAAAACATCAGCGTATGGTGCGGCAGCTCAGGCAATTCACCGCTGACCCCCACTAGGGCAAGCACAACTCCGAGGCCGGGGTCGCGCCGGGCAAAGTAGCGCTTGTTGTACGTGCGTAGTTTCTTCGGTAACAGCGAATTTTCGGTGTGGTTCAGATCGGCAGCACTGATCACGATATCGGCGCGAAGTTCGGCCACGCCGCCGTCGTTAAGCACCCGCACCCCGCGCGCCTGTCCATCCTCAACAACAATCGCGGTGGCCTCGGTGCCCAGCCGAATCTTGGCACCGTGGCGCACCGCCAACCGCTCTAAAGCACGAATGATCGAAACGAATCCGCCCTGTGGGTAGCGCACGCCCAAGGTGATGTCGGTGTGGCTCATCAGGTGGTACATGCTGGGTGCCTTTTTGGGTCGCGAAGACAGGAAAACCGCCGGGTATTGCAGGATTTGGCGCAGGCGAGTATCCGTAAATCGCTCATCGACGAAGCTTTTGAGCGACTCTGTCAGCAGCACCACCAGGCGCAGCGCTTGGGAAATCACGTCTTTATGCAGGAACGGCCGCAGGGAAGTGAAGGTGGTGTAGAGGAAACGGTCGAGAGCAATCTGGTACACCTCGTCGGCACTGCGCAGATAGTCCCGCAGCGCATCCCCGGCACCCTCTTCGATAGATTCAAACAGCTCGGCGGCAGCATCCACACCAAAGGGCAGGTCAATCGGCGGTTGGCCTTCAGAGTAGACGCGGTACCCAGGATCCAGCAGGGTCAGGTCTAGTTCGTCCTCGGTGGAGGTGCCCATCAGCTCAAAGAAGTGGTCGAAAGCCTCGGGCATCAGGTACCACGAAGGCCCTGCCTCAAAGCGGAAACCATCAACGGTGATCTCATCGACTCGCCCGCCAACATGATCATTCTTCTCAATCACGGTCACATCCATGCCGCGTTTCGCCAGCAGCCCGGCGGTGGCCAGCCCTGCGACTCCCGCGCCAATCACGATGGCAGAGTTTGGGGTTGTCATGATGATGATCCTTTCAGCAGGGGTGCACGCGCTACCGAGCGTGCGATAAGAAGTGCTTTACGACGAGCCGGCACACTGATTCTCGTGCGCACCAGTTCAGTAGCGTCGATATCGTCGATCAGCTCAGTAAGCTCAGTAAAAAGCTCAGTTGCGGCCAAAACCCCAGCTCGGGCAGACAGCGGAAGTTCGGGGATGACCCCGCGTGCAACCACAAGGTCTTTGCGGATACTGGCCACAATCTCATCTTTAGCAGCGTTGTTGAGCTGATGTTCTGTGCCGGGGAAGTAGGTGCGCCCAAGGCTGACGGTGTCCTCGCGGACATCGCGCAGGAAGTTAATCTTTTGAAAAGCGGCCCCCAGGCTGCGTGCCCCGTTTTCTAATTCGGCATATTGTTGTGGGCTGACAGTTCTATCTGCGTAGAACGCGGCCAGGCACAACAGCCCGATGACCTCGGCGGAACCATAGATATAGTCATCCAGGGTTTCATCGGTGTGCTGAGTTTGGGTGAGGTCGCGGCGCATCGAGCGGAAAAATGCGGCGACGTGCTCATCCTTGAACTTGCAGCGCCGCGCGGTTTGCGCGTAGGCGTGAACTACTGGGTCAGTATGAAACCGCAGGTTTGGGGCGTTGCGGATTTGCTGCTCATAGCTATCGAGGGCACGTGATGGGTCGGTGACACCTGCGGCTGAGGCAGTGCCATCGACGATCTCGTCGGCAATGCGCACCATCGCATACAGGTTACGGATGTCCCGGCGCACAGCAGGAGAGAGCAGATTGCTAGACATACCAAAGCTGGTGGAATACTCAGCGATAACGGCGGCAGCAGCGCGGTCAGCCATATCGTCGTAACGGCGCAAATAATCAGTATCAGATAAATCAGAATCAGACATAGGAACGTACCGATCTTTCCACTCGTGCAATCACATTGTCCAAACCAGCCCGGGTGACCGGAGTCAGGGCTGGTGACTGTACCGCCTGGCGGGCGTCAGCGATATGGTCGTAGGCCTCATCGGCGACAGCTTTAACAGCTTCGGTTAGTGACATTGTGTGAAGCCGCATGGTCAGCACCGTCCTGCGGCCCTCGGTGAGATCACCACCAGTAACCTTGCCGGTATCTTCCATCGGCGCGACCGCCCCGGCAATATCATCGGCAGCCTGATAAGCCTGGCCGAGTGGATCCGCCACCGCGGACAGCGCGTCTAAAGTGTCCGGATCATCACGGCCAGCCGCGAGAGCTCCGAGATGGAGCGGGGCAGTAAAAGTGTACAGGCTGGTCTTGAAAAAGTTGCTGGCACGCACGGTATCAAAGCTGGCAGCGCTGTTTGTTTCAGCGACGTCGGCGACGCGGATAGCGTCGCTGCCTCCGCTGGAAGCGGTGCGGTGGGAGACATCAAGCATCTCACCGTAAACCGTTTGCAGCGAAAAGCGGGCCATCATGGCACAGGCTTTCCGCACCATGGCGTCGGAAAGCTCTGAGCTGGATAAGGCTTGGAACATGGCCAAAAGCCCCATGTCTCCAGCAAGAATAGCCGCCGACATTCCCACATTGCGGTTACCACTTGCGGTGGCGATCTGTTCATGCAAGGTCGGTTTCCCACGCCGGTAAGGATCATCATCGATCAGGTCATCATGGACAAGCAAAGCCGCGTGGAGTAACTCCACCGCTCCACCAAAAATCACCGCGGTGGTGCGCTGGTCACCTGAGACATCACCCGCAGCAATATGGACCAAGCGAGGCCGCAGATGTTTGCCGCCCAGAGCATTGGTGCGCAACACCTCCAGAGCACTAAGGAACAGAGGCTCTGAGGAAAAATTCTGTGTCTGAGTGAAGTGCTTTTCTAAAAAAGAGAGTGATTCACTTATTCGCTTATCGACGAAGTCAATATCCAGTTTGTCGTCAGTCACCGGCTTACAATCTTTCCTCGACGTTGGAGACGTCGATGTGGAGGGTTGCTGCGGAAATTCGTGTTCATGGTGTGGAACCCGCGTTGAAAGCGGTGCTTGAGTTGTGAAATACCGCGCACAGCACGCGCATCCATGTCCACGCTCAGATCCGGCTGGTACCAGACGGTTTCATCATCGCGAACCGCAAAAGACAGGTGTAAATCATCATGGACTGCTGTATCAGCTAAATCGATGTTGTCTTTGATGCTGTGCCACCACTGTGTTTGAATTACGCAGTTAGTCCCATAAATCGGGTAGTGCCCCAGCGCGGATCCGGTTGTGTAATAGTAAGCGCCCAAATACAACGCCGAGATTGCGCGCCCAAGACCGCCAGCTAAATCGAAGCAAGCAGTGCCGGTCACAGCGACGACAGTTTTGTCAGCCGCAGCGCAAGATTGGCGTTCTATCAAGTCCCATACCTGATGCACCCGCCGAATATGATCCGGTGGCACCACCACATCAGCATCCGTACGGACAATGAGATCGCCTTGAGCGTGGGAGTAGCCGCAGGCCGCCGCCCACGTAATTCCTTGCCTGGGTTCCCTTACCACGCGCACCCGCGGAAAAGATGCGGCTACCTGCGCCGAGCTATCGGTGCAGTTGTTATCAACCACGATGATTTCATCTGCCAGGACATCTTGGTTGGCAAAAGAATTCAAAGCGCGTTGCAGAAGCTTCGCGTCGTTATAGCAGGGTATAACGACCGAGATTCGGCGAGGCGCTGAAGGCATGACCACGACGATACCAGAGTAAAGACAACCCACCCGGAGCTCAGTGACACACCACCCAAGGCCAAGCCAAGCTTCGTCGATAAGCGGCCCACGGGTGTTAAGCATTACGTTGTGCAATCGCGCCGCTAAGAAATGTCGCGAACGAGGTCCATACCGAGTAGGGCGCAAGAACTACCCCGCGCGCGGGGGCTGACTTCCACGCACGGCGGATTAAATCCCCAGTACTTACAGCCAGGGCCCCAGCCCACACAGTGGCCAACTTTTTTCTTGGTGAGCGGAAGAAAACTCCAGTCCAGCCCGCATTTAAAACGAGATTAGCGCCCAAGGCCAGAGCGTCGTTACGCGCTGCCTGCTTATTGTCTTTCTCCAGGTGGTCCGCTACAACCAGCGAGTTCACCACAGCAATATCGGCATATAACGCGGTCCACACAATCGGAAATAGGGCTGCCGGTGGCTGCCAGCTGGGAAGATCAAGGTGTTGATAATTCTTATTTTTCGGATCAGTCAAGACGGACCCCACGGTGGCACACAACGCAACTGCGGCACTAACCGTGCCAAAAACGCGCCTCCAGCGTCGAGTGTCCAACTTTTCGGTGGCCGCAAGCACTGCCTGTTGGAAAGCCTGGTTACCCCCAGAAGGCGTACCGATATAACCCTCAAGGTCGCGTTCTTTCACCACAGTGTCATGCATCAGGCTGCCGATCAGCGGTTTAGCAATACGCGCTTCCACCGGTGTGACCAAAGAAATCCACTGCGAAGCCAGCCCCGGGGTAGCAACCGGTGCTGAAAGAATCAGACGAGGCCCAAGATCTAAGGCTTTGGCGTACTCCTTCATCATGTCTGCGTACTCGAGAGTGTCTGGGCCCCCGATATCAAATGTTCGATTGACATCTTCTGGAAGATCAGCCGCACCTGCTAGGTAGAACATCACGTCGCGCACAGAAATGGGAGTGATGCGGTTGCGGATCCACTTCGGGCCGATCGCTCCAGGAAGCCGCTCCGAAAGGTGGCGCAGCATTTCAAAAGAGACGGAGCCATCGCCAAGTACAACGCCAGCTTGCAGCGCTGCCGTAGGAACAGTGGAATCTAAAAATACCTCTCCGACTGCGACACGGGAAGCCAAGTGTTCTGAGAGGACTTCGCCTTCTGGGTGCAGCCCACCAAGGTAAATGATGCGTTTAACACCCTGGTCTTCGGCGGCAGAGGCGAAAAGTTCTGCCATTTCAATTTCTGCATCTTTAAAATCCTCATCGTCTGACATGGAGTGCACGAGATACCAGGCCACATCAATGCCCTCGAGTGCTGCGTTTAGATCATCGCCCTGGGAAGCATCTCCCTCGTAGACTTCTACCTGCCCGGATCCCGCGCTTTCACCCTCGGGCACAATACGATCGCCCCACTCCATGTCAAGGGCTTTCTTGCGGCTGCGAGACAAAGTCCGCACAGCCCATCCGCGATCAAGCAGCTCTTGGGTCACGTGTCCACCCACGTAGCCAGTGGCACCGGTAACAAGTGCACGGCGCATTTGAGTGTTGTCGGTGGTGCCTTCTTCAAAGTCGGATTGGTGGGAAGATGGAGTGTCTTTGGGCTTATCCATTGCGGATATCCTTTCGGTTGGGTGGTGTCGTGAGTGAAACTCTGCAATAACTCGGGAGCATGCGTGCGACTTCCACCAGGCTACCCTAATTTTTATTAGCTCACTTTTATATAAGTTTGTGGGAAACTAGCCCTATGCGCTCTCGTTCCACAACGCCTGGCAGAGCACCACTGCTGGTCCGCGTCTTTATTCCCGCCACCCTTGGTGCGTTGGGGCTTCTGTTCTCTGCCCAAGTACCGCCAGCGTCACCAGGTTTCTACGTAGCCACCTTCGCCACGGCAGCGATCTGGTTTGTGGCCTGGTGGTTTTACGGTACCCGCGTGGATCTTCGGGGCAGTGTAAGCATAGAAATGGGGCGTGGTGTGGTCATCGGTGCTGCGTTGATAGCCCTCTTCATTGTTGGCGCCTTGGTTGTGCGCTTAATTCCTTTCCTGGCTGGGCCTGTCGACGATTTACTAGACAATATGCGCACCGGCACTGTACTTGTCACACTGCTCACACTTGTGGTCAACGGGATAGGTGAAGAATTGTTCTTCCGTGATGTTGCGCAGCGCGAATTGGAAAAACGCCTCGCTAGGTGGGGTGCAACTATTGCCCAAGTAGGGCTGTACATGGTGGTCACAGCCGCGATGGGGGTTCCACTATTGCTTGTTGCTGCGTTGCTGGTCGGGCTAAGTGCAACATGGGAATCATCCCGCTCTGGCAACCTCATTTCTGCTATTACCCTCCATCTGACATGGAGTGTGGGCATGGCTTTTCTCTTGCCCTTGTTCATTCACTAGGTGCGCAGAAACTAAGCCGTCAATGAGCTCTCGCTTGGCTTACAGGATCGACGCACTCGCCCAATTTTCAGGGCAACCTACTTGGTTCTGCGATCTGCGATCAGGGTGTGAATTCCGCACTATATCCGAGTGGCTTGGTAGGCATCGTTAAAGCTCGCCGAGAACCTCGTCGATACCGTATCTTTTGCCGTCGTCATTAGCGATTGCGTCGCGGAGCTGCTCAAGGCCGTAAGCATCCTCGATCTTTTCCAAAATTGCGGACCGGGCGAAGTCAGACATTGTCACGTTTTTGGATCCGGCGAACTTGCGGACAAGAGTAGCTTCATCGTCGGACATTCGAACAGTCAACGTGTTCATCGGAGGCTCCTTTCAGTTACTTGAGTACATTGTATTCAGGTAGGATGCCTTTCGATAAGGGGAAAGCTCCCTGCTTCGCTTAGTGTCTTTTGACTATTGGCCGTTTTAAGGTAAGCGCACTGGTACTGCGTCTACTCGGGAGTGATCGCTGTCCAACAGATTAGGTTAATATCCTCTGCATCGATTTTTGGCTGGCGGGTAGGTTGTACTGCGGGCGCAAGGTTATTGCGACGAACTACATCAGCCAGAGCTTGAACTTTCTCTTTATTGTTCTGGTCAGATTTGAGCACGTCCCGCACTTGGCGCTGGATCCGAGAGTTGTGAGGAGCCATAAGCCGGTTGGTGATGTCATTTTGGGCATCGCCAAGTTCTGCCCCGTGGTCGCGTAGCAATCCCATTGCTTCATGCATCACTCGAGGAATTTCGGGCCGAGTGTTTGCTGGGTCTGCCTGGAAGTTCCAGTGTTCGCGAATATCTTCCTGCGCGATTTCCCAGGTTGAAAGCGCCGCATCAACCATCTTGTCGTCGAGGTAGCGCTCTTTCGCCCCCGGATCTGCGTGGGAAAGAGCGGAAAGTTTGTCGCGTACGATGTCGGGCTTTAGTTGACCCGTATCATCTATCCACGTCAGTGGTTCCAGAGTGGCTGGATCTAGGGGAAGGTACCGGAACCACGGAGTGGGATGGTCTGCGATTCGGGCGCAGAATACAATGCCAGCTGTATTGCCCGGGCGTTTGAATCCTGAGCCACTGCCCCAGGGAAGATCTTCGATCAGACCGCGCGTGATGGAATTATCCAGCATCTTCTCTAATTGACGGCGGTAGTCTTCGCCTGAAAGGGCAGCGCCTCCGCCACCAGTGGCGAACAGTCCCGCATCTTCGCTACGGAGTTTCTCGATCTGTGTCCGAGTTTCGGTGAAAGTGCCTTCACGGCCCTCAACGCCTGGCAGGACACCCTTGCCTGCACCAAATGACGCATTGGCCAACTTGAGTTTGTTATGAATCCTTTCCTCCAACCCAAGCATCGCATCGAGGTGCTCGTCGGGAAAGAAGCAACGCATGTACACGGTGTCGTGTGGGGAACCGATGCGGTCGATACGGCCATGCCGTTGGACTAGCCGCATAGGGTTCCACGGAAGGTCGTAGTTAATGATATGGCGCGCTTGCTGCAAGTTCATACCTTCAGCAAGAACATCGGTGGTGATTACCAAGTCATACAGGTCTTCGTCGCCTTCTGAACCAGCAGTTTCGGGTGCGAACTTTGCAATCAGTGTGGCACGATTATCCGCGTTCTTTCCGGTGACAGTGAGGATTCTGTCGCGGAAGTCCGCCAACCGCTCATCTAGCGCGACAGCTTGCTGGATCTGATCACTTAAGTATTCAGCAGTGTCTGCGTAGTAGGTGAAGACCAGAACTTTGCGTTTGTTTCTGCGTTCTTGTTGGGTCCGGCCCTCGTGGTCTGCCTCGGCGGCGATAGTAGCGAGTTCTTCGACGAGTTGCTCTATCTTCGGGTCCTCGAGCTTCTCCAGCTCCAAAGCTTGCTCGTGAAGCTTCTTGAGCAAGCCTAAATCTGCTTTGCAGTATTGCTGTAGCCCGTCGACATCGAATCGCACGGCGGGCTGGAAGTTGCCCTCGTCGTAGTCACCATCTGCTAAAAATTCGTGGAGATCGTCGGATTCGCTTGCTCCCCAATCACGGAGCGCGCTTCCTGTGAGCACCACGCCCTTTGCTAGTGCCGCTAGGAACGTGTTATGGCCTTGGATCAGGGTTTCCAGTGTTTTCCGGTAGGCGATCGACGAGGATTCGAAGCGTTTGAGCAGGGCTGAGCGCAGCAGCCCAGCATTTTGCTGTTGGTATGCCTCGTCTTCGGTTTGTTCTTCCACAGAAAAGCGGGAGGGCACATAACGAGCCATGGTGAGCACTTCGCCTGGCGACGCTTCGATGAATCCGGCTTCGGTGGCGCTGTCGTCGACAAGTGCTCCTAAGGCAACGGCGACTGTATCGAAAAGATTGGGCATGGTCGCGTTGAGGTAATAATCCACGCGTAGGACCCGCGGATCGGGGAAGGTGATTGGGCGCTGTTCGCCATTTATCCATACGGTGTCGTTGGCGTAGTGGTTCTTCACAAACCGCCTTGTGCGTCGCACGGCGACTTGGTCGAGGACATCGAAGAGATACTCAGGCGAGAGCTCGTCTGGGTGGAGGTCGATCGCCGTTTTGAAATACTTCTGCAGCGATGGCACACCGACAGACACGAACTGTGCATCGTTGGTGACAAAGTAAGAAATCAGCGTGTATACGTCCCGCAGGCTGTTATTCACCGGAGTTGCGGTAAGCAGCACGATGTCCTTGGGGGATTTACCTTCGACGAGTTGGCGCATTGCTGCTGCGCGGAGGGAACTGGGATTACGAAGGCCGTGTGCCTCATCAACGACAACCATTGCGTAGTCATCCAGGGCTTGAAGCTTGGAGCTAGTTTTACCAGCTGTGTCGATGCTGTTTGATAATTCATCAAAAGAGACCACGTCTGTTTGGAGGTTGTGTTCGCGGAGGAAGGGCTTCCAGGTGGAATCACGCAGTGTTGCTGGGGCGATGATGAGGACTTTTTGGCGGCGCTCCACTATCGCTTCATTGATAATTTCACCAGCGAGGTACGTTTTTCCAAGGCCTACCTCGTCAGCGATGATCACGCCGTGGAGTTCCCGCAGGATACGTCGCGCGCGCCAAGCACCGTCTGCCTGAAACCGGGTAAGGCTTAACGACGACCCATCCCGGTCTTCTTTTTCTTGCTGTAGTTCGTCGTGGTAAAGCTCCCAGAGCATCCGGCCAAAAACGGTCTGTGGTGTGTGTGGCTCCCAGCGGGCCGAGTAGAGGGAGGCTAGGTCATACGGTTCTGCTTCTTCCCAGATTGAGTTGAACCATTCGGTGACTTCCTCGTGGGTATGAGGATCATACTGGCCTAGATTGAGCTCGCGATTGCTCAAAAGCCCCGCTGCTGTGAAATTAGATGACCCGGCGAAGACAGCGTCTGCGGATCGAGAATGCAGAATATAGGCCTTGCCGTGCAGAAAGTCTTTAGTCAGGCGCCGGACTTCGACGCGGGGCGCGCCATTCTCGTTAGTTGAGTTCAACCATTCCACCAGTTCCCTGGCTGTGCGGTCCGCCTCGAAGGAGAACCCGAGGAGGTTGCTGTCCAACCGGAGTTCCTCACCATGCTGTGCGATGGCGTGTTTCTGCTGCGCTGAGAGACGGTTGCGTACCCGCTGGCGACCCTGGGCCCGGCCATGCAGTGGTTTTACAAAGGGGGCATTGTCAGGTTCAGCTCCAAGCAGCAGGCGCACGTGGGACATTGCGCCTAGCGGTTCCTTCAACGCCTGAAAACCTCCAGGGTTGAAGTAAGCGGAGGCGATGTCCATGGACGGGGGTTCTTTGAGTTCCGCGATTTGGACGTTGAGGTGCCGTGCGAGAGTGCCACCGACCGTCATCTGCCTGGCCGAGTCGTTTGTCAGAAAAGTAGGGCGCTTGTCAGTCATGGTTAGTCTTCCAATGCCTCGAAGTATTCGAGCGTTCGGGCTAGATCGTCCTCATAGTCCCACCCGATGTGGAACGTGTGGAACAACACTTTCAGCTGGTCTGCTGTGAGGCCATAGAGCTTGGCCACGATCGCATCATTCTCCGCAATCAGTGCAGATTTCACAGCAGCATCATTTGCTGTAGCTACACCGACTCCCACCGCAGCTGCCCACTCAGTGAAGCGGTCATCTACTGCCGCTAAACGCCCTGAATTCTCAATCAGTCTGGTCTCGAGAACACCGGTGGGGTCCATTTCGGGGACGGGGAGCGAATTCAGAATTCCTAGGGAGACTTTGTTCTCGATAACTCTTCTCGCGTTCCAATCGAATGGTCTACTGCTCAAGACTCCCAGAAGTAATGCTTCTTGCATGGGGTCACCAGTGCGATTGAAAAGATAGGGCGCTTTCTCTACCAGGGCTACATCCCCTGGGAGGAGGCAGACGAGGAACGTGCGAGTGTCAGTCGCGCGCGCAACATCCCGAAAAGCGATCCGCGGATGTGCAAGCGGTAGCGTGTTGGGGTCTTGTGCCCAGCCTGGTGAGAATCCGCTGAAAGCTCCGTCTTGGCGTTGGATTTGCCTTATCCTGCGGGTTTGTAGGAAGTCCTCAATCTCTTTTCTCCACGCCTTAGCGTAGAGATCCCCCGTTCCCGGCGTCCATATGTTGAACGATCGTCCTGTCCAGATTTCGAGGTCTCGTGGCGAGTTCTCGATGTCGAAGTCGTAGTACTTCTTCTGGGCTGTTGTGTCCAATTCACGTACGAAACGGAAATCGTGGGAGATCGGGGCTTCCTTGAACGTGGGCGATTTCCGCATTTGCAGGAAGACATCGGACGCCTCAGGAGAAGGCACCAAAGGCACAGTCAAGTTGTCGGACCACGAGGCAAAGTCCTCCTCAGGGACATCAACACCGGGGTAGTTATCCCGGGCTTGGGCCTGCTCAAAATTGTCAAGGTTGTGGTACGGGCCGTGGAATCGGAAACGATCACCGCCGCCACGTTCAACAGTTGTGAGTGCGACCGTTGTGCGACCTGTTACGCCTTCAAAGACCCACTCGTTTGTGTTTACCAAGACGCAGATATCTTCGAAGGAGCCGTCGTTAAGCACTGCTCGTCGCCACGACTCGGTGCCAGCGCCGGACAGCGCCGCGCGGGGGACGACAACCCCGATGCGACCATCGTTACGGAGGATATCCCAATCCCTCCAGCAAAAAACCTTGTAAAGGTCCTGATCGCCGGAGCCGATGGGGTAGGGAAGCTTCTTCATCAAGTCCCGCAAATTGTCGGTGCGCTCTAGCTCCTCAGCGAAATTGTGGGCCAAGTCAGGCCGATCCTCTTTTGCTTTCTCAATAGCAGCGTTCTTGTCCTTTTGTGACATGCTGCGCAAACCAGGAATACGGATAGTCCACCAGGTATGTTCTTCAAGCTTGATCTTCTCCCACGGAGGATTACCCAAGACGACATCAAAACCGGGATTATCGCGCATCATCACTTCAGGGAACACCAGCGGAAGATGCAGCCGCCTCTGGCCTTCCAAAACTTCCAAAGGGCCACTGTCCAGGGTGAAGTCTTCATCCTCAAGATTAAAACCTGCCATATTGTTAGTGGTGAGATCCAAAGAGACGGCGAGAGACCAATCGAAAATTGAACGTAAGTGTTCCAGCTCATTCCAGATCGCGTCGTATTCCTCTTGAGCCTGCTTAACCTGAGCGATCGTGCCTTCGGAAGCCATCCCGAGCTTGCGCAGACGGTTGCCTGCCGATGTGAGTGCAGGTTCGATGTAATTCCGGGCGAAAGAGAACTGCGTGCCTTGATCCGGGTTGTTCAGATCCTCTGCGGTGTTGGGATCGAGGATCTCCACGACCTCCTCGTGGTGGGCAATGCCAATCAGTGCGTTGCCGTTGACAAGGCGCTGGCCGAGTGATGCCATCGGAAGGCCAGGGACGAAGGTGCGGATCCAGATAGCAAGGCGGGCAAGCTCCACCGCCATGAGGTTGAGGTCGATACCGTAGATACAACGCCGGGCGACTTGGCGGTTGAGAATGCGGTCGAAACTAATATCGACCGACGACGATTGGCTCGCTTGCATCTGCTCGGAGATACCAACGGCGTCGAGGGCATCGAGTGCCTGATTGCGTAGAGTCTCCAGTTCCCGAGAGACAGACGGAAGCTCATTGTTGGTTAAGAAATCGAGGAAAGCAGCACCGATCCGGTCAACGGCTGCGACAAGGAAATGCGCAGAGCCCATGGAAGGGTCGATGACGCGGAAGTCAAAAAGCATCTCGCCGACCTTTTCCGTCGGCTCACCCGCGTCCAACGCAGCTTTGACCTTAGCCAGATGCCTCTCCAACACCGGCTCAAGGGCATTGTCTAAGAGGTAATCAACAGCAAAGCTCGGGGTGAAATAAGAACCCGTCGCTTTCCTCTCGCCAGAGGCGGAGTGGAAGTAGATCGCTCCCTTCTTCACAGCAGCCTCCTGCGTGCCATCGGGGGCCGGGACATACACGCCCTTCGTCTTACCCTTCTCCGATACAACCAGGTCCTGGGCTGCAATACTCAGCTCAGATTCCAATAGACCCTCGTACAGAGTTCCAAACGCGGTGACATCAAGACTGCGGAAATCAACAGGGCCACGCTCCCCCGAGGATTCGTCGACAAGCAATGCCGAAAGCACAGGCTGCATGAAACTATTCGGAACACGCAGCTGACCGGACCAAGGGTTCTGTGGATCAGGGCCTTCCGGGCGGAACAGGCCGCCGTTATACGCAGGTACATTTAGTTGCGGGTTGCCTTGGTCGATAGCGGACCAAAGAACTTCCATCTGATCCCACAACTCGAACCCGGACGGATTATTGAACGCTTGCGGGTTCTCCGTAAGCTGACGGGCCAAACGGGTGATAGACACCTTGCGGTAGGACGCCGAGAGCGCGTAGGGCAGAAGGCCTTCGTCCTCGGCGTAGGCGACGAAAATGAGGCGGAAGAGGATCACCAAACTCCGGTGGTACGCGTGCTGCAATTCGTCCTGCGACTGAGCGCGAAGTGCCGTAGCAACACCTACCGACAAACCAGGAACCACGTCTGCGTAAACGCGTTCCTTCAGCCGGTCGATGAGATTAACAGCATGATTCTTCGAACTTTCCAGGATCTTGTCCGCAGAGCCTTCCGGCGCAAGCGACTCCGGGGTGAAAAGCAAGGTGAGGTAGCCGGCATCCTTAGGTTCCAGCTGCGCGAGGTCAAGCTGTAAATAACGGTCAGTCAAGGTTCCGCCGGCAACAGGTTGCGTCGGCTGGGTCGGGTACAGTCGGACGCGCTTGCCGCTTTGGACAATCACCCACGCAACGCCTTGCTCACGTGCGGTGGCCTGGGCAAGTCTTACCGGGGACTCCGAATTGAAACGGCTGAGCTGCTGATCAAAGCGCTCATGCCGTTCAAGCAGCGCGGCAACAGCCCGATTCGTACCATCCGCTTTAAGATACGTTAAAGAATTAGGGCCCTGCTCCAATGTAAAGCCCAGACGGGAAAATAGATCACGGCCCTCAAAAGAAAGATACTGCGCCCCTTTGGCGCAGGATTCCTCCCAATCTGGCCGACGCGGCACGCCGTGGGACAGCTCGTGGTTCGTGAACAAACCAGCGTTAATTAGAGCTGGAGCCGTATGCCCATCACGCAAGTTGCCCAGCATTTCCTGGGCACGCAGGATTGCGTTGTTAGGTTCTGTTTGAGCAAGCGTGGCCGCAAAGACATTCTCAGCGTGCCTAGGAGACAGGTCGTAGACAGGGGCATCAGTCTGGGTAGGCCCAGTGATGGCCACCTTCGTGCCCTCCTCATCCCCGTAAAGCACTGCAACAAGAAACCCGGCGGCACTTCGGCCAAGCGTCTTCCACAATTTCTCCATATTGTCGCGAGATGGGCGTGTCGCGGTTGCCGCATAAGCAGCCTCCACGGGCAGTGGCCCCTGGCTCTGAAAATTGGAGAACCGCCACTTGAGGTCGAAGTTGGATGCCCATACTGCATCAACGTTGTGCGCGGCGGGGTTGAACGCCCACTCAGTCTCGGAAATATTCGAGTTGTTCTCAAGAACCTCGCTGAGAAAATCCTCGACGAGACTTGGATCTGGGCGCATTGTGACCTCCCTGGAAGAAAACCTTGTATCGGTAAATGTACAGGGAATTTGCGCGAAATTGGACTTAAGCCACGGGCCTAGTCTTGGAGGCTAAACCCGTGGCTTAGAACAGGCGGATCCGAGGTCTACGCCGCGTCACCTCGCAGGTCATCACTAATCTTCTGGTTCACGAAAACCCGGAACCTCTTGATTAGATCCTCGTCTTGAAGCGCCGCCTCTACAGTCTTTTCGATATTTGCTGGGATCACCTCCTTTGCATATTCCCGGAACGCGGTCTTTGGAGGTCGATGTTGCGGATGAATGTCCTTTGGCAACATTTGGTCTCGAACATAGTCGAGAACCTCGACGCTGTAGTAGCGTCCAGCCCGCAGGGAGACGTCCTTCGCTGCCCAATCCCGAGGCACCAAAAGGAGCGGTTTGCCATTGAGAATGGGTAACCAGAAGTCCTTACGCTTCCACTGGTGGTCCGAGAGATCCCAAACCTCCAGACTAAGCTGCCCCGTCTGCTTTCCCTTCAGAGCGGGGAATTCTCCCATCATGTGCAGTGTGAACTCCGCCAGAACTTCACGGATGATCGCGGTAGTCATATCGGACATCCGATCAGCAGCAAAGCCCCGCAAGAAAAGAGGAAGGCACGCAATGTCAGCCAGCATGCCCACTCGGATAAGAAAGTCGAGGTTCTCGGAGAGTTCTTCCCAGAGCATCTCCGCATAGAAACGCCCGGATCCTTTCCCCGATGTGCTGCGTCGGCTGAACCCAAGTCGAGTTTCAGCTGGCTCGTGGAGACGCAACAGAGCACGAAAGGCCTTGGTTTTTTCGTCATTGTTTTCGCTGATCACGCCTTCTAGAAGGGTGCGGGAAAAATCTGCGATTAGATTCGAAGCCCTCTGCGCGAGTTGGCATTGGTCAGCTAGATACTGAACCCGTGCGGGATCGAGAAAAAGCCTGGTATCTCGGCCTGGGTCAACATCGACGAACGGCAATCCGTCCGGCGACAGGTTGTAAATTTTGGATAGTTTGGACATTTCTGTCCTTTCTCCGCCGACATTCGGCAAAAACCAAAATGAAACAACTCAATGGATGTACACTCGGTGACGAACTCGTTTGAGTTTTCATCAGTCGCCTCCTTCGGCGGTTGTTGGGAAGGGTGACCCGCTCCTCCTCCAAGATTCGTGGGTCACCCTTCTTGCGTTCCCAGAGATCTTTCTCTAGGGAGCCTCGTTTTGAGAACTCAGACATCACTCTACTGGACGTGACCTTCTTTGACGTGAGTGGAATTACATCACTGTTACTTAAATGATTGCCTTACCAGCGGATTTTAAGATTGAGTACATAAATAAGGCTTCGGCCCTGCCTATAGGAGTGATGTAAATCATATTTTTAGAATGATCTGTGGATAACTAAATCTAATTGTCCACAAGATTTGGGTATCATTGCGTGGGTTATCCATAAGCCGATCAATTGGATGACGTTCTCCGTCAACCAGCCACTCTGCCAATTCGGTGTTTAAGCGGTACCCTCGACTTTGCGCGTCTCCTAGGGGTGGGAGACCATCAACCCGGGGGACGTGTCTTCTTGCTCCTGTGTGCGGTTTTGTTGAAAGACAAGGTCAACCGCACCACGGTGCGGTTGATTCCTGCGCGCAGGAGTCTCAACCCACGACAAGGAGAAAGGAGGACCGAAATGCCAGGTGTTTCTAAACGTCCAGAGCACAGCTCTGACAACGGAAAGAAACGGACCCACCCAGCAAGAGCATTCGCTGAGCGGGTCCTGGCCGGAGTAGCATCCAAGTTTCTTGTGGATTTGATCCACAAGATCTGGAACTGGATGACCTCCTAGGTCAACTGAGGGGATCACGTGTTGGTAGCACGTGGTTCCCTCGTTTTGTTGAAGTGCCTGTCGACACACCCACAGCCTAACAGAGCCAGTCGAAAATACCACCGGAATATATGTGCCACATCGCGGCCAGCGAGTTTGTGTTGGTTTGGTGTGAAATATCGACTAAGCGTGCTCTGCCCACAATCTTTATGGACATTATATCTCTGTTCGAGTGCAGCTGGTAACGATTTGTCAAGCGACTCCAGGTTTTATCCCCACCAATCACGAGGAGCATCATGTGGTGGTTTCTCATTGAGTGCCTGCAGTGCCACGATCGGCAGACGGTTTCACGCGTGATCCTGCGGGTTTGGGAATCGGCTGTAACTCCTCCCGTGAACACGAGTGCACGTGGCGGTGGCCGCCGGGGAGTGCGTTGATACGCGACGAGTGGGTAAAACACCTCGAAACAAGCACGGAGATAGCGGAAGTCTAGGCTTGCGCTCTAAGTGCACTTTCAAGGAAAAAGGTTTAAGTGCTCTGCTGTTTATGCCAGGCATCGATCCCGCCACGCAGGCTTACCAAACCGGTAATACCGCGTTGTTCAAGGGCTGCTACCGCTTGTGCGGAGCGCACGCCACCGGCGCACTGCACGACGATTGGCTCCTTGGCAACAACCTCGTCGGGGGTGAAACCATCTAAGATCCGGCTGAGGGGCACATTGATCGCGCCGGGAATATGGAAAAGCTCGAACTCGGCAGGTTCGCGCACGTCGATAATGGTGGCACCGGCGGGAATGGCCTCTACCTCGTCGACTACAGGGGTGTCGCTTGCCTGGCGTGGGGGTGCCTGGTGGAGGATTTGCTCGGTGATCGCCGGATCCGGGGTGACCGGGATGTACTCCCATCGCCCGGACAAAGAATCGTAGTAGCCGAGCGTGCCGACGAGCGGCTCACCAACCCCCATGATGATCTTTAGCGCCTCCATCGCCATTGCGGACCCTGTCACACCCACCACCGGGCCGAGCACACCTGCCTGGGCACACGATGGCACCACGCCAGGGGCTGGTGGGGTGGGGAAGAGGTCCTCGTACACCGGGCCACGTCCGGCCCAGAAGACTGAAAGCTGGGACTCGTAACCCAAAATGGAGGCCCACACGTGAGGCACACCCAATCGGGCCGCTGCGTGGGAGGCGATGTGGCGGGTGTCAAAGTTATCGGCGCCGTCGAGGATGATGTCTACACCTGCCAAGATCTCCTCAGCGTTGTCCCATGTCAGGCGCTGCTCGAGCGGGATAAGTTCAACATCGGGATTCAGTGCTGCTACTGCCTGAGCTGACGAGGTGACCTTTGGGGCACCGATCCGGTCGGTGGTGTGAATCACCTGCCGGTGCAGGTTCGACAGATCAACCACGTCATCGTCGATAAGCGTAATCCTGCCCACACCAGCCCCTGCCAGATACAGCAAAGCAGGGGACCCCAGACCACCTGCACCAATCACCGCTACATGCGCATCGGACAGTTTCTGCTGCGCAGCAGCGCCGGTCAGGGTGATTTGGCGGCGGTAACGCGCGGTATCCATCAGTCCAACCCCACCCAATGCGTAGCACCGTCGATAAGCTCCTGCTCCTTCCAGATCGGCACCTCAGCCTTGACCCGATCAGCCAACTCCGAGCAGGCCGCGAAAGCATCACCACGATGCGCTGCGGCCGCGAGCACTAAAAACGCACCCTCGCCAATCGGGATGGGGCCGGTCCGGTGCGCCGTCCACACACGCACGTTGGGGTGCTTATCGACGATCTCTTGAGCCACGCGCCTTATTTCATCATCTGCGGACGGGTGGCAGCTGTAGCTCAAGGAAGCCACACGCTGGCCACCATCATGGTCGCGCACCACACCCTCAAAAGTAACCAGCGCACCCATCGCACGCGTCATTGTTGCCTCGCGCGCAGCAGGCATGAGATCCTCTAGGCGCTGCTGCGTCATGAACGCGTCAATGACCTTGCCGGTCTGCTCGGCAACATAGGCCGGGTCCTGCACGGGCTTAGTGCTCATGTTTTCCTTCCAACATCTCGCTGATGTGCACCAACAGCGGTTCCAATACGGCGCAACCATCTTTGACACCACCGCGGGAACCAGGCAACGTCATCACAAATGTCTGCCCTGTCACACCCGCGACGGCGCGGGAGATCACCGCTGTTGGCACATTTTTCATTCCTTCATTCCAAAACGCATAAACAATGCCAGGAATTTCCCGCTCAATATAGGGGGTGACATGTTCGACCGTGCGATCATCCGGAGTGATCCCCGTACCACCCGAGGTAAGAATCACATTCGGTAGCTCAGAACGCGAAAAAACCTCGTCGATAGTTGCCTTCATATCTTTGTCCGCCACCACGAGCGCATCCGGGGTGTCATAGCCCTGCGAGCGTAAAAACTCCACGGCAATGGGGCCCGACTTGTCCTCATACACCCCCTGAGAGGCACGTGTCGACGAGACAATCACTAAACCAGTACGCATACGATCAACTCCTAAAGTTCATACACCATCACGCGCCCGCCGGCCTGGATGGTTGAAGACATGGGCACCCGGATTAAACAATCAGCAGGCACGGCCTGGGAAATCAGGTGCGAACCCGCCCCACCTACCGGGGTTGCGTGCACCCGAGCCCCTTCGAGGCGCAGTTGGCCGCGCAGGAACTGGTCGCGGCCAGGCAAACCGGTGACCTCCTCGGTCAGCACCGCTTCCACCGCTTCGGGGGCCTGGCCCAACACCGGTGCAACATACAGCCGGAAACTCACCAGGGTAGACACCGGGTTACCGGGCAAACAGATCACAGGGGTAGAGCTGATCGTCGATAAGCCCTGCGGGCCACCGGGCTGCTGGTCCACATGCCCAAACCAGTCGGCAGGCTCAAGCACCTGGCGGATCACCTCGAACTTACCCGCACTAATACCGCCGGAGGTCACAATCGCATCAGGGGAATATGTGGCCACTGCCTGTTCAAGATCGCGCGTGAGCGCTGCCGGGTCATCATTAGTGCGCACATGGCCTACCACCTCCATGCCGTGATGGTGGGCCATCACCTGCATAAGCGGGGCATTCGCATCGGGGATGACGGCAGCGCCACTATCGCTCGTGCCAGCCGTACCGATTCCCGTACCGATTTCCGCGCCACCAGTCACAGTGACCAGGCGCGCCGGGCGGGTGACCTCCACTTCAGTGATGGACTGGCTGGCAAGCGTGGCCACCACCGGCGCAGTCACTGTCGTGCCCGCCGGAACGATCGTGGCACCCGCCTGAATATCAGAGCCGCGCTGCCGCACGAACTGGCCGTGTGGGGTGGGCGGGACCCGAATAAATTCACCCTCCGCGGCGAAGATGCCCGGGGTGCAATGCTCCACCGGTACGATCGCTGCGGTGCCGTGCGGGACCTTCGCGCCGGTCATGATCGGTACTATCGCGTTAGTAATCCCCTCGGGATACACCACGTCCGGGTCTGTACCAGCGGGAATCGTGGCACCCACGCGAAATTGACCCGGCGTGGCAGCCACATGCTCCACAGACAGCGCGTAACCATCCATTTGCGAGTTATCAAAGCGCGGTGAATCAAACTGCGCAGCAACATCCGCCGAGCTCACAGCCTTCGCACGTGCGGCTTCAACCAACGGAAGGGTCACTGTTGGGCGCGTGCCAACAAGCTTTTGGACCGCCGCAAGGTGTTGTTCCGGTGTGCGCGACATCAGGGATTCATGCCTTTCTTTTTCGACCCACAGTTAAGACAATGCTACCGGGAATAAACAGGGCTGGATTTTGCAAGCAAGTATTGCCATAGTGGGTGCTGATATGAACATTCACTATTTCGCTGCCGCGCGTGCTGCCGCTGGAGTTGATCAGGAAAGCTTGGGCGGCACGTTTTCTACGCTTAACGACGTGTTAACCCACGCTGCCAAGCTTCATTCCGGTACTACCGACGCTGGCATGACCTTGGCCGAAGTGTTCGAGCGCTGTACATTCTTAATCGATGGGTGCCGCGCTGAAGGTGACGCCTCCGTGGCAGGAGCCACCCGCGTGGACGTGCTGCCACCCTTTGCCGGGGGGTAGCGTGCAAGTTCGCTCACGGGAATAAAATGTTGTATCGGGGGAAGGATATGCAGGATTCAAAAGATCTGCCAAGACAAACAAGCGCAGCCACTGTGCGAAAGTATTTGCTGATTTCGGCAGGGATCTTATCGGCGGGGTTTGTTGGGTCCTGTGCTTTGATGCTGTGGTTAACCGATATCGGCTTTGTTCATTTCACTACCCAGTTTTTGCGCTACGTCGTTCCTGGTCTTACCCCGGTCGTAGCAGCCTTAGCGTTGTATTCCACATTCATGTCACTGGACCAAAAACGCGACACGGATGAAAGAAATCGCTACTACTCTCAGCTCCAATGGGCGATCGACAAAGTCGAAAAAGCAGATGATCCCGAAACTAAGGCACAAATGGTTGGATTTGTCACCGCAATTCTTCAATCACGATTGATAGCAGAGGAAGAAAGGCCCTTTGCTGAAAAAGTAGGGAACTATGTTGCGTTCGTAGAAAACGACATCAGGCGGGAAATAGAAAATAAGCTCGCAGAGCAGGATCGGGCATCGCGTGAAGTCGAACATAGAGGTAGACTGACATCAAGCCTGATAAAACTTTGGAGGAGGGGTTCACGTTGACTATGTCTACATGGCGCAGCCACCATCGCACGATGAGCGGTGACAAGGTGACCCTGGCAGAACTTCAGAGGGCTTTGGAGTCGGTCCAGCGTTCCCACCGAGAGGCTAAAGAATTTCTCGACAGCCGATACCCAGACCGGGTTGCGGGAGCCACGAGTGGTGGCGAGACTCACCCTTAGGTGCCCTGCACCGCATCCCATGCGTCGATCAGCTTTTGGGTTTCTTCTTCCGTGGTTACCGTAATCCGCAGGCCTTCCGGGAAGGCGCGAGTGAGCACGCCGTGGCTGGCTAACTTCGCTGCCAGATACTGCGCATCAACCCCGGGCAGCCACACAAAGTTAGCCTGGGAGTGTTGCGCGCCGACATGATCGGCAACCTGATCACGAATCCTCACGGTTTCCTCAGTGCGCTCCAGCAGCTCATCAGCCGCATTCAAGCTGGCCACCGCCCCTGCCTGCGCAACGGCGTTCACACCGAAGGGGATGGCCACCTTATTCAAAGCCGCAATGATCTCAGCAGCCCCAAACGCGTAGCCCACACGCACACCCGCCAGCCCATACGCCTTCGAAAAGGTTCGCAAGCCCACCACGTTCGGGTACTGCTCAATTGCCTCAGTTGCCACACAAGTGTCCTTAGCCCGGTTGAACTCAAAGTAGGCCTCGTCCAGGCCCACCATCACGCTGGCAGGCACCTTGGACATAAAAGAGTCGAACTCATCCTGATTAATCACCTGGCCAGAGGGATTGTTCGGATTACAGAGGAAGATCAGCGAGGTATGGTCGTCGATAAGCGATGCCATCGTGTCAAGGTCATGCTTACCGTTGTCCAGCAGGGGGACAGCGCGGGCTTGGGCCCCAACGACCTGCGCGAAAATGGGGTAGGCCTCGAAGCTGCGCCACGGGAAGATCACATTGCTTTCCGACGTCGACGTGATCTGCACCAACTGTTGGCACAAAGCGGAGCTGCCGTTGCCCACCGCGACCTGGTCGACGCTCACGTTGAGGTGTTCGGCCAGAGCCTCTTTAAGCTGGCTAGCGCCCATATCGGGATAGCGGTTCGCACCAGCGGCTGCCTCCGCCATCGCCTGGGCGGCAGAATCAAGCGGCGGAGTGGCCACCTCGTTGGAGCTTAATTTCAGGGCGGTGTCATTGCGCTTGCCGGGCACGTAGCCGGGGATGGTGTCTAGGTCTGGGCGAATCATGCGTGCAAGTCTAGTGCAGGCCTAATGTAGGCCGGTAGGCTGTGAACCGTGATGAAATTTCGGCCTGTGATTTGGGCCTGTGGTTGAGGTTCGGTAGTATTCTACAAGGCTATGGAGATGTGCCAGAGTGGCCGATTGGGGCTCCCTGCTAAGGAGTTGTCCGTTCACGCGGACCGCAGGTTCAAATCCTGTCATCTCCGCCATGCGCCCGTAGCTCAACGGATAGAGCACTTGACTACGGATCAAGAGGTTGGGGGTTCGAATCCCTCCGGGCGCACCAATTGAAACTCCAGGTTAGGTGGCTATAAAGTCGCACACCTGGAGTTTCTGCGTTTCGGGATAGAAAGACGAACCCCGAACCTCAGATTAGTGTTATCTATGGCACTGTAATTAGGCAGAATAAGATCACGTGGACTCATAGAATAGAAGTCATGTCTACCGCACAGCCATCGTCACCAATGCGCGTTAACCGTCGAGGCAGCGCAACCCGCAAGCCCCCAGCGCTGCAGCGGGCTCAAGGCGCTCGCTTTTCGAGGAAGC
Organism: Corynebacterium cystitidis; assembly: GCF_900187295.1. NCBI lineage: Bacteria > Bacillati > Actinomycetota > Actinomycetes > Mycobacteriales > Corynebacteriaceae > Corynebacterium > Corynebacterium cystitidis. The sequence goes on along the minus strand of NZ_LT906473.1, from coordinate 2,440,436 downwards.
AAATCATAGGGTTTGTCCTCGGTATCGTCTTATTTGCCATCCCACTTGTGGTGGATATTCCGAATCTGGCTGAGCCCGGCGAGCGGATGCTGTCTATTTTTCTGCTGGCCATCGTGTTTTGGGTCCTCGAACCCGTTCCGCTGACCGCAACCGCTGTGCTAGTGATTTTCCTCGAAGTATTGATGGTCTCCGAGGGTGCGATTACAGACCCCACCGGCGGGGATCCCGCACTAGCAGACAACATCATCCCAGCTGCAGACTACTTCGCCGCACTGGCAAACCCAGTGATCATCCTGTTTTTGGGTGGCTTCATGATCGCCGACGGCGCGGCAAAATACGGCTTGGACAAGAACCTCGCCGCGGTGATGCTGAAGCCATTTCCGAACAAAGCGCGTCTGATTGTGCTGGGCATGATGATCATTACCGCACTGCTGTCGATGTTTATGTCCAATACCGCAACCACCGCTACTATGTTCGCGGTGGTTGCGCCGTTGCTGAAAATGCTGCCAGCAGGTAAAGCGCGAGCTGGTGTCGCCCTTTCCATCCCGCTAGCCGCCAACGTCGGTGGTATCGGTACCCCGGTGGGCACCCCGCCCAACGCCATCGCCATTGGTGCGCTGCAAGATCAAGGCATTTCCATTTCCTTCGTGGAGTGGATGATCATGGCCGTCCCGTTCATGCTGGTTGTGCTCGTATTTTCGTGGGTATTTCTGTGCCTGGTGTTCATCCCGGCAGACGCAGAGCTCAACATCGACATGACATCGAAGTGGAACACCTCCGGTTCAGCCGTCACCTTTTACGTTGTCGCGGGCCTGACGATCCTGCTGTGGATGACAGAGCCGCTGCACGGCATCTCCTCTAATATTGTGGGCTTCTTCCCAGTGGTCACACTACTGTGTCTGCAGGTGATGAAGGGTGAAGACATTAAGAAGCTGGACTGGCCGGTGCTGTGGCTGGTCTCCGGTGGTATCGCGCTGGGAACCGGAGTGGGCGCAACCGGCCTGGACGAGTGGCTGGTTGGCTCAGTTGATTGGGCATCCATGGGTGGGTTGGCCATCATCGCGATGCTGGGGGCGATCGGTTTTGGCTTGGCCAACGTGATCTCACACTCCGCGGCAGCCAACTTGCTGGTGCCGCTGGCGGTATCACTGGCGATGTCGCTCGATGGTATCGACCCGATCACGGCGGCAGTCATAGTTGCCATCGCAACCTCGCTGGGTATGTCCATGCCGATCTCCACTCCGCCGAATGCGATTGCCTACGCTACTGGCGAAATCAAGATCGGCCAGATGGCCTTGGTTGGCCTAGTCGTCGGAACGCTTGCCACCATCCTGCTGGTGCTTGTCATGCCGTCGTACTGGCAGCTCATAGGCGTGGTGGGATAAATGGTCCCCCATTCCACACTGGCGATCATCGGCAAATCCGACGCCTCCGTCGCTGTGCGCAGCGCCGTACATAAACGGCTCGGGCACATGCACACTGTCATCAGCCCAAACAGCCTCAACGACCTCATGGCCGACGACGCTCACCCAGACTGGTTGGCCAACCTCGCCCTCGTCACGGTCACGGTGCACGACGATGGCCTGGCTGCCGATCATCCGCTGGTGAACTTCATCAAAGATAAACGTTTTGACCATGTGCGCATCGTCGTGTTCACCACCGCCCCCAATGTGGCCGGCCTCGACATGCTGACCAACCTCGGCCGGCTCGACATGCTGATTTACCTCGGTGAAATTAAAGAAGGCGCACTGATTCACAACCTGCGCCACCAGCTACGTCGCTACTGGCACACCAGAGCTGCCACCGAATCAGCGCTGCGGGGAACGTACGAAGAACCCGAAAACTTCATCCTGAACCAAGACCTCGATGATAAGGAGATTATCGACGAAATCATCACAGTTGCCGACGAGCACTTGGGCTATCAGCCACGCATCACCATGCCCGCCGGAACCTACCTGACTCGCGAAAATGACACCGTCGAAGAAATCATCTTCGTGCTGTCCGGCACCGTGCGCCTCCAACGATTGACCGAGCAAGGCCCGAAGACAATGCACCACGCCTCTACCGGCAACGTCATCGGCCTGCTAGCGCTGTCCAACTCCATGGTGTCGTTTTTCACCGCACGCACGTCTAGCGAAGTGGTCGTTGTCCAGCTGCCAGTCGAACAACTCAACTATCTCATCAAAAAGGAGCCCTACCTCGCTCGCGTGCTCACCACACTGGTGGTGCAGTCCTACGATCGTCGCCTGCGCCGCGCCGAACACCTTCAGATTGAACAGTTTGAGCTGAAACGCCACGTCGAAACACAGCGCGCCAACCTCGAAGAAGCGCTGAATAATCTCGAGAGCGCCCGCCAAGAACTCATGGCGCAAGCCCGGTTCGCCTCCCTGGGCGAACTTGCCGCAGGTGTGGCACACGAACTCAACAACCCACTCGCCGCCATCGAAAGAACCGCAGAGCACCTTTACGACGACATCACTAACCTGATGCGCGAGACAAAGAACCGCAAATCGGTGGACAGTGCCCTCACAGCGATGCAGGCAGCCAAGAATTCTTCGTCGATAAGCACAAAAAATGCCCGGCAGCTACGCAATACCTTCGCCGAAATCACCGGAGACCGGGCCTTGGCCCAACGTCTGGTGCTCTCCGGCGTGCGTGACCCTGACTATGTCACAGAGGTTGCCAAATCGCGCCGGGTGAATTTTGACGCGGTGGAAAATGCGGCCGGCATCGGCACCAGCTTGCGCAACCTCAGTACAGCCTCGACACGGCTGACACAGCTGGTGGCGTCGCTGCGCTCCTATGCGCGCCCCGATGGCGACCCCATCTCTGACGTCGACGTGCACCAAGGCATCGACGACACCATCGACCTCATGAATCACAAACTGGGCACCATTGAGATCGTCCGCGACTACGCTGACCTGCCGAAAATCACTTGCACGCCCGGTGAGCTGGCCCAGGTGTGGACCAACCTGATTGCTAACTCGGCGGAAGCAATCACCGACTCAAATACAGGTTCAAAAATCACAATCCGCACGTCGCAGCCCCGTGATGGGTGGATCCAAGTGGAGATTTGTGACGACGGGCCAGGGATCCCCGAGGACAAAATGGCCCGAATTTTTGAACCTAAATTTACAACAAAACAAGGTCAAGTCCGGTTCGGCATGGGCATCGGCCTTGGTGTATGCCGCTCCATCGTGAGCAAACACCACGGCACCATCCAGCTAGAATCGGCGTTAGAAGGTGGCACGCGGGCGATCGTTGGGCTGCCTCTCGACGGGCCACACGCACTCCAGGAGGACTAAATGAAACTGGCACTACTGATCCTCGAAGACGAGACAGAGGTCCGCAACGCCATCGAGCGCGACCTGCTTCCGTTCGCCGACACCATCCGCATCGAACCCGCCTCTGACGTGGATGACGCGTGGGAGGTTGTCGAAGAGATAGACAACGACGGAGACGTGCTTGCCTTAGCGCTATGCGACCACCGCATGCCCGGCACCACCGGCGTGGAATTCCTCATCCAAATGATGAACGATGACCGCACCGCAGCCACCCGCAAAGTGCTGGTCACAGGCCAGGCGCAGCTAGAAGACACTGTGCGTGCCGTCAATGAAGCGGGTCTCGACCACTATGTGGCTAAACCGTGGAAGGTGGAGGAGCTGCACGCCATCGTGCGTGAACAGCTGACCAACTACGTCGAAGAGATGGGTATTGACCCGCTTCCGCACTACGCGGCGCTGGACTCGCAGCGTGCCATGGAGCTGTCGCGCGACCTATAGCTGCTTTGGCCTATCCTTACCGGGGATCCTTACCGAGGATCGTCTGCGGGGGCGAACCCCGCGGGGACTCGTGGAATGGTAGGGTTCCGCGGATTGGGTATAGAGAGGTCGAACCATGGCAGCTACGAACGCCGCACACGCCGCACACGCCACAAGCATTGACGCCCTGGTCAAAGAAGTTACGCGTGTCAACGGAAACGCTGACCCCGAGGAGCTGACCCAGCTGCAAGAACAGCTCGAGCAGCTGCGTATCAGTGACCTCATCCGCATTGTGGAGCGCACCAACGCTAACCGCGGTGCGATGGTGATGCGCCTGCTTAACCGCGCGCGATTCCTGGCCGTGTTCGACGCTTTGGACCCGAACCACCAGGCAGATATCGTGCAAGCGCTCGGTTCCGAGGCGACTGCCGAGTACTTTGACCAGTTAGGCCCGGAGGATCGGGCGCAACTTCTCGACGAACTACCCGCCGAAATCGCCGAAGAAATGCTGCTTGCCCTCGACCCGGACGAGAAAGACGCCACATTTACCGTCCTCGGGTATGAAAAGGGCACTGTGGGCCGTTACATGTCTCCTGAGGTGCCTGACATTTACCCCGAGTACACCGTCGACGAGGCCCTCACCTTGCTCCGCGAGATCGCCGACGAAGTGGAAACCATTTACACACTTCCGGTTGTCGAACATGACCGTAAACTGGTTGGCGTTACTTCGCTGAAGCGATTGTTTACCGCACAGGGTTCGCAGACAGTGGGTGAGCTTATCGACGACCCCGTTTTTGCTTACGCAACCGATGATGCGGAGGAAACCGTTCGCTGGTTCTTGCCCTTGGATCTGCTGGCGATGCCAGTGGTGGATGAATCTGACCGGCTTGTCGGCATGTTTACCTTCGACGACGCACACGACATTCAAGAACGCGAGGACTCAGAAGACTCTGCGCGTTCCGGTGCCTCAGAGCCTTTGAACCGCCCGTACTTATCCACGCCGGTGCTGGCCCTAGTGCGCTCACGCATCGTGTGGCTGGCTGTACTGGCTGTCTCAGCCCTGCTCACCGTCCAAGTGTTGGATACCTTTGAATCCACCCTGGAAAAGGCGGTGGTGCTCTCGCTGTTTATCCCGTTGTTGACAGGCACCGGTGGAAACACAGGAAACCAGGCGGCTACTACGGTGACGCGTTCGTTGGCATTGGGCGATGTGCGCAGACGTGACATCGCGCAGGTGATGTGGCGTGAGGTGCGCGTCGGCCTGGTGCTGGGCACCGCGCTGGGGGTAGCCGGATTCCTCTTGGCCTGGGCGGTGTACGGGCTACCGATCGGTATCGTGATCGGCTCGACGTTGGTGCTGGTGTGTACCATGTCTGCCACGGTGGGCGGGGCCATGCCAATCATCGCCAAGACTGTCGGGGCTGACCCGGCCGTGTTCTCGAACCCTTTCATCACCACTTTTTGCGACGCAGCAGGGCTAATTATCTACTTCCTCATTGCGAAGTCTGTCCTGGGCCTCTAGCCAAATGCGGTAGCGCCACCTAACTAGGCGATGTTTTATTGTGCGAGAAGCCCCAATTAGGGGGTGAATTTGAGTGAAGTAGTTAACTATCCGGAACTAAAGTAGTCAGAATGGTTCATTTTCCGGTTCCCGGAATTCCTGGGGGCAGGGTTACACGATATTGTCAGAGTGTTGACTGTTTTACGTGAGCAGGCGCACACCAGGCCAGCTGGGGCTTCTGCCACACAGAAAAATCGAAGGAGGGGATCAACGTGTCCACACCAGTAATTCACGACAGCACCGCGCAGGCGCAAGGCGAAGACACCGAAATCCGTGAACAGCGCGAATGGCACCGGCAAGCGTTTGGCATCATACTCGGGCTGGTGCTTGCTGCTTTGGTGTACTTCATCTTCCCGGAGAACGCGCCAGAAACTGTACTGGAATCGGCTGGGGCAGACCCGGAAATCGAATACAGCCACCAAGCGATGCGTGTCGTGCTTGCTACCACGGTCTGGATGGCTGTGTGGTGGATGACAGAGGCGATCCCGCTGGCAGCCACTGCACTGATCCCGATCGCCGTCTTCCCGCTGGCAGGAGTGGCATCCTTCTCCGATGTTGGCTCGCCCTACGCATCATCGACCATCTTTCTGTTCCTCGGCGGCTTCCTGCTGGCCTTAGGGCTGCAGCGGTGGAACGTGCACCGGCGCATCGCACTGCGTGTTGTATTGCTGGTAGGTACCTCCCCGAAGCGATTGATCCTGGGCTTTATGATCGCCACCGGGTTTATGTCTATGTGGGTTTCTAACACGGCTACTGCTGTGGTGATGCTTCCCATCGGTGTCTCCGTGCTGGCCTTGACCGCTGAGACCGTGGGCGGATGGCGTTACCAAAAGAAGTTTGCCACCGGCTTGATGCTGGCCATCGCCTATGCAGCCTCAATCGGCTCACTGGGCACCCTGATCGGTACTCCACCTAACGCGTTGCTGTCTGGTTATATGAAGGAAGCGCACGACATCACCATCGGCTTCGGCCAGTGGATGCTCGTAGGCGTTCCTGTGGCCTTCATTTTCACCATCATTGCGTGGCTCGTTTTGATCACCGTGTTCAAGCCAGAAATGAACGATATCCCAGGTGGTAGGGAATTGATTCGTGGCGAGATCAAAAAGATGGGTCCGTGGACCACGCCACAAGTCATTGCAGCGATCATCTTTGTGTTGGCCGCACTGGCCTGGGTGGTGGTCCCGCTGATCGTCGACAAGTACGCTCCCGACTTCCCCTACAATGACGCCATTGTGGGCATTATTGCCGGTCTGCTCATGTTTACCCTGCCCGCAGACCGGAAGACCGGCGTGCGCGTCCTCGACTGGAAGACCGCCAACGATGTCCCATGGGACGTGCTGTTGCTTTTCGGCGGTGGCCTCTCCCTGTCCTCGATGTTTACCGCAACAGGTCTGTCCCTGTGGATCGGTGAGCAAGCAAAAGCATTAGAGGTCTTGCCAATCTTCCTGCTGATCGGCGCTGTCGCGCTGCTTGTTTTAGTGCTGACAGAGTTCACCTCAAACACCGCAACCGCTGCTACCTTCCTGCCCATCATGGGCGGTGTGGCCGTGGGGATCGGCTTGACCGGCGACGGCAACGACATGAACGTGCTGCTTCTGACTATCCCAGTGGCACTGTCTGCAACCTGTGCTTTCATGCTGCCTGTGGCAACGCCGCCCAACGCAATTGCGTTCGCTTCCGGGTACGTCAAGATTGGCGACATGATCAAAGGTGGTATCTGGCTCAACATCATCGCAGTGATACTGATCACCCTGGCTACCTACTTCATCGCAGTACCGGTGTTCGGATTAGCGTTCTAGACATCCGGGAAACACCACGCAAACGGCTGGTCCCGCCAGCCGTTTTTGTGTTGAAGTGAACTGGGTGTAAACTAGTCATTCGTTGCCAGCAGAGCTGGTAGCGGTTAGCGCCCGTAGCTCAACGGATAGAGCACTTGACTACGGATCAAGAGGTTGGGGGTTCGAATCCCTCCGGGCGCACCACCATTTAGAAAATCTCGATGCGCCCACCCAAGTCTTCCGCCTGCACAAGCTGGCGCACCCAGCCCGGACCACCAGGATGCAGGCGCATCACGGGGCGAGAGGAAATCTTAATCGGAGAGACTGACTCACGACGAGCGCCCGTGCGGGCCTCCAAACGAGTGTGGGCGCGGTGGCCGGCGTCGACAAACTCTGAAATATCCGGATCGGCAGAGTCGAGGTTGTCGCGTGCCTCCTGCAAGATCTCAATCATCTCGTCGAGGGAGTACACCAAAGCTTTCGCATTAGTCTCGCACATAGCGCGCACCAGCTCAGGGGCGGTGCCGGCTACACGGGTCGCGTCCTTAAAGGAGCCTGCAGCCAGCGATTGGGCCAATGTTCCACCATTGTCACCCACGATGGATAGTGCTTCTGCCACCACATGCGGTAGGTGGGATACCCGGCCTACCGCCTCGTCGTGCGCGCGGACCGAGACGGGAATGGCCTCCGCTTTGGCCCCAAGGATGATCTGGACCACGTTGGTGAATAAATCAATCCACTCGGCGGGTACCGGCTGATCCTTCTTTTCGCATTCCAGCGGGTAATCGTAAGTGACAACCCAAGCAGCGCCCTCAAATAAGCCTTCGTGGGAAGCACCCCAACCAGACTTCTCGGTACCAGCCATGGGGTGGCCACCTACGTAGCGGTTTTCCAGCCCGCGCTCCAAGATAAGGTCGTAGACGGGCTTTTTCACGCTCACGACGTCGGTGATACCGCAGCTTGGGGCGTGTTCGACAATAGCGTCAAGGACTTCCGCAACAGCATGCATGGGCACGGCCACGACGATGGTGGCGGCAACCTCTTCTGCGTGCCTCAGCACCTCTTCTAAATTGCCGGAAACTTCGAAGCCTTCCTTGACCGCGGCGCGGGTGCCGGAGACGGATCGGTTGTAGCCGAAAACGGTGTGCTTAGCGTTGACGAGGTCGCGCATCAGCGAACCACCAATCAACCCAAGGCCCACGATACAAATAGGACTGGATACAGGTCGAGAACTCACAGTGACAATAATGTCACATACCGGCTATTCTCACTAGACATGGACACTTCAACGGGCTACCCCGAGGGATTTGCAGTCACCGTTTCCTGGGTGGACGGTGGGTGGAACGTGCGTTCCTTCAAGGACACATTCACCCGAATTTCTCACGCTGTGGAAACCGTGCGTAATTTACGCAGCGAAGGCGCCGCGTTTGCCCTGCTTAACGTTGAGGAAGAGTATTTCGTCATTGTTCGGCCTGGGCCTGACCGCGTCCACGCGTTGTTATCGGATGTCACGATGGCCGTCGATGATGATTACGCTGCCGATATCTGCGATGAGTTGAACATTGGCATCCCGGATGTTGATCCGGACGAACTGGACCACATCGACGGTTGGGCAGACGGTGACTTCGATATCCTCGATGATCTTGGTGTGTCGGAGGAGCTTTTGAGCGTGCTTGCCGACGATCAGGACTCCGACCCGTCTGAAATGATCGAGCGTATCGCCGAGGAACTTGGAATTGTCGACCAGCTTGATGCAGTTCTCTAACAGGTCCCAGCCGCAGCGCCGTGCCGATCAGCGAATGGCCCGTGCCCTCGAAGTGGCGGAAACAACCCCGGAGGGTGATATCCCCGTCGGCGCCGTCATTTTCGGCCCTGACTCCACGGAGGTGGCGTGCGGGGTGAATCGTCGTGAAGCGAATAAAGATCCCACAGCCCATGCCGAGGTTGAAGCGATCCGGGCGGCAGCCAAGGCCCTTGGGACGTGGCGGCTGGATGGCTGTGAACTGGTGGTCACCCTGGAGCCCTGTACGATGTGCGCTGGGGCGATCGTGGGCGCGCGAATAGAAAGCCTCATCTTTGGTGCGTGGGAACCTCGCACGGGTGCGGTGGGTTCGATTGTGGACGTGCTGCGCGACGTGCGACAGCTGCATCAGGTGCAGGTCCGCGCCGGGGTGCGTGCCGACGAATGCGCCGCCCTGCTGGGTGATTTCTTTGACAGCCTGCGTTAATAAAATTGTTATCATGCGGTGACCTAGATCTAGGTACCATGAATGGGGAACTGAAAGTTTTAGATAAAGGAGCACATCATGGCAGATGTAGATAACCAGTTTGAGAAGGCAGGCGGCAAGATCAAGGAAGGCGTTGGCGAAGTTACTGACAACGATTCCATGAAGGATGAGGGCAAGGCTGACCAGACCAAGGCCGATCTCAAGGACAAGATTTCTGAAGCAGGCGACAAGGTCAAGGATGCCGCGAACAAGGTCATTGGTTCTTTCCAGAACGATGACAAGGATAACAAGTAGCGCCAATTTGGAGCTGCAGGCACTGAACCGTTAACCTAGTTGACGGTAGTGTGTCCGAGCGGCCGAAGGTGTTCGACTCGAAATCGAATGTGGGTAAAACCACCGCGGGTTCAAATCCCGCCACTACCGCCAATCGAAAGAAAGCCTCTGACCTGCAGGTCGGGGGCTTTCTTTGTTGAATCCCTTAGAATGGGTTCTCGATTAGACAGACACCCCACAATAGACATACCAAAGACATACCAAGTGAGGAAGTTGAATACTTCGTGGCTAAACTTCTCTTCCGGCTCGGTCGCTGGTCGTATAAACAAAAATGGCGCCTAGTGATCGCATGGCTGGTGCTGCTCATTGCTGCTGCAACGGCGGGTGTGAGCCTGGCTAAGCCATTCACCTCGAACTTCTCCATCTCAGGCACACCGTCGATCAACGCCTTGTACAACCTGGCGGACAACTTTCCTCACCAGACAAATCCGGTGAGTGCACCGGGGGTGAACTTGGTGTTCAAAGCACCCGAAGGTGAAACGCTGGCTGATCCGGCGAACTACGCGGCCATCAACGAGGTCATCGCTTACCTCGAAGATAATCTGGTGATGAAGGATACGGAGCGTTTTGGCAACCCCGTTGATGTTTCGCCTGCCCAGACCGAGGCCATCGTCAAGTTGGAAACCGACATGGGCCTGCCAGAGGAAACCGCACGCCAAGACGCCGCTAATGTGGCGTTGCTTTCCGACGATCAAACAATCGGCTACACCACGTTCAACTTCGATGCGGAGACCAACTACACGGTGGAGCAATCTGATCGTGACATCGTGACAGAGGCGATGGAGATCGGCCGTGACCAGGGCCTGCAGGTGGAGGCCGGCGGCGCCGGTTTTGGTGAACCCATCGAAATTAAATCCACCAGTGAGATCATTGGGCTGATTGTGGCGTTCTTTGTGCTGATTTTCACGTTCGGCTCGCTGATCGCCGCATCCATGCCGGTGATTACGGCCGTCATTGGGGTGGGGATCGGTGTGTTGCTGATCGTCATGGCTACCCACTGGGTTGAGCTCAATGAGATTACCCCGGTGCTGGCAATCATGATTGGCTTGGCTGTGGGCATTGACTACGCCTTATTTATCCTGTCGCGTTATAGGCAAGAGCGACAACGCATGCCCGGCCCCGAGGCCGCCGGTATGGCTGTGGGTACTGCAGGTTCTTCCGTGGTCTTTGCCGGGTTTACGGTGTTTGTGGCCTTGGTGGCACTTGCAATTGCCCGCATTGAGTTCTTGACGTGGATGGGTCTTTCCGCCGCTGTTACGGTGGCGATCGCGGTGCTTGTGTCATTAACCCTCGTGCCTGCTTTGCTTGGCATCTGGGGTGACCGAGCATTTGGGGTGAAAGTACCCGGTGTAGCTGGTAACCCTAGGCGGGGAAAGGCAGAGGGCAAAGATCTCAGCACAGATTCTCTTGGCCGTAAGTGGGTTAACTTTGTGCGGCGCTTCCCTGGGCTTGTCATGGCTGTGGTGGTGCTATTGCTTGGTGCGGCCTCAGCTCCTGTACTAAACATGGAACTATCACTACCTTCGGATTCGACAAGCAATAGGGACACCACCCAGCGCAAGTCGGCTGACATCATGGCTGAAGGTTTTGGTGAAGGTGTCAACGCGCCGTTTCTCGTGATCGTCGATGCGCACAATATCAACCCTGAGGCGCCAGTGTTGCAGCCGTACATGTCTGCGATGGAGGGCACAGAGCCGGTTGAGGCTGCTGCGACAAGTTCGTTCATCTACACCGTGGATGAAATGAAAACTGTCAACGGTGTGAAACACGCCCAGCTGATTGCTGCGAACGATGATATGACGGCCGCACAGGTTCTGGTCACCCCTACTTCTGGGGCGGATGACCAACACACTGTCGCTGTTGCAGAGGCTCTGCGCGCCCAAGGCGAGCAGGTAGCTGATGCCACCGGCGTAGATCTTGGGCTGACAGGCCTGACGGCTGTTCAGATGGACATTACAGAAGAGCTCGAAGACGCTATGCCCCTCTACCTTGCGGTGGTTGTTGGGTTGGCGATCATCTTGTTGCTGTTGGTCTTCCGCTCCATCATGGTGCCGATCGTGGCTGGTCTTGGTTTTCTGCTTTCTGTGGGTGCAGCCTTCGGCATGACAGTGTTGGTGTGGCAGGAAGGTTTGTGGGACTTGGTCAACACCCCGGCCCCGCTGTTGTCATTTATGCCAATCTTCCTGATCGGCGTGACCTTTGGTTTGGCCATGGACTACCAAGTGTTCTTGGTCACGCGGATGAAGGAGCAGTACACCGCGCGCGGCGGTGCCAACTATGAAAAGGGCGTGCTCAAGGCAGTCGAGGAGTCCACGGTGGAGGGCTTCGCCCAGGGTGCCCGCGTGGTCACAGCCGCCGCTGTGATCATGATTGTGGTATTTGTTGCCTTCATTGACCAGCCCTTGCCTTTTATCCAAATCTTCGGTTTTGCCCTGGGCGTAGGAATTTTCTTTGATGCCTTCTTTATCCGCATGGCCTTGGTGCCTGCCACGATGTTTTTGATGGGGCGGGCAACGTGGTGGATCCCGAACTGGTTGGACACGATCTTGCCTAATCTTGATGTTGAGGGCGCTGCTCTGGAAGAAGAGTACGAAGAAAAACTTTTAAGCCAACAGGAAACGAAAGAGCGCGCGGGCCTTGTCTACACTGGTTAACTATGACAAACCAGCCCACAGTGCCCACCGAGCCGACAGCGTCGCTTGACGACGATCTCTCGTTCACCATTGGCGATCGCCTTGAGCAGGGCCCCGGGCGCCATGGCCGAACAGGTGTGATCCACACCCCGCACGGTGAGATCCATACTCCCGCGTTTATCCCCGTAGCCACTAAGGCAACGGTGAAAACATTGACACCTGAGCAGATCCGCAACACCGGCGCGCAGGCCATCTTGTCGAACGCCTACCACCTCTATTTGCAGCCGGGGCACGACATTGTGGATGAGGCAGGTGGCTTGGCCCGGTTCTCAAACTGGCACGGGCCCACCTATACAGACTCCGGTGGTTTCCAGGTGATGAGCCTGGGTGTGGGGTTCAAAAAGGTGCTGGCCATGGACACTGCAAAACTCAGCCACGAGGACATTCGCGCGAAGGATAAAGAGCGCATGGCGCATGTCGACGATAACGGCGTGGATTTTAAGAGTTTCATTGATGGTTCCTCACACCGCTTTACCCCTGAGGTGTCAATGCAAATCCAGCACGGTTTGGGTGCTGATATCCTCTTCGCATTCGATGAGCTGACCACTCTCGTCGATACGCGTGAATACCAGGAAGAATCGGTGGAACGCACGCGCCGTTGGGCCAAGCGCTGCATTGACGAACATACGCGGCTGACACGATTGCGCAGCGCACGGCCAAAGCAGTCCCTGTGGGGTGTGGTGCAAGGCGCGCAGTACGAGGATCTTCGCAGGCAAGCAACCCGGGGCCTGCTTGAGCTGGATCGGCAGGCGCGCATGGAGGGCAAGCGCGGTTTCGGCGGATTTGGGATCGGTGGGGCAATTGAGAAGGAAAACTTGGGAACCATCGTGGGATGGGTCACCGATGAGTTACCGGAAGATAAGCCGCGCCACCTACTAGGGATTTCTGAGCCTGATGATATTTTCGCTGCTGTTGAGGCAGGGGCTGATACTTTTGACTGTGTAGCGCCGACACGCCTGGGCCGTCACGGCGGTGTTTATACGTTGGATGGTCGGCTGAATCTGACTGGTGCGCGTTTCAAACGGGATTTCCGCGGTGTGGACGAGGAGTTCGGTGGCTATGTTTCGCAGAATTATTCGCGGGCCTATATCCATCATCTGCTTAAAGCGAAGGAATTTTTGGCAGGCACGTTGTGTACTATGCACAATCTGGAATTTATGATCCGCCTGGTAGATAATATTCGCCAGTCGATCCAGCAGGGCCGCTTTGAGGAATACCGCGATTCCTTCCTTGCGCGTTACTACCGCGCGATATAAATATCGCGCGACAGGTTTAAGCGCGTGCTACAGGTGTGTGCGGCCCTACCTCTTGGGCTGCCTGTTCGCGTGTGCGTACCCAGTTGATAACGGCGTAGGTCAGCGGCAGAAGCACTACTTCAAGCAGGGTTTTCCACAAGAAACCGACAATTACGAAGTTGAGGAAGTCTGCGGTGGTGGAAATCCCGATCACCGGTGCTGCGATAGTGCAAAAGATTAATGTATCGCCAAACTCGCCCACCGCTGTGGATCCAATCAGCCGGGCCCACATATTGCGCTGCCCAAGTTTTTCTTTCATCTTCACCAACACCCATGCATTCAGCAGCTGGCCGACGAGGTAGCCGGCCAGTGAAGCTGCGACAATCTGGGGTACCAGCCCAAGGATGAGTGCGAATTCCTCCTGGTGCGGGTAAAACTTAGCCGCTGGCAGCCAAATGGCGATATAAAAGGCCGCAACCGCCAAGAGGGTGGTGGCAAAACCGGTGAGGATGGCGCGTCGTGAAGCGCGAAAACCGTAGACCTCTGCCAGCACATCGCCCAGAATATAGGACAGTGGGAAAAGGAAGAAGGCGCCGTCTGTGACGAAGGGGCCAAGCTCAACCCCTTTGGAGGCGGTGATATTGGAGATCAAGAACACCGCCACGAAGATGGAGACAACAACCGGATACGGTGAACGCGTCACATACTGCATGGGGCTATTGTGGCACACATGGTTGCGGATTCTGCCGGGCGCTACGCCCCTTCACCCAGCGGCGATTTACATCTGGGTAATTTACGCACCGCCGTGGTGGCGTGGTTAGTTGCGCGGAGCAGCGGGCGGAAGTTTGTGCTGCGGGTAGAAGATATTGACACGGCGCGTTCCTCACAAGAGTCCGCGCAGCGCCAGATTGAGGATCTGCAGGCACTAGGGATTGACTGGGATGGGGAGATACTGTACCAATCTGATCGTTTTTCGGCTTACCAACAAGCCCTGGATTTTCTGAAAGCGCGCGGTTTGGTGTACGAGTGTTATTGCTCCCGCAAAGAGATCCGGGAGGCAGCGTCGGCTCCTCATGTGCCACACGGAATGTATCCGGGAACCTGCCGTGACCTGAGCCAGTCCCAGCGCCAGCGGCGCCGGGCCGAGTTGGAGCAGCAAGGCAGAGTACCTGCGTTGCGGTTGCGTGCGGAGGTAGATACGTGGACTGTGCACGATGAGTTTGCAGGTGAGCTGACTTCGCCTATCGACGACGTGGTGTTACAGCGTGGGGGAAACCGTAACCAAGCGCGGGACTGGGCCTACAACTTGGCTGTTGTGGTCGACGATGCGTTTCAGCATGTTGATCATGTGGTGCGTGGCGACGATCTGCTTAGCCAGGCGCCTGCTCAGGGTTACCTTGCTCATGTCTTAAGTGTTCCACAGGTTAGTTATGTGCATGTTCCCTTGGTTCTTAATGTTCAAGGGCGGCGTTTAGCAAAGCGGGACGGGGCTGTTACCCTCCGCGAGTTGGTGCCTAGTGTTGGGGTCTCTGGTGTTGTCGAGTGGATTGGGGAATCTCTCGGGGTTGCGGGGGCGCGCACGATTGAGGCTATTGCCAGCGGGTTTGAGCTGGAAGCAGTGCCTCGCGCACCGGTAATATTCGATGTTGAGGCTGTGTGAATTCCTGGCGGGCTAGGGGGTTGATGGAGGTAAGGTTCCGTCGGGAACTAATTTTGTCATATACCCAGGGGGTATAGGGTCTGTTTTATAGTTAAACCATCATTAGCCTACCCCCATTTAGAACACAGGCTTTTCACAGAGATTGACCGCGTTGGAAAGTTGTTAGATGATCGAGAACGTAAGAATCCGGTGAGTTTTCCTTCAGTGAGAAGGTAGAAGGAAAGAAAGGGAGAGAAATTGGGATTTTTAACCCAAACAACCACGAGAAGGAAAGGGCTAACGGCTGTCATCGTCGCGCTGATAAGCGTCGTAGCCCTTTTTACGAGTGTCCTGTCCGCGCCCCAGGCTTCCGCGCAAGAGGTACAGTACAAGCTGTACGCTCTAAACTCCTCTGAGTTTCAGGGCTACGGTAAAGCTCGAATCATGAGAGTAGATGGCACCATCGTCTACTGTTACAACATGAACCAGCTGGCCCCAGTTCACTTGTTCCTGGCGAAGAAGATGATCGCCACGGGTAATGTGTTCACTGAATCAGCTTCAAATCCGCGTATCGGGGGCGAAGAGCTTGAGAAGAACATTCTCGAAGTTCTGGAAACAGGCTTCGGTAATGACAAGTTGGGCCTGCAGCAGCGGTACGGGCTAAGTGACTTAGAGTTTTATGGCGCAACCCAGTATGCGGTGTGGTACTACACCGACTCGCACGGACCGCACTATTTTGAAGACAGCAAGGTGCAAAAGGTTTATGAGATTCTGATTGGTGGGGGTGGTGAGGCTCGCGCGTCAGTGGCAAGCCACCAGGCGTTAGAGATCTACCTTACGAAGCGGAGAGTGCACCAGAATCTTCTGACAGTCACCCGCGTTGACAAAGATACCGGCGAAGAGATCGAAGAAACCGAAACGCCAACACCAGAACCGACTCCGGAACCAACACCAGAACCAACACCAGAACCAACACCGAAACCAACACCGAAACCAACACCGAAACCAACACCAGAGCCAACACCAGAGCCAACACCAGTTGGTTCTTCTGGTGAATCCTCAAAGCTTCTTGGTGCCGGATCCTCCCTCGGAGTAGAAGGTGAAGGTAAAGGTATGTCCTCCGGGCTGATCGAAGATGGCGATGCGCAGGGTTCAGCAACGGTAGCAGGCTCCACAGCTTTAGGTAGCTCCCTCCTTCCAGGCGGCCTTATCGCTCTACTCGTATCAGTGCTCGGACTCTCAGGAACAACCTCTCTCGTTTCCAGCGTTGATGGTGGCAATGACGACACCTCCAAGGACGGCAAAGATGACTCCTCCAAGTCTGGTTCTTCCGGTACTGAGAGTGGGGATGCAGGCTCTGCTTCATCTCTCGGTTCCTCTAACGAAACCGGTGGCAAGGGGCAGGTTGGCTCCTCCGTCCTGCAGTCCTTGACAACACAGGGTGGCTCATCTGGCGAAACCGGTGGCAAGAGCGAAGGCGGCATTTCTGGGGGCGGCTCCAAGGGCGGCTCCTCCAAGTCTGGTTCTTCCGGTACTGAGAGTGGGGATGCAGGCTCTGCTTCATCTCTCGGTTCTTCTAACGAAACCGGTGGCGAGGGGCAGGTTGGCTCCTCCGTCCTGCAGTCCTTGACAACACAGGGCGGTTCATCTGGTGCTGCAAAGTGCGTAGCAGGCGGATCAAGCTTCGATGGTCCATTCGCGTTCTTGATTCCTCTAGGACTGCTTGTTGCACTCGGCGGATCGACTGTAGGTATGTTCGCACCACAGATCAATGCGCTGATTGCTCAAATTAACTCTCAGTTCCAACAGAACATGCCTTCCATCGATACCGGCGGTAGCTCTGTTGACACCGAAATTGCAGGCGGTTCCTCAGGCGAGCTCGCTGCAGTCGCACAGCAGCTTTCTAAGATCAACCCAGCACTCGGTTCCACTGCCGTCGGCGCGCTGATGGTGGCGATCGGTGTCGGGTCCTCCAGCCTTGATTGGAATACACCTGGCTGTGAAGCTGTATTTGAGGGTGAATTCTCCAAGACAGATGGCGCGGACATTAAAAGCTAAGCACGGCTAACCCCAAATCAAAGCAAAAAATTACGCATGGTTCCGGTCTTACCCCGGACCCATGCGTTTTTCTAGTTTAAATTGAATTATGAAGGCTCCGATATACGATTACGGGCTGCCGTCGACAACAATTTCTTTGCTTTGGGGAGGAGAGGACCTTCTGACAACGGTATCTTAAAGTAGGGCCGGTGGGTCTCTGAACCGACAGTGGCCAGGGTCGGCTCCTTGATCCGATGACTGCTGTGCGCTCCGGTAGCCCTGCAGAACTACCAGTAGAAAACTTTATGTCTAACCTGACCTATGTCATGAGGGTGTGGCCAATTTAACTCTTGATATGTAGGTCTGGGGTTTGATACGGAGGTCGGCCTGGCTGTCGCACTTTTCGGAACTAAGAAGACGTGAGTCGGGAAACGATTCAACAACACACTCAGCACAATGTCACATTCGGCCGACAAACAGGCCTTCTGCCCAGGGGTACCGCGTGGTTTGTCGGCCGTAAAGAGCATCCGGGGCTGTCGCTCTAAGTAGCCAAGGAGGCCTTGAGCGCTGCGATTATCTCTTCTCCGTACCACTGGGAGTAACCCAGGTACCTGATGTCTAACGACGAACCGCGCTGATGCAGTCTCATCAGCCTTTGGAATGCCTCCAATGAGCTTCTCTATGTCGGAGCCACCGTATCTGTCTAATGGACCCTTCGTGGAGCAGGTTTGGCCCAAAAGAGAACGATATGCTGGGCTAAGCCCTTGAGCTCCTTACAACCGAGCGGTGACAGACACAATCCCGAGTGGCAAAACACCGCATAGCAGGGCTTAAAACTTGCTATGCGGTGTTGGAGCCCAGCCAAGCTATGACAGGGGTTCGCGTCCTGACTGGCCATCATTTGCGGAGGATGTGGGATTTGAACCCACGAGGGGATCGCTCCCCGCACGCGTTCCAGGCGTGTGACATAGGCCGCTAGTCGAATCCTCCAAGCGACGATAACGTCGGATTCTTACTCTAGTTCACGGCCGAAAGAATAACAAAAGACCAGTTTAATCACTATTTTTAGGAGGTGCGTACCAGTATTTGGCAATGCTGGCTAGCTTGACTAAAGTGGTGGCTAGGATCTCACGCGGTGTGTATCTTGTGAACTCCCCCAGGGCAGGAATGCAGCAAGGGTCAGCGAGCTCTAACAGGTGCGTGAGGTCCCTTAAATTTTCTCCCACTGTGCAACCTGGGGAAGCAAAAACCCGGACCCTCAGAAACGATCCTGAGCATCCGGGTTACGTCTTGCCACACCGGTGGTATTAAGCGCTAGCCATCGTGGCGTAGGAACTTCAGTGCGTAGTCAAAGATCTTTGTCACTGTGAAGTCGTCCTCAGCACCGGTAGATGCAGTGATCAGCAACTCGCGGAGTTCTTCGGTGGACTTGCCCTCAATAAGGCTCTTTTCATCACTGTCGTCGAGGTAAGTCTTGAAGTGCCCTACAAGCTTCTCCGCTGGAACATCTTTGAAGATATCCCACAAATCAACGTGTGCCATAAAAACTCTCTTTCTTGTGGTGTCAGCCCAGTGGCGTGGTAATTAAAGGTCCAGAACAAGCTTCTTGCCGCCACAGCCGCGGGAGACACACGTCATGATGGCATTATTCGCCTTCTTTTCCTTCTCGGTGAACACCGCATCACGGTGCTCAGCCTCACCAGAGACAATACCCACCTCGCAGGTACCACACAGGCCTTCACGGCATTCCGCGTACAGCTCAACACCGGCGTTCTCAAGAGTTTCTAGCAGAGTCATATTCGCTGGAACCTCGTACTCAACGCCAGTCGAGTTCAGCTCTACCGTAAACGGTTTATTCTTCGAAGGATCCAGCAGGGT
The DNA here is from genome assembly GCF_900187295.1 of Corynebacterium cystitidis. NCBI lineage: Bacteria > Bacillati > Actinomycetota > Actinomycetes > Mycobacteriales > Corynebacteriaceae > Corynebacterium > Corynebacterium cystitidis. The sequence goes on along the minus strand of NZ_LT906473.1, from coordinate 2,421,293 downwards.
AGTCGCAGTGAAAGACTCGCGGCGAACGGTATCCTCAGGCCAGTGTTTGGTTACTTCAAGAACCTCGTTGGTGAAGCGGTCTGGGCCACAGGTCAACAGCTGGACACCTTCCTCGTAGCGGTCTGCGAACTGCGAGATATCCATGCGGTTATCTTCATCGGAGATGTACAAGGTGGAGTTAGAACCATGGTCGCGGACAATGTCCTCGATATAGCTCATCTTCGTCTTCGAGGAGCCCGAGTAGTGCAACTCGTAATCAATGCCCTCACGCTTAGCCTCATCAGCCATTGCCAGCATAGGGGTTACGCCGATACCTGCACCAACCAGAATGAGCTTCTTGGTGTCTACGCCGAAACGGAAGTTGTTACGGGGGCCACGGACTCGGACGATCGAACCTTCCTTGACGTTTTCGTGGATCCACTTGGAACCGCCACGAGATTCGTCTTCCAGCTGCACCGCGATCTCCCAAGATTTTGGTGTCATACGAACAAGGGAATACTGGCGGTTAAGTTCACCGGCTTCAATTTCAATATGGGCACCAGAGAATGCCTGTGGAAGATCCACATCATCGGTAGGTTCGAGAACAATCTTCATAATCTTCTCGGTAACCTTCTCTACCTGAGCAACACGCATCTCACGGGTCTTCAGCTCACGTGAAGGGCCGTTGTAGATGATCTCTGGATCATTCTCATTATCAATCGGCGCGGTGCGCTCTGGGTTCTTCTCTGGGTCCCAGGTGACCATGATGGACTGTGGGCCACGGAAGGACACCGATGGCAGGCGGCCGAAGTCTTGGTTCGGATCCATCTCCATATGTGGCAGGCGCTTAAGTAGCTGCTGCATCAGCATCTGAATCTGCAGACGTGCCAGGTTGCGGCCCATGCACAGGTGCATACCGTAACCAAAGAGCAGGTGCTTGGTCACATTATCGCGGTACAGGTCGAAAGTGTGAGGGTCCGGGAACATTTCCGGGTCACGGTTGGCTGCAGAAGTGACCAGCAAAACACGCTCACCGGCAGGGATGGTCACGCCACGGACTTCAACGTCCCTAACGGTGCGGCGGCGCCATGCGTGAGAACCACCGTTGAGGCGGAAGGACTCTTCAATCGCGTTGGGAATCAGTTCCGGCTTATCTTTTAGCAGGTTCCAGATATCTGGGCGCTCGGTGAACAAGTAGATCAGCAGGTTCGATACCGAGTTAGCGGTAGTATCGTGCGCTGCGGTCACTGCAGACATGGTCTTGGAACGCAGATAGTACATGGGAACAGACTCTGGGTCCTCGCGGTGGGCGCGGATGGAGTGTGGTACCCAACCGGTGCCTGGCTCCTTCTCTTCTGCCAACAACAGCTTGTTCAAAACGCGCTGAGAGTGCTGCCAGAACTTGCCGTTGGTGATAGCCACCTGAGTCTGAGTCTCCGGGGTGGTCTTCCCCCAGGTTGCTGTTGCATGGCCCATGGAGTACTCATGGATCTTCTCCATATCGTCGGCTGGAACACCCATGAACTGCAGTGCCACGGTCAGCGGCGAGATGTACAGCAGCTCCTTGAAGATATCCACTTCACCTTTATCAATGAAATTATCGATATAAGAATCAACGGTTGCACGCACAGTTGGCTCGAGTTTACGCAGCTCTTCGACCATAAAAGGCTGTTCTAGGGCGCGACGGCGTGGGTTGTGGACAGGCTGGTCTGTGTTCACGATTGTGTCACGGAAGTCGTAGCCGTAATCATCCAGAATCTTCTGGTTATCTGGGGTGATCGGAACTGCCTTCTCCAAGGCTGTGTGTGCGGAGAAGTTGTCAGTGTCCTTGAAGATCTTGAGGCAATCCTCGTAACGGGTAACAACCCAGTAGCCAGACTTGTGGGAGTAGAAAACCGGCTGATTTTGGAAGGCCCATTCGGAGTGCTTCCATGGGTCATCGACGAATTCCTGGCTCAGGAAGTCGAAATTCTCGTCGGCACCGTCACCTGGAGTGCCGAAAACTTCTAGGGCCTCCTCGCGGGTCAAGGTGTCCATCTCGCCATTGAGGTATGGGCACTTGGTCTCGGCGGCGTTGGGGTCGTCTGCTTGACCTGCTTTATTCAGCTGGTCAATCATGTTATTCACATCGGTCATGATGTCTCCCCTCCTACTGGGGTTGTGTTCCGTAAGCCAAGAAGGCGAACGTCTGTGTCCTGAGTTACATGTTCGACACTAAGGTGAGGTGGGGGGCTTTACAAGACGATATTCCCTACCCCACCAATAGATTGCCCCCTTTCGGGTCTGGATTAGAATTACCTTTACACGAGGCTTCTATTCATGGGGGTAATCGCAAATGGTAAACGCCCAGTTTAGGCTCATGAAGGGCGGAAAAATCTCCGCAAATCGGACATTTTGGCCAGGGGCAGGTTGGTTTCATGCCCTAGGGTTAAGCCTGGGGTGTGGGCAAGGGTTGGGAGTGGTCTTGGTCTGACCATTTTTCGCCACTGGCAGCGTTTAAACGAGTTTCAATTTGGTGGCCCGCTGGGTGTGGGGGAGGGGAAGCGTCAGATCGTCGATTAGCTTCTTCCCTCGCCGGAGTAGGCCTCCCGACGCTACGATGGTGTCCAGATGCTTTTAGACGAAACTCAAAGGAAAACCATCACATGTCTCTGTTAAACCTTGACGCCAATGCTCTAGAGGAGCTATCCACCCAAATCCGCCAGCAGTATGAACAGCTGAAGGCAAGTGGCCTGAAGCTTGACCTCACCCGTGGGAAGCCGTCTGCAGAGCAGCTCGACTTTTCCGAGGAACTGCTGAACCTACCCGGCGCTGGTAACCACACCGCAAGCAACGCTGAGGATGTGCGCAACTACGGCAATGTGGCGGGAATCGTCGACATCCGCGCCATCTGGGCAGAATTGCTCGGGGTTCCAGTCGAGAATGTCTATGCGGGGGATTCCTCCAGCCTCAACATCATGTTTGACCTGGTCACCTGGTCTTACTTGTTCGGCAACAATGATTCTGAGCGTCCGTGGCACGAAGAAGACACTGTCAAATGGGTCTGCCCGGTTCCTGGATATGATCGCCACTTCACAATCACGGAGCAGCTCGGCTTTGAGATGATAACGGTCCCGATGCTGGAGGACGGCCCGGATATGGATGCCGTTGAAAAGCTCGTTCAGGACCCGCAGGTCAAGGGCATGTGGACCGTCCCGGTCTTCGGCAACCCCACTGGTATCTCCTTCTCGGAGGAAGTCACCGACCGGCTGGCTGCGATGGAGACAGCGGCGCCTGACTTCCGAATCGTGTGGGATAACGCTTACGCAGTTCATACGCTTACCGACGAATTCCCCGCTCTTTATAACGTGCTCGAGAAGTCTGCTGCTGCTGGCAATCCGAACCGTTTCTGGGTGATGACATCCACCTCGAAGATCACCCACGCTGGTTCCGGCGTGTCTTTCTTCGCTTCCTCCGAAAAGAACTTGAAGTGGTACTCCTCCATCGCCGGTGTGCGCGGCATTGGCCCGAACAAGGTCAACCAGCTGGCTCACGCGAAGTTCTTTGGCAACGCCGAGGGTGTGCGCACCCACATGCGTAAGCATGCGGGCAACCTTGCCCCAAAGTTCAAGGCGGTCCTGGAGATCCTGGAAAACCGCCTCGGAGAGTATGACGTGGCACGGTGGACTAGTCCTGCAGGCGGTTACTTCATTTCGTTGGATGTGATCGACGGTACTGCAACGCGTGTGTGGGAGCTGGCCCGAGATGCAGGAATTACTCTTACTCAAGCTGGTTCATCCTTTCCGCTCAAGGATGATCCGAATGATCGCAACATCCGCCTTGCGCCTTCTCTGCCTCCTCAGGAGGAAGTGGAGCAGGCTATGGACGGCGTTGCCACCTGTGTTCTTTACGCGGCTATCGAAAAGCTGCAGGGTAAATAGGTGACCGGCGAGGAGATTGCCGTTTGGCTATCAAATATCTTCGGTGAGCTTGGCTTCTCCGATATCGAAGGGCGCAGGCTGGCTTTCACAACGCTTGACGACGACACCAGGGCCGCAATGACCTGTGGCTTCTCAGGGGTGGATACCGGACTGGTGCTGGAGGCGGAGCAGGAAACGGAGGTGCGTGCTGAACTGGTCGTCGTCACGCGCACGGCACCGGATGTGGAGCTTGCCTCTGCACTCTTAGCTGCGTGGGATGAACTTGCCGGGGCTTCGGGTGCTCTCGCTGCCCAGCCCGGCACGTTTTTGCCGGATCTTGTGCAGCGTTCCCACCTAGCCGAAGTTGTGGAGCACAAGGGTGCGGAACCAATTACGGTGCGCCATGGGGTGCTGCGGGAGCCACAGCTGTTCGAGCAGGGCACACCACACTTCACGGAGCCGGGCCGCATGACCTTATTGCTGGAGTTGGTGCTGTTAACCGATGAAGAGTTTGAGGTGGCTCGCGAGCGGGGCCTTGATGGCTTGGACACGCGGCTGCGCCGCCGAGCTACTGACCTGGGGAACTGGCGCCGTGGGTAGGTCGCCTCGCGGCGACGGAATGAAGCCTTACGGCGGCGGGAAGAGGTTTCGCGGCGGCGGTGAACAGGTAGGGTAGATCCCGTGGCTTTATACCGGAAGTATCGTCCCGCATCGTTTGCGGAAGTTGTCGGCCAGGAGCAGGTAACCAGGCCCCTGAGCACCGCTTTAGACACTGGGCGCATCAACCATGCGTATCTGTTTTCCGGTCCGCGAGGCTGCGGCAAGACGTCGTCGGCACGCATCCTCGCCCGTTCCCTGAACTGCGTTGAAGGACCGACCTCAACCCCGTGTGGTGTGTGCCCGTCGTGTGTTTCTTTAGCGCCTGGCGGCCATGGAAACCTTGATGTGACGGAGCTTGATGCGGCCTCACACCGCGGTGTCGACGATATGCGCGAGCTGCGTGATCGGGCCTACTTCGCGCCGGCCGAGTCACGCTACCGTGTGTTTATCATCGACGAGGCCCACATGATCACCACCGAAGGCGCCAACGCTTTGCTGAAGATTGTGGAGGAGCCGCCGGAGCACCTCATTTTCATTTTTGCGACGACGGAGCCAGAAAAGATCATCGGCACGATTCGCTCGCGCACCCACCATTATCCGTTCCGTCTGCTCACGCCTCAAGCGATGCGACAGCTTCTGGAACGTACAGTAGAGAGCGAAAGTGTCCGTGTCGACGACGATGTTTACCCGTTGATCATTCGTTCCGGCGGTGGATCCCCGCGCGATACTTTGTCGCTGCTCGACCAACTTCTTGCAGGTAGTGGGCCAGACGGGCTGACCTATGATGAGGCCCTGCCACTGTTGGGTGTCACTGATCTCGGGCTTATCGACGACACCGTGAATGCTCTTGCCACAGGTGATGGGGCTGGAGCTTTTCAGGCTGTGGACGATGTAATTGAGGCCGGCCATGAACCGCGCCGCTTCGCGTTGGACTTGTTGGACCGATTGCGAGACCTCATGGTGATCCAGGCCGTGCCGGACGCTTTCGGGCAGGGGCTTGTGGAAGCTCCGACAGATCGGGCCCGAGTCTTGGCGGACCAGGCCGCACAGTTTACGGGTCCACGTTTGGCGCAGTTGGCTTCAGAAGTCAACGATCGGATCTCTAGCCTGCGCGGTGCAACTAGCCCCCGCTTGCTGCTGGAAATCATGGTTGCCCATCTTCTTGCAGTGCCCGCAACCCCTTCCGTTCAAGCTGCACAGCCAGTCCAGGCGCAAACTGCGGGTAGGACCGTGCCAGGGGGCACCGGTGAGGGTGTATCTCCGCAGACCGGCAGGCAGGACACCCCAGCACAGCGTGGAGGGGCAGCGGCGGCTGCTCAAGCTGCTGCTGCGGCAGCGGCGGGACGAACCAAGAGCTCCTCAACACCTGCACCTCGCCAGGCTCCGCGCCCAGAGCCAGCGCCGAAACCGGAGCTTGCGCCGAAACCGGAGCCTGCGCCGAAACCGGAGCCTGCCCACCATGCAGATTCTAGTGAGGAGCTGTTCGCCACGATCAAGGAGACGTGGACCCACTTGCGCCAATACGTTGGTGGCCGTAACAAGGTTGCAGAAATCATGCTGACCGAGGCACGTCCGCTTGGAGTGAAAGACCAAACGCTTGTTATCGGGCACAACACGGGTGCTTTGGCGCAGCGCATTAATTCTGAACGCAATAAGGCCGACATCGTCGCTGCATTTTCGGAAAAATTAGGAACACAGGTGTCGGTGAAATGCGTCGTGGGAACGGATCCAGCGGCGGCTGGTTTTCACCACGTGGATAAGCAGCCTGAAGTGTGGAACCCGCAGGCGCAACAGCACAACGCCACTGCGGAAAACCAATCCACTGAGCCAGAACCAGAACCAGAACCAGAACCTGAGCCAGAGCCAGCACCAGCTCCGGCCGGAGAAGCTCAAACGGCGCCTACACCTGACGAGGTGAAGACACCGTCCAACCCAGAACAGGCACAAGAGACTGCACAGACCGGTTGGGGTGCTCCTGCCCGAATTCATGGGCAGCAGGCGGGCGGGGATGAGTCTGCCTCTGTAGAGCCGGTGGCGGTTGCGCAGCCACAGACCGCGCGGCCCTCTCAACCTCAGTCCTCTGACGCGCATGACTGGAAATCCATCGCGAGGGAAGCAACCCAGCGAGCCGGTCAGCGCCAGAAACGCGAACGCGACGAGATCCCGCTGCCACCAGAACCGGTGGATGATGATGCTCCGCCACCGCCAGATCGCTTTGACTCGCGCCCTGCCCAGGGCTCGGCCCACTTTCAACCAGCAGGAGCCCCTGCGGTGCAAACGCCATCACAAGGACCTGTGCCTGAACAGCCCTATTCCCGTGAAGACGAGGAGCAAGCCATGGCTGATCAAGCACAGGAGCCAGGCGTAATCGATCGCCGTGACGCAACCCAGGTGGCGATGGAATTACTTCAGAAGGAGCTCGGAGCGAAGCCACTGTAGAGAAAAAGGCCAGTTCAGACGATTGTATGATTTGATCATGCTGCTGTTCGCTGAGGGCGCACGTGTTGGGTAATCACCGGGCGAGTTAGCCCGGTAGACTAAGAACAAAACAACACCGAGCGAAAGGTTTTTAGCATGACCAACCCACAGCAGCCAGACATGAATGAACTGATCAAGCAGGCCGCAGAGGTCCAGGCGCATCTCCAGAAGGCCCAGGAGGAGCTGCTCGCTGCTACTGTGTCTGGTTCCGCGGGCGGTGGTCTGGTGAATGTCATCATGACTGGTGGTGCAGAGATTACCGATATCCAGATCAAGAAGGAGGCTGTGGATCCGGAGGATGTTGAGACTCTCCAGGACCTCATTCTCGCTGCGTACCGTGATGCGCATACCAAGGCGGGCCAGTTGGCGCAGGAGAAGATCGGTCCACTAACTCAGGGCCCACAGGGTGGCGACGATTTACTCGGGGGACTGTTGAGTTAATCCCACGGTGCTGATTCGCACTCCGCGAACACGCCACTCCAACGCCCGGTGTATGCCGGGCGTTTTTGTATGCTTGGCAGTTGGGCTTGAGCAGGCCAGTGCGTGACGACGAAAGGGGCATTACGTGTTTGAAGGACCTCTCCAGGACTTGATCGACGAGTTTTCTCGCCTGCCTGGGGTGGGCCCAAAAAGTGCGCAGCGTATCGCTTTTCACCTGCTCAAGACGGACCCTGAAGATATTGACCGTCTGCGGGCTGCCCTTGCTGCAGTGCGTGATGGGGTGACGTTTTGCCGGATCTGCAATAACGTTTCGCGTGACGATGTGTGCCGTATCTGTGCCGATTCGGGGCGCGATACCTCTGTGGTGTGCGTGGTGGAGGACGCCAAAGACATTCAAGTTATTGAGCGCACCGGTGAGTACAATGGCCGATTCCACGTTCTTGGTGGCGCGCTCGACCCGTTGGCGAATGTAGGTCCGACGGATTTGAATATTTCTTCGCTGCTGCAACGTATCGGTGGTGTTTTACCTGATCGTGATGGGGAGGACTCGCCTGAGATCAGCGAGGTTATCCTCGCTACTGATCCTGATACCGAGGGGAGGCAACCTCCAGCTACCTTGCGCGTCTGCTCAAGGACTTCCCAGATCTGGTGGTCTCCCGCCTTGCATCAGGCATGCCATTGGGTGGAGACCTTGAGTTTGTCGACGAGCTTACTCTGTCGCGGGCATTGTCGGGGCGGTTGCGCCTCTAGTCTTAGGCAACCAGGTCAAAGGTACGCCAGTTGCTTTGCTTAGCACGGCAGGGGACCATCTCAGCTCAACAGCATCTTCCTCTGCTAGCGCTAAAAACAAGCATGCAAGGTCATCAAGGTCATAAGGAACGAGAATATTTGCGTCAAAAAGAGATCTCAACATGAAAGGGGATGCATGAAGAGCCCCGGCCCAGCGGAGCGCGGCTTCAGCGCTACTTCAAGCGCTCGAGGCGCAGCCGGTCCACTGTGGCAAGCTCCAAAGGTTCCAGCTCGCGGAGTTTGATCCCCATAGCGTTGGACAAAAGTAGATCAGCAAGCTGCGGGTTGCGTGCAAGCACGGGCCCATGCATGTAGGTGGCAATCACGCTGCCCTGCACGGCTCCTTCGGCGCTGCGCTGGCGGGAGCCGTCAGAAAGCATGTCCGCGGTACTTGCAGCATCGGTATTGCCAGTGCCGCGGGTCAACCGGCCCAGCGGTTCAGCACCAGTGCCCAAAACGGTGCCACCCAAGTGGTTCTCAAAACCAGTCAAGGGCTCTGTCAGTTCCTCAGTAATGCCGACATGGGTAGGGTGTGAGGTGACCTCCCCGATGGCGCGGGATGCCATGGGGAAGGTGGTGGCGTCGATAAGCCCGATGCCGTCTACCTGCTTACCTGAAGCGCGGAAAGACTCGCCAAGTACCTGCAAGCCGGCGCACACCGCGAAGATGGGGCGCCGATTGATAGCCGCTCTCACCAGGCCCTTATCCTTCGACAGGTGGTCCGCCGCCAAAATCTGGGCGGAGTCCTCCCCGCCACCAACACAGTAAATATCGAGATTCTCCGGGATAGCGTCGCCTAAACGGAGACGAAGGATCTCCGCCTCCATCCCGCGCATGCGTGCACGCTGACGCAGCACAAGCGCGTTACCATCATCGCCGTAGGTACCCAGAACGTCGGGCAGCACCAGGCCAATAGTCAGTGAATCAGTCACGGTAGTCCTCCTGCTTCGCAATATTGCGTTTCAAGTCACGAAACGCGGTGTAATTGGCCAGCACCTCGACGCGCCCGGGCGGGCACGCACGGATTGCCTCAACGGGGTCGTGAATGAGCTCATAATCTATCTCGGCGTACAACAACCGCACGGCAAGGTCGGTGCCACGTTCACCGGCGGCTTTCACCGACACACCTTCGAAATCCTCAAAGCGCACATCCCATAACCAGGAAAGATCCTCGCCGTCAGCAACCTGGCCATTGACCGCAATCACTAACCCATCGGCATCACGGTGCAGCATGCTCAGTGCTTCCTGCCAACCGGCGGGGTTCTTCGCCAGCAAGAAGTGAACCTCGTGGTCGCCTAAATGCACGGTAGAGTAGCGGCCCGCAACATCGTCTACTGCTTCGGCGGCACCCACCGCGGCATCAAGATCCACGCCGAACGCCTCAACAGCCGCAGCGATCGCCTGGGCTGCGTTACCACGGTTCGCTTGCCCCGGCAGAATCAGATCGAGATCAACCAGCTGACCCTCCGGAGTGGTAATCCCCTCAGGGGTGACCACCCAGTCCGGCGTGGGGCGTCGGAAAGTGCTGCCATTAGGCAGAGGTTTCACCGCGTACCAGTCGTCCTCGGTGCGTACCACGTGCCCGCCACCGCGCGGATTAGACACAGAATCACCCAACCATCCCGCACCGGCCGAGACCCAAATCACGTTCTTGGCGTCCCACGCCACCGATGTCATGAGCACGTCATCACAATTGGCAATCACAGTCATATCGGGGTGAGCAGTGACGGCTGAGCGCAAAGCCCGCTCAATCGAGTTGATCTCGCCGACGCGGTCCAACTGGTCACGCGACAAGTTCAGCAACACCAGGGCCTGCGGGTTGATCTTGTCCGCCACAGACGGTACGTGTAGCTCATCGACCTCCAACACAATGTGGGTAGCATCTGGGGATGCCATGAGCGCCGAAATAATGCCGGCGTCCATGTTGTCGCCGCCGTCGTTGGTAGCAACGCTGTACTTGGTGCGCAGGGCAGCAGCCAACATGCGGGTGGTGGTGGATTTGCCATTGGTGCCGGTAACAAGCACGGCAGGGCGATCGTCGGCAAGCGACGACATAATATTTGGATCGATCGCGCCAGCAATTAAGCCGCCGATCATGCCCCCGGCACCACGCCCTGTGGCGCGCGAGGCTGCAGTTGCTGCTTTAGCGGCAGTAGTAGCTACGCGCGAACGCAGCGACGACAACCGGCTTAGTGGTGATGAACTCATGCGTCCACGATAGCGAAATTATCTGCCCGCATTGAGTTGTGCCACTGCTGCCAGGAAATCTTTATCACTCACAAGGGGGATGTCTTTCCGGTGGGCATGCATCGCCTTGCCCCGCAGGTCAGAGCGAAGGTTTGTGACCACGAGAGATGCCGTCCGGGTCAGCTTTTCCGTATAGGTAAGGCCCGCTTCACGCCCTGCTGTGATCAACTCATCAGGGGCGATCTCGACGTCATCGCTGACAACAAACTCCATCCCCGCAGCCAGTCCTTTCTCACGGGTGTAGGTGCCTGGGTTGTCGTGCTCAGGTTCCGCCTTTTCAGCAGCGACCCGCGCGTGGGTACGCTGCAACCCGAAACGGTCAGCTGTTAACTCCTTCGGGCTAAAAGAGACAACGGGGCCACTTCTAGAAAGGGTGCGATAGAGCTCGACGAGCACCAGTGTGGCCTCACGTGATGTTTCTGTCTCCGGACGCTGGGCACGCGCCACACTGGCCACCGGGCTTGGCGCAGCCACCTGGACTTTTTCGGCAACGGCGTAGAGTCGAGCGTCGGTCAGCGCAATCCCACGGCGCCGGGTTGTTGCGAGCGTATCGACGATCGCCTCTGGTTGCGGAACGTGCCCGACTCGTTGGCGGCGTCGGCCACGCCCACGATTGCGGGAACGGTTCGCGCGTGCCGCAGCATTCATTGCACGCCGGGCCTCGGACACGACGAACCCCCAGACCTGAGGGGCGTCGTGCACAATCAGTGTGCGCCCGTCAATCAGCCGGTCCAGGGTTTTGAGGTGGCGAGAAAAGCGTTGCGCCTGCTCAAACTCGTCGTAAGGAACGCCGTGACGGTGAACAGGTCCAGGATCTCCACCGGTGTTGAAGATGGTGTGAAAGTCTTCGCCGGTGGAACCAGCGTTGTCAAAGGTAACAGCATCGAGAGTGAGCAAGCGCCCAGTGGACGGGTGGATCCCCGTCGACTGCACATGCACCGCGACGAACGGGTGCGACAGTTCCTGCTCAGTGGTCATTGTTCAGATTCTAGCCAACTAGCGATACCGCCATGCCATTGCCTTAATTTGTGGCACGCGACTTCACGCGGTGCCCTAGGCTAGAACGTTAGCTGCCACGGGTTCACGCCGAGCGGGATATTCGTTTGAATCTGCACGCCAGGCACTTCATGCACATAGTAGCCATCTGGTGCGGGCGCGGGAGCCGGTGCTGGTGCGGGAGCCGGTGCTGGTGCGGGAGCTGGAGCCGGTGGCGGAGCTTGATATCGCGGAGCTGGTGCCGGCGGGGGAGCTGGTGCTGGTGCTTGGTACTGCGGGGCCGGCGGCTGGGGTGCAGGGGCCGGCGCCGGTGCTGGAGCCTCGGGTGCTGGTGCGGGTGCTGGCGCTGGGCCGGACTCGCCCTCATTGTGCTCACTGTGACGGTCAGCGGGATTTTCCGGGGCGGGGCCGGGGTCCGCTGTATCGGAGTTTCCTTCCTCTTCCTTTTCCTTGTCGGTAGCGTGCTCAGCAGTGCCCGAGGAGTAGGGGAAGAGACGATCACGCTGGTTCCGATCGGGCCCACCGAATGTCGCTGCGATGTTATCGGCAGTCATTGGGAGAGAGCCTGTCATGCCAAGGACCGCGGTACCTGCAAGAGCCACTGCGCCGAC